>CAVVVS010000024.1:0-47755 GCA_963751355.1 uncultured Ignavibacteriales bacterium | reverse complement strand
GTGTTAATTTTGTCAATTGAGCATCATAATATCTTTTTGCCCAGGCACCGAGATTTGCAAATAAATCGGGCGGGGAAGATACGCCCATTACTTGCATTAACGAACTAGTTGTAAGCAACGCTTTAACCAAAGCCGGATATTTTTTATTATCGTTTGAGTACTGATTATAAGCAACTTGAGCTTTTTTAAACACCCTCTCTGCCAATTTCGAAGCTTGCGCCAATCCGCCGAAGGTAGTATCGCAATCAGCCAGGTCCATGGTACTGAGTCCTCCCAACATATGTTTTATAACCGTATCTTCCGGAGTTTCCAATTGTTTTATATATTCGTCAATCAGTTTTTCCTTTGACGCATCCAGGCCGCAGATGTAATCAATATCCGGCGGCACCGGAGCCGTGATTGGCTGCTGAAGGATATTGTTTTCTTCCTCTAATCCTAAGTTGTATTGTGCGTGGCCAATTGCGCAAAGCTTATTGAAGATTTTTATTTGAGCTGTGGCGGTTCCGCTGAAATGATTAATCGGAATCGAATAAGAGCCGCCGGACCCGGAAAATGATGTTAACTCAACACTCTTTCCATCCTGCGAAAAAGTAAAAAAAACAAATTTATTAGTGGATTGCGGAACAGTAACCGTTAATGTAGCGAGATTTGTGAACACAAAACCGTCCGGCTGAAATATTACCCCGTTTGTAATGTTAGTGGAAGTATCCGACTTAACATTTTTAATAGGTATAATTGAGATTTTAGTTGAACTATTGAAATCTTGCTTGGGTATACTTAAATCCCATTTAATCCCGCTCGCATCTGTTGTGGAGATGTTAATTGCAGCAGTATCCAGAGTCGCCGATTTCTCTCTTGAGTAATCCGGAGTATATGAGATAGTCCCCAATGATGATGATTCTCCGGTTGAAGATGATGACGTTTTTTGTGGTTCTGTTGGTGCAGGTTTTTTACAGGAATATATTACCAGGGTAATGGTAGTTAAAAATATAATGAAAAAAAGATAATATTTTTTATAAAATTTTGTTTCCATCGTTCTTCATGTACTAAAATATTTTGAAAAAATTATCTCCGCAGAGAACAAACACTGCGGAGATCATCTGAACTTTTAGAGAACAGATTTCTATACACCCTGCCTGATGCATTAAAACAATCCGGTTAAAATTTAAAATCTACTCCGAAGTCCAATCCGGAATAACCGAGCGAACCCAAACCGATTCTTCCGCTAATGGCTATGGTTGGGGAAATCCAATATCTGGCGCCGCCTTGAGCAGCAATCCACATACCGCCGTATGAAGGTGACACATAATTTCCAAACGGGCCGTTATAGCTTACAGAACCTGCATCATACGCAAGAACAATTCCGACATAAGGATCAAACTTACTTCCCTCTATAACGAAGTGATAATTTCCCTGTGCCCCAATTAAGATGTTGGTATATTTCCAGTCAACTTCGCTGTATCCCCAGTATCTGAATATTCCGCCAATACCTATCAATCCAAAATTTTGCAAATTTAAACCGCGTTCATAACTAATTCCAAAATCCGGTGTACTACCTAAAAATGCAAATCCTATTGATGGACCCAAATAATTTTTACCTGCTGTATACTGGGCTCTTGCAGAAGTCGGCAACAGGAATATAACGATTATTCCTACAGCAAGAATTGTGCTTTTAACTTTCATTTGATCTCCTCTCTTTGAAGTTTATAATGTAGATTATAGTATTGAATTAATATTACCTTACTCATTAATATGTTAATGAATCGATAACTCTACTATTTCATAATTACCATTTTTTTAACTGCTGAAAATTTATTTTGTACCCTCAATGAATAAATATAAACACCGCTTGCAAAACTACTCCCATTAAATATAACTGTATGATAACCAGGAGCTTTTTTTCCGTTAACTAAAGTGATGACCTTTTTCCCGAGAATGTTGTACACTGTTAGATTAACGAAACCTGCTTGAGGTAAACTATAATTAATTGATGTAGTAGGATTGAAGGGATTGGGATAATTTTGGCTTACTGAAAATTTATCCGGTAATCCTATTACAGCATTTACAACTTGGCTGTATTTAGCTTCTCCCGAACTACCAACAATTTTTAATCTATAACTATATTTACCCTGTATTAAATTTCTATCTGCAAATTGATATTTTCTCGGTGAAGTGCTATTGCTTTCGGAAGCTACACTACTTACATCATTCCAATCAGCTTTTGAATTTGATAACTTTCTTTGCACTACAAATTGAGAAATATTTAATTCCGAGCCTGTTTCCCATTGAAGATAAATATCCCGTCCCTTTGCTGTTGCAGTAAAAGTTGTTAGCTCAACGGGTAAAGGATTGTTTGAAGCGCTTGTTAGCGTACTGTAATTTCCATGAACATCGCTTGCCCGTATAAAATAATATGAACTTCCGGAAAGCGGACTATTGTCTGTATACAAAGTATCCATCGTTACAACTAGCGGTGTGGTTGTATCTGGATTAATTGTAGATGTTGTACTTCTATAAAGTGTATAATCTTTTAAATCTTTTTCCGTATTCGGGGCCCAGGTTAAAACAGCCGAATTTCCCGACGGAGAAATTTTAAAGTACTGAGGAGCAGCAGGAGCAAGATTATCAACACTATGCCCCGATCTAATATTTGATTTCCACAAATCTATTCCATTTTTATCCTGGGCAATAATTCTAAAATAAAAAGTTCCGCTGCTGTTTTTTATGGAGTCATAAGGAGTCTTAGCTGTGTAAAGATAGTAAGGATCATGCGTCGGAGTAACTTCAGCAATATTTTCCCAGGCAAAGCCAATATTTCCGGGAGGAAAGCTCATTTGAACTATATATTGTTTTATGGAATTAATGGTTTTAATATCGAATGAACTTCTAGACCATTTAATGCCTACATAGCCGCCTTGATCATTCGATACATCTTTCACCGAGTATATATTGGGTTTTACAGGCGGTGCTGTGGATTCGTAGAGATATATCCTATAATTGCTGCTCACAATTAGATCGGATAAACCGTCATGGTTAACATCTCCGGCCAAAGCGGCAGATCCACCAAAATATCCACCGCCACTTTCGCTTTTCATCGTAATATCTTCAATATTATCCATCAGATTACCACCAAAATAGATGTAGGCTTTTCCATCGGAAATGTTGTGTTTATCAGCAGTAATAATAATATCGGAATAACCATCTCCGTTTACATCTCCGGCTGTTGAAACTACATGTCCGAAATAATCACCTTTGTGCTCACCTTCCAGCGTTAGATTCGCATAATTATCATTATAATTCATTCTTTTTCCCCCGAAGTAAACGTAAGCTCTACCTGTAAAAGAATTATAACGATCGGCACCGACAATTACATCAGAATAGCCGTCTTCATTCACATCACCTGCAGATGAGACCGATACTCCGAAAGCATTATTTGCAGAACCCGGATTTAAAATAACTGAAGCAGCAGTATCTAATGTATTACCTCCGAAATAAATATAAGCCTGTCCGGTAAATGAATTATATCCGTCCGCTCCTACAATAATATCAGAATAGCCGTCACCGTTTACATCACCTGCCGAGGCTACCGATGTACCGAAATAACTATTCGGAGTTTCGCCTGTAAGAGTATCCACACCACCATAATTATACGAGTCTCCGAAATAAACGTATGCTCTACCTGTTCCGGATTTATATCCGATTGCTCCAACAATGAAATCAGATACTCCGTCTCCATTAACATCCCCCGCATCCGCCACCGAACAACCGAATGAATCCTTTCCGTATCCCTTCAGGGAATCCCTCCCAAATAAATTAGGAGAGGAGGCGCCAAAATAAATGTAAACTATTCCTGTATCGGCATGATATCCATCGGCACCAATTATAAAATCCGAATATCCATTACCATTTACACCGGCGGATGATATCGAACAGCCAAAATTATCTCCGGTATTTCTGCCGGTAAATACAACATTTGCCGTATCGGTTATATTTGGACCGCCAAAATACAAATATACCCTGCCTGTGTTTGAATTATAATACGGATCACCGATAAGTATGTCATCATATCCATCGCCGTTTACATCACCTGCAGAAGACAAAGTAAATCCTTTATAACTGGCTCCCAAAGGAGAAAGGGTATATTCGGGAGTATCCATCCCTTTTAACGAATGAGTGAATATAAATACATTTCCATACTCACCGACGCTATAGTTAGACTGCTCACTAGCTATTATATCGGTATATCCGTTTTTATTAAGATCTCCAGCATATACAACAGATTCTAAACCATAACTAAGATCATTGTTGATAACTATGTCGGCGGTTGTATCCATGTGCATACCCCCGTAATAAACATAAATCCTGCCATATCCATTTGCAGAGGCACCTACAAGTAAATCATCAAATCCGTCTCCGTTCACGTCACCGTTTATCGCTATTGATTTTCCAAATTCAGCAGACGTTGGTGGCGCAGTAATTTTTAAATCAGCCGTAGAATCAATTGCCGGTCCGCCAAAATAAATATAAATATCATTGTTGGTGACATCACTTACTACAAGGTCTGAATAGCCGTCTCCGTTTAGATCTCCTGCGCCGCATACATGTTCACCGAAATAACTACTTGATTGCGCATCACCAATTAATATTTTACCAGCAGTCGAATCCATAGGTGAGCCGCCGTAATAAACATATGCCTTTCCATATGAGCCAACAATCACATCCGAATAGCCATCACCGTTTACATCACCAGCATCCGCAATAGAAGCGCCCAAGAAACTACTTCCAGGCTGCTGCAAAGTAACATTTGCAATAGAATCCATTGAAGAACCGCCATAATAAATTAATACTTCGCTGCCACAACTAGCCATTACATCCGAATAACCATCACCGTTTACATCCCCGGCACATGCTACCGAATTGCCTAGTTCACCCGAAGTAGAATTTAAAATAACATCCGGATTATTATCCATGTTGGGACCGCCAAAATATATATAGTCTTTGCCGGTTACATAATATTGTCCTGATGATGGTGCTCCAACAATCACATCACTGTAACCATCACCATTTACATCTCCGGCACCTGACACCGAATAGCCAAAGGAACTGCCGTTGTTATCCGATAATTTAACATTGGGTATGTTACTCATATGAGGACCACCAAAGAATATATAAGCGGCATCTTTGAAATCATCCCCAATAATAATATCATCATATCCATCACCGTTTAAATCCCCGGCGGATGAAATTGACCAGCCAAAATCGCCCGGACCTGATAACCTTGTCTTTTGAAATGCTTCGGTTTTATTTTTGCGGTCTCCGTTTTGGTGTGTAATTTTATCATAATATTCTTGTGCAATGATTCCGGGCTGTAAGTTCTTGTTTACTTTATTGTTTTGAGATAAAGTTTGTGCATCTTGCTTTTTTTTATTTCCGGAAGTTACATCATTCGTTTTTATCTTTGCGAAAGTGGCTGTCGCGGCTATTGCAAATATTAATAGAAATAAATTAATCTTAAGCCGGAAGAAATTGCGCATCTTCAAATCTCCTAATTTTTTTAACAGTTGAGACTCACTTTTTTATTATGTTTTACTTTTCGTCTCGCAATTGGACAAAGGCAGAGACAAGTGAGTCTCAACTTTAACAAATTATTTTAAAAGCAGCATTTTTTTAGTTATAATTCTATTATTGCTCTTATCTCTTAATTGATAGAAATAAACTCCGCTTGAATAATTGTCTGCATTCCAAACAATTCGGTGTACTCCCGGAGCCAAATAGGAATTTATCAGCGTTGCAACCTTCCTTCCCAAAATATCAGATATCTCCAATACTACATGACTTTGATTAGGAATCGAAAAAGTTATATTAGTTGAAGGATTAAATGGATTGGGATAATTTTGATATAAAGTAAATTTACTCGGGATATTATTTCGCGAGGATATAACGTCCGTGATTTTACCGAAAGATAAATCATCCAGTAAAAACCTGCTTCCCAAGTGGTACGAGTTTAAATTACCGGGTTTAATACCTGTTTCGATTGACAGCGAATCTATGCTAGAAGAGCCGGCAGTGTCGCCCGGAGTTTGAGTCAGAAGAGAAATTCCGATATCAAATTCTTTATAAGAGGCAACTTCGGAAGAATCTATGAAAGAACCTTGTCCCACGACATTGGAATCTTTATAGAACGTTACATTGATATAGTATTTATCGCCGTTAACCGGGTAGAATTGGTAGAAACCTTTTAATACCTGCGGATATTTCAAGAAAGGAATCGAAAACTTCATATCCGGGGCTACAATTGCGTTATTATATCCCGTTACCACAGTGCCTTCAGCGGCATACGACCCCGAATGAGCGCTGTCGGACTGGCTTATACCCGTAGAATAGGCCTCGATTCTTTCCTTCCATCCGTAAGGCCAGCCGTATTGCCATGTTTCAAAATTACCGTTGGGTAGTTCGTATAGCTGACCCATTGTAAAATCGCCGAATGAGTTTACTTTTGATGTAACAGAAGTCATGCCGTCCAGTTCCGAAATACCAATATTATTGTTGACAGTATTCCATTGCCCGGTATTTTGATTACCCTTTAATATTGCAGCCGCAAGATAATTATTTATATAATCAAGGTTTCCCGTAATACTGTATTTGTCACTGTTGAAAGAAAGCGAAACATCAGCATCAATATTTCTGGAATAAGAAGGGTCGGCTTTAATATTCCAGAAATAATATTTTTCGTATGCGGAGACATCTGATGGAAGAGGATTGATATTTAAAGACGAGTCGGATGCCGTTACCGTAATCTTTGCGCCGGCGGCGGGTAAGTTATTCAATTTAATTGCCAGCGTCCTTGCTTGCGGCATACTGCGGACACCCACAAGATATACAAGGCTGTCTTTTGAACGGAATACTCTTGCCATATTTCCGATTACGAAATTATTGAAATCGTTTAACGTAAAGGCACTGTCGCCTAGAGTTAAAGTATCGTTGCCGGTAAATAAGGTTCCGTTGAAAGCCAATTGATGAAGTACAGTAATTGATTTATTAAGTATCAGGCTGTCTGCAAATCTGAGTTCATTAACCGTATCCGGCAGTTCAACACCAGTCGTTTTTGTTTTATGATTATTGTATGTTATCGATATATATTTTCCGAATTCCGGCGTAACGGCAAAACTTGCAGCTGTATCAAAATAAATACCTCCGTTGTTTAATATTTTTAACTGTCCGCCGCTGTTATCCAAAGGTCCGTAAAGATCGAAATTATTACACGAGAAACTACCGCTTATAGAGGTCTTGTTGTAAGCATTTATCCAATAAATATAAGTTGTTGTCCCGATGTTCGATATCAAGCTATTGCTGCTGCCGTACATTGTCAGCATTATTTTCATCGAATTCTTTGAATTACTTAAGGATGTTTGAAATTCACCGTTGTTTATGAAATCGCCGTAGACTGTGATTGCATAAATTTCTGATGTAAACAAAAAAGTTGTATCTCTTGCCGGAATAATCTTTCCGTCCGGGGCAATAGTTAAATTGTTAAAAACCGAAATAGTTCCCGGATCGTAATAGTTGTTCGGATCAAAGGTCAATGCACCGTCGATCGTAAGCGTACTGCATTGTGCGCCACCGTTGCTGTTGCTTATATCTACTATTACCGTGTCGGAAGACGAAATAATTACATTATCTCCTTTAACCGGTACTTTGCCGGTACTCCATGTGTAAGGGCTGCTCCAGTATCCGTCTCTAACGCTCTTAACCGTCTGCGCGGAAGTGGGTAAAATAAAAATAAAAAGTATGAAGAAAGTATACAGAGTTAGTTTCATTACTCTAATTCCTTGAAAAGTATATTTATTTTAAGAGAATCATTTTTCTTATTAGTGCATGACCGTTTTCTTTTAACCGGTAAAAGTATATTCCGCTTGATAAGTTATTGCCATTGAATTCAAAACTATGTTTCCCGGCCTGAATAAATCCGTTTATTAATTCACGTATTTTTTGACCTAGTATATTATAAACTGCAAGATTTACGTTTCCAGCTTTTGGTATGGTAAATTTTATTTTTGTGGTAGGATTAAACGGATTGGGATAGTTTTGAAATAATTCGGATTTAACAGGCATAACAGTACTTTGTTCTCTAACACCAGTTGTTTTATTCAATGATAAATCATCTATCCAAAACTTACTTCCGGAATGGAGACTGTTCTTGTCTCCAGGTTTTATGGAAATTAATATTGATAATGAGTCTGGCTGCCCGAAAGCAGAATCGTATTTAATTTCATCTGAAAAATTTTGAAAACTGTTTACGTTTAATGAATCCTCATATAATCCATCACCGGTTACAATACCGTTTTTTATAAATTTCACATCTATCGAAAAAACATCACTACCTTGAGAATTAAACTCATAATAACCAAAGAGTTGGCTGAATTTTTTCTTAAATGGAACTGTAAAACTAAGTTTAGGTGCAATGTTTATCCCGGAGCTATCAGCAACAATTCCTTTAAGTGAATAAAGTCCTGAATGTACATTGTTTGTATCTTTAAAGATGGTGCCTAACGCTGTGTCTTGTTTTGTCCAGCCTTCGGGAGCTTTTGGGGAAGACCAGAATTCAAATCCGTTATTTGGAATATCAAATACTTCACCGGTTGTAAAATCACCGAAAGATTTAAATGACGCAGTAACTGTTTGATATTTTAAGCTGTCGTTATAAACAATTTCTCCGTATCTAATATTATTATTGCTCGTGTTCCAAATACTGGAGGCATAATCGCTTGACTGTACAACCGCAGCTAATGCGGGATTTTTTATGTAATCACTTTTGTTTAAACTTAGAGATACATTTGCATCAACATTATTATAATTAGATGAAGCTTTAATAGTCCAGTGGAATTGATTGTTTATAGCTGCCAGATTTTGTAGCAGGTTGTTTGTAGTAACAGAAGATTTATTTATTGAAAGAGTAATTGTATCTTTATCAGCCGTAGCATTATTTAATTTAATCGCTATTGGCCTGAACTGCTTAATTGTTGCTAACGGGAATATAAGGCTGTCTTTTTTCATATTGTATTTATCCACCGATGTAAAAACACGCGCAAGATTACCTATAATAAAAACGCTGCTCAGTAAATTGGGGCTTGTTCCGAATCCGGTTCCTAAGGTTAAAGTATAATTTGAGGTAAATAGCTTTAAACTGCCTTTTAAATTATAAGGTAGCCCAATATAAGTCCTTACAAATAAATTTTTCGTTAGAGTAATATTTTTATCGAAATAAATACCTGCAGCTTCAGAAGGAAGTTCGGGGCCGGTTATAATACTGTCCTTTATTGTATTTTCATAATATACTTGAATATTTTTTCCAAATATTGGAGAACGGTTTATTACGCCCCCACCTTCACGATAAATAGATCCGTTGTCTTCTATCTTTACTATACCTGATGAAAGGTCTAATGTATCAGCAAATGTTAACCGTTGACAGTTCACAGTATCCATAACAACAGATTTGCCATAAGGGCTAAATAAATCAACGAAAATAGAATTTCCTGAGATTATATTTTTTCCATAAAGGTTGAGGTAAATTCCGAAATCATTAGATTTGGTTCCTCCGATAAATCTGCCGTTATTGATTATACCTCCTCCGGAAACAGTTATTGTATGATAATATGATTTGCTTGATGGAGTTTTGGGGGGCAATAAAATTTCACCAGTTTTTGAAATTTTTAAGGAATCCCATATATAAATTCCTGTATGATTTTTAACACTGTCATATGCCAATATTAAAGAACCATTAATTAATAAATTATTGCAATCGGCATGAAGGTCGTCTACATCAATGTAAACAGTATCATTAGTAGATATCATAACATTATCAGAAGAACTTGGTACCGCATTAGCATCCCAGGTTGAAGGCGAGGACCACTTTCCGCTTTTTGCACTTTTTATTGTGTTGGCTTTTAGCATTAGTGAACAGCCAATTACAAAGACTAATGTGAAATAGTAAAAAAATGATTTCATAATTTGTTTTTTGAAAGATCATGATTAAAAATTATACCCATATCTAGAACTTATCTTGCTTTGAGGTCTCAAATTATCTCATTTAAGTAAAATCATTTTTCTTGATTGTGTATGATTATCTTCTTTTAACCGGTAAAAGTATATTCCGCTTGAAAGGTTATTGCCATTGAATTCAAAACTATGTTTCCCGGCCTGAATAAATCTGTTTATTAATTCACGTATTTTTTGACCCAGTATATTATAAACCGTAAGATTAACGTTTCCGGCTTTGGGTATAGTAAATTTTATTTTTGTAGTTGGGTTAAACGGATTAGGATAGTTTTGATAGAGAGTAAACTCATGAGGGATATTGTTTTTTGCTGCGGATAAATCCGTGATTTTACCAAATGAAAAATCATCAACAAAAAAAGAACTGCCGATGTGATACTGGTTTGAATTTCCGGGTTTCAAGCTAACTTCAATAGATAATGAGTCTACGGTATCTACCGCTGTTTTGGTTAACGAAGATATGTTAAAATTAAATTCCTTATAAGTAGTAGAAGAAGTTGAATCTAAAAAGGAACCTTCTGCTACAATATTTGAATCTTTATATAATTTTGCATCAACAAAAAATTTATCGTTACCTACCGAATTAAATTGGTAATATCCTTTCAAAGCATTTGGTACCTTCCAAAAAGGAATTACTATTTTTAAGCCGGGAGATACAATGATACTAGTGTTATTGGAATTGGTAACCACATCACCTTCAACTGCAGAAGAACCTGAATGAGCATTAGACGATTCGGTAACCGGTTCGGCTAAGGCAGTATTACTGTCTTTCCATCCATACGGCTGTCCGTACTGCCAGGTTTCAAAATCCCCGTTAGGGACTTTATAAATTTCTGCAGTTGTAAAATCACCAAAAGATTTGAATGATTTTCCGGTTACCAATTGGCCATAACTTCCGTAACTAGTTTGAGGATTATTATCTACATCAGTCCATTCGCCCCTAGTTTGATTGCCCCGTATTACTGTTATGTTTAGTTTGTTGCCTATATAATCTGCAAACATATTGAAAGGATTTTGTTCGTACCAGTTGAGATAAACATTTGCATCAACATTTTTAGAATAATTCTGAGAGGATCCTATTTCCCAGTAATGATATTTTTCTACTGCTGCAATGCTTTGAGGAATGGTTTTAACATTGACGGGAGTATCAACAGCAGTTACCGTTACTGTATCTTTTTCTCCCTTAAGATTATTCAATTTTATGATTGCAGGCCTAAAACGCTGCGATGTGCCGGTGAAGAAAACAAGGCTGTCATGGGAAGAAAATACACGTGACAAATTACCGGCAATGTAGTGATCTGAATTAAGAAATGTATTTGCACTATCACCTAAAGTAAGAGTGTCTTTGTTTGTATAAATTAAGGCTTTATTATTAGCGGTACATTTAAGATAATGCGTTACTGTCACGGACTTACTTAATGTTATATCTCCGCCAAAATCCAGTTCATACACACTATCAGGTAACTCATTCCCGGTTATTTCACCGCCGCCGTAAATAATAATAACATTTTTCTTATAAATAGGTGCATTAGTAATACTCCCTAACGAATATAAGTAGATCGAACCGTTAGCAAGTATTGTCACACTACCATTGGAATTATCCAGCTTTCCGGCTAGCTGTAAAGAATTACAATCTATTATGCCGTTAAGTGTAACATTTTTGTCGATAATAAGATTTGGGATATAATTTGAATCACAATTAATGGTTCCATTGCCGTATAAATCTACATCTACTCTAGCATATGCTTTAGAGTTTACCATGTATGCAATAAATTTTCCGGAAATTGAAAAATCACTTCCTATTGAAATATAAGAAGACGAGGGTCTGGTAAGCACCGTGGTGTCTAGAACAGGTTTTACAATTCCAAAGTTTGCAATAGAAAAAGATTTATTAATATTTAAGTGAGTAAAATAGTAATCACCACCGTTTCCTAAGATGAGGGTCCCGTACACAGTTAATGAGTTACAATTAACGAGAAAATTTCTGGACATTGGATTCATATAAACAGTATCATTTGCAGAAATAATTACATCATCATTGAGCCCTGGAACCGTTTTGCTATCCCAAATACCGCTTTGACCCCAATCACCGCTATAATTACTTTTAATGGTATTTGCAGTAAGAGGAACTATTGTGAAAAACACAATGCTGGCAACAAAAACAATACGCAATAATACATTTCCTTTAACTACATTGCCCATGCCTTTCTCTTCCTTTCCGCAGAGTTTTGTAATTTTTTTATAATATTCCAAAAGCAAGCACTCCCTGCGCGGAATAAAAGTCGCCTTAACTTATTAATGATGAAGTGTGAAATCAACTATTCAATTGGATAGTTTTAAATTGAAGTGATAAATATTGAAGATTATATATATGCAAATCATTTAAGAATAGATAAATGATTAAATTATTCGATTCTTTAAAGCCTTAGCAACTGCTTCCGTGCGGGAATTTACATGAAGCTTGTTATAAATATTTCTTAAATGAAATCTAATTGTATTTATGCTGACGAATAATTTATCCGCAATATTTTTAGTGCTGTGCCCTTCAACCAATGCTTCAAGCACTTCCTTTTCACGTTCCGACAATTCGGTTTGTGATGAATCAATAAGCGGGGTTTTGAAATATTGAAGTACTTTTCGTGCAATTTCTCCGGGGAAAGGGGCCCCTCCTTCATACGCCTCTTTAATTGCCTCCAATAATTTGTATGAAGGACTTTTCTTTAAAATATACCCGACAGCACCTCTCCTTATTGATTCAAAGATTTTTTCGTTATCGCTTAGAACCGTGAGCATTAAAATTTCTACGGAAGGATATTTATGTTTTATTTCTTTAATACTTTCAATTCCCGATTTACCAGGCATAGCAATATCCAGAAGTAGGATATCGGGAGTGTCATCTTCGATTTTATTAAGTGCTTCCTCACATGAACCATATAAGCCTACACATGAATATCCGTAGTTATTGTTTATAGTGAATGATATTAGTTCCCTGAATTCTATATCATCATCAAGTATTGCTACCCGTATGATTTCTTTCGATTTCATTTTCCCTCTATTTTGAGGAGGTAATTTAATGATCATATTTTGTATTTTTCAACTGTTCAAATGAATAGTTTTGTTATTTAATGAATCGGAATTTCAATTTTAATTATGGTCCCGTTATGTTTGTCTGAATCGAAGTCAATCAAACCTTTTAATTCTTGAATATATTTCTGCATATTTATTAAACCGTTTCCACTTCCAAACTTCTCCTGCGGAATACCTTTTCCGTCATCGCCGATTTCTAATTTTATTATTTTATCTTTAACGCTTAGCTGGTAGTAAATTTTAGAACAACCCGAATGTTTCAATGAATTGTTTAACGCTTCGGTTGAAATTAAATGCAGTTTCCTCTTGATCTGTGGATCTAATTTTACATTTTTTATGTTTTTTGTTTCGATAATTAATTCTATGTTTTTCGCTTCGCAGACTTCATATGCATAATTTTTAAAATGAATTATAAAATCCTCAAGTTTATCGTATTGAGGATCAATCGACCAAATTACATCAACCATCTGATCAACCAGGTTTCTTGCAATAGTTCCAACTTTCACGATGGATTTATTTTGATGAGAGTGGGATTTGCCGTTGCCGGACTTCCTTTCACCGCCGGATTTTTCAAACAATGCATGTTCCGATAAGATAGCTATTTTGGTTAAGCCTGAACCTATATCATCGTGCAGTTCTTCCGCAATTTTTGATCTAACTCTCTCAATTTCAAGGAGTCGTTTAACCCTCATTCTTACAGCGGCAGTAATAATAGAGACAATTATTAAAATTACAATTAAATCAAACCACCATTTTTCATAAAAGGGCGCATCAATAGTAAACTTAATTTCCGCCGGTTTAATACTTTTTAATCCGTCCGGACTAATTGCAATAACCTGAAAAGTATAAGTTCCCGGATTCAAAGATGCATATGTTATCGAACTACGGTTAATAATTTTATTCCATTTTTTATCCTCGCTTAACAAACGATATTCATAAGCCCTATTGTGTCCTTCTATATTACTAATATCTATAAAATCAAAAGTTATGTTGTTTTGGATATTTGTAAATTCTAGTTTCTTCTTCATTGAAATTTTTTGGCCATTGACAAGAATTCTATTGATAAAAACCGAAGGTCTGATTTTTTTTAAGTGAGATTCACCTGCTTCGTAAATAAATAGTTCGGTAGGATTTGCAAAGATAAATTTACCTGCTAATACAGAAATAGAATAAAAAGGGATCCTAGGTATTTCGTTTATAATATCATAGCTGATTGTACCGTTTGCGTTAAGTTTTTGAATTCCCGCTTGAGTAGCCAGCCAGATTCCGAACTCGGATGTGAACGAAATATCCCATATACCGTTGCTGAACAGTCCATTTGTCTTTGAAAATATTTTGAATTTACCTTTTTTCAAAATAGCAAGACCTCCATATCGCGTGCCGATATAAATACTGCCCCTGTTATCTTCGGTAATAGCTCTAATGGAATTATCCGGTAATCCCTGCTTATTTGAATACTTAGTAATTTTTACATTTGAGCTGCTGTAATTAAGACCGAGATCTTTTAACACTTTATCCTTTGAAAAGTAGGTCAATCCCTTGCTGTAACCTCCGAACCAATAATTTCCATGTTTATCCTGGTAAATACACCTAATGGAATTATCCGGGAGACCATCTTTCTCAGTATAAATTTTTATAACTTGTCTTGGTTTAGAATTATTTAAAACAATCACTCCGAGGTCTAGTGCGCTTACCCATAATCGGTTCGCATTATCTTTTAGAGTAATGAATAATCCGTAAAATTTATACTTCTTGGATAAATCTATAGATGAGTTTAAAATAAGTTTGGAAGGATATTTTGATTGTGGCTTATGATTAACGATACTAAACTCTTTAATGTTCCCTTCGCTGTAAGTAACAATTAAATTTGAACCACCGGACAAAAACAATTTTGCTATAAAGTGATTCACCTTTGCGCCGATTTCAGTATGATTATAAATATGCCATTTTAAGTTATCGTCCTTCCATAATTCTAGAAGTCTATCGGAGGTAGCTGCCCAAACATGGTTATTCTTATCTATTACGGTAGATATGTTATAAACATTTATTTTTGCTTCGGGAATATTGAATTTCAAAATATTTGAATGTACCAATTTCGATATACCTCTTCCGTTAGTCCCTACCCAGAGCACTCCTTCACGATCATTGAAAACACAGTTAATATTATTCCCCGGCAATCCGTTCTTTTGAGTATAGTAACCAATTTTTTGGAATTTTTTTAAATTTATTTTAAATAAACCGTGATCTGATGCTATCCAGTAATAATTATTTAAAGTGGAAGTAAAAATTCTTTTGAATTCCCCGATTGAACTTAATGATATACTTTTTTCATTTTCACTATTTATCTCTAATAACTTCCCTTTAGAAGTAAGTAAAAGTGTAGAACCATTTTTTGTATAATTTACCGAAACAATTTTAGAATTTGATGATAAAGAAGTATTAATTTTAACGAATTTTTTTTTGAATGGATTATATTTAAAGAAACCATCAGAGGAACCGATTAAGATGTTGCCTTCATCATCTTCCGATAAAGAATTTACTTCACCTATATGCAAAGGATTAGGAAGCAGTGTCACTTTATCATTCTTAATCAAGAAAATTGAATTTTCCGTTCCGCACCATAAATTCTTACTCTTATCCATCAATAGACAGTTTATAATATTATTTTTTTTATTATGACTATCTGCAAAACGAATAAATTTTCCATCAACATATTCAACAACCCCTTTGCCTACCGTTCCAATCCAAATATTATTTCCGTTTGATAAGTCGGTTGTAACAACACTTATATTATTCGTGGGTAATCCATCTTCAACTGTATAATTGTTAAACCCCTTGCTGTTAAATACGCTTAAACCTTCGGAAGTAGCTATCCATATGTATCCGGATGAATCCTGACAAAATGCATTTATATCATCCGCTACCAATCCATCTTCCATAGAATAATGGTGCATTGGAAGAATTTGCCCCTTCAGTCCAACATTTATAATAAAGATAAGAAATAATAAAAGTACCGCTTTAATTATTGAATCCAATCCGCTAAGCCTTTTTTTTATCTAAAAATTTATAGAAAAAGATATTAAAAACAAATTAAGTAAATTAAAATAGCTTAACGGAAATAGACATTGAAAAATCACGAATGAATTAATATTTACTTTGTATAATCATCGTGATATTTCTTTTTGTATAGGGAAATGCTATAATATAAATCATCTTCAAAAAAATAGACAAATTATATAAGCTTGACAGAATTTTTAATATAAATACTATGGTAAAAAAATCAGAAGCAATAAATCCGGCAAGTTCTATCAAATATAAATTATTAACTCCCGATTGCTGGAATGATATTATGAAGTTATTCGGAAAAAGAGGTGCATGCGGCGGATGCTGGTGTATGTGGTGGAAACTTTCAAAAGCTCAATTTGAAAATCAAAAAGGCGAAAAGAATAAGCAGGCATTATATAAAAGAGTCAATTCAAACGAAGTTCCCGGAATAGTAGCTTATCATAAAAACGAACCGGTTGGCTGGTGTGCTGTGGAGCCGAGATCATCTTTTAAAAGACTTGAAAAATCCCGAATATTAAAACCGGTAGATGATGAACCTGTCTGGTCAATAGTATGTTTTTTTATTCAAAAAGAGTTCAGAAGGAAGGGAGTTTCGGCAGAATTGATTAAAGCGGCTGTGAACTATGCTCGAAAGAAAAAAGCAAAAATTGTTGAAGGTTATCCTTTGGACTTAAGTAAAGAAGAGAAATATCCGGATGCTTTTGCATATCATGGGATTATGTCATCATTTGAATCTGCAGGATTTAGGGAAGTTTTAAGAAGATCGGAAACAAGACCGATTATGAGATATTTTATTTCAAAGTAGAATCATTCTCCTAGCAGCTGAAAGCTGGGAAAAAGCTTATCCAAATTAAGAAGAATAAATATTTTATTTAATCAAATGGCATCCAATAATTATTTTTGAATGCCATTTGAACATAATTTACAAGTTTGCTTCTGTTTCATTTTTGAAATTAAAATTAATACGAACCAAGCTCAGTAGTGGCTCCGGAACCGTAAGATTTTAATTCACTTGTGTACATATCATTTCCATTATCTCCGGCCATTTCATATTTAACTACACCGCCCGGTACATTGGCTGATCTCCACAATCGCAAAGTGAAACCTTGTGCAACTCCGAATTCAAGTTGATCACAGGTAAACGTACCCGCTGGAACAGTTACGTTAACACCTTTTTTAACCACAGAGCCTTCAATCGATTCCGGTGTTAATTGCATTGGTGAGTTGTACCAGCCTTCTGTCACGGGTACTTCCTTCGGTTTATCATTGCCGAATTTTGCCCTCATTCTGCGGACAGATTCCATTTTATCGCTGAATAAGACTTCCATTAACATAGAATCATCCTTTGAATGAAAATCAACCTGCCACCATTGCTGGCCGTTATCTAATTTTTTCAGATAAGCTTTTCGTGTGTCGAATTTTTCTTCACCATTTGTACTTATCTGCCAATCGGTGTACTGACCCTCGTTATATTTTGAGAGGTCTACACTGTAACCGTAAGCATTAAATACGTATTGGAATAATATAGGATAAAATCTTGCACCCATCATTGAAAAGTAATTCGTTCCACCCATTGCCTGGCTTTCTGTTCCTGTTGTTGGAGCTGCTGAAGCAACATAATTTGCAGTAAGCGTTTTCCCGTTTTCAGAAGGCATGGAAATGTTGTATGATGCCACAATATTATTCTGATATCTCACAGAAATGTAATAAGGTCCAACATCAGAAAAATGAAGAGTAGCTATGCCTGTGGTATCAACAGTAACAGTCTCACCATTACTGCCGCTGACTGCCGCACCAACGAGCGGTGCATTTGATTGCCCAAGGACCTGAACTTTTACTGAAAATAAGTTGATACCCATTGGATTTAATCCAAAACAGCCACCACATCCTGCAGAGGTAATAGATAGTATTGCGACGAATATGAATGCTTTTAAATAATCAAATTGCCTCATGCGATTTGCCTCCTATTATTTTTGTTAATGAGCGTGAGTGATAAATGCAATTAATTGAATAATGAAGAGAAGATTGATCCATACATGAAATAAAAAGATCTTTGTAGAATATGCTAAAAAACATTTTAATTAACAACATTTTTAAATGTCCTTTTTATCATAATAATAAACGTAATTTTCAAAAATTTGGCATTAATCTTCAAAATAAATTTTAAAATCTGCCAATTTATATATACTATATTTTCACAAACTCAACTCTTCTGTTATTAGCTTTACCTTCGGGGGTGTCGTTTGAGTCAATTGGTTTTGAATCGCCGAATCCTTTTGTGGTTAATCTTGATCCATCAATTCCGAGGCTTACAAGTTCAGCTTTAACGGCATCAGCTCTTTGCTGAGAAAGAGTCATATTGTGAGCAGCGTTGCCGGTGTTATCAGTATGTCCATCAATTTCAAATTTAAGCCCCGGATTATTCTTCATAATTCTAACAACCATATTTAATGTGCCCATACTTTGGGGTTTTATATCAGCTTTATCAATATCGAATGTAATACCATGTGTTATTATTTTGGAAGCAGTAAATTTTTTGCCGATCATATTCATACTACCGCCTTCTGCCGCCCGAACATTAGCGATTAAAATAGGATTTGTCATATCGCCGATTCCTCCGAATCCAAATGATATTGGAACGACGCCAAGATTCGGTTGAACTAAAATACGGTATTGGTCAACATAACATTTCAACTGGTTGCTTTTATATATAACAGCACAATGATGCCATTTGTTAAAATAGGTGTTGTTATCTTCATTAGGATAATTGGCACTAAAGCTTTTGGGAAAATAACCTGTTCCCACTGTACCATTCTCATCAAAACTAATATTACCTTCTGCATCGTTTCCGTTTGCATCTTTATATTTAAGAAAAAGGATGGGACCATATGCGGCACCGTTGGGATAATAATCGAACTCTATTGTAAAAGGATCGGTTAAATATGATTTGGTTTTCATAAGTGGATAAACCCGGCAATAGTTTCCTTCTGTGAGACTGAAAGCTGCCTTGCCTGCTACTTCATTTACAACAGCCTGCCCTGCATCCAGATTCCAGTGAGAGGGAAATTCCCCGTTCTGGTCTTCGGAAAAATCGTCGTCAAATATAATTTTATCGCCGGGCACAAAATCGTAATTCTGGTAAGCGCTTATACTTGACTGTTGGCTAGGGTTAACACCCGCAGCATTTTTTGAATTGTTATTAGCGGCATTGTTATTTGAGTTATTTGAATTATTGTTGTTGTCTTTCTTTTTGCCGGCATTGTCGATTCCCTGTTCTACTTTTTTCGTGGCTTTATCTTTAACGTGATTCATCAGGTCATCGAATTGTGCGCTGGCCGGTATAACACTAAAAAGGAAAACAGCCGATGTTAATATTACTATCCTTTTCATTTTTATCTCCGTAAAATATTTATTAATCCGATTTTTATTCGTCAACTATTTCAGATAAATATCGAACCCCAGAACAACGCCAAAGTTTTATTAAGTTTATTTAAAAAGAAGAAAAGATGTATCCGTCATTCTGAAGATAGACGATGGTGCTTGCTAAAACAACTGATCAAATGATCAGTTTTCCGGTGCGCAAGCTGTATCCACTTATTTTTCTCCGGTCTTTCGGCCGAAGAAAAATAAAGGTTGAGGGCTGCGTCTGTTTAATTATAAGTATCACTTCAATAGTATTAATTTTTTTGAATTTACATAATTACCCGCCTCCAGCCTGTAGAAGTAAACACCGCTTGCCAGCGAGGATGCGTTAAAGCTTACCGAATATTCGCCCGACGATTTTTCCTCGTTCACAAGTTCTGCTACCCGGTTGCCCAATACATCATATACCGTCAGCTTTACATGCGATATTTTCGGAATTTGATATCTTATTGTAGTAACCGGATTAAAAGGGTTCGGGAAGTTCTGAGAAAGTCCGTATTCAGAAGGCAGCGCCGATTTAAAAGGGGACTTAACGGCGGTAAGACTTTTATACGGCATTACATGTACAACTACATGCTGTTCCTCATGTGTGTTTTCTTTATAATTTGGATTATCCGGATTTGTTACGGTTGTATCATAAACAAAATCGCCTTTGAATAAAAAACCGCTGCCGGATTTAGTCCACGATGCATTACTTCCGCCGTTAAGATTATTCGGACCCACAGTAAAAATCTGATAGATATCCGGACTCTCTTCGAATACAATGGTTGTGTCAAATGAATACGGACTGGGATTAACCGAAGATCCCCCCTCATATACATTCCATTCCTGCTTTTCATTCAATAATATTCCTGAAGTAAATCCTATACCGTTATATTTCCCGTACTGCAGATAATCATCAAGTCCAACGCCGTACATAAAATCCTCGCTCGGCGACGCAGTGGCGTATGACGTATAAGTATCGTTTTCGTATAAATCGTAGGAATTGTTGACTATTTTCTTGCTTCCCCATCGTGTACTGGAACCCTTTGCACCAATAACCTCATCGACCGTAATACTGCTGTCCTGAAAATCGCCGACAACATACTTGGTAACTTCAGCATTTGAGTGTATAATTTGATTTCCGTATGATGCCGAGCCGTTTTCGTGATCACTATAATTACTGGTGATGACATAATTTTCACTTATTTTTTCCACCCAGTTTCTTACCGGCACGTAATCAATATTTACGGTTGTATCGCCGTCTGCTCCGTTTGTTTTGTGTGTAACGGTAAAATAAGGGACATAATATCCTGTAATGTTCGCAATGTCTTTTACATTATCAGCGGTAAAGTTTGCCGTCGACTGACCGTTGCCGTCGGTCTGAACGCTGTCTTTATCGAAATGTCCGTTCGTTGCGTTTATTTTTACCCACCGGCTTGAAAGCGGAGCGCCGTCGCAATCCTTTACCTGGAAAACAACAGGTATCGTCTCGCCTCCTTTCATATCTCCCTTGGAAGGTATGATATAAACCTTTGCATCGATGGCAACGTCATTTCCCCCGAGGTTTCTAATGTTTTTTTGATAGGTTCTGATTTTATCGAAGACCGGTTCGATCTGTGATATTGCACTTTGCGCGGCGGTTTGTGATTTGTTCGGATCTGAAAAATCTGCCTCTGCCGATGCTATTCTTGTTCTGCTGTATGCGTCTTCAAGGTACACGTTAAAATGATACGTCCCGCCTGAATAATCTATTGAGCTCCAGATTAAATAATCTACACCGGCAACAGACCCTGAGGGAGGAATATCACCGGTTGAAAAATTTTGCTGATGGATAATAACGGTTGTGTCCGAATTAGCGGCAAGTTCCTGCGCCATAGTTCCGTCCATAAATTGAACACACCCATTTTCGGGATCGGTGCTGCTTATCTGCGCCATAGGAACCATTGCATCACCCAGCGCGATCCAATCCAGTAAAGCTTTCTGACTTGCCGGTGTTGTATATTCTCCCAGCGAATCATCCGGAGGAGGCTGAGGTACGTTCATCTGTACACCGTAAAGAACAATTTCGGGCGGGGGACAGTGGTCGCAAGAGGATGATTGAGCAAAAATATATAAAGAAGAAACAAATATAATAAACAGTATGAATCTAAATTTCATGATAACCTTTGCTTTTTATGATACTATTTCAACAGTATTAATTTTTTAGTCGATAAATAATTTCCGGCTTCAATTCTGTAAAAATAAACTCCGCTTGTCAGCGAAGATGCGTTAAAGCTTACCGAATATTCTCCTGACGACTTTTCCCCGTTCACAAGTTCAGCTACCCGGTTGCCCAAAATATCATATACCGTAAGCTTTACATGCGATATTTTCGGAATTTGATATTTTATAATTGTAACCGGATTAAAAGGATTGGGATAGTTTTGAAATAACTTATACTCGCGCGGAACAACACTTTCAAAAGGCGGATTTGCCGACGTAAGATTTGAGTAAGGTATTACATTTACAACTACATGTTCTTCCAAATGATCTGTTTCTGTGCCATGTGAATATGTATCTGTTATTGTGGTATCTTCGTAGTAATCGCCTTTGAATACAAAACCGCTGTCGGTCCTTTTCCAGGTAGCATTTTTCCCGCCGTCTTCTATGTTTGGTCCCACTTGAAAGATATGGTAACCTACATCGGTAGTTGTAATAGTTGTGTCGGATTCATACGGGCTGGGATCAATTGACGAACCGGCCATGTAAAAATGGTCATTTTTTGTTTGTAACAATCCTAATCCGGATGTAAAAATTATACCGTCTATGCTAATGGATATATCATCAAGGCCGATACCTGTAAAATCTTCCGAAGGATCAACAACAGAATTCGAGAGTACCGTTTCGCGCTGGTAATCTCCGGGTGAATAATCAACGGTGTTGCGAATGCCCAAAGATGTACCAAAACCTTTTGCACCCACAATTTTATCAACCGAAAGGCTGCTGTCCTGGAAATCACCTACGACAAATTGGGTAACATTTGTCTTGTTTTCGAAAAATTGATTTTGATATCCGTATGAGGGCGGATCATTGGTATTCGACTCCATTGTGAAAATTTTATATTCGGAAATTTTTTCTACCCAATTTCTCACCAGCGCGTAATTAATATTTACCGTAGTATCGCCCCACGCGCCCTTCCTTTTATGTGAAGCCGTGAAATATGGAAAATATATTCCTTTAATATTTGCAATATCGCTCACGTTATCGGCAGTAAAATTTGCTGCGGCATTTCCGCTGCCGTCCGTCTGAATGCTGTCTTTATCGAAATGCCCGTTTGTGGAACTTATTTTTATCCATCGGCTCGAAAGCGGGGTTCCGTCGCAGTCCTTAACCTGGAATTCAACTGGAATAGTCTCGCCTCCTTTTAAATCGGATTTTGACGGGATGATATAAAGTTTTGCATTTACTGCAACATCATTGCCTCCCAGATTCCTGATATTTTTTTGATAGGTTCTTATCTTATCGAAGACAGGCTCTATCTGCGCAATGGCGTTTTGAACCGCTGTTTTAACACTGTTGGGGTCCGTAAAATCTGCCTCGCTGGACGCAATCCTTGTTCTGCTGTATGCGTCTTCGAGATAAACGTGAAAATGATACTGCCCGCCGGAGCTGTCGATGGAACTCCAAATTATATAATCCACGCCGGCAACAGGTCCGGCGGGAGGGAGATCACCCGTTGAATAATTCTGCTGATGAACAATTACCGAAGTGTCAGGATTCGCGGCAATCTGCTGGGCCATCGAGCCGTACATCCAGTTGACGCAGTCTTTTTCTGGATCGGTTTTTCCGATTTGTCCCACCGTTACCTGTGCGTCGCCCAATGCAATCCAGTTAAAAAAAGCCTGCTGGCTCTTGGTCGTTGTATATTGCCCTAATGAATCGTCCGGAGGAGGCTGAGGCACTTTCATCTGAATGCCGTAAAGAACAACTTCGGGCAGGGGACAGTGATCGCAAGAAGTTGATTGAGCAAAAATATACAAAGAAGAATAGAATATAATAAACGGTATGAATTTAAAATTAGTCATGACCTTTTCTTTTTTATGAGACTATTTTAAAAGCATTAACTTTTTAACCGAGATGTAATTTCCGGCCTGAATTCTGTAAAAGTAAACTCCGCTCGCCAGATTTGATCCGTTAAAATCCACCAAATATTCTCCTGGAGATTTCTCTTGGTTAACAAGCACGGCTATCCTGTTTCCGAGGATATCGTAGACGGTAAGATTCACCTTGGAAATTTTCGGAATTTGATATTTGATAGTTGTAACCGGATTGAAAGGATTCGGATAATTCTGCGATAAAGAGTATTCTTTCGGTATATTAGAGAATGGCTGCGATTTAGTTGAAGTAATTTTTTTATAAGGCGTAACTTCGGCAACAACATGTTGTTCTTCATGATATACTTCGTTTGAGACTGTCTCACCGTCGTTACTTGTAATTGTAGTATCGAACACGTAGTTCCCTTTAAAAATGAAACCACTGTCGGTCCTATTCCAGGTAGCATTACTGCCGCCGTCAACATCATTTGGTCCGACGGTATAAGCGATGTAATTATCCGGGAATTCATCGTACATAGTAGTGGTATCATGTTCATAGGGGCTTGGAACTACCCCAGAACCTGTCATAAACTGATGCCAGTTCCACGTCTCATGTAAAAGTAAGGCTGATGTGAATCCAATTCCGCCGTATGTACCGTATTGTAAAAAATCATCAAGGCCGATGCTATACAAAAAATCCTCGGTAGGATCGGTTTCAGAAACGGTAATAATAGAGCCGTTACTGTATATCGTATTGGAGTTAGAAAAACCTTTTTGAATACTCCATCCGCTTGTATAACCTTTTGCACCGGCAATATAATCGATATTGATACTGCTGTCGCTGAACTCTCCTACAACATACTGTGTTACTTGGGCATGAGATTGTATGATAGTTTCACTTTCGCCGTATTCGGGCATTGAATTATCCTGGCTGGTAGATACATCGGAAGACATTTTATTTTCTTGAATATTAACGACCCAACTATTTGTAGGGACATAATTAATATTTACGGTAGTATCGCCCCAGGCCCCCTTTCTTCTGTTTGAAGGAGTAAAATACGGGAAGTAAATCCCGAGAATGTTGCCGACCTCCTTTACGTTATCTGCCGTGAAATTTGCCGCAGCTTTGCCGCTGCCGTCGGTTTCTATGCTGTCTTTATCGAAATGCCCATAGGTTGCACTAATTTTTACCCATCGGCTGGAAAGGGGCGTACCGTCGCAGTCATTTACCTCAAATTCAACCGGTATTGTCTCGCCGCCCTTCAAATCTGCTTTTGAAGGAATTATTTTAATTTTTGCGTTTATTGCAATGTCGTTCCCGCCCAGGTTCCGCACATTTTTCTGATAAACCCTAATCTTATCAAATATGGGTTCAATTTGCGAAATTGCGGAGCCGGCAGCATCCAGCGATTTATTCGGATCGGTAAAATCTGATTCGCCCTGAGCAAGTCTTGTTCTGGTATGAGCATCTTCAAGGTAAACATGAAAATGAAATTGCCCGCCGGAGCTGTCAAGAGAAGCCCAGATTAGATAATCAATTCCGGGCACGGGACCGTTAGCCGGGAGGTCGCCCGTGGACCAATTTTCCAGATGCGCTTTTATAACAGTATCCGGATTGGCTAAAAACTCCTGCGCCATAGTTCCTACCAGCCAGTCCACACAATCTTTTTCCGGATCGTTATCTTTTATCTGCGCCATTGCCACCATCGCATTGCCCAGCGCGATCCAATTCAAAAATGCCGGCTGCAACGGATCAATTGCCCCTCCGGAAGAATCTCCCTTAGTCGGCATGGCAACATCCATCCTAACTCCGTAAAGATCAACTATCGGCTTGGGACAATCGTCGCAGCTACTGGATTGTGAGTAAAGATTTATTCTTAGGAAGAATGTGAAAACAAGAATCATCAAAAACGTTAAAAAGCTTTTCATCATATCCTCTTGAAAAATTATTGATACTATTTAAGTAATATTAATTTTTTTGTTTTGACAAAGCTTC
This sequence comes from uncultured Ignavibacteriales bacterium, assembly GCA_963751355.1. Lineage (GTDB taxonomy): Bacteria > Bacteroidota > Ignavibacteria > Ignavibacteriales > Ignavibacteriaceae > CAVVVS01. The sequence continues at coordinate 22,075 of CAVVVS010000024.1, read as the reverse complement.
CTGCCTTCAACATGTAAAAATAAACGCCGCTGGAAAGCCTTGATCCATTTAGCTTGACTTTATGGTTCCCCGGACTTTGTTCTTCATTCACAAGACTTTCAACCTCCTCTCCAAGTGTATTAAATATTTTTAGTACTACAAAAGTACTTTTAGGAATAGAGTAAGAAATTATGGTAGTCGGATTAAATGGGTTCGGATAATTCTGTTTGAGCTCGAATGAATTCGGCGTATCAGTATTTTTTTCATTCACAGCTGTTGCTCCTCCGGTAAAGGAAAGATCATCAATATAAAATGTTGATCCGTTGTGCGCTCCGACTGTGGGGCCTATAAAAATTCCTATACCAGCCGAATCGGGAGTGTCTGAAGAAACATAAATAAGTGGAATATTAAATTGCGTATAAGAATTAGCATTTGCGGTAGTGTGAAATACACCACCGCCTATTGTGTTGCTGTTTTTAAATAATGCAACAGCGATATCCAAAGTATCCGAACTTATGGAAGTAAATTTGTAATAACCTGAAAAATTTATAGGTCTTCCTGAATAAGGAAATTCCGAGCTTAGAACCGGGGCAACGGAAAATCCGCTAATCGAAGCAACAGTACCTTCAGCTGAATAGGATCCCGAGTGAGCATCATTAGATTGTAAAATGTTGGTGAATTGAGGATTATTAGTTGTACTCCAGTTATCAGGAATGCCGCTTGTCCAGTTTTCAAAACCGGCATTTGGAATTTGACATAATCCGACTGAAGAAAATAATATGAGTCCTATAATTAGTTTATTATAAAAACTGTAAAATAAATTTTTCATATGCTTTGCCTTTTGTTTTTTAATAAAACGAATACTCAGAAATAATCATCTTTTAGTATTATGTATGATTTAAAAAGATAATCCGGAATTGATAAATGCTATTTAAAAGATAATTTATGAGTTTAGTTGCGGCAACTAATCATTTGATTAGTTTTTTAATAGGTATGGCTATCTATACAATTTTATTCTTTATTGCTTTAGCAACAGCTTCAACTCTAGAATTGACATGAAGTTTGTTGTAAATATTATGAAGGTGAAACCGGATTGTATGAAACGATACAAAAAGTTTTTCTGCAATTGCTTTTGTACTGTGTCCCTCTATTAATGCTTCAAGGACTTCTTTTTCTCTATCGGATAATAAAGCAGAATAAGCAGGCCCGGCCGGAGTTTGAAAATATTGCAGCACCTTTCTGGCAACTTCACCTGAAAACGGAGCTCCACCTTCGTAAGCCTCCCGTATCGCTTCTAATAATTTTTCTGTCGGGCTTTTCTTTAAAAGATATCCTACCGCACCGTTACGCAATGACTGAAATATTTTTTCACTATCACTATAAACGGTTAACATCATCGCTTCAACGGTAGGGTACACAGATTTTATTTCTCTCAGACTTTCGATTCCCGACTTCCCTGGCATTTCAATATCTAAAAGTAAAATATCCGGAAGATCCTGTTCAATCTTATTTAATGCTTCCTCGCAATTTTGATAGGAACCGACACATTTAAAACCTTCCGATTTATTCAAAACTTTTGAAAGGACTTCGCGGAATTCTTCATCGTCATCAAGAATAGAAACCCAGATTATGTTTTTATTAATCATTCAGATTATAAAATTAATTTAGTTCTTAATTTATCTTAATTTATATAATATTTAGTTTCAACTAATCATTTGAGCAGTTTTAATTCTTTAACGGAATAATGAATAAAAATTCTGTCCCCTCTTCCTTCCCTGTTTTGAAAGTAAAACTGCCGGACATTTCGTTTACCAGTTTTTCCATGTTTGATATTCCGCGGCCGTATTTTGTAGTTTTAGTATCAAACCCGATCCCATTATCTTTAATTTTCAGGTATATACTTTTATTTTTAACAGATAACGAATAAACTATTATTGAACACTGAGAATATTTAAGAGCATTATTCAATGCTTCTTTTGATATAAGCTGCATGCATCTTTTAATTTGAGAGTTGACTTTAATATTTTCTATGTCTTTTATCTCTATTTGCAGTTTAATATTTTTTGCCTCACATACTTCGTAAGCATAGTTTTTAAAACTGAAAATAAAATCCTGCAGTGAATCATATTTAGGATCAATTGCCCAAATAACATCCATCATTGAGTCAACAAGATTTCTCGCAATTTTACCGACACGCTCTACAGAATTATCTTCTGTATTCACAAATTGCTTATCATCTAAAGTTTTTTCTTCATTCTTCTCATCTTGTAAAGCGTATTCAGATAAGATTGCAATTTTAGTTAACCCTGATCCAATTTCATCATGGAGATCGGCAGCAATTCTAGTTCTCACCTTTTCAATTTCTAATAAACGTTTTATTCTTAATTTTGCTGTTAATATAAAAGATAATATTAGTATTACTACTAACGTAAAAATGAACCACCACTGAAGATAAAATGGTGCATTAATTTCAAAAGTAACTTCTGCCGGCTGAATACTTTTAATGTTGCTGCTGTTTATGGCGATTACCTGAAATGTATAATTTCCCGGCCTTAAAGAAGCATAAGTAACAGAATTCCTTTGTTTAAGCAAATTCCATTTTTTGTCTGATTTTAAAAGCCGGTACAGATATGAAGAATTTTTTTCTTCTCTATTTATTATACCTATGAAATCAAAAGTAATTGTATTTTGATCGCTTGCAAGATTAAGATTATTAAATGTTTTTTGTCTTTGTCCATTTATTAGTACGCTTGTAATATAAACCGGGGGATGGGTGATTGCTAATTTTTCATTCAGTGGCAAATAAATATATATTTCTGTATGATTTACAAAACAAAGATTTCCATTTTTAGAAGAACAAACAGAATAATAAGGCACATTAGGTATTTCTTCATTTAAGAAATATTCAGGCTCTTCATTTTTTGCATTGAGTTTTTGTATACCTGATTGAGTTCCGAGCCATGTCTGCTGATTGGGTGTTATTGCTATACTCCAGATTGCATTGCTGAACAATCCTTTTCTTTTAGTTATTATTTTGAATTTATTTTTTTTGAATATTGCCAGTCCGCCATACCTTGTTCCAATCAGCAAATCATTATTTTTATTTTCATCGATTACCCGAACGCCATTATCCGGCAATCCGTTTGTTTTTGAAAAATGCTTTTTAAAGATTTTTCCCCCGTTTAATTTTAAACCTAAATCAAAATTAATTTTGCTGTGAGAAAATTCGGAAAGGCCGTGGTCATATCCGCCGAACCACATATTTCCGTTACTATCTTCAAAAATCGCCCTAACCGAATTGTCAGGAAGTCCATCTTCTTGCTTATAAATTTTTAAAATATTTTTTTTAATGAAAGGATTAATAACAATAACGCCTAAGTCGATTGCACTGCACCAAATAAAGCCATGACTGTCACAGAAAATTGTATAAATATCATAGAATTTATAATTGTCCCGCAAATTAATTTGTTTTTCCAAAAACAAATTAGAATGTAATAACGAATGTGGTTCTGAAGATGTAATTTTATAAATCTTTATTATTCCCGAATGAAAAGCAGCATAGAGGAAATTTTTCTTGTCACAAAAAATAGTTGGCATGTTGCCCTCTTTTGAAGCTGGCACAAAACGGTTAAAATAATTATGCCATTTATTTTGACTGTCCTGCCATATTTCATATAGGCCGTCATTCAATGATACCCAAAAATGATTGTCCGAATCCGCTGTAGTTGATGACCAAGTACCGGCAATATACTTCTTAGGAATTTGAAATTTTATTAAATTTTGATACACAAGCTTAGACAAACCATTATCATTTGAACTAAGCCACAAAATTTTTTCCTTATCTATTAAAAGGGAAGTAATATCATTTTCAAGCAATCCATTCTCAATAGTATATTTACTTTGTATATGATTTTGAAATATTTTATATACTCCATTATTAGTGCTGATCCAGAGATTGTGAAAACTGTCTTGAGCTATGCAATGAGGAAAAGAGTTTAACTTAAAAAGCAAAGTAGAATAGGAATTCATCTCAAAAATATATCCATTAAAAGCTGCAACCCATATATCCCCATTCTCTGCCTTATATAGATAGGAAATCCCTTCATTTTTAATTATTGGAATATCTTTCTTAAAAAATTTCTTATCTTTAAAAGAGTATTGAAATAATCCGTTATCACTTCCGATTAAAATATCCCCGGTTTTATCTTGAATTATAGAATGCACAGAACCAAGCTTTGCTGATGATGAAAATATTTTAATTGAATCATTATGAATAATAAATATTCCGTTTTCTGTACCGCACCATAAATCATAATTATTATCCTGGAAAATTGTATTAACAGATTTTTGATTTTTCGAAAGGCTTATGTAGTAATTTGTAAAATTTCCGTCAATAAATTTATCAACTCCTCTATCGCGGGTACCAATCCAGACTTCACCGGGAGATCTTTTATCTGCGCTAATACAACTAATACTGTTTGAAGTTAATCCATCTGATTTTGAATAATTGTGAAACTCTTTGCTATCAAACACACTTATTCCTTCACCCGTGCCAATCCAAATATATCCGAGAGAGTCCTGACAGATTGAACGGATATTATCTGAAATAAGGCCATCCTTCATCGTGTAATTATGTAAAGGCATAATCTGCCCGAACATATTTGCTGATAAAAAAAAGTACACAATAAATAATTGCGGTATTATAAACTTATTAAACAATAATTGTTCCCAGTCGATTAATTGTTTCTTATTGCTGTATAAATTAAAAATAAAGTATTATTATGTCTATAGAATATCTTAAATTTTTTATTATTCTGTTATACCGATTATTAGTTTAAGTCTATTATATAAAATACAAAGCTGTTTCTTTTTCATAATTATGTTTTCTATTTAATTAAAAACCAGCAATATTTTGAATATGGAAATTCATGGAAAATTTTAGACTAAAAGTTTTTCAATCCGTTGCAAAAAATTTAAGTTTTACTAAAGCTTCCCGTGAACTATTTATCACACAGCCGGCGATTACAAAACATATTCAAGCCCTTGAAAAATATTACGGACTTACACTTTTCACAAGAAAGGGCAGTAAAATATATTTAACCGAAGCCGGTAAAGCTTTGCTAGACTATTCAGAAAAAGTGTTTGTGCTGCACAGAAAATTGGAAGATAAGTTAAATGAATTCAAAGAACTTAATACCGGGAAATTACGTCTGGGTGCAAGTACAACAATCGCCCAATATGTAATTCCGCCGGTTCTATCCGGATTCCATAAAAAGTATCCGAAAATTAATTTGTCGCTTCTCAATGGAAATTCGGAACAAATTGCCGATGCTTTGATAAAAGGAGAAATCGATCTGGGAATTGTGGAAGGTAAAATAAAAAGTCGTGATATAAAATATCAGCTTTTTATGAAGGATGAACTTGTTGCTACAACAAGTAATAAAAACAAGTTGAATTTACCCGATGAAATAACATTTGACAAATTAAATGAATTACCTTTAGTACTTCGTGAAAGAGGTTCAGGAACTCTTGAAGTTTTTGAATATGCATTAAAAAATAAAAAGATTAAACTGAGTGAATTAAATATTGTAATGTATCTCGGGAGCACCGAAGCAATTAAATGTTACCTGGAATCAGATGACAGTATAGGTTTCATTTCAATGCGGGCAATAAAAAAAGAAATTGAGTCAAATTCACTCAGGGTAATAAAAGTAAAAAATTTTAAAATTAACCGGACCTTTGATTTTATTTGCTTACAAGGCTCATCTCCCACCGGAATGACATCTCTCTTTATAAAATTTGCTAAACAATACTATAACTAAAAGTAATACTTAATAACAATTTTGAATTTGAATGTGCTCATTGTGCCCGTTACATTTGGGCTCAATCTTCTATTCATATTTCGGTAATAGTCAAGCGGATATCATTCAATAATAAATTTAGGTATAATGAAAAAACAAACATTAAAATCGAAAAATGGAAATAATAATAAAGATAATTTTTCATTTAAGAACGTGACCTACAGGGAAGTGATTTTTATTTTAGCTTTGATCTTTTGTTTATCACCTATTGCCTCGCCTCCCATCGCACTTGCAATCGGGATTGTCATCGCTTTCACAATCGGGCACCCATATCTGCATCTTAATCATAAAGCGACAAAAATACTTCTGCAAGTATCGGTTGTAGGATTAGGATTCGGAATGAATTTAAGCGAAATTATGAAAGTCGGTAAAGAAGGGATCTCCTTCACAATTGTTTCAATTTTTGGTACTTTAACTCTTGGATATCTGATCGGAAGATGGCTGAAGATTCATAGAAAAACTTCGCACTTAATTTCATCCGGCACGGCTATATGCGGCGGAAGTGCAATTGCCGCGGTTGCACCTATATTAAATGCAAACTCCCAGGAAATGTCGGTTGCACTCGGCACGGTATTTATATTGAACTCAATTGCACTTTTTATATTCCCTATGATCGGACACATACTCCACCTTACTCAAACACAATTTGGATTCTGGGCGGGAATTGCAATACACGATACAAGCTCTGTAGTCGGAGCTGCGGCAAAATACGGAAATGCAGCTTTGCAGATTGCAACAACTGTAAAGTTAGCCCGCGCACTCTGGATTGTACCGGTCGCCCTGCTTACTTCTTTTTTCTTTAAGAATAAGACTTCAAAAGTATCAATTCCTTACTTCATCATTCTATTTGTTATAGCTTCAATTCTCCGCACATATTTTTCACCGGTTGCTGAAATCTCGGGAAGCATTGTAAGCATGGCCAAAATCGGTCTGACGGTTACTTTGTTTTTAATCGGTGCCGGACTTTCAAAAGAGGTTATTAAGACTGTCGGTGCTAAGCCTCTGGTTCAGGGAGTTATCCTGTGGGTGATTATTTCAGTAAGCTCATTATTTATTATTTTGAAATTAGTTCACTGATATGCCGAAAGTGCTCTTTCCTTTATTATTCTACTAAATCATCATTAATTTTATTTAATCAGAATGGCTGTTAACAACAGCCATTCTTTAATATGATGTTATTCGTATTGTTAAACTTGAATGTATTTTGAAGCTAACGTTCCGCAAATGGGACAGTTTTCGGTAGGTTTACCGAATTCAATATTTCCGCAAACAGGACAAAGATAGATTTCCATATCTTCCAAATCTTTACCTTGTTCCGCAGCTTCCAAAGCCATCTTGTATAATTTAGCATGAACTTCTTCAGCTTCCACAGCATAACCGAACATGCGTTTGGCTTTATGGTTTTCTTTTAGTGCTTCTTCCAGCATAGGAGGATACATTTCCGTATACTCATAAGTTTCACCACCGATTGCGGCTTTTATATTTTCAACCGTAGATCCAATTCCTTCTAAAGCTTTTAAATGTCCTTCCGCATGAATTTTTTCGGCTTCCGCCGCAGTATTAAACAATTTTGCAATATTCGGGAAACCGTCCTGCTCCGCTTTTTTTGCGAATGCACGGTATTTTTGATTAGCCTGACTTTCGCCGGCAAATGCTACATTTAGATTTTCTTCTGTTTTAGGCATGTTTTTTTCTCCCTGTATTTTTGAGGATTATCGATGTTTATTAATAAACAGTCATACAAAAATAAGTAATTGCCGGAACTAAAGCAGATGCATAATTAAAGTTAGTTGAAAACTGTGTATTAAACATTGTAAGTTAAACAGCTGGTAACATTTAACTAATTCAAGCTAACTGCTTTAGGAGAAACAGTGCAAAAACGAATTATCACCTCTTTTAATAAAAGAATTTTTCCATTATTTTAACCGGCAGCACAAAAATCAAATTTTGAATAGTACAGGGAGAACAATCCATGAAGCCAAATGGGTTCTATTTCAAACCGCTTTTTAGTTTCTCACTTTTAATACTTTTTGCATCATTTTTTTATAAAGCAGATGCGCAGAACAAAGATTCACTTTACGTTGCTCAGCATTTCACCAAACATGAATATATGATTCCGATGAGAGACGGGATTAAGTTGTTCACAGCTGTTTATTCTCCTAAGGATACTTCTGAAAATTATCCGATACTTTTTAGTAGAACTCCATATAGGGTTTATCCCTATGGGGCTAACAAATACAAGAGTGAATTAGGCCCCTCAACTTTATTCACACATGAAAAATACATTTACATTTACCAGGATGTCCGCGGAAAGTTTATGTCGGAAGGAACATACGAAGATATGCGCCCTTACATACCTAACAAGAAAAGTAATAAAGACATAGATGAAAGCAGCGACACTTATGATACAATAGATTGGCTAGTAAAGCACGTTCCCCATAATAACGGTAAAGTTGGAATGTACGGAATATCTTATCCTGGTTTTTATACTGCAATGGGAGTAATTGATGCACATCCTGCGTTAGTTGCTGCATCTCCCCAGGCACCAATAGCCGATTGGTTTATCGATGATGATTTTCACCGTCATGGTGCTTTTTGGCTGCCTCATGCATTTTGGTTTTATGATGTGTTCGGTATTCCGAGAAAAGGATTAGTGAAAAACTGGTCTAAACCTGTATTCACTACGGATAATCCCGACGGATATGACTTCTTTCTTGAAATGGGTTCATTCGAAAATACCACGGTAAAATTTTATAAACATCAAATTCCATTCTGGGATACATTAATGGCGCATCCTAATTACGATGCTTTTTGGCAGGCGCGCAATACGCTGCCGCATTTTAAAAACATCAAACCTGCTGTAATGACTGTCGGCGGCTGGTTTGATGCAGAAGATCTCTATGGTGCACTCAATACATATAAGTCCATCGAAGCAAAGAATCCAAATAATCATAACACAATAGTAATGGGGCCCTGGTTTCACGGCGGATGGGAAAGATCATTAGGTGATCATTTAGGCAATGTTCAATTCGGAAGTAAGACCAGTAAATTTTATCAGAAAAATATTGAACTGCCGTTTTTTAATTATTACTTAAAAAGAAAAGGGAAAGCAAATTTTCCGGAAGCTTATGTGTTCGAAACAGGCTCGAACAAATGGAGGAAATTTGATGCGTGGCCGCCGAAGAATGTAAAACACGAACGCTTATACATGCAGGGTAATAAAGGATTGTCTTTTTCCCAACCAAAAGCTGCTAAAAGTTCATTCGATCAATACATTAGCGATCCTGCACATCCGGTTCCGTTTACTCAGCAAACTACCGAGAGAATGACCCGCGAATATATGGTTGAAGATCAACGGTTTGCTTCAAGAAGACCGGATGTACTTGTCTATGAAACACCTGTTCTAAATAATAATGTTACTGTTGCAGGACCAATTAATGCAGATCTATTTGTTTCAACCTCCGGCACAGATGCCGACTGGATTGTAAAATTAATCGATGTATACCCTGACACCGCAAAAGATAATGATCCCAATCTATGTAATATTAAGATGGGCGGATTTCAAATGATGGTGAGAGGCGATATAATGAGAGGAAAATATAGAAACAGCTACACAAAACCGGAATCGTTTGTACCGAATAAAGTTACCGAAGTCAAGTTTACGCTCCAGGATATTTTTCATACTTTCTTAAAAGGACACAGAATAATGGTACAAATTCAGAGCAGCTGGTTCCCCTTAGCAGATAGAAATCCTCAAAAATTTGAGAATATCTATTTTGCAAAAGATTCGGATTTTCAGAAGGCAACACAAAGAGTTTACCATTCAAAAAAATATCCGTCATCTTTAAAGGTGAATATCTTACAATAAATTTACAATCAATGAATATTACTTCTGAAATATCCGAATTATAAAAACTGCAATTAGGAAATGTAATTCTTGGATATCTAACGAATATATTCGGTCATAAAATTAATCTTATGATTATGGCTGCAGCAATTCTACTTGCAAATTTCTATGTAATAATATCGATAAATCCGCTTACTTTTGACAGTGTTTTCTTCTTCTTTACCTGGACTAAATGAATTCAAGGAATTCCAAGAAGTGCATTTGTTGTAGAGCTAGACGCAGAAAAAGAAAGGACATTTTGTTCTTCTATATTAAATTCAATAACTGCACCGGACGTATTGTTGGTATATTAATTTCATTCGTCGGTTACGTAGATGTATTTATTTGTATATAATAGTTTCAGGATATTCAATTTATTGGCTGCATAAGAACGTTGGAGATCCACGTATTATAAAGATTGACCAAATAATTTCAACTTCTAATGGTTGACTTCATCCATTAAACCCGCAGCTTATTTCCCAAGTATTTTAAAAACTTTAAGAGCTACATGAGATTGTACATTAAAAACTATAAAAATATAAATAATTTTTTGTAGGTATTTATTCATTTATGCTGAATTCTTTAATCATTCCTTTTGATGCTGAAGGTTCTGAAATCCATGCATACTTACCGGGTTTTAAATCAACAGTAAAATAGGATGTATAACCTACAGGCATTTCTTGAGTTCCTCCAAGGAATTCTGCAGGCGCCGGAGTACGAAGTCCATTTATATTCATCCAATCCATCCATTTTGTTAGTTTTTCAATATTTGTTTTATCATTCAATTTTACAAGATGGACATCATTCCCTAAACCATATTTGGGATGTTCTTTAAAGTGTACAGCAATTATATTTTTTCCTGATGAGAGTTTCCCTTTTGATTCAATTTTATAATTTGAAAGAGTTAAATCAACATTAGCATTTGTAGGTTCTTTCATTTTAGAAATATTATGAGTAACAGTTAATTGTCGAACCATACCCAATTCACTATGGAATTTTCCTTCTGCTGTTTTCATATAACATTCCATAACATAAGTACCAGGTTCTAGTTTTATGGTAGTTTGAGCTGTTTTCCCCGGTGAAATAAGACCAGCTCCGCCCATAGCTTTTGCTGAAGCATACCATTTGGGTAATAAACTGCCAAGCAATGCTCCTGCTTTTGGTTTATCCATTCCGGCTTGTAATGAATCCCAAGCAACTGCAAATGCGCTTCCTACATCTTTACCATATCTTTCAAAAGGTATGCTATTCGGGAGAAGAGTTAGAAAAAAGAAATGAACGCAAGTACCTTCATTTTTAAGACGAAAGGTAGTCCAGCCGGAAGATATGGAATCAGGTGACTGGAAATAGTAATCTTTTGCAATAACATCAACAATATTTGAAGGGGGTTTACTGCTGCATGAAACAAAAATTAATAGTAATAAAACGGCAAAATATTTAATCGATTTCATTTCTTCTCCTATTTATTTTATAAAATTTAAATGTACAGCTCTTCAAAATTTTTACTTAACCAAGATCATCTTCTTTGAGTTTGTAAACTTGCCCGCGGATAGTTTATAAATATAAACGCCGCTTGATAGTGAAGATGCGTCAAAAGTTTCTTTATAACTTCCTGCTTGTTTAACTTCATTAATCAGTGTTGCAACTTTCTGACCAAGTATGTTGTAAACCGTTAGTGTTACATGAGATTGTTCAGGAAGATCAAATGAAATTGTTGTTGTTGGATTAAACGGGTTCGGATAATTTTGATGCAATTGGAATTTATTAGGCATATTTGCTGTATATTTTTCATTCACATTTGTAGGCTGGTTATCCACAAATATTGAATCATCTATCGTTCCGTCGTTGCCATTATCAATTAATATTTTTATGGGAGAATTATTCAGATCATTCCAAACTGGAATAATTTGATGAGAAGAGTTTGATGTTAATTGAATTTGCGGATGAATGAAAATCAATTCCCCATCAGCAGAAGCGCTCTTTATTGTAAGATCATATGTTTTGTTGACTCCATAATTATTTAATAAAAGATCATCCTGACTCAATTTTTTAATTTTGATAGAATCATTTTTTACAAGTTTTAAATTATCTGTTTGAAAAACTTTTTCACTTATATCTTTATTAACAACTGTTTCTAAAGCTATATTCTTTTCTGAGGCATCGGGATTTTTAATTTCTATTCCACCAGCCGAATATTTAAAAATATCCGATTCGCTGTTATTAACTTTATTCCTTCTATAATGATAGAAGATTGAATCCATGTCAAACAAAACCTCTGACGAGGAATCTTTATAATTATCCATCTGGATTGAATAATTATCTGCCGGTAAATCATACCCGATTGGCGGATGAAATCTGCTTGTAATGGGAATAATAGGATCTGCATTTTCAATTTCATTAAAAGTAGTGCTGTCTTTAAATCCAATTTTATTCCCGTTGCTGGAAGAAATTGTTATTTCTGCTTTAGAAGTATTATAGAGTATAAAATCACTAGAATTATCAGTGTTATTTTTCTTTAACGTTTCGGATATATTATTTGTAGAAAATAATTTGGGTTTGCCAAGAAAATCTGCGCTTTCAAAAGAAAGATAACAGTGGGAAGACGCTGTTCCCCATTTGAATCCAGTACTGTCGCTCCAAGTATTTGAAGTTGAATCTAAATAAATAAAATCGTTGTTCTCTTTGGGTTTATTAGGATTATATAATAGAATTTTAAAATTAGAATTATCATCAAATCTTTCAAGTTTATAAGGCACAACAATATGTCCAGCAGATTTAATTTTACCGTTCTCCCAATATTCAAGCAATTTCCCATCAACATTACTTTTGCTTAACATTTCTTTTAATTCGCTTAAAAGCTGCCGTGGTGATTTCTTCTTTAGCTGTTTCCTATCTTTTTGAAAGCTCCGTCCAAATTGATGTATATGGAAGTAGTTGATTGCATATTGTGCATCATAACAAAATGGAACAGTGGAAAGACTATCATAATCTTTATAATCGGGAATAAATTCAGCTAACTTTTGGTGATGGTAAAATCCCAAAAGACTGGTGATTGCAAATCCTTCACAGGATCCTTCCCAATCATGATTTATAAAATGCCATGCAAGAGTTGCGGCAGTATTATAAATAATGGGAGGATTTTTTCTAATATAACAAGGAGGTTTAATTCCAAAAACAGCGGTAAATAACGGCCAGTCAGGAAATGCTTTACTAGCAGTTGCTAAAAAGGGATAACCAAAATAAATATGATCTGTGTTTGGATCTTTGCCTGATAAATAATCAAATTGACTCCACCAATCCTCAGGCCACATTGGTCCGTCGGGGCTATTATTGTTTACAAAACCCCACCCATCTCTTTTGGGAATGAAAAGTTTAAAATTACCATTAGTAGTATCAATACGCGAAAGCTGCCAAGGTTTTATTTTAAATATACCGCTGTAACATATCTTATGAAGGAATGAAACCGTATCATTATCATCTACAATTTTTAGTTCTGCCTTTGTTGTAAGCAGCGATTCAGGTACATCCCAAACGTATCTGTTTTCAGCTGATGAATAATTGCTGTCAATTAATGTAAAATTTCTACCCCTATCCGTGCTGTAATAAAGATCTATATTCCCCAACTGGTTATTATAATTAATAGTATCTAGTTCACCTGCTATTACAATATCATTTGAGCTAGGATTTTCTATTCCCAAAAATCCATCTGCAATAAATGTACTATTTTTATTATCGAGTGAATCATTCCAGCTATAATCTTCTACACTAATTACACCGCTATCGGGCGGGATTACGCCAGTGGGAACATTTAAAGATACCTGTGCACCCGCTTTAGAAATGAAAAAGTAAGTAACACTTGTTGAATCTCCTAAAATTGTAGACACAGTCATGGTTTGTCTTATCCTTAAAGCGTCATAACTTTTATCCCCTGGTAATTGCATAGTACCATAGGCATCAACTGTAACATCTAATACAATTGGAGTTTGAAAACCTGTCATTCCATTAATAGAAACAGACTGATTATAAGAACTTGTCCAAGAAGAGTTATATGTCATTGGAAATTCAGCTTCTATTCTTGGCGGATTATTTTTTATTGAAACTAAATCACCAGGTTGTGAGCTTAACCTTGCTGCAGCCCCTAAATTCCCATAAGAGTTATTTAATGAATAATAAGACCATATTTCAGCTTCTTGTCCCTCATAATTACCATTATTATATACAACAATATCAGCATTAGGGAAGTCTCCTGGATTGGGAGCGGCGGATTTATCAACACTTAATAAATCATAATTTAGATTCTCTGATAATCCAGTGAAATCCCAATTATTTCCTCCTCCGGCTGCACCAATGTTAATTGATGCCGAGCCATCATGTTCATGTACTTTCGTTGTATATCCAAGAGTGAACATTTTAGACATATCATCACTTGTAATTGTAATTTGAGAATAGACTGATATTGAAAACAATAATAAAATTGGTAATAGAAGTTTCATAGTTTCTCCTTGCGAATTCTTTTTAGTTTTAAATATTTTTTATAGAGCAACCTTTCTGCCTGCCCGCAATTGAATGTTTGTAAAGTCACTTATGATATTAAATGTCCCGTTAAAGTCTAAAGAAATCTTGGGACTAACAGGGACATCACATTCGGCTCCTATAGCAAACGTAAATTCAGTTTAACTTGGGCTTTCAGTACCACCGCCGAAACTAAATCCGGCAACGCTTTATGAAGGAATTTTCAGTTGAAGTTGAGAAAAAATTTAATCCTAATTGTCCGATTCCATAAAAATCAGTTCCGGGGACGACATAATATTTTATACCGACGAGTAATGGAACAGTGCTGAAACTTGTATTTTTAGAATCTGTGCCATAAGAGATATAACCAAGTTGACCGACACCGGATATTTGAGGAGCGAAGTTTAATTCGAATGCTGCTGTTCCACCAACTCCCATATTTGCTGCATCACCAAAACTTCCCATTGGAAGTGATACTACGAGGCCGGCTCCAATAGCCATATTCCCTTGTGCATTAGATAAACCTGTTAAACTTGCTGTAATTAATAAAGTAGTGAGAAGGTTTTTTGTTTTTTACTCCTTTTATGTCTAATTATGAATGAAAGAATCTTTGTATACTTATTGTTAACAGCGTGCTCACAATATATTTCTGTTTTATTTTTCTTATCAGTAAATCAATTATGGTGGTTATCTATATCGCTTCTTTATTACTATCGCATTAAATAAATTACAACAACCCGATGAATAAAAAGGTTATAAGAATTCCTATAAAAATTGAAATAATGATAATCAGGCTAGTAGCTAGTTTTTCCTGTTTCTTCATTTGTTCAGTACTATTATCCATATAGTTTTTCTTTTTCAATTATTGCTTAAAATTACTGGGAGAATAATTACTTAATAAAAGTTAAATTTTAGATGTGCCTGTGCTATCTAATTTGTTTCAATATTTTGCTTTTTTGTTTCAAAAAAATAAAATATTGATAATTAAGACTGTTTTTGAAGTTTATATATAGAAGAAAATTCCGAAGGGACGCAATTAAATTGTTTTGAAAATGCTCTTGTAAATTGAGCAGGGCTGGAAAAACCAATTTCATAAGCAATTTGAGTAACCGATAATTTATTTTCTAATAGTAGTTTCGCGGCTTTTTTCAACTTACTTGTTCTTATAAATTCACCGGGCGCTTGTCCAGTAATTTCTATAATTTTTCTATGAAGTTTTGTTCGACTAACAAATAATTCTTTTGCCAATTGTTCAGTACCATAATTTGTTTTATCCATATTTTTTTCAACTAAATCTATAACCTTTTTGATAAAATTATCCTCTGCAGTATTCATATTTGAAGAATCAAAAAATATTTCAATATTATTACTATATTTTTGTCTTATTCTTTTTCTTTGCTCTATCAAATTTTTTATTCTCACGAAAAGTTCTCTTGTTTCAAAAGGTTTGGTAAGATATTCATCTGCTCCAATATCCAAACCTTCAATTTTACTTTCAAATGATGCTTTTGCTGTTAATAATATTATTGGAATATCACTTGTTTGCCATTCAGATTTTATTCTACTGCAAAATTCCATTCCATCCATAGACGGCATCATAACATCGCTAATAATTAAATCCGGAATAATTTTACTTGCCGTTATTAAACCTTCTGTGCCATTTACAGCTTCAAAAATTTGATACTCATCTTTTAATAATCTTGAAAGATATTTTCTAACATCTTTTGAATCCTCAACAATCAGTATAGAATCCTTATTTTTATTATATGTTGCAATTTGATTTTTTATTGTTGCTTCACCTATCGATAAATCTTCCGTTTCCTTCAAATCGTCACTTTTATCGTTCTGCAATTCTATTTTAATTTTTTGATCATCAGCTAAATAACTGTCTCCATAGGGAATTAATAGTTTAAATTCAGTACCGATTCCTTTTTCACTTTGGACAGAAATTTTCCATTTGTGAAGATCTACAAATTCCTTAACTAAGGATAAGCCAATACCGGAGCCACCAAAAGATCGTTGGGAAGAATCATCCACTTGGAAAAATCTATCAAATATTTTATCAATTTTTTCTTTTGGAATACTTATACCATTATCAGAAATTGATATTTCGACAAATGAATCTCCATTACCTATTATTTCATTCACACTTATTTTTACATTACCATTTTCAGGAGTAAATTTTATTGCATTGGAAATTAAGTTGATTATTATTTTCTCAAACTTATCTTTATCAATCCAAAGATTTTCTTCATTTAAATTATTCTCAAAATTCAGTTTAATATTTTTTTGTTTTGCTAAAGATTCAAAAGAAGAAATCAATCCTTTTAAAATTATTACAATATTTAGTTCTCTTGCTTTAAGTGAAATTGAAGCTTTTTCCAATTGAGAAAGTTCAAGCAGCTGATCAATTAAAGATTTTAGTCTTTCGCTATTTTGCTCAATTAATTCAATGTTTTCTGCCTTATCTTTTCCTTTTTTTAGCTGTTCCAGCGGGCCCTTGATTAGCATTAATGGAGTTCTAAATTCATGAGAAAAATTTGCAAAAAATCTCGATTTAATTTCTTCAAGCTGCGATTTTTGCTTTACTTCAAATTCTCTTAGTTTTAATTCATTTCTCAAATGAGTCCTGTTTAATTCAAATCTTCTTACTGCATAAAGCCCAAGCAGGATTAAAAATATAAACGCAGTATCTGCCCATATTGTTTTCCACCAAGGAGGATCTATTAAAATATTTATCGAAGTTTCATTATCAACCCAAACTCCATCTGCGTTTGTTGATTTAACTTTGAAAACATAGTTTCCATGATTTAGATTTGTGTAAGTGACAAATCTTCTATTTCCACTTTCAATCCAATCTTTATCAAATCCTTCCATCTTGTATGCATATTTAATTGATTGAGGTGAATTATAATCTAAAGCTGCAAATTCAAAAGAAAAAACATTTTGATCATGTGTTAATTGAATTTCGTTGGTATTTATCAAACTTTTTTTGAGTAATGAATTTTTCCCAATTTTAACAGATTTATTAAAAATCTGAAAATCTGTAATTATTAAATTTGGTTTGTGAGTTGAAGAGCCGATTAATTTTGGATTGAATATATTTAGGCCTTCCGGGCCTCCAAATAATAAAAATTGTTTATTAAGTTTTAAGGCAGACTTACTATTCATTTCCGTACTATTTAAGCCATCTTCCTCTGAGTAATTTGAAAATACTTTAGCCTTAACATCGAAGAAAGAAATTCCAGAGCTGGTACCAAGCCAAAGATTTCCGTCATCATCTTCAATTATACTTTTTATAACATTGCTTGGCAATCCGTCTTTTATTGTATAAAAATCATTTGTAACTTCTATATCATAAATATTTGAGTTGGGTTTATTATTTTTAATTTCGAACCGGTTTAAACCGTTACTTGTGGCAAGCCACAATATTGTTTTAGAATTATCCTCATTTTTATTTTTCTTAACTTCGCATATTGAGTAAATACGATTACTACTCATATTGTTATTCTTATCTTCTGTCTTTAGCCAATGTTGAAATTCCCCCCCTTCTTTATTAACAAATAAATTTAAGCCGCCGCCTAAAGTACCTATCCAAATCCTACCTAATCTGTCTTCTTTAATTACCCAGACGCTATTATCGGTTAGGCTCGTTTTGTTGCCCGGTTCATTTTGCCACAGTTTAAATTTCCCGGTTTTAGGATTGAGCCTTACTATACCTGCATCCGAATAGCCAATCCATATATTTTTTTTACTGTCTTGAAATACTGCCTGGTTAAAATTAATTGACTGGCCTGGAAATTTAGTTTTGTCCAAATCCCAATTAGTAATTTTATTTTTAGCATAATTGAAGTGCTTTAACCCTTGTCCAAAAGTACCAATCCATATTTCATTATCATTAATGGGTTCAAGTGAATAAATTGAATAACCATCAAGCTTACTTATTCGTTTTAAATCAGGCTCACTGCTTTTGCTATCCAATAAATACAATCCTTCGTTAGTACCAATCCAAACTCTATTACTATCAAACTTTGAAGTTACTGTTATTTCTTTGTCCTTTAAGAGTGAAGTATAAGAGTTATAAATAGTAGAGTTAAACCGGGATGATTTCGGTGTAGAGTAACTTATCCCTTTTTCAGTACCACACCAGATGATACCATTGTTATCTATAAGTGTTTGATTTATTTGATTATCAATCAAACTTTGAGAATTGTTTTCTCTGTGAATAAACCTAGTAGACTTGCCAGTAGTAAGATTAATTCGCGATAAGCCCCCATAAGAATCTACCCATAAAATTTTCTCTCCGTTAATAATTTCATCGTGTATGTACTCACAACTTCCACCATAGAGTACGCTATCAGAATTATCAATTTCTATTCTCTGAAATGTAGAATTTTGTGTATTATATTTTGTTACATTATTGAAAGTACCTATCCAAATAATATTTGAGTCAATTGTTGATTTTGAAAGCCCCCAAATTATATTGCTGCTTAAACTATTTGAATTATTAGAATCATGATAGAAAGTTTCAAATCCATTCTTAGGTTTATCGGGATTAAATATATTCAAACCATTATACGTTCCAATTAGAATGTTGCCGTTGTTATCTTCAATGATTGATGTAATATAATTATGACTTAAGCCATTAGTTTTAGTCGTATCAGCTTTCCATTGCTTAATCGTATTGTTTTTTGTATTTAATTTAAATAAACCATCGAGGTGAGTTCCAACCCAAATATTTTCATTACTATCTTCATAAATTGATTTAATACTACGATAAATGGCACTATTTGGATTTAACTTCCATTTAGTAAATTTTTCTGATAAAGGGTCATACTTATTAAGTGCTCCAGACTTAGTTCCAATCCAAATGTTTCCTCGTTTATCTTCGAATAAACTTCTAATTGTATTATCCGATATACTATTTGAATCATTGGGGTCATTCCGGAATACCTTTAAGTTATAACCATCATAGCGGTTTAGTCCATCGTTCGTACCAAACCACATAAAACCATATCTGTCCTGAATTACTGCATATACTTGGTTATTTGCAAGGCCGTCTTCAACTGTTAAATGTTGAAATTTTAAATCTTGAGGATAATTGAAACCCGCCGAAAGTATTAATATAAAAATACATTTAAGTTTAAAAAATTTATTTTCGAGTAATTTCATATATTATTGTAATTTTTTGACGGAGGGTTAATTACAGTTGAACTAAAAAGAAGATACGTTTTTGTAATATTCCTGTCAAGAATTTAATAAAGTAAATAAACGAGACCTTTCATTCATCCATGTTTAAGTGAAAAGGTAAATTAAAGTTGAGAATTTTTCACAATAATTATTTTAATAAAATCATCTTCTTAGTTTCCACAAAAGAACCTGTGGTTAATCTGTAAAAATAAACTCCACTTGAAAGCTTAGAAGCATCGAACTCAACTTCATAATTACCAGGTGGCTGTTGTTTGTTTACAAGTGTTGCAATTTCTCTTCCAAGGATATTATAAACTTTTAATTGTAGGAACTTCATTAATGAAGTTCCTACGCTGGGAATAGAATATTTTATTTTTGTTGTTGGATTAAATGGATTAGGATAATTTTGATAAAGCATAAAATCAACCGGGGAAGACTTTCTTTTACTGATTTTTACGGATGTAATTTCACCTGCATTAGTCGTTTTTAAAATTGTTCCGGCATAACCTGCAAGGTAACCAGTATTTGTGTCTGTAAAAAAAATAGATTTAAGGGTATTGCTGGTAGGCGCATTATTCATTAAGGTCCAGGTATCTCCGCCATCTGTTGTCTTATAAATGGGAGAGGATGAGCCGTAATAATTTAATCCAATAATAAAGCCGGTACTTGAATCAATAAAAGAAACACAGTAAAAATCATCTAATGTGCTTAATGTTGTTTCATCCCAAGTATTTCCCCCATCTGTTGTTTTTGCAACCGTACCTCCATAAACACAAAAGCCTTTATTTTCGTTGATAAAAAATATTGACGCTATGATCGAAAAACTTGGCTGAAGAGATAAAGAAGCCCAGTCCTCACCGCCATTGGTCGTCTTGATAACACCATCTCCGCCTATATAGCCGACATCTTTGGAAGGGAATGAAACAGAACTTATGTTGGAGGCCGAGTTAGTATTCATTGTATCCCAGGTAGCTCCTGCGTTAGTAGTTTTTAAAGCTGCATAGCCGCCCACTGCATAACCGGTATTTGCATCCGTAAATAATATCTGCTTAAATTCCTGATAGCCTTGTAATGATGATTTATTCCAGGAATTTCCTCCATCCGTGGTTTTAAAAAACCCACCTTCAAACTCCCCTGCCGCATAGCCGGTATCTTTATCTACAAAATAAATACTATTGAATGTAAAAGATTTAAAATCTTCAAAATTAATTACCCAGGTTTCCCCGCCGTTTGTTGTTTTGAGAATCTGGGCTTTTCCGTCATCCCCTCTTCCCACAACAAACCCGGTATTTTTGTCAGTAAAAAACATTGATTCAAACCATGATCTAACGCCGGAAGAAATTTCGTTCCATGTTGAACCGCCATCGGTTGTTAAAAGAACAATTCCATTATCACCAAATGCGTAAGCGGAATCGACCGTTTTATAACTTACAGAATTTAACTGTGAAGAGAAATTAGATGCGCCTACACTCCAGGTATCACCCCCATCTGTTGTATAAATAATAGTGCCGCTATACCCGACGGCAATACCATGCATCAAATCTGAAAAGTCAACTCCATACAAATCGTCTGTAACTCCAGTATTTAGCGAGTCAAAAGTAAAGCCTCCATCAGTGCTTCTTACAGCAATGCCCTTTGTCCCGACAATTACAATTAAAGAATCGGCTGAAGTATGCGTATGGTTTTGTTTATAAAAGCTGGGTGTCGATTTAAAACCTCCATAATAAGCATCTCTGAAACTATAGTTCCCTTTAAAGTTTATAGTCGGCTCTCCCACATCAAATAGATCCGTTGTCCCGTTTAATATACCGTTTTCTATACCACTGTTATCACCATAAGCCTGCCAGTGATCTTCTCTAATAATTTTAATTCCCCGAAATTCACCACCGGCTAAATCTATTTTGACAAGCTTCCATTTTGTACCGTTATCAGTGGAATATTCAATGCCCCCGTCCTGCCCTGCAGTTACAATAGTTTGACCATAAAAATCAAACCCGGAAATATAACCAAAACTAGCAGGGGGAACATATAAATTCCAATCTTTATCTGTCCCCCCTTTAGTGAATATGTTTGGATTATATGTTCCGTCTAATTTAATATTATAACTTAATACGCCAATTTTATTTTGTATTGGATTAAATTTTATATCGGTTATAAAATCAATTGAACTGTTAACATGCATCTGCTCAACAGCACTATTAAATTCGGTAATAGAACTGCTATTGCTGACTGCTAAAACTCTATCATCCTTCAAATATCCCGCAACATGAAGGGAAGCGTTATATGAATTGCTATGAGGAATAGGATTTTGCCACGTCCAGCTATCTTGAGAAAAATTTGTTTGAACAAAGATGAAAAAGAAAAATAATAAAAAGAGAATATATGTTTTCTTCATAATACTTCCTTATACATTTCTTAATGAAAATAACGCTTTATGTAACGGTTACTTTATTTTAATAGCACAAACTTTTTTGTGTCAGAAAAACCTCCTGCTTTGAGTCGATAGAAATATATTCCTGAAGCAAGTCTCGAAGCATTGAATTCAATTTCATAATTGCCTGGCTGCTGTTGTTTGTTTACAAGCGTTGTAACCTCTCTTCCGAGTATATCATAAATTATTAATTGAATGGATACAGCATGCTGTATC
>CAVVVS010000023.1:0-6695 GCA_963751355.1 uncultured Ignavibacteriales bacterium | reverse complement strand
GCTAAATATTACTTAGTCTAAAGATTGTAATTAGAACCTTTCGAATTAATTTAGTCAAAAGACTTTTCTATTCATTAAAATACATATATTATCACAACGAAAATCATCTTTGGGACTTTCCTTAATCAATATTATTTTTGGTAAGATAATTATTGGTCATCACTCGGAGAGTTCCGTCCCTAATGTATTGGGTTGAAACCAGCCAAGTAAAGCTTTCCAAAGCAAAACGACCGTTAATGAATATGGAGAATCCTCAATTATGAGTAATGAAAAAGCAGCTGGGAAAACTCACGACAATTTCGAAATGCTTGATCTAAATAATTCCATTGCTCTCAATCCTAAAGAGATGCCGGCAAAAAAAAGAAAGCTTGCTGCAAAGGTAGAGCTATTAGCAAAGTATGCACATTCTGTGAATGCATTCCAACCTTCAAAACGGCTACCAGAATTGGACGATCTGGCTTTACAAAATATCCTAACTAATCTAATGATTGCAATGGAGAAGAATAAAGTTCTTGCTTATTCAAGGCACCATAATAGTTACCAGTCTACATTTAAAAAATATGGTTACGATTATTATTCTTATGATAGATATATGAAAATAATTGAAGGACTGATCAACACTGAAATGATAGTGAGTAAAAACGGATTCTTTGATAAGTTAGAGGGCAAGGGGAAAAACTCTAGAATGATGTTGACCAAAACCAGCATCAACCTCATAAATGCCCCATATCAATCAGTAGAACCTCTCGATATGGATCTTTTCTTTGTTACCGAAATAGGAATTTCAAGGTACATAGGAGATAATAGCCTTGTAAAAACGAAGCGAAGATTTCCATCCACTCCTATTGTACTAAAAAAGAATAAAAAGGAGTACCTTTCTTACGAACCCTCGGTGGAAACCAATAGCATGGAGGAGTTGTTAAAAGAATACAATGACTTCATTGAGAAACATGAGATTTTGCTACCTATTGAAATATGGGAACGTTCGATCCGAGATTGGAAACCTGAAGTCAAATTGACTTACAGCATACGTGAAGATATGCATCCACTTGACCCACCTCCGATTCTTGGCGACGAAGAGGAATTAGCGCTGTTCAATAGCTTATTTGCATTTGCAGACGACAAGGACCTGGATATTTACGATGAAATCCTAACTAAGTTCCCAGAAGCTAGCGAAGTAATCAAAAAGGCTCTTGCCTTACGAAGATCCAAAGGTCGGTCAAGTGATACGAGCGAGCTTAACAACGACAGACCCTTGAAGTATCAAATGCTAGAGGAGTCAGATAAAGAGACAACGGAGAGGAGAGAATGGAGACGACAGGGGGAAGGCGGAGAGGCGAAGGGCCGGGGGGCCATTACTGGTAGGAATAATATTAATATAATTTCTTGTAAACCTCTACAGTGCAAACTTTATAGAGTTTTTACACGTGGGAACTTCATTAATGGAGGTCGATTTTATGGGGCTGATTATCAATTATTACCATCGAATCAAAGAAATTCTATACTTATTGATGGAGAAAGGGTAGTGGAAGCTGATTATTCATCGTTTCATACAAGGATGTTATTTCACATGAAAGGGATTGATTACATAGGCGACCCTTATGATTTATATAATGGAGATAAAGATATGCGTGCTGCAGTAAAATTAATGATGAACATCGCCATAAGTGCACCTACAAGAACGAAAGCATTGCGAGCTTTTATTAAAGAATTGAAGGAGGATGGAGAGAATAAAAGAAAAATCAAGGAAGCCATTAAAATGCGGAAATTAAGACCAACTGATATCTACAACAAAATATGTGAAGTACATCCTACAGTAAGTGAGGGTTTCGGCACCGATAGCGGTGTACAGCTTCAATTCATCGATTCGGAAATAGCTTCGGATATTCTCATGTATTTTACAAGGAAAGAAGTTCCTTGTCTTTGCGTACATGACAGTTTCATAGTACCTCAGCAATATGGGGATGAACTAGTTCGAGTGATGAAAGAATTCTATCACAAAAGATTACACTTCGATCCGATCGTAACATACAAGTAATTGTAATCTAATTCAATTTTACATTTTTAACAATTAATTCTTATACAGAAATCTTAAAGGAGATTATATGAAACACTACATCAAAACAGTAACCTGGAAATTCAAAGACTCAACCGAGAGTTATCCTCAGCTCAAAGATCGAAAGATTAAAATAACGAGCCCGGTGGAAGTCTTTGACAACTTTCGTTTTTATTCGATGGGGAAGTAAGAGAACGTTTTATCGTCTTTTGGTTAAGCAGCAGTAACGTCGTCACTGGTTTTGAGGTAATATCGGAAGGGCTGTTAAACAGCAGCCTTGTACATCCGAGAGAGGTATTCAGAGGAGCGATCGTAGCGACATGTGCCAATATCATTTTGGCGCACAACCACCCCTCCGGAAATACACAACCTTCGTCTGAAGACATTGCGATGACAAAGCAGCTGACTGAAGCCGGTAAGATCATCGGCATATCAGTATTTGACCATATCATATTTGGGGATGGTTCGTATCTTTCATTTGTAGAGAAAAGATTAATTTAAGTAAATTGATATGAAATCTTTTTTTTGTAGATGAATATTATTAATTTCTATTTCATAATTAACTATTTACTGGAAGTGTGTTCATAGCTTTACATTTAGCTGTACATGATTTTAAAAAGACCCAATTTTAGATTAAAATTTAAAGAAGTCGGATTATTTGTAATCAGCCGGTCGGCGGTTCAAATCCGTCCGCCAGCTCTAAAAAGGCTCGATTTTAATTAAAATCGGGCTTTTTGTTTATAAAGTATACCGATAATCCCCATGATTTTTACCTTTAAAGTAGGGCTTGAGTAGGGACTTTTTTAGCTTACCTTTACTCCTACCGAACATTATTAAAATGAAAACATATTCAAGAAAGTTCAAGGATGCTGTTCCTTTAAAACTTAAAGATGTTTTCACTAAGCAATTTGTTGATTTAATGCAGCTTTGAACTTTTTGCATGATTATAACTTAAGAGTTTAATTTTTGATCTTCAATGATTTCTTTTAAAATTTTATTTTAACAGAGGATAATATGAAAGGTAATCAATGATTAATCGGTGTTCTTAATGATCTACTGGCAGATGAATTAGCTGGCATTAATCATATGGATTCATGCCGAAGCGTGCCGAGATATAATCTAGTGTTGGGCTAAGCCCTGCCAAAAAGACAGCGGGCAGTTATCAAGCGACTTAGTTCGAGTACCTGTATTTTCAATAGGATATATAGATGGAGCGGCAGATTGAAAAAAATAGTTCGTATTGGTTTTGTGAATAAAAAATAATTAACTAAGCAACTGAATTCAGAAATGAGTATCATTTAGGATCCCGGTTCGGTAATATTGTACAGTTTATTCTGCTCTTCTTTAGCGGGAAGGGGGTCTGTACGGGGGTTGTCCAGTAACAGATTCCTACCAGGGCGGCATTTTGAGAAAAATGGGAAAGAGAAATCATGCTTTTTAGATTTACTCAAAGACTTTCACTAAAGCTTAAAATTAAGCCTCAAGTATAATGCGATTATGAAGTATCTACTTTTGAAGAATGGTATGGGCATTTATTTTTAGCAAACCGACTTCAATATATATTGTTCGCAAATGCTTCTTCACTTTATTTAGTAATATTTCCAGGCAAGGAAATTCAAACAATTAGAAATCTTATGGATGTAGGTTTTTCGGTATTAGATGAATTATTGAAAGACAACAACTGTGGAATAGTTATGGACCAATTTATTACACCAAGAACAGAAACAATAAAAATATGCAAAACAAATAACCGCTCGATATTAGGATCAATGAATGATATGATAAATATGACTAAATTTATCTTTGCTTTGGAAAACTCTAAAGTTAAAGAGATAACTAAATTATTAAATGAAACACCATTTAGTTATTTGAAATATGAAACTCCTTTATCAATAATTAAGGAATATTAAAAATTATAATTATACCTTTATTTAGGTGAACAATATTATGTCCAAAGGTTAATCATACTGTAAAAAACCGCCTAACCATCTTTGATAAATAAAAAGATATTGTGTATAGAATCAAGTTTAATGTCGTTGCATTAAGCCGGATAAAAAATCTCAATCCGTCAGTAACTTGATTTAAGTTCAATATAGTTATACTTTTGTACTAGCAAGTAATTTTATCTTTATAATTTCTTGCTGCTCAATTAAAATAATTTACACTTATTAATAAAATTAGGGGATCTAATTTCATTTTGCCGCGTTTATCTCATTTATCCCGTACTGAAAACTCAGCCTCAGAAAGTCTGTTGATTTGTAAACCGCATCCGGTTCTCCTGACAAATAAAAATTATTCAATTCAAATTACAGGGCGTTTAATTCAGTTATGAAAAAATTATTCATTTTAGCTTTGTCTTTACTGGCAATTAATGGTTGTAAAAAAGATTTACCTAATAGTCCTGTGACTATTGAAAAACCTCAAGTAAAAATTGTTTCTCCTTCTGACAGCTCAATGGTTTTTGACAGCACAGCAATCAAAATAGAAGCGACAAGCGGTTCCGCAATTAAAAACGTTAGCATTTATATTGATCAACAATTGGATAGCAGTAGAATCTTAACTAAGGAGCCGTATGAATTTGAATGGAAAACATCAAATCTTCCTGATCAGAGTGTGCACAAAATATTTGCGAAGGCTGTTGATAATGCGGGGCAGGAATCATCAACACCCGAAATCACAGTAACTATCTCAAAACTAATTTCAGCAAATTTAACCGCCAAAGTTCTTTCCGGATCGCAAATAAAACTTAAATGGAAAGATAACTCTTCAAATGAAACCGGCTTTGAAGTTGAACAAAAATATAAGACAACACAATATTCCGTTATTGCGTCACTTCCGCCTAATTCGGATTCTCTTATAGTCAATTCTAATTTTAATGTTAACGATAGTTTGTTTTTCAGGGTTCGGGCTGTTGCCGGCGCAAATCTGGGTACTTACTCAAATGAAGCTTCTGCGTTCTTAAATTTTAATGCACCGGCATTTATTAACTTTGAGACAATGTCAAATCAAAGTGTAAGTTTGACTTGGGATGATAATAGTAATATTGAAGACGGCTTTGTAATTGAAAAAGATGAGGATGGAAACGGGTTTACCGAAATTGCCCGTGTTCAGAAAAATGTTACCGCGTTTGTTGACAGCTCGTTACAAATTGATAAAAAATATGCCTACCGGATTAAGTGTACTTCTGGTTCACGGGAATCTGCCTATTTCGAATCAAAGAAAATTCAACTCGTCTTTAACAATTCACCCATTCGTGTGCTGGGTGTTTATACCGGCATAATAAATATGAGTGTAAACCCTGATGGAAAATCTATTATTGCAGGCGGAGGATTAAACGTAAGGCTGAAAGATGTTTCCAATAATTCTAATTTGCTGACATTTAAAGCTCATAATTCCGCGGTCAACAATGTCAAATATACCCACGACGGTAAATTTTTAGTTACAAGCGGTGCGAATGACAGCACAATTAAAATCTGGAGTGTTCCAGATTATTCTTTGCTTAGAACAATAAGAGTAAATTCGTGGGAAATTTACGGAATCGATATAAGTCCCGACGACAAATTAATTGCCTGCACTAGCGTTGATAATGACTTTTATGTTTACAATCTTGCAGACGGTTCGGTGTACAAGAAAATGAAAATTGTAAACTTTCTACAATGCGTTAAGTTTTCACCGGACGGCAAGTATTTAGCCATCGGCGACGGTAACGGGGCCATTAAAGTATTTGACTTCGTAAAATTTTCTCTTTACCGCTCAATAGTTCTGAATGATTTAGGTTCGAACGGAGTTACTTCGCTTGAATTTAGTCATGATAATAAATATTTGTTGATAGGTGTTGATAACGGTAATGTTAAACTTTATTCAATTGAAAATTCTAATATCGTTTATAGTGTTAAGGCCGATCCTGATCTTATACACTGTGCAAAATTTACTCCGGACGAGAAATTCTTTGTCACCGGCGGCCGGGGAGTGACGACTAAGATGTGGAATGCATATGACGGCACTTTGTTCAGGCAGATGGGCGGACATACAAATGAAGTGCTTGATTTCGGTTTCAGCATTGACGGTACTACATTGTTCAGCGGCGGGCTGGATGACTTGATTACTATGTACTCAGTAAACGGAACATGGCAAACTTTGTAATTATAAATATGTTTGAATGAAACGTTCACTTTAGAATCAATTTTTTTCTTAATGAAAGAAGAATAAAGAGAAGGATTAATTTTACCTGATTCCCGGAGTCTTAAAGATCCAAGGAATCTATTAAGTTTGCGCAATTTAAATTCAGCTTTCCTTTTAGTCAATGTTAAGTTTAATTTCTTAATTATCTTTCCATTTCCTCCGGCATATATTAAATGTGAGTTGTAATAAATAATTAAAATTTTATAAAATAATAATGTTTGATGGTAAAAAATTATTAATATTTATTTGTTGATAATTATAACTACCGCAGGCTAAGGTTTGACTAAAAAATTCAATTTATTTAATAATATACATTTTTAGCATCACACTATATTTTCATTTAATAAGATATTTATTAACGTAAAATATCCATTAACTTAAGAAGGGAGTTTGATATGAAAATTCTATACGGATTTCTTTTTACTCTACTTTTAGTTTTGTCTTTCCATCCTTTAAT
>CAVVVS010000022.1:0-3650 GCA_963751355.1 uncultured Ignavibacteriales bacterium | reverse complement strand
TGCCCGTCGGGAAGGGGACCGACGCGCTCCATCTGGCCCTCTATGTCTACTCCGGCTGGTCTCCGGTGACGCTGGTGGATCCCACGGCCGGAAGTTCTGTCCGACGGACCTGATCCTGGGCCGAAAGCCCATCCAAGAGGGAGCAGCCTATCAGCAGTTCGAGGCGGCCCGGCAGTCCGCGTCAAATCCTTCGAACACGTGGGCGGGGCGCATCGGTGATGGAGTACTTGGCACCCTTGCTGGGCTTGTCGCTCTTCCCGAACACTACGCTGCGCTGCCGCTTGCCAACGTGGTGTACACCATCAGGCACCGGGGAGCTGAGCACGCTGACTCACGCTGGACTCGCATACCACGCGGCGATGGCGGGGCAATGGGGCGACTTCACCCTCCAGTGCCTGTACGTGGTACGGGATGGCGCAGCGACGCTGGATGCTGCGCTCGCGTGTCACGGCAGACCCCGACCTTGCGCACCTTGAGCTGCGGATGCCGAAGCTCGGGTCGTCGCTGGAGCCGACGAAATCGACGCGGCGTTCGCGCAGGGCCGAGTGAAGTCCGGCACGATGGTTCGCTTCACAGACAGCGGTGGGGCACTGGACGGAAGTGGGCCAAGAGAAGGCCAAGGGTCGATCGGGTACCATGACAACCTCAAGATTCCCGGCGCAGGGCCAAATGGGGAGATGGTCGACCTTCGAACCCATTCGCCGAACCCAACTGCGCCGGACGGAACGTACTCGCAAGGCAACTACACCACACAGATCGACACTAAATCACCGAGCGCGATTCGGGATCGAACGCGCGTAGGCCGTTGAAAAATCGGGGCCTTCCTGAGATGGTCAGGTTGGACACAAGACCACAGGAGAGACCCCGATGGACGCCAGCATACCTCGAATGAACCGCCGGGCAAGGAGGCGCTTCGTCGCCATCGGCCGCCGTAGCCGAGACCGCAGGGCCCACCTGCGCTTTCTCGTCATCGCGCACCTGGCCGCCGGCCGTTCCATGGCCGAGGCCGCGCGCTTTGCCATGGTTGCCCCGGCGACCGTGAGCCGCGTCGCGAGGCGCTTCCAGGAGGGCGGGCAGCTTGCCCTCTTCGACGCGCGCGCCGGCAACGGGCCGCGGAAGGTCGACCCTGCGTTTCTAGACCTCGCACGGGTGCTCCGCGGTACGCCCCAGGACCACGGTTTCGCCCGCCCCACCTGGACCCGGGAGTTGCTGCGCGAGGTGATGGTCGACGAGGGTCACCCTCGGGTCGCGGCATGCACCATCGGACGGGCGCTGCGTCGGCTCGGGGCACGTCTCGGCCGTCCGAAGCCCGTGGTTCTCTGCCCCTGGCCGAGACGAAAGCGCCTGGCACGAGTCGCAGAGATCCGGCGCTTGGCCGCGAGCTCCACGGAGGCCGAGCCCGTGTACTTCAGCGACGAGGTGGACATCCACCTCAACCCGCACATCGGGCAGGACTGGATGTTGCCAGGCCAGCAGCGCCTCGTGGTCACGCCGGGCCAGAACAAGAAACGCTACCTCGCCGGCGCCCTCCCCGCTGGCACCCGGAAGATGGTGTGGGTGGCCGGAGACCAGAAGGCGAGCTGGCTCTTCTGCCAGCTCCTGTGGCGCCTGGTTGCAGCGCACCCGAAGGCGAAGCGGATCCACCTGATCCTGGACAACTACATCATCCACAAGAGCAAGGTGACCCAGCGGGTGCTGGCCAGCCTCGGCGACCGGGTGCAGCTGCACTTCCTGCCGCCGTACTGCCCCCAGGAGAACCGGATCGAACGAGTGTGGCAGGACCTGCACGCGTCGGTGACTCGGAACCACCGGTGCCGGTCGATCACCGAGCTGATGGCGCGCGCGGACGACTTCCTGCATGCCTACAACCGTCGTCATGAGAGTGACTTCAAACCATCGCTGCTTCGAGCGGCCGCGTGATCGCGATATTCCAGAATCGCGATTGGTGATTTAGAGGCACGCCGAAGCTATACAGGCTCCCGGATGGACAGTGGAAGGACCTGAACGACATGTCCGCGGCCGAGCGTTCTGCAGCACACTATCCGGCAGGGAATTGACATGGAGCGCTTCTCCAAGAGGCATTTCCTTGAGGCGGATGAAGACCAACGGAAGGAGCTGTGTGAGGAGCTCTCCGACATGCTCTCGCTCCGACTCCGGTCGGCGCCCAGCTTCCATGCGGGCGTCCTGGATTGCATCGGTCAGCTACGGTCCGAGGGACATGATTCTCTGGAGTTTCGACGAGGGCGACGATTTCGAGCTGTGGTGTCCAGACTACAGCCAACCCAGTGGGCCCGGCTTGGTACTCACCTTCGATATGCCGGCAAAGGTGACTGTCCAGTGGTCGTCCGCCGAAGCCGGCGTCTAGCGTACGGCAAGCACGCAGCCACGGACTGGGCCTGCCCCGGTTTGGTGGACACCCGAGAGCAGGCGATGATGACCTGAGGGAGTCCACATGCCGAGACGGAAGCGAAGGTACTTCACCCTGAGTTCAAGGCCGAGACGGTTCGGTTGATCCGCGAGTCGGGCAAGTCCGTGAACCAGGTCTTCCGAGAGCTCGACCTCAACGAGACCGCCGTCCGCGAGTGGGTCAAGCGGGCCGAGATTGACGAAGGCCGGGGGCCTCCAGGCGCCCTGACCACCACCGAGCGCGAGGAGCTGCAGCGCCT
The DNA here is from genome assembly GCA_963751355.1 of uncultured Ignavibacteriales bacterium. GTDB lineage: Bacteria > Bacteroidota > Ignavibacteria > Ignavibacteriales > Ignavibacteriaceae > CAVVVS01. Next base: position 984 of record CAVVVS010000022.1, on the reverse strand, counting down.
GCGCCGCGAGAACCGCGAGCTGCGGATGGAGCGCGATATCCAAAAAAAGGCGACGGCCTTCTTCGCCAAGGAAAGCAAGTGAGGTACCGCTTCGTCCACGCGAAGAAGGCCCTGTACCCCCTCACCGTGCTCTGCCGGGTCCTGAAGGTCTCGCGCAGCGGCTACTACGCCTGGTCCCGTCGCCCCGTCTCGAAGCGAGAGCTGGACGACGAGGTCCTTGGGGTCGAGGTCGCGGCCATCCACGAAGAGAGCCGAAGGACCTACGGCAGCCCCCGCGTGCACGCCGAGCTGCGAGCGCGGGGCAAGCCGGTGAGCCGCAAGCGCGTGGCCCGGCTGATGCGGAAGCGAGGCCTTGAGGCCCGTCCGAAGCGGCGTTTCCGGCGGACCACCGACTCGGACCATGCTCAACCGATCGCCCCCAACCTCCTCGACCGGAACTTCATCGCAGTGGCGCCGAACCAGAAGTGGGTCACCGACATCACCTACATCCGCACCTGGGAGGGCTGGCTCTACCTGGCGACGGTGCTCGACCTCTTCTCCCGCCGGATCGTCGGCTTGGGCCATCGCCGACCACCTGCGCACCGAGCTCGTCCTCGACGCCTCAACATGGCGCTGGGGCGCCGGCTCCCGGAGACGGGCTGGTGCACCACTCCGACCGCGGCAGCCAGTACGCCAGCGGCGACTACACCGAGGCGCTCAAGGCCGCCGGCATCGTCTGCAGCATGAGTCGCAAGGGCAACTGCTGGGACAACGCCGTCGCCGAGAGCTTCTTCTCGACCCTCAAGCTGAGCTGCTCTACCGGCAGCCGTGGCCGACCCAGGCGAGGGCCAAGGCGGCGGTCGTCGAGTGGATCGAGGTCTTCTACAACACCAAGCGCCGGCACTCGCATCTGGGCTACAGGACGCCGGCGGAGCATGAGAAGCTGTTTCACACCAACCCGGAGAAGCTGCTGCTAGCAGCGTAACGAAACTGTCCACGAAACCG
>CAVVVS010000021.1:0-8439 GCA_963751355.1 uncultured Ignavibacteriales bacterium | reverse complement strand
TCAATATTTTTCATAACCGGCTGCATCATTTTGCAAGGGATGCAATTGACAGAGCCGAGTTCAATAAATGTAACCTTTGCTTTTATGATTGTTTTCTTTACTGCTTTATCTTTTTTTGCTTGGGCAATGCAGCTTGTAATTACAAATAAGAAAATAATTATTATTGAAAATGCTTTTTTCATTTTAATTCTCCTTTAACCATTTTAATAATTGATCTTCTTTAGGAACAATGCCGCTGCTTTTAAGCTTTTCATTTATAACTAAGCCCGGAGTCATCATTATTCCGTAGCCCATCATCTCTTGAATGTCTTCAACTTTTGTTACTTCTGCTTGAATATTGTTTTTACTGATTAAATCTCTAACCTTTGCCTCAAGTGTTCTGCATTTCGAACAGCCTATACCTAGTATTTTTACTGAGATCATTTTTACTCTTCCGATTTTAATATGAAGTTAACTTTTCCACCTACTTTTTCTACTATTACAAATCTTTTTACTTCCTCATTATGTGAATCAAGTAAAAATAACTACCGGTATAAATCCGACTTCATACTTTTATTGTATATCAAATTTCTGACAAACCAAATATAAGCATAGTTGCGACTTCATTTAGCATTGTTACCGCAATTAAAAATGGAAATATTTTTCCAGAAGAGACCCCGTTTTCAACAAATCTTAAGAACAAAGGTATCGATGAGCAATAACTATACGGAGCTACAATTCCCAATAAATCTGCAGTAGCATTTCCGTCAATAAGTTGTTTACACAAAACCATTTTTCTCGTCTGTTTCGGGAACAAGTACATCCCTATTATTCCTACCGCATATACAATTAAAATTAGAAGGTGTAACACTTAAGAACTTCATAGTTTATAATGATTAATACACTAATTATACACGAGTCCTTGTGAAGATGTATTGATAATCACCAAACTTACATTTTATTGTAACATTTTATTGTTAAAAGGTAGCACACCCTTGACAATACTACAATAGTGATATAACTTAGTAAGTAAATGCTTACTTATCTTTTCAGCTAAATAAAATAATGCATAGAGAAACCACATACATAAGACAGGAGCAGATAAAGAAAGCTGTACTTGATATAATTGCTGGAAAAGGTTTGCGCAATATCACCACCAATAATTTAGCAGAAAGAATTGTTCTTACCGAAGGAGCAATAATTCGTCATTCCCCAACCGTTCGTGATATAATAAAAGGAATGATCGATGATGTCGCTAATGTTTTAATTGGATCGATGAGAATCATTGTCCTTATACCTGAAAAGCCGAAGTAAAACTTTTTAAATATTTATGCCATAATGTTAAATATCTCAAAGAATATATGTGCCTTAATAAAGACTAATAGGTACCAGTTGCTATTTATCCCGAAAAAGCTCATTTATTAAATGATAAGAAAAGAATTTTATGAATGTTTATTCATTACCTTCAATATTAGCTTTCACTATAAATTTTAGCATAGCTTTTATTATACTACTGAATAATCCGAGATCAAAGGTTAACCGCTGGTTTGCGGCTTTTGTAATGGCTTTTGTCTTATGGAATCTTGCCGAAATATTAATTCTGACAACATCAAATTTCTCCGAAGCTTTATTCGGCGCGCAAATATTGTACAGAATAATCTTTTTGATGCCCGCTTTCTTTGTTGCAATTGCTTTCAACTTTCCGATACAGACTTCAAAGCTCGCAGGTAAAACATTTTTCTATTTCATTTTATTTATTATCCCGATAATTCCGTTAGCTTCATCTTTCCCCCATTTTAAAATCGATATTATTCATCTTGCAAATGAGCCGGAAGGATATTTTTATAAACTGCGTTCAACCTCCGAACCTTTATTTGTTCTTCAGCTAATTATTACTGCCGCTTATATTATTTGGGGAACCCTTATTTTAATAATAAAAATTCCGAAGCTGAGAACGGTTAAACAGAAAAATCAAACTATATTTTTATTAACAGGCTTCATTGTTATCATTTTATATTTTCTAATAATAAATATTTTTCGATTATATCTTGCCACCGAATTTTCAACTTACTTCTTAAACACAATTTTTGTTTTAGCAATTAATATTTTATTCCTATCAATATTGGTTCACTATAAATCCTTTAACACAAAAAATATTATACGAAGCGGCATTTTATATTCAATTATTTACACCATTATCTTATCGGTATATTTTATTGTTGTCGATAAATTAAGTCAAGTCTTAAATGTTTTTCTCGACATAAATTCATTTTATACTTACGCATTTGTAATCTTAATATTAGTTGCTTTAATAAAACCTTTAGAAAAAAGGCTGCAAATATTACTGGATAAAATTTTCCTAAGAGATATCAGCTGGTACCGCCGCAATTTTTCGAAATTTAATTTGGAGCTGCAAAATTATTTAGAGCTTAACGAATTACTTCTTAAAATAAAATATTTTCATCAAAAAGAATTACCTGGTTGAAGAAGTTGAGTGCTATCAAAAAGATGAATCGGGCAATTATTATTGCAGCAGCAATCGGGATGAGGTAATACAGTCTACCGAAATTGAGCCTTACTCGGATGTTTTTATCTCCTCGAAAAAGCCTGTAGAAATTTATGAACTTGAAGTAAAGGATGGTAATTCATCATTATTAAAATTATTGAAGGAAAAGAATATCGAATTAATATTGCCTTTAGTTTTCCAGAGTGAGATACATTCTTTTATCTTTCTCTCAAAAAAAAGATACGAAAATAAATTCTCCGAAGACGAGCTGGAAAGACTTTCAATATTAACTAATGAGTCTGTATTAGCATATCATCGTAATAAAATATTTGAAGATTTAAAAACCAAAAAGGAAGAACAATTCAAATTAGAAAAGCTTGCCGCCATCGGTCAAATGACTGCCGGCATTGCACATGAAATTAAAAATCCGTTAAATACTATTTCAATCTCTGCCCAGACACTAAAGAAAGGCAGCCTAAGCCGGGAAGAAAACTTTGAGTTAATGGATTACATTATTAAAGAAGTAGACCGGCTTGATAATTTATTAAAGGATTTTCTAAAACTCTCAAAAACAATTGAAATTAAATTTGAAACGGTAGAAGTCGGAACTTTATTTTCCAAAGCTATTACTGCTGTTGAAACTAATAATTCTAGTCATATTAGAATTAATTGCGACTGCAAAAAAAGAACTTTCCTTAGAACCGACCCAAGTCTTCTTTACCAAGTATTATTAAACCTTGGATTAAATAGTATCGATGCAATTACGGAACGCTGTAAAAAGGATGACAATTTTAACTGCCCTGACGGCTTGTTAAGTTTTTCTACTGAAAATCTAAGCGATAAAATCATAATTAAAATTCAAGATAACGGGACCGGTATTCCGGAAGAAAAATTGAATACCATCTTTAACCCTTTCTTTACTACAAAAGAAGAAGGTACGGGTCTTGGTCTCTCTATTGCACATAATATTATTGCAAACTTAGGAGGGACTATTTCTGTTAATTCTCTATATAATAAAACCGAATTTAGCATTTCTTTTCCTAAAACATAAGGGCTTAATATGGATGAACTAAAACCTACGATTGTTATTGCAGATGATGAAGATAGAGAAAGGCGAGTTATTAGCTTAAGCTTAAAAGGTAAATATAACGTTCTCCTTGCTCAAAACGGTAAACAAGCCTCCGAATTAATAGATAAAAACCGGGTGCATTTAGTCCTAACCGATTTTAACATGCCCGAAATGAACGGGTTGGAATTACTTAAGTGGGTTCAGGAAAATTATAAGACCATACCTGTAATTATTATTACAGCTTTCGGCAGCATTGAAAATGCAGTCGAAGCCATGAAACTCGGCGCGCACGATTACATTACTAAACCAATAAAAATTGATGAACTTGAAGCCGTCATTGCAAAGTCTTTGCAGTTCGGAAAATTATTGGAAGAAAATTTAATACTTAAAGATAAAATTAAAAAATATGAGGGCTTTAATGAAATAATTACTGTTAATCCGCAAATGAAATCTTTAATGGGATTAATCGGGCAGGTAGCTCAAACTCCCGCAACAATTTTAATAGAAGGCGAATCAGGGACAGGCAAAATGCTGTTTGCAAATGCGGTTCATTATTTAAGCAGCAGAGCGGACAATCCTTTTATAGAAATTAATTGCGGCGCTATTCCCCATGACTTGCTTGAGAGCGAACTTTTTGGACATGAACGCGGCGCATTTACCGGTGCGATCAATACAAAAAAAGGAAAATTTGAATTAGCAAACGGCGGAACTTTATTTTTAGATGAAATTGGTGAACTGCCTCTTGATTTGCAGGTAAAGCTTCTTCATGTTTTGGAAAATCAAAAATTTACACGCGTCGGCGGAACGCAATTTATTACTACCAATGCAAGAATTGTTGCTGCTACAAATAAAAATTTAAGAAGCGAAGTCGATCAAGGAAATTTCAGACAGGATTTATTTTACAGACTGCGTGTAGTATACATGCGTATTCCGCCATTAAGGGAAAGAAAGGAAGACATTCCGCTGCTTATTGATCATTTCTTAAAAAAATATGCAAGCTTGAATAAAAACGATAGCTTGGTAGTTGCAGAAAAAGCACGGAAGATTTTGCAAAGCTATGATTGGCACGGCAACATACGTGAATTGGAAAATGTTATTCAGCAGTCAATTATTTTTTCTACTGACGGAAGAATTACCCCGGAAACCCTGCCGGAAGAAGTATTAGCTGCTTATAAAGAAGATGCAGATGAGGAAGAATATATTCCATCAACAAAAGACGAACTGCAGGAAGAAAAAAGAAAAAGGACCGACACAATACTGGATGAGCTCGAAAATAAATTCTTAATTAAGCTGTTAAACTCAACTCAAGGAAACGTCACAAGAGCATCGGAGATGAGTGGCTACGACCGGCGTCAAATTCAAAACCTGCTAAGCAAACACAACATTGATGCCGAGAAATTTAGGAAGTAATTTTATTTATAATGGACTGTCAATTTTAAATTACCGCCTAAACCGTCATGAATAATCCTCATTAGTGTTGACAATCTTATATCTGAAGCGTCGTTTTCAATACGCGAGATATAAGTTTTGGTGGTGCCGCATTTTTCTGCTAATTGCTTCTGGGTCAAATTGTTTTTCTTTCTCATTTCCTGTAACATCACTCCGAGTTTAAATGCTTCAAACCCCTGTTCATATTTATTACGACGCGCAGTTCCAACCTTGCCATATTCATTATCAAGGTGCTCATTAAAAGTTACAATCTTTTTTTTATTTGTTTTCATAATAATCCTTTTTTAGTTTTAACGCACGTTCAATCTCATTTTTCGGAGTCTTTTGTGTTTTCTTTTGAAATCCATTTAAAATAATTACCAGTTTACCTTTATCAAAAAAGCAAAAAATACGAAAAATATTACTTCCAAAATTTACTCGTATCTCATATAAATCAGTTCCTTCAATATGCTTGAAATATTTTTCCGGAATTACCTCCATGCATTTAACTAATCCTATTGTCCAGTTAATTTTTTCTTTAACCTTAATTGATTGCTTATTATAGAAAACCCAAAAGTCATCTCCGTAAAAAACTATTTCTCTAAGTGAAATTTGATTCATGTTGCAAAGTTAGCTAATTGGATAACCATATTCAAACTTACTGATGAGCCTATTATAGTCATTTCTAGTTATCTCGCACATTTTCCACTGCGCAAAACCATTTCGCACTAAACCTCACAGATAGTTTAACTGCTTCATAACATATTGTTATCACATATGTTAGCTATCTCTATTTCTCCCGGCACTTTTATTGTAGCTATCCGGTTTGATAAAGAAAAAGGCAACAAATAATGGTACAGAAAAAAATTATAGGAACACTTGGTATTTGGCTGATGTTATCGGCGATTATTCTACAAACCGCTACGGCCAATATTATAAATTTTCTAATAGTCGGAATCATTTCGGCAATTGCAGGCTTAACTCTTACAGTTAAAAAATCAATTGAAGGTTGGTTGTGTGCTGTTTTAGGTTTATGGCTAATCATCTCCTCCTTTATACCGTTTATAGAAACATTACCGTGCAATTATTGTAACCATTTTTTGATTGGTACTATATTCATTGTAGTAGGGCTTTCAAAAATGAAAAAAGAAGAAGATCTAATGACTCCGTATAATTACAATAATAAACTTCATACACATAGATATTAATTATTAAATAAAATTCATGTACTTATAAATTAAGAGGCTTATAATGCTTTATAATATTACCATTTTTCGGGTGGACGGGTTAGGTGAAATATGAGATCACAAAAAATCCTTCCGCATTTTATAAAATCAATAAAACTACTATGGTACACTTCGGGTTTTATAATTTTGTTACTGTTAATAAGCTCAAACTTTCAAATTTATGCACAAACTGCCGGTTTGGGAAAACTACTGCACCGGGTTGAAGCTAATGCTCCTGCATTAAAAGCGGCTAATGCTAATACAAAAATTTTCGAAGCTTCACGACGCGAGGGATTGGGCGCACTATTTGGCAGGGTCGACGCTTTTGGTCAGCTTCAGTATTTTAACGATAACCGGTTAACCAGACCAATCTCTCCGCCAATAAATTTTGCGACTCTTCCGTTTGACACAAAACAGATTGGATACGGTTTATCATTAACCCTCCCGCTTGATATAAACGGCCGCTTAATTACTCACGTAAATTCGCTTGTTCACCAGGAACGCGCAGCCGTACATGATGCCGAGCAGGTTCGTTTAAACTTACTAAACCAGGCCGCAGCGCTTTATCATGGGATCGAATCTATATCCGGTAAAATTGCTGCGCTTAACAAACAAGCCGGTGCAATTCAAAAGCAAATTAAAGTAACTTCTGTCGCGGTAAAAGTCGGGCGAAGAGCTCCTGTTGACATGTTAAGAATGGAATCGGAGCTAAGTAATGTTGAAGGACAAATAGCCGATGCAAACGGAACCGATACAAGATTACGAGCTTATATTTCTGCGCTCTTGAATCAACAAACTTTTTCTGATTCGGTAACTCCGCCTGTTGTACAACCTGCAGAAATTCAAAATTCTCCTTTTGAAATAAATAACCGCCCGGATATTCTATCCGTACAAGAAAAATTATTGGCGGCTAAATCGGGTGTAACTTCGGCATGGACTTCCTTCCTGCCGAATGCTGTTATTCAGGGAAACTGGATGGAAAACCAGGGCTTTAACGGCAAAGGCAAAGACGCTTCGTTCTGGCAAATAGGTGTTAAGGTTGACCTTCCTATCTGGACAGGTCTAACACGTGTTGCTCGTATTGAAGAAGCCGATGCGAGACAGGAAGCGGCACTCGATAAAAGTAATGCATTAAAAGCTTCCGCAAACGCCCAGATGATTTCTGCAATAGGCGGTTGGAAATCAAGCAAAGCGCAATTTCTCGCCGCAAAAAGTTCTCTTAAATCGGCAGCGGAAGTTGAACGCATTCAAACGGTACAATTCAATCAAGGGAGGATTTCGTTAACGGATTTTTTGGATGCTGAAGCCAGGCTTGCGTTTGCGAGAGCTTCATATTCTGCGGCTCTTGCGCATTGGTGGCAGGCTGATGATTCACTTCACTTAGCTCAAGGTTTGCCGCCTTCGGCTTATACAAATTATACTAGGTTGAGTAAATAAATTTTATAAACATAAATTAAACATTTGGAATAAGAATATGGAAAACAAAAATAAACCAAAGAAACGATTAAAGTGGATAATTACGGCAGCAGTTGTAGTAATTATTTTAATTTCATTTGTTGTTGTTAGAATTAAACAAGTGGAACACATACCTTCTCAAATTATAACTCCGTGGGCGCTAAACACAGCAGTTGTTCACAATGCATCCGTAACGTCAGGCTATCCTGTTCTTGCAACATTATTAACGGACGGCGATGTGACGCTGACTGCGCAAGTCGGCGGAACGATTACACGGATGGGACCAAGGGAAGGTATTGAAGTTAAGAGCGGAACATATCTAGCCCAGATAGATACTCGTACAATTCAAGATAATATTGCCGGATTGAAAGCGCGTCTTTTGGCTGCAAAATCGGATATGGTGCGTAAGGCTGCTGAATATAACCGGGAAAAAAATCTTTTCGACACAGGCGGAAGCAGCCAGTCATCGTTAGATGCCTACCACACTGCTTCAATTGCTGCGAACAATGAAGTAGTAGCTATTGAAAATCATATTCATGCGCTGTCAGTCAGCGAAGAATACGGACGAATCATCGCGCCTGTAAACGGGATTATATCTGCAAGGCTCCGCGAACCCGGCGATGTAGTTATGCCGGGGCAGCCGATTTATCAAATAACAACAACCGGCGGTGCAAGAGTTCATGTAGAATTTCCGCAAGAACTTTTAAAGCAGGTTAAACAGGGAACAGTTCTTCAGCTTTTCCATTCTAGTGATACTCTAGATATAAAATTGGATA
>CAVVVS010000020.1:0-6681 GCA_963751355.1 uncultured Ignavibacteriales bacterium | reverse complement strand
ACAGTGACCTTTCTGTTGATATTTCTTTGCCGTGTAAAAATAACAGTCCAGCTTATTGATGCCATTAGTGCTCGAGGTTGAGTATTGTTGTCGAAGATTGGTAATTCATATATTGGTGTTAATATTCTTTGTCTTGAAAACCCGTTTGGCAGCATACCTTATCTATCTATAATCTTCGAACACGGCAAATATATTTAATTATGTTATTAACCGGAGGTGTTTATGAATAAATCATCCATTTCTAAAATCAATCCTAACTCTGCTGGTATTGATATCGGTACAGAGTACATCTTTATTGGCATAGAAGATAAAGATGTTGTCTCATTTCCCACCTTCACTCACAGCTACATTAAAGCAACTGAATATTTAAAAGAAAACAAGATTACTTCAGTTGCTATGGAAGCCACAGGCGTTTACTGGTTCGCTCTTTACGATTTAATCGAACAAGCCGGCATCAAAGTTTGCCTGGTTAACGGAAGAGAAGTGAACAACGTGCCCGGACGTAAAAGTGATGTTGAAGACTGCCAATGGATTCAACAGCTTCATTCATTCGGTTTACTACGTCCTTGCTTTATTCCGGATAATATTACGCGTCAGCTTCGAACTTACTCAAGGCTTCGTCAGGATCATCTTTCTCTTTCCACCCAGCATATTCAACATATGCAAAAAGCCTTCGACTCTATGAACATTAAACTCCACAACGTCATCAGCCAGATAACCGGTGTAAGCGGAATGCGTATTATTAAAGCAATTATTTCCGGGAATCAAAATCCCGAAGAACTTGCATCACTTTGCGAAAATAGTATTCTTAAGAAGAAAAAGGATTTGGTCAGATCCTCACTTTATGGAAACTTCAGGGATGATTATATTTTCTCTTTAAGTCAGGCCGTTGATGCTTATGAGTTTTATCAAGTAAAAGTATTTGAATGTGACAAGAAAGTTCAGGCACTGCTGGAGCAAATTACCGGTAGTATATCTATACCACCGAATATTAAGCCACCAAAACGAATTCGGCATAATGAACCGCATGTAGATAATCTTCACGAAATGCTTATGAAACTAACCGGCGGTAACGACCCTTCACAAATTACAGGGCTTACTGATAAAACTTTGCTTGAGCTTCTTGCAGAAACCGGAACCGATCTTTCAAAATGGAAAACAGAAAAACACTTTACATCATGGCTCTGTTTGGCACCAGGCAAACATCAATCCGGTAAGAAAAATAAGAAGAGGAACAAAAAAGGTCATACCAAAGCCGGACAGATTTTCAGAAATGCCGCTTACTCGCTTACTAAAAGCAGACATACTGCAATTGGTGCATTCTACCACAGGATTAAAGCAAAGAAAGGACCCATTATCGCTATTAAAGCTACTGCCAGAAAAATTGCCGTTCTATTCTATAATATAATGACAAAGGGAATTGAATTTGTAGAAAAAGGAATTACGGCTTATCAACAGAAAGTAAAAGAACAACAACTTAAACGTTTACAGAAACAAGCTAAACAATTTGGACTTAAACTTATGCCAATGATTACTTAGTGGTCATTGGCAGTTGCTGGTTATGTGCTATTATTAATTACTAAATGGATAAATTTATTCTTTATTATTTATATAATCTTTCCATTTAATGGGATCATCTTTTGCCAATTGTTTATCAAGAAATTCTATGCCGGAGCGTGTTAATTTTCCTACTTTGACAAATGGCCCCCATTCCATTTTTTTAATTAATTCAAGATTAACAAAATATGAGTCCTCATATACAACACTAAATTTATTTTTTTCTGTATCCAAGATTTCAAAATGTTCTGGTAAGAATGAAACATTATTTTTGTACTTCATACTATTAGAGTACGTTATAATGCAACCTATAAAAGAATATTCATTTTCTACACGCAAATAAATAATAGGATGATTTGTTTTATTGCCAACAATTATATCTCCTTTTGTACTCACTTTTGTTTTTCTCCTTTTGTTGACTTAGTAGAATCTTCTAAAAATTTTTTAAGACTCTCCATATCAATATGAATGTCGCTTTCCAAACTTGCAGAATCAGAAACCACATAATCATTAATCTCTTTATAAGTATGATTCTTTATATAATACCCACTAGGAATTACATTCCCTTCTGTATGATACAACCACTGAAATCCTTCCGGAACCATATCAATTTCATTAAAGCCAAATATATGTTTTACATTTTTTGTTGAGTATGCTTGAATACTGCAAAGGACTATAAATTTTTTTTGAAAGCGAAGAGGTTCATTCTTATTATTATAAATCTCTAATACAATAGGAAAAGAGAATACATCAATAGGGCTTTTATTCCATAATGAAAAATCAAATTCTGTTATGCGCAAATATCCCTTATGAGAATAATCAGGATTGTACCACAAAGTGACATTTGATATTTTCAAATTATTAATAAGCCAAAAAGGATTTTTTATGTGGTTTGTAAGTAGCGTCTCTTTTTTTTCAAAGTTTGATTCATCAATAACTTTAATTATGTACCTTATGGCATAAATAGAAATGGTAACTAGAATTACTGATGATAAAATGAAAATATATTTCTTAATAATTCTCATATTAATTTTTATTGATTCTGTATCTTGATTGCGCAATGATATAAACAACAAAGTGCTGAAAACCAGTACAATTGATACGCCAGATAATATAATTGATGTAACCTCCTTCATCCCAAATACGAAGAGTAATAATGGATATGTAAATAGCAAAAGAATTGTCGCTGCTGTCCATAGAATATTTAATTGATATTTATTCATATAATTTTTTCAATCAAAATAGCACATAACGGCTAAAGGCTAACCCGACCGCCCAGCACAAACGGATTTGTTAGAACTTCTCTACCGATAATTTTTATCTTTTGTTTCTTAGAAAGTTACTGATATATAAAATGCCTAACGATTTCGTAAAACTTGTAAATCCAAAATTAGCCGCACCGATTAGGCGGTCGGGTTGAGCCGAATGTTAGGTGTATTTATTTTTTATTTCTTAACGCATATAATTTATTTTTAGAGCGTCAAAAAATCGAATAAACCCATTACAATTTTATCTTTGGGAGGCTCATGATATGCATTAATAAAATTCTTCACAGCTTTAACAAATAATACTACTGCTTCATTTTCAAAATCTGAATTTATCCATAAGTTCTCACCAGAATCATTATGCTTCAATTCGTTTTTTACTTTGTTTATACTTCTTTTAATTACTTTATCGTCTGGCAAAGATTTATTATAATATTTATAAATACTCTTTAAATATTCAGTTTCTTTTTCATATTCATTTGTATTATTTCTTTTTTTTGCAATTTGCCCGAGGATTTCCTCTGCAGCCCCTGCAAGAGTTATGGCCGAGATGTATTCTTTCTTCTTATAATGTTTTGCAGCAGATCTTAATTGTTCTAGAGCAATATCCTTCTTTTCCATAATTTGTTATATTTATACTTACACCTAACGGCGTTGCCAATAAGCGGCGCCCCAGAACAGAAACGCCAAATAAAAGCAGCTGCCAAATATTTAGCAAACTGTGCTTATCTTTCTTCGCAAGTACAGTTTGCAAGTTTATTAAATTAGAACGACTACTTTGAACAAGTTAGCCGAAACGTAACGACTAACTCTAAAATTTCTAAAATGCCAAATGCGAAAACGGCGTCCGCTTGATTGGCTGGTTATGTGCGCTTCTATTATTCCTTTAATTTATAATGCTTATTAAATTCTAAAAAGATTGAATTTGTATACCAATCTTTTGCAGACCCACTTTGCTTTTGAATATCAAGGAATCTTTTTTTATGATATTCAGGATTCCCTTTCAATGTTTTCATTATTCTATTAAACTTTGGGTCTTGTTTAAAATCTGAATACAGTAATCTGCATTTATTGACTACATCATAATAAGCTAATACATAAATAGTATTAAATAATGATTCTTCATCAATTTTAATTTTTCGAGCCGACTCTTCATCAGTTATTTTTGCATTACTTATTACATTTGTAACAGTTAATTTAGCATCTGATTCAGTTGACGTAATTCCCGCAATTATATCTGCATTTTTAATCCGATTTTCATTTATAACAGCAACATTAAACCCAGTAAGTATAGCTTCTTCGATACCTTGGTTATTTAATTCTTCGGTTGAAGTAATTATACTTTCAATAAATTTTTTAACTGCAATTGAAGAATTAGAGAACTCCGATTCTTTTGATAAAAAATCGACTGGAGAAGCAAAAGGTTTAAAACCAATTGGCAATAACATTAGGTTAGTTTCTTCTGTTAGGTCAGTATTGAAATGTTCTTTTAAAAATGAATTATAAAACAAAATTGTTTTGTGCAATAATGAATACAAAATCGTATCTATTTTATCTTTGTAAAAGTGTATGATATGGCATCTATAATCATAGAGTCTATTTAAATTTTCTTCAATTGCTTTAAATGGTTTTCCTAATTTGCTTGAAACAAATGAAACGCATTCTTCAAAGGGCTTGCTGTGGCTGTCCTTTTTAATCAATTTAACTTCGGGGTTATTTTGAGCAATATAAGCTTTCAAAAGAAGTTCCCACCCATTAATAGCAAGTATAGCACAGACTTCATATCTATAAGGAAATATAGGTTTATTATGTAATTCAACGCATCCTATGATTGCCGACTTTGAATTTTCAATTAAAGACTCGGTAATATTTTTTACTTCTTCAGGCATATTTGTAATCTCAAATAAATTTAGCACATAACGGCGTTGCAAATAACACGCCGCCCAGCACGGGCAACCCGCTACAACGAACGACCGCCGATAATTACAGCAGACAATGATTAACTTTTATCGAAATCATTGGTTGCGTGAAAATAGTTTATTAAAAAATATTCAAAGAGCTGCTTACTTTAAAACTGCTAACCCGAAAAAACACAAAATGCCGCTAGACAGAGAGCGGTCGTGTTGATTTGCTTGTTATGTGCATTTTTATTCTTATTTTATTTCACCAAAAGGTTCAACTTGTTCTATCGTATTTTTATATGCTTCAATATCACCTATTATAACTTAACTTTTTATTAATAGACATTCTGAACGAAGTAACCTATCCCATTTTGCTGGAAGGACCTTAAGATTAGTATATAAAATTTTCTAGATATTCACTTCGTCAATATGACAAAACTCAATTTATAACTTTACTAAAAAAATAATACTTATAATAATTATAAACATCTGATTAATAAAATTGACTGATCATCCTTTTGTTTACCGTGTGAAGCTAACTCATTATTTATCTTTTCATAAATATGGGACAATTCATCATTTCTGTTATTAAGAATGATCTGTTTTACTTTTTCCATTCCAAATTGTTCATCTTTCTTATTTGACGTCTCTGTGATTCCATCAGTTAGGAATATGAATAAATCCTTCTTGTTATATACTGTGCTGTTTGTTGTAAAAGTAAAATCTTTTGTTGCCGCAATTGGAAGCTGTTTTATTATCAATTCATCAAAATTGTTTGAATCATTTGCAAGTTTTAAAACCGGAAGATGGCCTGCAGTTGAATATTCCACAGAATAATTTGAATTAAATTTTAAAAATGCACACGTAAGAAACATGTTTTTCTTTTTAAATTATAAATTGTCTTGCTGGTTTCAGTTAAAATTGAACAAAGCGGTTCATCTTTGTTTAATAAAACTCGAATCGTGCTCTTGAACATCCCCATCATCGAACCTGCCGCAACTCCATGACCTGATACATCTGCAATGTAACAGGTATGGGCAGTCTCATTTTCGAAAAAGTCAATTAAATCGCCGCCAACTTCATCAGTAGGATTAGATATTCCAAATATTTCAAAACGGTTATTAACAATTTCAATTTTGGGAACAAGGTTCGAGTGAAGCTCCTGCGCAAGGTTCATTTCAGCCTGAAGTCGAAAATTTTTTATTCCCTCCTTATTTATAAATATAATAAGCAGTATATATCCCAGAACCATTGTTACTGAAATTCCAATGGCATCAAAAAATGCTCTTTGGGGAAATTCGGTAAGCAGTAATTGGTTAGTCGTATTCCAAAGGTAATTTCCAACCACAAACTGAAATAGGATAGTAAAAGGAAGAAATTTAAGATTTCTTGTAAAACTATATACGTAGAATACTGCAACAATCCCCGAATAAAATACATTTATAAAAAGCAGCAGTTCTGAATATGAACCTCCTGAAATCAGATCGATAATAAATCCAATCCCTGAAAATAAGAAGAATATCGCCAAGACAAATATTAGATATCTTCTAAATGATATATGTTTCCAGAATTTGCTTTTTGGCAATAAATTATTTTTCATAAATTTAGTCTTCCAAGTAAATTCAGAAATCCGCTATTTATATTTAGAATGTAGGGTTAAACTGGTTGTTAATATATTGTATTTTTAAATTCTCCGATAAAAAAATAAATCAAGATAGTTGAAAAAGAAACTTTTCTTTATTTAAAACTGCAGATATTGAATTTTTATTTGTAAGAACCTCTTTAAATTTACTTATGCACATAACGGCTAAAGGCTAACCCGCCGCCCAGCACAAACGGATTTGTTAGCACTTCTCTGCCGATAATTTTTATTTTTGTTTCTTAGAAAGTTACTGCTAATTAAAATGCCAAACGATTTTGAAATATTAAAAATACAAAATTAGCCGCACCGCAAAGGC
>CAVVVS010000019.1:0-12891 GCA_963751355.1 uncultured Ignavibacteriales bacterium | reverse complement strand
GACAGGGTGGCAGCAGCATTACTTGATTTTTATGATTATGGTGAACCTGACAATGGAGATGATCCTGCTAATAGAATAATTAGCTTTAATGAAATGTTAAACATTATTGCCAATAACAATATTAATAGTTTTATAGATTTTTATAACTTAATGATAAATGGTTCATTATTGACGCAGATAGAGAAAAATTATGCATCAAGAGTAGCTATATACAATAAATTCACTGTTGATCTTATCCCTGGTCAAATTATTTTTACAGCAAGTATCTCTGGGCCTAATTATCTAAATAATTATCAAAACGGGACGTGGACTTGTAGTGTTTCAGGTGGAACGGCACCATATCATTATCAATGGTATTATTTATATCCCGCAAGTGATCCTATTAAAGTAGTTGATAAGCCTACAAAAGGATATTGGTTTAAATTAGGGACAGATAGTCCAACTTTAACAAGAAGTGATAATGAAACATTTTATTTGAAATGTGAAGTGACTGATGCAACCAACACTTTAATTACGTCAAATACTAAAATAGTTAGTGTTGGTGGATCATTGGCTAAAAGAGATGTAAATAATAGTTCCATTAATATTCCTAGATCAACTAAGCTATATTCTAATTATCCGAATCCATTTAATCCCACGACACAAATAAATTATGCTTTGCCCACTTCTGCAATGGTTAATATAAAAGTATACGATTTATTAGGACGGGAAGTTAGGGAATTGGTTAATGAACAAAAAGAAGCCGGATTTTACACTGTAAATTTCAATGCTTCAAATCTAAGCAGTGGAATTTACTTGTATAGAATTGTCGCTCAAAATGGAGAGAAAATATTGTTCACGGAATCGAAACGAATGATACTAATGAAATAAGAATTAAATGATTTTTGTTTAATTTTATTTTTAGAAACTGCCCGGATAATTAAGGGCAGTTTCTTATTTTTTAAAAACGCATATCACAAAGCATTTTAAGCCGACAGCGTATTCGCACTCGACATTTTAGAGATTTTTAAAGTAGATGATCCTCATAAAGTTTCTTGTTCAATAGAGTCATTCTAATTAATTTAGTTGTCCCGCAAAATTGCAAAATACAGAGACAAGAAAATTTAGTATTTTGCAATTAGCGGGACTTAATCTTCGGAATTAGTAATAAAAATAAATTACTTGTTCTGGGCTGCGGCTTAAATGCGGGGCGTTATGTGCTTTAAATAGTGAGAATATAAAATGGGAAAAATTAGTGAGGACACTTTATTAAATTGGATCAAACCACCAAGTGATACTGAGGAAACAAAATTGTCAAACTCTGAAAGAATGGTGAAAGACGCACTTGATTCAAATGAAACTACTAAAGCAATTTCTTTTGAGGTATTCGGACAAGGCTCATATGCAAATGATACTAACGTAAGACTAAATAGTGATATAGATATAAATGTTCGTTATACCGGCGGTTTTTATTTTGATTTACCAAAAGATACCACAGAAGCAGATGTTGGGATAGCTGATATCCCGGGTGCATCCATAACATATTCAAAATATAAGAACTATATAGAACAAGCACTTGTTGATAAGTTTGGACGTGATTCAGTTGTAAGGAAGAATAAATGCATAACAATCTTAGGAAATAGTTATAGGGTAGAAACAGACGTTGTACCAACTTGGAATTATAGAAGGTATTCAAAAGACGGAAGTTATATTTTAGGTGCAAAATTTATATCCGACACCTCAGATTCAGTTGTAAATTATCCATTACAACATATTGAAAATGGTAAATCTAAAAACAGTAATACTTCACGGCGCTTTAAAAGGTTAACTCGCATTTTCAGAAAATTACGATATAAAATGACTGATGATGGTGAAGCAGTTAATGAAAATATTACCTCGTTTTTGTTAGAATGTTTAGTGTGGAATGTTCCCAATAATATTTTTAATGATTACAATAATTGGCCAGACCGGTTGAAGTATTCTATAATTGAACTTTATAATAAAACAAAAGAAGAAAGCACTTGTAAAGAATGGGGTGAAGTTTCTGAATTACTCTATTTGTTCCATTCGGGACGTAAATGGTCTAGAGAGGATGTTAATAACTATTTAGTAAAATTGTGGAATTATTTGGAGTTAGAATAAATGATTTCTTATAACATTAGAGCATATGCTAGTACAATTCTGGGCTTAGCTTTTGCGATCTATGTCCTTTTATTTATTTCTACACAAAATTTGTCAAGCATTGACTTTGAAAAAGCACTCTCACTTATTTCTACAACCATTTCAATTAATATTGTTTTATGGATAATATTTATTAAATGGGGCTGGAAATGGAAAGTATTTTATCCTTGGTTGGTCCCTTTCCCAAATCTATCTGGTGAATGGGAAGGATATATCAAATCCAATTGGGAAGGAACTGATATTAAAGAAATTAGTACTGAAGTAAACATACACCAAACATTTTTCAATGTTCAAGTTAAAGTTAAAACTGGTGAAAGTAGAAGTTATAGTATCGGAGCTTCTTTTGACATTGATCAAGATAGAGGTTCACAGCAATTATTTTATTCTTACTTGAATACACCAAAATCAAGTGTACGTGAAAGAAGTGAAATTCATTATGGTTCCACCTTATTAATTTTTGAAGGTTTTAATGTTACCAAGATGGAGGGTGAGTATTGGACTTCGAGAGAAACAACTGGCGAAATTATATTAAAAAGGAAAAGTAAAAATCGCACATAACAAGCTGCTCAAGCCGACAGCATGTTCGCATTGGGCATTTTACAAGTTTAAATGTTAATCGCTCCGTTTTGGCTAACTTGTTTAAAGTAGTCGTACAAAATTAATTGAATTGCAAACCGTGTGTACTGAAAAATTTACACACGGTTTGCTAAATCTTCGGCGTTAAATTTTTAAGCGGCATTGCTGTTTTGGGCTGCGGCTTAGCAGCAAGGCCGTTATGCAAATAAAATATCAATGCTATTAATAAATAAAAAACGAATTATTCAAAGTTTACTTTCTGTTAACAAAGCAATCATTTCTTTTTAAAAAAGTTCATTACCAAATTCTGCTGTTTTGTTCTTCAAAGTTTGTCGTAGGTTCTGAAAGCTATTTATGGAATATTGCTGTTCTGGTTTTACTTGTTGATTGAGTTGGTCAAATATCATTAAAATATTATAAATGGATTTATTTCAAGTAAACTTATTTGTATCAAATAAATTCCAATATTTCATTTTAAATTAGTTTGAAAAAGTAAATTCAACATAGCTGTTCGTGTTTTACTCTTTAACCTAAAGAATCAAATATTATAATTAGACTTGTGTACATAATCATTTCGGTAAATTCAAAGTAAATAAAACCGGCATCAAAACTAAGTTTTTAAGAAAATGAATAAGGGATTATTAAAAATCAGCTAATCGTTTTTTATTAATCGAACCAATAAATCAAAACAAAAAAATTTACTCTTTAAAAAAGTTTTCCAAATGCATTGCATAACAAGCAGCTCAAACCGACAGCCATTGCGGTGCGGCTGAATTGATAAATTAGTGTTTTGATTAATCGTTCGGCAAATTTATTCTACTATTATTTTCTAATTAACAAAATCGTAAATTAACGGCAGTAAAGTTCTAACCAGTCTGTTTGTTTTGGGCTGCGGCTTAGCTGCCACAACGTTAGGCTATAAAAGCTTAATTAATATATTTATAAGAAAATAGATAATGGAAAAAGAATATATGTACACTACGCTTAGGGAAATTGCTTAATATTTAATTCTAAATAAAAATTTGAAAAAGTACTCTTTAATATAAAAGGTGGAAAATTGAAAAAACTATTGCTCCTTACGTTTCTGCTTTTACCAAGCTTTGTTAAATCCCAATGGTTGCAGCAGTATTCAAATATATATGACTACTATAATACTGTTTTTTTTATCGATTCTTTAAACGGATGGATCGGGGGATATAAGTATGAAGGGAATAGTTTTGTTCTCAAAACAACTGACGAAGGGAAAAAATGGGAAGAAACACAAATCGGCGGCAATCCAAGTTCAATTTATTTTATAAATGCTAATTTAGGATTTTGCGCATCTTATAATGGAATTTATAAATCTACTGACGGAGGAAATTCATGGTTGATAAATTATAATGATACAATTCATTATAGCTCAATAAAATTTACAGATGAAAGTCATGGCTGGGCTGCCGGAGATAATACTAAAAATATATATATCATAAGTACAGATGATGGTGGAATCAATTGGACTAAATCCTTTATTATTCCTGGTGTAGAGCCTCATCTCGAAATAATTAATGATTCAACAGTATTCATTATATCGGAAACATCTTCAAAAATATTGAAATCTATTGATGGCGGAAATAATTGGAATATAGTCTTTGATGACTCAGTTGTCAGCAATACATTATGGGATATTTCTTTCTCAAACGAGTTAAATGGTTTTGCATGCGGCGTAAAAAGCTTTCTATTCACAACAGACGGTGGAAATATATGGATTAAGAAAAATATTCCTTTAACATTTTGTGAAAATATTCTTTCAATTGATAATCAATGCTGGGTTTCAGGTTTCGGAATCGGTTATTCTTCTATTATCTATACTGACGATTATGGAAATACATGGACACCAATATTTGTTGATGACAGCACAGCGATAAATGATTTTTTCTTTTCTGATGTAAACAATGGATGGTATTGTTCCTCAAAGGAACCTCTTAGCGTACCTTTGTACAATGGATTTATTTATAAAATTAAAAAAGGATGGACTGAAGATATAATTTCTCCTTCAACACCACAGCAAATTTATCCTAAGAATGATTCTTTTATCAAAGAAAACTTTTTTAATTTTGAATGGGAAAAACTTAATTATAGTCTTTACAGACTACAGATAAGTTATGATTCACTATTTACAAACTTCTTTGTAATTACTAATCATTCAACAGGTGATACAATATTTATCGGAAATAATCTTTATGTTGAAAATGATCCCCTTATTGGTTTATCCCCAGACAAAAAGTACTATTGGCGAGTACGTTCAGAAAATAAAGCTGGAATAAGTAAATGGTCAGAAACATGGTCGTTTACAATTTCATCACCAGATAAAGTAAATGAAGAACATATTCCAAAGGAATTTAAGCTTTTCCAGAACTATCCGAATCCGTTTAATCCAACAACTACAATTTCGTTTTGTCTTCCATCAAGATCTTTAGTCTCATTAACGATATTCGATGTTCTTGGAAGAAAAGCAGCAACAATTATTAATAGCGAAACATTACCAGCGGGTAATTATTCTAAGCAATGGAATGCTTCGGATTACTCAAATGGAGTTTATTTTTACCAATTGCAAGCGGGCACATTTACAGAAACAAAGAAACTTCTATTGCTTCGTTAATATAAATTCAGCCTAACAATGCAATTTAAGTTGACAGCATTTTACGCATTCGGTTTTTTAGAGAATTTTGAAGGTAGTTGATCCGCAAAAAGTATCTTGTTCAACGTAGTCAAATTAATTAATTGTCTTGCAAACTGTTCTTGACGTAAACGGAAATCCTGATTTTCATCAGGACAGGATTAAGCACAGTTTGCTTAATCTTCGGCAGTAGTAATAAAAGAAAGTTTCTTGTTATGGGCTGCAACTTAATTGCGGTTCGTTAGGCAATGTAAATATTATAAAATATTGGCTCATAAAAATCTGATTGAAAGAAACATGAACACCTAATATTTAGATTATAACAATACTAAAAATTTAAATGAAATATATTACTCTTATATTTTTAGCTCTATCATTAAACTCATGCTATACTGTAGTTGATAAAAGTTCTATTAAAAATGATGGGACCAGTGGAAAGAATGTTAGCAAGGAAAAATTCATAATTGAAGGAACTGTAAAATATTTAAGTTATCAAAATGGTATAACAGAAGCATTTTATCCACCAGGCTATATTCTGACGAATTATCAACAATTTATTGCATTGCCACCGAATATTTCGCAGGTAATATACATTGAGGGGGAAATTGATAGTTCATATATTAATAAAAGAGTGAAAATTGAAGGATATTACAAGATCCGTAAAAATAATCTTTCGTATATACCAGATAATACTATAATTATTGATGTAATTGCTCAGAAAATATTTATTATAAAATAAATATTCATTAAAACTATATTCTACTTTTTGAAAATAAAACAATATGCAGAATATAGCCTAACATTCGGCTCAACCCGACCGCCTAATCGGTGTGGCTAATTTTAAATTTACAAGTTTTACAAAATCGTTAATCATTTTTTATAACAGTAACTTTCTAAAAAACAAAAATAAAATTATCGGCAGTTCAGTGCTAACAAATCCGTTTGTGCTGGGCGGCGGGTTAGCCTTTAGCCGTTATGTCCTGCCAAGTATAATGATTTTCCTTTAATGTAATTGAAAAGCACATCCCCATTGCTTCAAACATTCATTCATCATAAAACTCTTGCCAAAATTTAATTTTCTAGCTATGTTCATTTATTGGGGCGGAGAAAATTAATTCAATTCAGAAATTCCCCTAAAACTTTTTTCAACTAACTAAAATGGTTGCAATATGAAAAAACAATTTACTACCCGGCTGGTTTATTCCGCGGTTATTTTCCTGTTTGTTTTTACCTGCGGACTTTTAGCCCAGGGAACAGGATTATACGTTCCGTTAAACATTCAAAAGACAATTGATGCCGGTGTAAGATCGGCAAACGGAATGCCCGGCCAAAATTACTGGCAAAATCATTCCGACTATAAAATAAAAGCGGAACTTCTGCCCGACAGCAGCGCGCTTGTCGGTTCGGAAACAATTACGTACCACAATGAAAGTCCCGATACCTTAGACAGACTTGTTATAAGATTATACCAGGACTTTCTGAAAAAAGGCGGAGTAAGAGAATTCAACATAGGTACAGTCGAACTAACTGATGGAACCGACATAAAATTACTGGTAGTAGGCGGTGATACTTTAGAGGTAGGCAGCAGAAGGGACAGCGCATTTATTTCCGGTACAAATATGTTTGTTAAGTTAAGAACTCCCCTTCCCCCAAAAAGTAAAATTGATCTTAAAATAGACTGGCAAATTCACATTCCGAAAATTGTTACTATCAGGATGGGAAATTTCCGCGACAACGATATGTTTATCGCATACTGGTACCCCCAAATGAGTGTTTATGATGATATCGACGGATGGGATACTATTGATTACACAGGATTTGTTGAGTTCTACAATGACTTTTCCAATTACGATTTTGAAATAACAATGCCCGGAAATATGGTTGCATGGGCAACAGGCGAACTGCAGAATTCTTCAGAAGTTTTTCAGAAATCTGTAATTGATAAAATCGCGCAGGCAAAACAGTCTGATGAAAAAGTAAATATTATCAGCGCGCAGGATTTTAAGGACGGCAAAGTAACAGTGAACAATCCTAAAAACACCTGGAAGTTCAAAGCTGATAACGTAACCGATGTTTCCTTTTGTGTAAGCGACAGCTACGTATGGGACGCCGCAAGCGTGCAGGTTGATAATTCAGGAAGAAGAGTTTTAACAAACGCTGTTTACGAAGACAGCACAGTTAACTGGGATAATGCTGCTATTTATGCCAGAATGACAATTGATTATCTATCGCACGAATTGCCGGGATATCCTTATCCATATCCTCACACAACATCTTTCTGCAACAAAGGCGGCGGCGGCGGAATGGAAACACCGATGATGGCAAATGATGGAGCACCGAAAGAAGCGGCAAGGACACTTGGATTGGTTTTCCACGAAATTACACACACGCTATTCCCGTTCTTCATGGGTACTAACGAGAGAAAGTACGCGTGGATGGATGAAGGCTGGGCATCATTCTACCTGACAGAAACAGTTGAAAATTATCCCGGAGGCAAAGGATACAAAGCTAACGAAGTTAGAGGTTACGAAACGGACGCCGGGAACGAAACAGAAATGCCGATGATAACACCATCATTTTCTTACAAAGGAAATTACGACAGGCTTGCATTTTATAACAAACCTGCTTCAGCATACTATGAATTGATGGAATTATTGGGAAGAGATACTTTTAAAAAGGCAATGCTCGAGTATATGAAAAGATGGAACGGAAAACATCCTATCTCTTACGATTTTTTTAATACTATAAACGATGCTGCCGGCGAGGATTTATCCTGGTTCTGGAAACCGTGGTGGTTTGAATACGGCTATCCCGATCTTGCTTTAAAAAACGTAAAGCAAAACGGGAATGATATAAGCGGGGATGTTGAAAAGCTGGGAAATATACCGACAAGAATTGAGTTAAATTTTATTTTTGATGACGGCACAAACCAGGTGGTTAAAAAATCCATCCGCGAGTGGAAAGATAAAAACTCATTAAATGTTAAATTAAAATCTAATAAGAAATTAAAAGAAGTCCGGCTCGGCTCCCCCGAGATTCCTGATACAAAACGGGATAATAATTCCGTAACACTCTGATCCTTAAAAAGCCCCGGTTAACAGCCGGGGTTTTGCTTTTGGAGCAGAAATGTGGATAACTCAGACCTACCACTGGATAAATAGCAATTGCGCTTTAAATTCTTTTGCCGATCCAATCCGGCTTAGGGATCCTGCAAAGATAAAAACTAATATTGATAATATGTTATGTTTTGTGTTATGCAAATTAACTAATTAACCAGTGCGGTATAAGTAATAGTTATGTGCTTAATCAAATTAGATAAAGAGTTATAAAAATATTCTTGCCTAATTAAAAACTACTCATTACACAAGTTCTGCAGATTATTTAAGGAATTTATGTTATGAACAGAAATGAAAAAATTAATAAAGGTCAATATATAAAAGCGGACCTTTATTCCCGACTGAATGCTACAAATGGGAAGTATAAAGCTTGTCAGTTATTTTATCTGGAAAATTTAAGCGATGTAAAAGATACTGATGTTTTCTTTTTAGAAAGTCTTCAAGTCAGAGCCAATTCGGCTGATAAAATTATTTTTGAAGCTGAAGAACAAGGATTAAATACTAACGACCCTATGGTAATGAAAGAATTAGGAGAAAAAATAAATGCCCTTGGCGAACTCATTCATAGCAGTCAAGCTATAATGACAGCAGTTTTTGTTTCTTTACGTCTAATTACATATTACGCATTAGCAATCGGTATTTGGAGTTTAGTTTTTAGTAAAAGTTTTTTCAGCTTTTTTCTTTATGGTGCCATTGCTGGATTTATAATTAGTTTAATATTTGTAGCTCCTGTTATTTCTACTCAAAGAACAAGAGAACGAATTAGAGATATTGTATTTGGTGCTGGTGCGTTGGTTGGGAACTTTGGGATTATAATTGGTATTTTAGGTTTAATAGCTTGGATTATAAAATTAATATTTTTCAAATAACAAAATCTAAATCGCACATAACAAGCTGCTCAAGCCGACAGTCTTTTCGCATTCGACGATTTACAAATTTTAATGTTGGTAGTTCCGTTTCAGCTAACTTGTTCAACGTAGTTGTTCTATTTAATAAACTTGCAAACCGTGTGTACGCGAAAATTTACATGCGGTTTGCTAAATCTTTGTTATTAACTTTTTAAGCGGCATTGTAGTTTTGGGCTGCGGCTTAGCAGCCACGCCGTTATGCGAAAAAAAAGTAAAACTATGAAATATCTTATATCATTACTATTAATTTTATTGATAGTATTATTGTCAAATTACGGATGTAAAAATAGTAATCCAACAGAACCACAACAAAAAGATTCCACAGGTTATATAGTACATTATAAACCGAATATTTATATCTATCCAAACGAAAAAATACAATTAAAAGTAAAAATTAACTTCCCAGCCGGCGGAGAAGTGACAAGATCAACTCCACAATATAAAAATGGATGGGATATTACCGTGTTAAAGGATGGAAAAATTAACAATGAATATGATTATTTATTCTATGAATGTAAGACACCAGATTTAACACAAAATGAATATGGGTGGATAATTAACAAAGATAGTCTTAAAAATTTCTTTTCATCTAATCTTTCACAATCAAATTATAAAGAAAATGAAATAAATGATTTTATACAATATTGGATTCCAAGGTTGAATGACTATAAATATTATGAAATATATCCACAATATACATCAACAATGGAAAGAATGACAGTACTTAATTATTCAAGTAAACCCGCACATGTATTCAGATTGAATTATGTAATAAAAGGTCTAAATAATAAAAACGTAAAAATTAAAACACCGAAAATAGAGAAAGCAATTAGGAAAGGTTATAATTCAGTAGAGTGGGGAGTAATACTAAAATGAGAAATAACTTTTGAAGTCCCAAAAAGTAAACAAAAGGGAACATGTTTTTATTAAGAAAACTCCTAATCACAAAAAGCATCGCCTAACATTCGGCTCAACCCGACCGCCTTTTCGGTGCGGCTAATTTTATATTTTTAATACTTCAAAATCGTTTAACATTTTATATGTCAGTAACTTTCTAAGAAACAAAATTAAAAATTATCGGCATAGAAGTGCTAACAAATCCGTTTGTGCTGGGCGGACGGGTTAGCCTTTAGCCGTTATACCCACAAAGCGAAAAAACACAATGGAACTAGTTGCATTTTAATAAGGTATTATATATAATACCAATATGAAAAAATACAAAATCGTAATCGATACAAATGTAATTGTCTCTGCTCTTAAATCAAGGAATGGATTTTCATTTAAATTATTATCAACAATAGATGATGAAAGATTTAAAGTCTTTATATCAGTACCAGTAATCCTTGAATATGAAGACGCAATCAAGAGAAATAAAACAAAAATAAAACTAAGTAAAGTTGATATTGATGCGATTTTAGATTACATCTGTTTTATAGCAGAAGAAAGAAAAATATTTTATTTATGGAGACCATATTTACATGATCCAAAAGATGATATGTTTTTAGAATTAGCTGTAGAATCAGAAAGTGATTTTATCATTACATTTAATAAGAGAGATTTTATCGGAATAGATAAATTTAATATAAAGACAATGACACCGAAAGAGTTTTTGAAAAGGATAGGAGAAAAGACATGAGCACAATAAGTTTAAGATTACCGGATTCATTACATAAAGAAGCAAGAGCATTGGCAAAGAAAGAGAATACATCAATAAATCAATTAGTTTCGTCAGCATTAGCAGAGAAAATATCGGCGTTAAAAACAGAAGATTATATAAAGGCCAGAGCTAATAGTGCAAATAAAGCAAAATTCAAAAAGGCATTGAAAAAAGTTGCTAATGTTGCACCGGAAGATTATGATAAATAAAAGGTGATCAAAAAAGGGGTATAACATTCGGCTCAACCCGACCGCCTAATCGGTGCGGTTAATTTTGTATTTTCAAAATCTCAAAAGCGTTTGGCATTTTATATAACATTAACTTTCTAAGAAACAAAATTAAATATTATCGGCAGTTCAGTGCTAACTTATCCGTCTGTTCCGGGCGGCGGGTTAGCCTTTAGCGTTAGGTGGTTAAATTAAAAGGAGAATTTATTTATGACAAAAGATAATAAATCAGATAGTGGATCTAAAAAAGTTGAGTCTTCTAATGACTCAAAAGAAACTGTGAATCCAGGAGAAAATTCAGCGAAAACAAAGACGTATGATCTTTTTGATTTTAAAAATATTATTGATCTTGTTATTAATAGTGAAAGTTTATCAAAAATAAAAAAGCACTTATCTGTGCATATTGATAAAATTATCTCCAACTACAACTTAGATAATTGCGAAGTCCTTTTTTTATATCAACCATATGATAGCATTGAAGAAAATACTGCTGATAGATTTTACAATGCTATACCCAAAAATAAATCCCATAAATTATTACTTATAATTAACAGTCCTGGCGGGCGAATAGAACCAGCTTACTTAATAAGTAAGGCTTGTAAAGAATTTTCAAAATCATTTGTAGTTTCTATACCAAGGAAAGCCAAATCTGCTGCTACTTTAATTTCTTTGGGTGCGGATGAAATTCATATGGGAGCAATGAGTGAACTTGGGCCCATTGATCCACAATTTGGGGGATTACCCGCATTAGGTTTAAGTAGTGCATTGGAAAGGTTAGCACTGCTTAGCACAAAATATCCTGCTTCCTCGGAAATGTTTGCAAGCTATTTGACAAATAAACTTGACCTTGGTGTTTTGGGATATTTTGAGAGAGTTTCAGAATCAGCTGTTCAATATGCCCAAAGATTACTAAAGGGAAAGAAATTTCCTGGGAAAGAAACAGCAGAATCCGTTGCAAATAGGTTTGTATATTCATATAAAGATCATAGCTTTGTCATTGATAGAGATGAAGCAGCTCAATCATTAGAAAGCCATATAAAAACTGATTCAGATGAATATAATTTAGGAAATGATATACACAATTTTTTAGAACAATTAAATTTATGTACAAGAGCATTTAAAAAACAAAATACATCAATTGTAGGCAGCAACATAAATATCGATTTTGATGATAAGGATAAAGATTAAGTAAAAACCACCTAACATTCGGCTCAACCCGACCGCCTAATCGGTGCGGCTAATTTTGGATTTACAAGTTTTACGAAATCGTTAGGCATTTTATATATCAGTAACTTTCTAAGAAACAAAATCAATAATTATCGGCAGAGAAGTGCTAACAAATCTGTTTGTTCCGGGCGGCGGGTTAGCCTTTAGCCGTTATGTGGTTAACTAAATATGAAAAATCTAATAAACATAGTCTCACTTTTAATTCTTATGTATGTTTCGGCATACTCTCAAAGCAATTGTTCTTTCAGTGGGCATATTGTTGATTCCAACGGAGAAAATCTGATTGGTGTAAATGTTATTTTATTGAATACTAAATTAGGTGCAGCCTCAGATTTCAATGGGAATTTCTTAATAAAAAATGTGC
>CAVVVS010000018.1:0-7024 GCA_963751355.1 uncultured Ignavibacteriales bacterium | reverse complement strand
TAACGAATCGGTTTCGTACGTAGTAAACTGCGAATCGCAGGAGGAAGTGGATTATTACTGGAATAAACTGTCGGCTGTCCCGGAATCTGAGCAGTGCGGCTGGCTCAAGGATAAATACGGCGTATCGTGGCAGATCGTGCCTTCTATATTATTTAAACTTATGAGCGATCCGGATACTGCAAAAGCTCAAAGAGTTACTCGGGCTATGCTGAAAATGAAAAAACTTTATATCGCCGTGCTGGAAAACGCATAAAGGAAATTAATATTGAAAATTGTGTAAGAGCATAAATAAATCAAATTAAATGTATAAGGAAACAAATTATGTCAACAATCAATCTTCATAGAGTATTTAAAGCAGCGCCAGAAAAAATTTATCGCGCTTTTCTTGATGCTGATGCCCAGGCAAAATGGCTTCCTCCCAACGGGTTTACCTGCAAGGTACATCACCTGGATGCAAAAGTCGGCGGAACATATAAGATGTCTTTTACAAACTTCTCGACGGGTAAAAGTAATTCCTTCGGCGGCAAATATTTTGAATTAGAACCGGGTAAGCTTATTCGCTATTCCGATAAGTTTGAAGACCCTAATATGCCCGGAGAAATAACTACTACGGTTGTTTTTAAAAAGGTTTCCTGCGGCTCGGAAATTAACATTGTTCAGGAAAATGTGCCGGATGTTATTCCGCCTGAAATGTGCTATCTCGGATGGCAGGAATCGCTTGACCAATTGACTAAACTCGTTGAGCCGGAGATAACGGATTGATATCTGTTGTTAGAAATTCTATAAATCAAAAGCCATGGGTCCCCTAAGTTGGAAAGCAATTTAGGATTTAAAGAATTCGGCATTTGGTTATTAATAACAACAAAGAAAAATAAAATTTAATGAAGAAATAAACGATAAGGCTTTTAATGCCAATTTTGAAGAAGCTTATTAAGGAATAAATTATCATAGGAGGTTAAATAAAATTATGGCATTTATTAATCCACACATTAACTTTAACGGGAATGCCGAAGAAGCATTCAATTTTTACAAATCGGTATTTGGCGGAGAGTTCGCAAAAGTTATCCGTTTCAAAGACATTGCAAGCCCCGAATTCCCTATAGAAAAAAAAGAAGAAAATAAAATCATGCACATTGCTTTGCCCATAAATAAAAATAATATGCTGATGGCAAATGATGTTCCGGAAAGCATGGGGCGAACAAATGAAAATGAGAACAGGTCTAAGATATTTATCAGTACAGAAAGCCGTGAAGAAGCCGACAAATTATTTAGCGGACTTTCAGTAGGCGCAAATATTGAGGCTCCTATTGGTGACAGTCCCTGGGGTTCATATTTTGGAATGTTTAGAGATAAATACGGTATTGAATGGATTGTGGATTTTGACCCCAATTATAACGGGCAGCAGTAGATTACAAAAAACACCGAACGCCTAACATAAGATTGATAAAAACCGGGCTGACGAAAGTAATATAACATTTGTACTCCAATCATCATTTGTGCAAAATTTCGGCTGACGGTTTTCCAATGTCCTTCCTTCGCCAGGCGTGGACTGTTTGCAGATAGAAAATAAAATAAATTGTAAAAAGCAATTTAACAATGAGACAATTGAAAGGAGCCTTCAAAAATGAAACTCGATATTTACGTCAACTACAAAGGGAATTGCAGAGAGGCATTCCGATTTTATGAAAAGCATCTCGGCGGTAAAATTACGTCGATGTTAACATTTAAAGAGCAGCCCGGTTTGCCCAACGTTTCCAAAGAGCAGGAGAACGACATTCTTCATGCGCGGATGGAGCTAGGCGGTATGGTGCTGATGGGTGCTGATATTCCGCATGCTGAACCAATGAAAAGTGCATATCTGACTTTAACTTTCGGCAGTGATGAAGAAGCTGAAAGAATTTATGCGCTGCTTTCCGAAGGCGGTGAAATTTTTATGAAGATGGAAAAAACTTTTTTCGTTTCGCATTTTGCGATGCTGCGCGACAGGTTCGGCATAAACTGGATGATTACTTGTGAGAATCAAAATTAAAGTTTTAATCTTACTCTTAATCTATGAAGGGTAGAGCGAGAGCATGATTAAGAGCAAAAATTAATAAAGGAAGGAAATTACTAGTGAGAAAAATTATTGTTGCTGAGTTTATTACGCTTGACGGAGTTATTCAAGCGCCTGGCGGAAAGGAAGAAGATATCGACGGCGGCTTTAAGCACGGCAACTGGACCTGGCCTTACTGGCATGATGATATCGGAAAGCGTTTTTTTCAAATGATGGAAAATGCAGATGCGCTTTTGCTGGGACGCAAGACATGGCAAATTCACGGAACTGCATTTGAGGCGATGCCTGATAGTGATCCGTTTGGTGCTGCAATGAATGCAGTACACAAGTACGTCGTTTCCACCACACTTAAATCAACCAGTTCCTGGCGCAACTCTACACTTATTAGCAGTAACGTTGTGGAAGAAGTGCGTAGAATAAAACAGCAGTCCGGAAAAGACATACTCATTGACGGAAGCAGTGTGTTAATACATACGCTGGTGGAAAACAATTTGGTTGATGAGTATGCTTTACATGTTTATCCTCTTGTCCTGGGCAGCGGCAAGCGGTTGTTTTCGGAAGGTAAGTATATCAAATTAAAACTTGTGGAATCTGAGACGCTGCCGACCGGAGTTTTATTTCAACGTTATTTACCTTCATAAAAATGCAAGGAGATTAAAATTGCAAAAATTACGAGTAGCTAATTTTTCTATTTCAATAGATGGATTTGGTGCCGGTCCTAATCAGGATATTAATAATCCCTTAGGGATCGGAGGCATTAATTTGCATCAATGGTTTTTTCCAACAGATGTATTTCAAAAAATGCATGATGGTAAACAAGGTAAAACAGGTACTGATAATGATTATGCAGCTAGAGGGTTTGAAAATGTGGGCGCCTGGATAATGGGCAGAAACATGTTCGGACCAATTCGGGGAAATTGGCCGGATGAGGATTGGAAAGGATGGTGGGGAAAAAATCCGCCGTACCATTGCCCCGTTTATGTTCTTACAAACCATGCAAGAAAATCTATTAATATGGAAGGGGGGACAATATTTCATTTTGTAACTGAAGGAATTGAAACGGCGCTTGAACGCGCAAAACAATCGGCTGCCGGCAAAGATGTTTTAGTAGGCGGCGGTGTCAGCACCGTTCAACAATATTTAAAGGCAAAACTAATTGATGAAATGCATATTGCGGTATCACCAATCATTTTAGGTTCCGGAGAAGGACTCTTCGACCAAATCGATTTAATTGAATTAGGTTATAAGTGCGTTGAAAATACCCAAACTGAAAAAGCAATGCATGTTATCCTGGTAAAAAATTAAAAATAAATTTGTTAATTAATTTGAAAAGGAGAACATATTTTGTCAAAGATGAATCCTGTTGTTCATTTCGAAATGCCAGCCGAAAATAAAAAGCGCATGGCAGAATTTTATACAAACGTATTTGGCTGGAAAATCCAGCAGCTTGGCCCTGAAATGGGAGAATATATGGTTGTTTCCACTTCCGAAACAGATGAAAAAACTATGCGTCCGAAAGAACCGGGAATGATTAACGGCGGTTTCTATCAGAAATCAGAAGACCAGGTTTCCAATCATCCGTCGATAGTAATTGCGGTTGTGGATATAAATGAAGCTATGGAAAGGGTTAAATCTTCCGGTGGAAAAATTCTTCATGAGCCGGTTCCGATTCCGGGTGTCGGGACATATACTTCGTTTCTTGATACGGAAGGCAATCGCGTAGGTATGCTGCAGCCTTCCTCAAATATGTAAAAATAAATTATGAAAAATTTAATATGAGAAAAATATTTTTTTCGATTAACATGACTATAGACGGCTTTGCCGATCATACAGCGGTTATTGCGGACAACGAATTGCACAATTTTTTTACAGATCTGATGGACAATGCCGATATGGTTTTGCTCGGCAGGAAAACTTATGAGATGATGGCAAGCTACTGGCCGTTTGCCGACCAGGATCCAAGAAGCACCGAAAGCGAGCTGAAGTTTGCGGAGAAGTATAATAACGTATCCAAATTAGTGTTTTCTAAAAAATTAAAAGAAGTTAAATGGAATAATGCAACCCTTGCTAAAAGCAATCTGATAGATGAAGTACTTAAACTGAAAAATCAAAACGGGAAATATATTTTTGCTGGAAGTTTAAGTATTGCATCTGCACTCGCAGAAAAAAATCTTATAGACGATTATTGGCTCTTAATCCATCCCATAGTTCTAGGCAAAGGCAAGCCGTTATTTGAAGATCTGAAAAGCAGGATAGATTTAAAGTTAGTAGAGATAAAAACTTTCAACTCCGGCGTGGTTGTATTGCATTATCAAAAAAGTTAAAGTGAATTTTTATAATATCGGCAGATAATAAACCCAAAACTATTGATGAATATATCAGCAGGTTTCCTGAAGAATTACAGGAAAAGCTGGAAAAGATTAGGCAGACAATTAAGAAAGCAGCACCCGGCGCTGAAGAGGTTATAAGTTATCAAATGGCGCCATTTAAACAGAATGGTATCCTAATCTGGTTTGCAGCATTTAAAAACCATATTGGATTTTTCCCGAAAGTAAATGCTATAAAAAAATTCCCTTAGGCTTAATTTCTAAAATCACAAAGTTTAGAGTGAAAGTAGAATTAGGAAAACCGAAACTGAAGTAAAGTAAAATAATAAGGATTTAATTGAATTATTTTATAAACTCTTTTTAACTGGTTTTAAGAAAAAGCTTTGATTCTTGATTTTATAATCCCAATAATATTTTTTTAATGTTGTTGGATCATAACCGAATAGAGTTTGTATTTTGGGCCAATTGTCTTTTAACTTAATTTCAACTACATCATCCGGTTTTAATGAAATCTCTTTTATATAGGTGCTGTGGGAAGTGGTGGTTTTATTTCCGGAACCATCCAGCCAAATATCTTCTCCAGTCAAAATGAATCTAATAGTTAATTCATTTTTAAGAAATTTAACAGGTAAAATTGTTCCCATTAGATTATAGATTAAAGATACCTTTTTCTTAGTTACAGGATTTATAGTATCAACTTTTGCAACTCTTACTGTAAATGACTCGCCCTGTTTAATATTGACGAGAAATGTTTTCTCTCCTTTTGAATTTTGATATTTAATATCATAATCAAAAGGAGCGCTAAAAGTTTTTATATCATTGGAAGGAAAAAATTGGCGGGTATTATTTTCCGAAACCTTCGAACTACCATTTTCAACTGAAAATTCAAAACTCACATAATATAATTCTTCGGGAGTTTCATGGATCAGCATTTTTATATCGTTATTGTCTTTAATAACATTATATATGCTGCGTCCATCTCTTAAATGACCGAACTCTTTTGAATTCTTAAGTTCATTCTTATTTAAAATGAAATCATTTATCTTATATAAGTTGCCTTTAATATTTTTACTTTGTTCAATTGCCATTAAAACGTCTTTGAAATTATTTAGCTGATCTAACATTGGTCTTAAATAAATTGCATATTTACTTAAATATTTAAAGTTATTATTCGAAGTAACTTTTTCGCTATTATAATTTTCGTTTATATAGCCCTCTAATTTCTGCTTAAGATCCAGATGTGCATTAGTAGCCATATAAATCCCTTCGCCGGACTTTTTAAAACCTAATATAATTTCTATATCATCCGTAATTTTAGCTGTCTTAACAATCCAACCATGATTTTTAGATTTATGAGTTTTAATATTGTATTCATAATCTTTGACACGAATAGAATATTTTTGTTCCTGTGCTTGAGTAGTTTTATATTGAATAAATATTAATACAATTATTACGATATTAAAGACAATTGTATTTTTCATCTTAAATCCTTTCCAATTTTATCCGCTGGTGTTATTTCTACAATCTTAGTTGGTTTGAATGATGGATAATCCAAAATAACAATTTTGGTTGGTTTAAAACTATCTTCTTCTTTAGTTCGAACTTGTTTATTAAAAATTGAAATCATAGAATAAATTATTAATGCCGTAATTAATGAAGCAAATCCTAATTTGACTAATACTTTTTTTGACTTTTTATTATAGTTAAAATCTTCTGGTATTGTGTCGTAAATATGGTTAACAAAATCGTTTCCAAGTTCAGGTGTTCTTTTATGTTTAAATATAAAAGTAGACCTCAGAATATTTTTAAATTTTCTATTTGATATTTTTGCCATTTTATATATTAGATTATTTATAATTTCATTTTACTTCTTAATTCAGATAAGGCACTGTTTATTCGCGATTTTACCGTTCCTTTTGGAATATTGAGTATCTCACTTATTTCATTATAAGATAAGTCTTCTTCGTAATGCAGCAAGATTACCTCCTTACTTTTTTCTGAAAGTTTTTCTACGTTTTTTCTTATCGATTCATATTGTAACCTGGATGAAATATTATCAGTTGCATCGAATCTTTCAGGTATAAATTCCAATTCTGAATCTTCAATTGTTACCATTTCCAATTTCTTTAACCTTTTATAGTCTACAAAAACGTTATAAGACACACGATAAAGCCAAGTCGAAAACCTTGAGCTACCATTAAAGCTATCAATTTTATCCCAAACCTTAATAAACGTTTCTTGAGTTAAATCCTGAGCTATTTCATGTTGTTTGCATAGTTTAAAAGAAAATAATACACCAATTTATAGTGCTTATCAATCAACATTACAGCTGCTTTACGGTCTTTATTTTTTATTCGGGAGAGAAGTATTCTCTCTGTAATTATGTTCAAAAATGAGGCCCTGTTATTTGGTTAAATAATAAAATAAAGAACAAATATGTAAATTAGACGTTAAAATATTATAAAGGGGTTCGATAATTTCTTTAAGTCACAATTTTATAGCATATATTGACTTGCCTTATTTACCGCCTTAACTTGCAGTCATTACACCTTTTGTTTTCTATTTTACAAATATAAGTTTACTAGAGTAAATCTAAGATAAGCGGGATCTAAATTCTTCAATTCAATTTTTTAAAGTCCAATGA
>CAVVVS010000017.1:0-18222 GCA_963751355.1 uncultured Ignavibacteriales bacterium | reverse complement strand
AAATTAAAAATCCTCTTACCCCCATGAAATTAGCTGTGCAGCAATTAATAGCTTCATACAAGGATAAAAATAAGAACTTTGATTCAATATTTAATAAAGTTTCAAAAACTATACTGAATCAAATTGAAAATCTTAATTTGATTGCATCCGAGTTTTCAAGATTTGCAAGAATGCCAAATTTTAATATGGAAGACATCGATTTAATACCGGTTGTCATTGATACCGTTAATTTATATGTGCATGAAAAAGTTAAAATAAATGTTGTGGCGAATCCGGACTCCATATTCATTGAAGGGGATAACTCCCAGCTAAGAAGATTATTCATTAATTTAATAAGGAATTCTATTCAAGCAGGTGCCGACAGGGTTGATATTTCAATTGACGGTAAGGACAATAAAGTTATAATAATAGTCGAAGATAACGGTAAAGGCATACCGGAAGATATTAAGGATAAAATATTCGATTCAAATTTTACCACTAAAGAAAAAGGTATGGGATTGGGCTTAAAACTTGCTAAAAGATTTTTGGAAGGAATTGGTGGGAGCATATTATTGATAGACAGTTCAGATACCGGAACTAAATTCGAAATAACAATGCTTACAATAAATAAAGATGATAAAAAATAATAGAAAATAAATGACTACTTTAACTCCACATCAAAAAGCTGCACTTAATTTCAAAAATCATATATCTTTAACCGCTAATGCCGGATCAGGAAAAACCTTCGTTCTATCAAAACGATATTTAGATATAGCTTTGACAGAAAATGTACCGTTGAGAAATATAGCGGCGATTACTTTTACCGACAAAGCAGCAAGCGAGTTGTATAAAAAAATTGCAAAGGAAATTGATGAAAATTTAAACGAAACGAATAACCAGGAATTAATTAGAAAATTGGAGAGTATTAGAAGACAGCTTGTCTCGGCAAATATTTCTACGATTCACTCTTTCTGCATGAATATATTAAGGGACCATCCCGTTGAAGCGGAATTGGATGCTAATTTTATCCCGGTTGATGAACAACTTTCGGGCGAGTTTATTGAATTATCTGTTGAGGAAGTAATAAAAGACGCAATTAATAATGAGCTTAAAGCAGAGAATCTAAAATATTTAATAAGAATTTTTGCTTCAAAAGGAATGTTAGCCAAAGAATTGATTCTGCTGGTCAAAAACAGGAAAAATGTTATCGATATCGCTAACACACTATATATTAAAACGGAAAAGGAAATAGCCAAATATTTTCGTGATTCCTATCTGCAGTTGATAGATAAAATTTTCATTGAAGATAAAAATCGTATATTAAAAATTTTAAATGATATTAATCAATCTATCCTTGATGATAAACCTGAAAATACAATTGCTATAGAAGTTAACAGTCTCATTTCAAAATTATTTGTTGAAAGCGATACATCCGGGATAATCAATTTATTATTTCAGATTAAAAATTTAGCATTTACCCAAAAAAGTACCTTAAAAGAAAGGGGATATTTTAATAAGAACTTTCACGAATTGTACAGGGATGAAAGGAAAATATTGGAGGATTATTTTTCTTTATTAAATTATTTAGAAATACCGGAGAACCCTGAGTTAGTCGAGCTGGAATTGGCGAAATTCGGAAAAGCTATAATTGAACTGTTCAATGCTACATTAAAAATTTACGATGGAAAAAAACGGGAAAACGGGTTCCTTGATTATGAAGACATTCTGTTGCATACTCAAAGAATATTATTAAACGAAAACGTGAAGGAAGATCTGGGGGAAAAATTCAAGTACGTTATGATTGATGAATACCAGGATACTAATGAACTTCAATACAACATTTTTTTGCCTATTCTTGATAACTTAAAAAAAAATAATTTATTCGTCGTTGGTGATGAAAAACAAAGTATCTATATGTTCCGCGATGCTGAGCTTAAAGTATTTGAAAAAACAAAAAAAGATATTGAACAATCTTCGGGCGGGGAATATATATTATCTTTGCCGGATAGTTTTAGAATGGCTCCAGCTCTTTGCTTGTTCACTAATACTCTGTTTCAAAACATATTTTCGAAACCCAGCAGTTTATTTAATGAAGTAACCCATTCTGATTTAGTATGCGCCAGAGATGATGATTTTAAAGGTCACATTGAAATTCTAATTCCATGGCAGGAAGAGTTAAACCTTTCTGGAAAAGAAGCGGTGAAAGAACAAAAAACAGATAATGATGAAGCAGAATTAGTAGCTAAAAGAATTTTAAAACTAAATAATGCTATCGAAAATGCCGGAGAAAATCATTGGGGAGACATTGCAATATTATGCCGCAAACGCAAATCTTTCTGCGAAATTGAAAAAGCTTTTTTAAAATATAATATCCCTTTTGCAATTATCGGCGGGAAAGGATTCTATCAGCGGCAAGCCATTTACGATATATATAATTATTTTTCATTTTTATTGGACGAGAACAATGATACTGCTCTGGTAGGTATATTACGGTCTCCTTTCTTCAATCTTTCCGATACAGATATACTGAAAATATCATTACAAGATGGGTACGGCTTTTGGAATAAGTTTCAAAAATTAGCTAAAGAAAAAGATGAACTGACAAAAGTAGTTGATGTTTTAATAGAAAATATCCGTATGTCAAAAAGTCTTGACGTCGCTGCTGTACTGAGAAAAATTCTTAATGAATCGGATTTTATATCAGTAGTTGCATCAAGACCCGACGGAGTTCAGGAACTAGCCAATATTGAAAAGCTGATAAAATTGACCATTGGTTTTAATCAGCAAGGATTTAAATCGATGTATGATTATGTAAATTTTTTGAAAGACTCGATAGAACAAACTGGTGATGAATCTCAAGCGACGGTAGCCGAAGAATCAAATGCCGTAAGAATAATGACTCTTCACCAGGCAAAAGGACTCGAATTCCCAATTGTTTTTTTATACAAATGTGAAGATACTTCACAAAAAAATATCATAAAAAGTAAATCAATACAAGTAGATAAGACATACGGCATTTTAACCAAAGTACCTGTAAACGGGAATTATTTTACAGAATATGAAAGTGCGCCTATTGTGGGAGTAAACAATTTAATATCTACTAAAAAGAATTCTGCAGAAATTAAAAGATTGCTGTATGTAGGCTTGACCAGGGCAAAAAATTATCTTTTCATTTCTGCAGGTTTCAAAAAAGATTCAAAGTATAGTAGCGATTCATTTATGGGAATGATTCTCGATGGATTGGATATAGATTTGCCTGTCGAAAACTTCGCTTTAAAATCAAACTTGAAATATTTAATTAAAAAGGGAGGCATTTATTCTACGGTTCAAAATCCTCTAAAAATAAATATACCCGTAATATCATATATTGAAGAAGACCCGGTAAAAGAGAAAGTACAAAAATCTAACTCTAATATTAAAAATCTGAGATTTTATGAGATCCGTGATAAAGCAAAAGGAGAAATAATTTCAGCTACCAAAGTAGCAGTGTATAATCAATGCCCGCTTAAGTACCGCTTAACTTATGATTACGGTTTCGGAAAATTAATGAATAAGAATAAAAAATGGTACTCAAAAAATAGTAACAGATCATTTCAGAATGATCGTTTTGAGTTTAATGAGATTGAAGATTATAATGAGAATTATGACCATGACTCAAGTGAAGAAGCATATATTATTCACAATTATGCTGATGTAAAGGGAAGAATAATTCATAAGATATTGCAGCATGAATTATCATTAGAACAAATTCCAAGTTTTGCTGATGAAGCAATCAAAAACGAAATCAATCCTCTGGAATATAATGAAGAAATAAAAATTTCTATCCGGGAAGACATTGTTTCGGATCTTAAAATTTTTTTTAACTCTGAAATATATTCATATCTGAAATCCCACAATTTATTTATGAACGAATATGAAATATATGTTAAAGAAAGCGATTATTATTTGTACGGTATCATCGATAAATTAATAATTGACGATAATAAACTATTGATTATCGATTATAAAACAGATGATATAGATGTCAAAAAAATAAATGACAGGGCAGAGACTTATCTAACCCAATTAAAATTTTATTCCTATATTGTTAGCCGTTTGTTTAAAAGTATCTCCACAATTGAGTTAAAACTTATTTTCATAAAACATCCGGATAATGTGGTTAGTGAATTTGTGAACATGAAGGAAATAGTTAACTTTAGTGATAAAATAAAAGAAATGATAAGTATGATACGGGAACAAACATTCACAAAGAACTTATCTCATTGCAAAAAATGCTCTTTTGTATTTAATCACAATAAATGTATTAAGGTTTAATAATTTTATGTTAAGTATAAGGAGATAAAGTTAAAAGACTTATTTATATTCGACATATCAAATTTTTGAGGAGTTCAGTTTTTTAATTAAAATAATCTTTGGGTTGGAATAAAAATTGGTTTATATTAATATTTTAAGTTTCGGAAAAGTGTAATAAATCAAAAATCTGATAAATTATTTAAAAAACGAATATTAGAACATTTTAAAAGTGATTATTTATGAAAAAAACAGTAAAACAGATAAGAGAACTGGGAACAATTGAAAAAGAACTTCAGACAAACCCGGTAGGGGTACTAGCGGCAATTATTGAAAATGATCAAATCACACAGCTAACTACTACATTTCTTTATTTGGACAAAAATATATATATATTCTTCAGTGAAGAAAATGAAATCTATGAAAATCTTCAATTTGATAATATTGGTACTTTTACGGTAATTAAATCCAGTAAAAGTACAAAATCCAATAAAAATAAATTTGAATCTACTTATCATTTCATGTCTATTTCCATTTCTGGAACATTAAAAAAAATTGATGAAGTAAAAACGTTGGAAGAATTAAGAAATCATTATTTAAAAAAATATAAGAAAGAGTTATCAGAAGAAATAAATTTCTCTTCGTTAATTAATGTCATAATGATTGATTCGGAAGAAATTCAGGCATTTGAGGAAAGCGGGGGCTGATATTGAGAATATTCGTTATCATTTTTTTTACTTCCTTGTTCATTGTAGGATGTACTTCAAGTAAAGAAACTTATTTCGAAATTCCCTATGATTTAAAAACACCTCAAAATGAATCGGAGTTTATCCTAAAATACTCGCCTTATTTAAATGGCAAAAAAATATTCATAGATCCGGGTCACGGGGGAAGTGACCGGAGAAATAAAGGATACGAAAATACCACTGTTGAAGCCGACCTAAATTTAAGAGTAGCATTAGCGCTCAAAGATTATTTAATCAAAGCCGGTGCACAAGTAGAATTATCCCGGGTTAGCGATACAACGGTTGATTTAAAAGATCGTTCAAAACTCGCGAATAACAGCGGTGCTGATATTTTTATAGGCATCCATCATAATGCACCCGGTAGAAGTGATGATGATTGGACCAACTATACTTCTACGTACTATCATGCGTATCCCGAAGACTATGAATATGAACCTTGTAGCCATGATATTGCCAGGTATATCCAAAGGGATTTGGCATATGCAATGCGAAATTCGGGAGGGCTCGGATCTTTTGACGGGACTTATTCGGATTATAATATTTATCCCGGACAGGGTTTTTCCGTTCTACGATTAACAAAAATACCTGCCATTCTGGTTGAGTGCGGATTTAATACTTATCCGTATGAAGCCATGCGACTCGTAAAAAATGATTTTAATAAAATTGAAGCTTGGGGTATCTTCAGAGGATTGTGCCGGTATTTTCGCGCCGGTATCCCTCAATAACTTGGATGGATACAATTTCATCATATAAACAAGGCGCTATTACCTTTTCTGTAATATTGTCCGATACTAACGGCATAGATCCAAACTCAATTGAAGTAAAATTTGATTCTCTTAAAGTATTTGGCAATATTTACAACCCTCAAACTCGGTTTTTGGCAATAAATTTACCGGATGTAAATTCCGGTATTCATTTTTTAAGAATTATAGCTGCTAATAAAAACGGTAATCATGCATTCCCGTTTTACAAGCAAATAGTTGTGCTTAATTAGTATAAAACGAACGGAGTTTCTTAATGCTGAATTATGTGTGGATTGCTTTACTTTTTTTAGGAATCGGTGCAGCAGTTTCCACCGATTTGTACAATAAAAGTGAAAACAAATTTAGAAATAATGAACCTTTGCCGGTAACTATAGTTTTATCTACCCCTTTTCAAAAAAATAAGGCTGAAAAGTATCATGCCAATTTAGAGGTTAAACCCTCCGATTATGATAAATTTTACAATGAAAAAATAACTAAAAACATTTCGCTGCCTGCCACTGTTACAGTACCCGAAGACGAATCAAAAGCATCAATACATTTTAAAGTTGATAAAACTGATCCCAAACTTTGGCAGGAAATGGCTACTGCTTCAGGTGATAAAGACGATCTAACAGGTAATATAAAAATTGACCACTTTGTTTCCGACAGTATTGCTGCAGCTCATGTTATTTTGGAAGAAGTTTCATTTTTGAAACTGAAAAATGTCACTAATTCTGCTTTGGATTATGCGAGTACAGCAGTAAATATATCCCTGGGATTAATTGGGATTATGGCTTTATGGCTCGGCATAATGAAGATTGCAGAAGAAGCTGGATTAATTGCAATTATTGCAAAACTTCTTAAGCCAATTACCAAAAGATTGTTTCCTGATGTCCCGGTAGATCATCCGGCTATGGGTTCTATGATTATGAATATGTCTGCAAACATGCTGGGATTAGGAAATGCCGCCACACCATTCGGACTTAAGGCAATGGAAGAGCTTAATGAATTAAATCCTGATAAAGGTACGGCTACTAATGCAATGTGTACTTTTCTAGCCGTAAACACCGCGGGAATGACATTAATCCCGGCTACTGCAATTGCGATAAGAGCTGCTGCCGGAAGTACCGAGCCTGCTATTATTATCGGAACATCTTTATTTGCTTCCGCCTGTGCAACTATAGCCGGTGTTACTGCGGCAAAAACACTTGAAAAATTTCCTATAAAAAAAGGTCAGCTTTCAACATGGTTAAAAACAAATGCAAAAGGATTTGGAATATTGCTGGGTATAATCATGCTGGCTGTTCTGATAATATTTAGTGGTCTCGGAAAAGTATTAGGATCAACTTTCAGTTTCTTAACACCCGATTTGTTTAAAAGTATAATAGAGGTTTTTTCTACAATTGCTATTCCGCTATTGATAGTGGTTTTCATCGGATTCGGATTTTTTAAGAAAGTGAGGGTTTATGAAACATTTGTAGAAGGAGCCAAGGACGGATTTAACATTGCAATAAAAATTATACCATATCTTGTCGCAATGCTTGTCGCAATCGGTATATTTAGAGCAGGCGGAGCTATGCAGTGGTTAATTTATATACTTCATCCCATTACAAATTTTATTGGTATGCCCGCAGAGGCATTACCTATGGCAATAATGCGACCTTTATCGGGAAGCGGCTCATTAGGAATTATGGCTGAAATTATTTCTGTACACGGTCCGGATTCATTTATTGGTATTTTGGTCTCAACTTTTTACGGCAGTACGGAAACTACGTTTTATGTTTTAGCCGTTTACTTTGGTGCGGTTAACATCAGAAATATAAGGCATGCGTTACCAGCCGGACTTATTGCAGATATTGCCGGAATTCTAGCTGCAGTGTTTATT
The DNA here is from genome assembly GCA_963751355.1 of uncultured Ignavibacteriales bacterium. Classification (GTDB taxonomy): domain Bacteria; phylum Bacteroidota; class Ignavibacteria; order Ignavibacteriales; family Ignavibacteriaceae; genus CAVVVS01. Next base: position 10,579 of record CAVVVS010000017.1, on the reverse strand, counting down.
GTTAGATTGCTATTCGGATAGTCTTTCAATTTTATATATCAATATTTATCTAATAGTGAAAAATAATTTGACATAATTATGAAAAAAGTACTGATAACACGCGAAATACCTGAAGCCGCAATTAAATTTTTACGTTCAAAAAAAATATCATTAGATATTTATAAAGAAGACAAACCGATTCCTCCAAAAGAATTAATTAAAAGAGCTAAGGATGTTGATGCAATAATTCCTTTATTAACTGATAAATTTAACAGGGAGGTAATAAATAAACTCCCAAAGTGTAAAATAATTGCAAATTTTGCGGTCGGTTTCAATAATATTGATGTGGAATATGCAAAAAAGAAAAATATAATTGTTACTAATACACCGGATGTTCTTAATGATTCTACCGCAGATTTAGCAATGACGTTGGTTCTGGCTTGCGCGAGGAAACTGATTGAGGGAGATAAATTTGTGAGAGCTAATAAATTTAAGGGTTGGAAACCGAAGCTTATGCTGGGAGTTGAGCTAAAAGATAAAGTATTCGGTATACTTGGTGCCGGCAGAATTGGTACTGCAACAGCCATTAGAGCAAAAGCTTTTGGGACAAAAATTATTTATGTCTCCAAGAAAAAAAATATCGAATTGGAAAAGAATACAAATGCAAAAAAAGTTACTGTTAATACATTATTAAAGAAATCCGACATTGTATCGGTTCATCTCCCCTTGACAGAAGAAACATATCATATTTTGGATAGAGAAAAGCTTAAACTATTGAAAAATACGGCCATACTTATTAATACGGGCAGAGGTGAATTAATGGATGAAAGGGAATTGATTAAGTTATTAAAACGGAATAAGATATTTGCGGCAGGTCTGGATGTGTTCGAAAACGAACCTAAAATAAACCCGGATTTATTTAACCTTAATAACGTTGTTTTATTACCTCATTTAGGAAGTGCAACGGAAGATGCAAGAAACGAAATGGCTTTGTTAGCAGCAAAAAATGTAGCATCTGTTCTTTCTGGTAAAAAACCTTTAACGCCGGTTAATTAAAAAAAATTACCATCTCATTTCGAAATTAAAAATAAAATATCTTATTATGTTTTGAAAAAAAATCAAATTTACCAAATTGAATTTCGTTAATTTGATAATTATGTGCATATTGGGTATGTATTATAATACAATAAAATTAAAATATTAAATGAGAATAGGGATTCCAAAGGAAAACATCCATGAAGAAAAACGCATTGCCCTGGCGCCCGCGGGTGTTGATTCCTTAATTAGATCGGGGCACACAATTTATGTACAGAGTGGAGCAGGGGAAGGGAGTAATTTTTCCGATGAGGATTATAGGCAAACGGGCGCAACCATAGTATATAATACTGAGGAAATTTATGGTAGAGCGGAATTAATTGCCAAAGTCACACCTTTATCGGATGATGAAACATCTCTTTTACAAACGAATCAAATCCTTTTCTCTTTTTTACACCTTGCAGTAGGTAATAAAAATACAATTGAAAAGCTCCTCGAAAAAAATGTAACTGCAATAGGTTACGAACTGATTGAAAATCAAGAGGGTTTACCGGTTCTACACTCGATGAGTGAAATAGCCGGGCAATTATCGATACAGGTTGCCGAAAGATTTCTTGAGAGTTCTGAAGAAGGTGGAAGAGGTATTCTGCTCGGTGGAATAACCGGGGTAGCTCCCGCAGCGATAGTTATACTCGGGGCAGGTGTTGTAGGCACAAGTGCAGCAAGAGCTGCAGTGGGAAGAGGTGCCCAGGTTATTGTAATCGATAAGGATTTGAGCCGCTTGAGAAGATTGGATACTATCTTTAGGAAAAGAATTACCACAGTGATGGCGAATCCTTATACGATATCACGCGGAGTTAGATTTGCCGATGTACTTATAGGAGCGGTATTAATAAAAGCTGAAAAAACACCACACCTTGTTACGGAAGAAATGGTAAAGAAAATGAAAAAAGGCGCGGTAATTGTTGACGTTTCAATAGATCAAGGCGGCTGTATTGAGACGAGCCGAATAACAACAATTTCAGATCCTATTTATAAAATGCATGATGTTGTTCACTATTGTGTTCCCAATATGCCGGCACTAGTTGCAAAAACAGCTAGTTATGGCTTGAATAATGCTTCATTAGGATTTATACAAAACATTGCTGATAACGGGCTTTCAAATGCTCTGCTCGGTGATGAAAGTTTGTCCAAAGGAGTATGTACATATAGCGGATATTGTTCAAATGAAATAATTGCTGGAATATTCGATCTTGAATACAGAGGGCTTCGAGTATTTTCCACAAATTAATAGATGTTGTTCTAATTATGAAGACCAAAAGTCTTTCTCGAATAATAAAAACGTTCTGTTCTTCAACCAAATAGTTGAGGAAGAGATTTTATAATTGATATTTAAAAAGAAGAAAAATGGTAATGACAACTGAGGCAACACGACAAAATTCCTCAACTTCCTTCACCATATTACACGCATACAACCAAAGAGTTGTTTCAGCAGAAGATGCTGTTAAAGTCATTAAATCAGGTGATAAAATCCTTATTCATTCCAATTGTGCTTTTCCTTCAACTTTAGTTGAAGCAATGGTTAAAAGGAAGGATGAACTTTACGATGTAGAGATTTTTCATGCTTTAACTGTTGGAGATTTGCCTTATCTTGATCCTTCTATGGAAGGACATTTCAGGTTAAATGCTTCATTCATTGGGCAAAACAGCAGAAAAGCAGTGCAGGACGGATTAGCTGATTTTATGCCTATCTTTTTGTATGAAGTTCCTCAGCTTTTTACAAAAGGCAGAATTGAACTTGATGTTGCATTGATAAATGTTTCGCCCCCTGATGAACATGGATTTTGCAGCTTTGGGGTTGAGGTAGGTCTCACTAAAAGCGGTGCAGAAAAAGCAAAAACGATTATTGCACAAGTAAATAAAAATATGCCCCGGACGCTGGGAGACAGCTTTATTCACATAAATAAAATAAAATATATTGTTGAGGTGGATGAAGAAATAAAAGAACTGCCGCAGGGCGAAAAAAATCTTTCTCCTGCGCAAGCTCAAATATATCAGCAAATTGGTAGCTATGTGGCAAGTCTGATAGATGACGGAGCTACTTTACAACTCGGTATCGGAGCAATTCCAGATGCGGTATTAAAATATTTGACCGACCGGAAGGCACTAGGGATTCATTCCGAAATGTTTTCCGACGGAGTTATTCAGCTTGTGGAAAACGGTATAATTACAAATGAAATGAAAACGCTCCATCCGGGTAAGATAATTGCCGGTTTTGTTCTAGGCACAAAAAAACTTTACAATTTTATTCACAATAATCCATTATTGGAATTTCATCCGCAAGAGTACGTAAACGATCCTTTTATTATTGCAAAAAACAAAAAGATGGTTGCCATAAATTCTGCTATTGAGGTCGATATTACCGGTCAGGTTTGTTCCGATTCAATAGGACCACGAATATACAGTGGTTTTGGTGGTCAGCTTGATTTTATACGCGGGGCTGCCCGTTCCGAAGGAGGGAAACCAATAATTGCACTTCCGTCAACAACCAAGAATTGCAATATCTCCAGGATTGTTCCTCAACTTAAACAGGGCGCCGGTGTGATAACCGGACGGGGTGATGTACATTATGTTGTAACCGAATATGGTATTGCACAATTATTTGGTAAGTCAATTAGGGAAAGGGTTAAAGAATTGGCTAAAATTGCCCATCCGAAGTTTAGGGATGATTTATATAAATACGCAAAAGAAAATAAGTATATCTAGTTATGGTTGCTGTTATTGGTGATATCCACGGATGTTTTTACACCCTTCAAGAATTAGTGGATAAGATTAAAGAAAAGTATCCTACTGTCCAAATATTTAGTGTGGGTGATCTCGTCGATAGGGGAAACTTCAGTTATGAGGTGATTGAATTTTTCAGAAAAGAAAAAATAAAATTTACTCCCGGTAATCATGACTTTATGTTCTATTATTTTGTGAAAGAACCTATGAGTTCTATGGGAAGTTCGTGGTTGTTTAACGGATATGAAACTACCCTTACTTCATATGATAAACACTTTGATATTGTCTCAGAACATTTTAAATTCATAAAAGAAGCTCCGTTGTTTTTTAATTTAGAAGACTGTTTTATCTCGCATGCAGGTGTATCAAAATATTATAAATCAAAACTCCCAAAGGGCTATGAAGAAGATTTAAATTTAATACAAGATTTGGTCGGCCGGGAGATCGCTAATGAGCACGGCATTCTATGGACAAGAGATGAACTAATTGATATTGGCAAATTGCAAGTAGTGGGTCACACTAGAAAATCAGAAGTTACATTTGATCATAAAAATAATGCAGTATATATTGATACATCAGCTTATGCGGGAAATAAATTGAGCGCTGTTATTGTGGAAAATAACCGGGTAATTGACATTATTTCTACTCCTACCTTTGAAGAGGACATTAAATAAAATTACTAAAAGCGGGTCATTCAAATTTTAACCGATGTTTTAAAAAATAGCGTCGCAACAGCATTATTATATTTAGCTACTTTTCCAGGATTGCATGGAATTCAGTATGGGATGGCTGAAAACTTATTTTATCGATTGTGTCTTAGATAGGAATATTAGTAATAATTGGGGTTATTCTTGCAAAAAAAAACTTCTTAAAAAAACATGCGGCGTATTTTTTACAAGTTCTCTGTTTGTTGTCAGAATATTTATGATAAAATGTTATGTCTATAATTGACCAATATCTTCATGCCACAGCTCCGGATTCCTGGAAATAAAATCAGTCATTAAATTTATACAATCTTGATTGTTCATATCTATGACTTCCACATTATTAGATGTTAAGAATTCCTTTGCCCCCTGAAAAGTTTTTGATTCCCCCACGATAACTTTTTTTATACCGAATTGTACCACCGCACCGGCGCAAAGATAACAAGGCATTAATGTGGAATACAGTATTGTATCTCGATAGCTTCCAATTCTTCCTGCATTCATTAAACAATCAATTTCCGCGTGAAGTAATGGATTATTCTCTTGTACCCTTTTATTATGCCCTCTGGATAATATAATCCCATTTTTTATAAGCACGGATCCTATCGGAATCCCTCCTGCTTGCAAACTTTTTCGAGCTTCGGCAATTGAAGCAATAAGAAAAGCATCCATATTTTAATAACTTTTTTTAATTTAATTCGTTATTTAATATAAGCTTATTCCATTCATAAAATCAAATATAACCATATCTGTCCAAACTACTGTATTAATGAGAAATTTTTTCTTGTATTAATTAAATTTCACAATGTTCTTTTGAACTTCCTTAATAATTTATTCATTGTATATATACGGACTTTATCAATCCTCCATCAGAATCTTTTTCATCATCAAATACAATCATTAACCGGCGACAATGGTCATTATTCCGAATAACCTCTTACTTTTAGGATTGAAACTTTATTATTCTATAATAGTTTCTCTGCAAAATAGCTTATTTGATAATTCGAAGGGGGGTTATGGACTGAAACCTATGAGCATGTGATCCAAATCTTTTACAATTGTGGGATTTCTCGCTTTGGTTGAAATGACAATTAAGTAAAATATTTACTTGGCACATTAATTCACATAGAAGGAAATTTGAGACTTTTTTATATCATTGGTAATTAATTATTAAGTGCGTATAATAACAATCAAATTATTATTATTTGACTATAATTATTTGTTTGATATGATTAATTTGAACTGACGATTTAGGCATTAATTCCTTCAAAATTGTTTGAAATGAGCGAAACTTTAATATAATTATTAAGTTAAATTCATAAGAATTAATTCATCATTCTTGTAGTCGTGAATTTTTGTCGATACTAATATTTTTTCACTGCAATAATAAGTTTTTGAAGGTAATTAATTGCACTGTTTTATAATCCATTGTTAATGAACATAATTTCCTATTTTTTTTTATGAATAGAATAATTAACGGATTTTTGATATTCATATTTCTGCTGTTTCAATTTTCCTGTAGTGCTCCACATAATAATCCGCTAGATCCCGTTAATCCCGATTATCAATTTGCTTCTATAGTGGGGACGGTACAATCTTATAGTATACCTTATATTGGCATCCAGGGAGTTTCAGTTTATTGGCAGCCCGGAGATATTTTGGTCCAGACAGATACTTCCGGTAATTTTCAAATAAATCGCATCAAAGCTGTGAATGGAGAATTAACTTTTTCTAAAGAAGGTTATAGAACAGATACGATATTGGTGGTATGGAATGGTTCAAAAAAAATTAGCACTAATATTAACCTTAATAAAGTTCCGAAATTAGACAGTGTATCAATATATACGGAAGTGATAAACCAATATTATCCTTCACCAACCTCAAATTTGTTTATCGACGCAAAAATAGGTGATTCAGATAATGATATATCGAGCGTATTCGTTAGAAATACAGAACTACAATTAAATAAGGAATTAAATTTTAATGTTTCATCAAAAACATATCAAACTGAATTGACAATGGCAGAGCTTAATATTAAAGATATCGAAGAAACAATCGGTCTTAATTTTGATATAGTTGTAAAGGATGTTTTCAACAATGAATTTGTTGTTGGTAGTGGAAAAGTAATCCGGGTAATCAAAAACGGTGCGGTTATTCTGAGCCCCGCAAACGATACAACTCTTGTATCTTCTCCGGAATTACAGTGGCAGAGATTTACTCCCGGTTATATGTTTTCTTACAAGATAGAGCTTTATACAAGCGACATCGCTAGTTCAAATTTGGTTGAAAGTAAAGCAGGGATTGCATCTGATTCGATCTCTTATCAGGTACAAACTCCTTTAACTTCAGGGACTTATTATTGGGTAGTATGGGTCATAGATAAGTTTAATAATAGAGTAAGATCGTTACCCGCAACTTTTAGAATACAATGAAAATGATTAGAATTATTAATCAGCAGGAGTATGATGGAATTATATGATATAGAGAATATGGAAAATATACGATTAATAGGCAAAGAGCAATTTAATACTCTGTATAGAATAAGCCAGACTTTAAATTCAGCGGTTTACGAAGATTCACTGATAGAGAACACTCTGGATTTGATTATTCAAGTAATTAATGCCGAGCGAGGATTATTTGTCAAACACAATGACGACAATAATGAATTTGATATTATTGCAGCAAGAAATATAAACCGGGAAAATATTAAGGATATTTCAAATTTTTCTTCCGGGATTATCCAGAAAGTAATAGAAAGAAAACAACCTTGTTTATATCATGATGTCCAAAATGATCCAAATATATCACAATTTCTAAGTGTACAAATTCAAAATATTAAATCTGTTTTAGGTGTCCCGATAATTAGAAATGATAAAGTTTGGGGAGTTATTTTAGTGGACAGCAGAATGAACCGTAAAGAATTTACCAATGAGAACCTGGTATTTCTTGATTTTTTCTCTAATATAGTCTCTCTTTCTCTGGACAAAATTGTAAAGCTTGAGGAACTGCAGGACGAAAATCTTAGATTAAAAAATCAGCTCTCTACAGTCCTTAAAATTCCAGAGTTGATAGGTGAGAGTACCGCAATGAAAAGATTATCAAATCTTATTCATAAAGTTGCCGCAACCGATGCCACTGTATTGTTATTGGGTGAAAGTGGTACGGGAAAAGAATTAGTTGCTAAAGCGATTCATAATATAAGTAAAAGATCCCCAAAACCTTATCTTGCCCAATTTTGTGGTTCGATTCCGGATACTCTTCTTGAAAGCGAATTATTCGGTTACAAAAAAGGCGCTTTTACCGGAGCGAATACAGACAAAAAGGGACTTTTTGAAGTAGCAAATGAGGGTACTTTTTTCCTTGATGAAATTGCCGACATTTCAATCGCACTGCAAGCAAAATTACTTCGCGTACTTCAAAATAAGGAGATAATCAGACTTGGAGATACCAAAGTTGTAAAGGTTGATGCACGAGTTTTGGCGGCAACCAATAAAGATTTGAGACACTTAGTAAAAGAGAATAAATTTAGGGAAGATCTTTTCTACCGGTTAAATGTATTTCCATTAAAAATTCCACCATTAAGAGAACGTCATGGCGATATTCCTTTACTAACAAAATATTTTTTGCAAAAATATTCGGACAATAATGTTCAGATTAATTCTGCTGCTTTGAAAATTCTTGAAGATTACAATTGGCCGGGTAATGTGAGGCAGTTGGAAAATGTATTGCAGAGAGCGATTATCTTATGTGATACGGATAAACTGCTGCCTGAACATATTGTAATTGAGGAAGATGTTGAAGAAATAAATTTTTCAGGCACACTTAGAGAGTTTGAAAAAATTCTACTTAAAAAGAGATTAGCTGAATATTCCGGGAACAGAACATTAACTGCAAAGTCATTAGGTGTTTCCGTGAGGTGGGTTCAGCTTAAATTAAAAGAAATTGATGAAAATCTATAATTATGGAAAATGCTACGACTGAAATACTATTTGAAAAATTTGAGATCGTCAAAGTTTTAAAAAGGGATTTGGGTACAAGTGTATATCTTGCTAATCACGTTTATCTCAACAAAAAAATTATTCTTAAAACCCTCAATACGGATGATCTTTCTGAAAATACATTCCTGCAGAGATTTAAAAGAGAAGCAAAAATTTTAGCCAAGCTAGAACATGACAACTTAATTAAGGTGCTGGACTTCGGTAATTATAATAATATTTTCTATATCTCGTTTGAATATTTTAATAGCAAAAATTTACGTCAGGTAATAAAAGAAAATGAATTATCCATTGAACAAAAAACCCATCTTATTGTTCAGCTTTTAGAGGCATTGAACATTGCCCATCAAAACCAAATTATTCATAGAGATATAAAGCCGGAAAACATTTTAGTGAATTCAAACCTTGATTTGAAAATCGCTGATTTCGGTCTGGCGTTAATTACGAATGATATTGTATTGACTCATAGTTCTTCAATTGTCGGTACTCCCGGGTACATGTCACCAGAGCAGATTAGAGGTGAGAAAACTCCGCAAACCGATTTATTCTCTGCGGGAATAGTCAGTTACGAACTGTTTACAGGTAGTAATCCGTTCATAGGAAAAAACGTAAGCGAAACGATAAATAACATCCTTAATTTTGAAGAAGACAAACTTTTGAAAGGATTAGCCGGGCTGCCAGAAAATATACAAAAAACGATAATGGCATTATTGAAGAAAAAATTAAGGGAAAGACCGAAGACTGCTCTAGATGTTATAAATATATTGGGAATTGAAGATACTTTTTATAATCCTAGTAAGATTTTTCATGAACAGAAAAATTTTAGGAAAATGTTATATATCGGTGTTCCCATAATAGTGTTTTCCATTATTATTGGATTGTTGATTTTTGGTAAAACTTCCGGCTCATCTCATGCGAAGAAAAATTTAAGCGAGCAAGTTCAAAATAATCCGGATAATATATTAAATCGAAAAGATGATACATTAGATTTAGAGGCCAAAAATCAAACAAAAGAAAGTAATAAAAATACTCCGGGAAAAAGTAAAATAGGTAATAACAATCATAAAGATAGTCCTAATTCAAATAGATTAGCAACTAATGATTACGGTAGTGGATTAACACCTGATAGAGCCGGCAAATTATTTATTGAATGTTCTCCGTGGGCAACAATTTTTATCGATGGTGACAGCATAGATACCACCCCCATATCGGGACCAATTTTATTGAAACCGGGTAAGCATAAGATTATGTTAGTTCATGATACTTATCCGCCTATCATAAAAAATATAAAATTAAACAGAAGAGAAATTGATTCCCTAAAAATAAATTTAGATAATTTAGTAGGACGTATAATTTGTAATGTAGAGCCCTGGGGCAAAATATATATAAACGGAGAATATAAGGGAACTACACCTATCCAGCCGATTATTTTATTGCCGGGAAATTATATGCTAAAAATCACAAACCCAAATTTTGCATCCATTGTAAGATCCGTTAATGTAAATGCTGAAGAAACACAAAAAATAAATTATCATTTTAAAGCTGAAAATGAAAATAATTAATGGTATTGAAATTGTTGATATACACGAATAAGTACAGTGTATTTAACAAAAATGACAGTTTTGATATGAAAAAATTTGTATTACTGCTAATATTTTTCACAATTGAGATCTATCCGCAGTCATGGCATGTGATAGGTGATATGCCCAAACCGGTTTACGGCGGTACCGCTATTGTACAAGATTCTTTAATTTATATTATTGGCGGCTTGTACTATAAAAACAATTCGCCGACAGATTTAATCCAATCATATAATCCCCGCACTCAGGAGTGGCGAGATGCCGGGAAATTGGATAAGTCAAGATATGGATTGATAGCGGGAATAGATTCAGGCAAAGTGATTATTGCAGGGGGGATAATCAGTTCCCCGGACCAATCTATATCTTCTTTGGAGATATGGAATTTTAATTCAGCTCCTTATATTGATAGTGATAACAGTAATTTTAAACGGCTTTTTGCAACAGCACAAATAATAGGTTCAAACCTTTTTATTTTCGGTGGGACTTACTTCGACAGTTCAAT
>CAVVVS010000016.1:0-4584 GCA_963751355.1 uncultured Ignavibacteriales bacterium | reverse complement strand
AGATCGAAAGCCCAACACCTAAGAAAGCAAAAACTCGAAGATATATTCCGCCAAGCAGAAAATTTTTCTTCCGGGATTTGTTCGATAAATAACCGGCGAAAAGTAATTGAGTAAAAAGCGGAACTCCTATCATTAATGAGGTTAGAATTCCTACCTGAGTTTGAGTTCCCCCGATAAACAGTATGAGAGCAGGTAAAACAATATTTTTTTCGGCAAAGGTTTCTGCTAAAGCCAGCCAAAATGCATGCCAAATAAAGCCGACAAAATTTCTATTTGTTTTCATCAATTGTTATGATGACGATGTTTTCCGCCGTCATGATCTTGGTTATGCCCAATGCTTTTCTTTGCCGTCGGTTCTGTTAAATGCTCTAATTCACCTTTTAAGAATTTGTTTATTGATTCCGAAACGTTAAGCTTTCTCGCAAGATATACTTTACTTTTCAGGGTATTTGTAATTTCAAATGCGTGCGGACCAATATTGCCGACAATAAATGATTCTACTCCCCTATCTAAAAAGTCCTGAAGATTTTCATGATTATGTTCTGCTGCTGTATTTTCAATTGCTTCAAAAGTTTTCGTGTCTGTATTGAATAAGATAAAATAATTTGCATGCCCGAATCTTTTTGCGATTTGACTTTCCAGACTATCTCCATCAGATCCTATGAGCACTAACATTTTAATTACGCCTTAATTAGGATTTATTTATAAGATATGTTTTCTTTGATTAAATTTTCCGGCATCTGTACTGCTACAACTTTTCCGCGTGCGCATATTTCTTTATTTGCTGAGACAGTAATTTCCGATATAACTTTTCTTCCTTTTTTCTCTATTATTTTTCCTCTTAATTCAAGTTCAACTCCGAGAGGAGTCGGCTTCAAATAATCTACTTGAAGCGATGCGGTAACAAAACGAAATGCCGGAAGAGTGTCCGGATTTCTCTCTTCTGCTTTATATGAAGCCAATGCAGCAGTTCCGGTTCCGTGGCAGTCAATTATAGAGGCAATCAACCCGCCGTAAACATAGCCGGGTATTGCAATGTGGTATGGTTTTGGTGTAAAATGTGAAATTGTTTCATCGCCATCCCAATAACTTTTTATTTGATGACCGTGTTCGTTCAATCTTCCGCAGCCGAAGCAGTAGCTTAAATCATCGGGATAATAATCTTGGATAGCTTTTAATTCCATTGTAGGCACCTTTATACAATTATTATAACTTCTTGCAAGTAAAATAAGCGCTTTGAACTGCCGAAACTACGTCACCAACTTCATCAGCGTCTCCAATCGTGTAAACAGGTATTTTGTTTCCCAGTTCTTTCAAAAGTTCTTTTTCAGAACGCATACCTGCGGCTACAACATAAACGTCAATGTTATCAATGCTTAAATCTTCGAATTCATTTAGTCTTTTCAGAATAACAGATGAGCCGGCTACACGTTTTACTTTTGTCTCGGTATAAATAGTTACATTGTTCTTTTGCAGTTTCATCAAATTTAGCTTCCGCGATACCATTTCCATATCGCGTGCAATATCATCTAGCATTTCAACAATTGTAATTTTATTACCGTAATCGATTAAAGTATTCGCTATTTCGATGCCGATTAAACCACCGCCAATTATTAAAACATTTTTGTTTTGGGGAATATTTGATTCGTATAAAATTTCAGCCCATTTATATTCCTCAAGACCTTCTATCTGCGGAATAAAAGGTTTTGAACCGGTCGCCATAATTACCCCGTCATATTTTCCAATAAGGTCTTCCGGTGTTGCTTTTTTTGCAATAATCGGAATTCCTTCCATTTCATGTTTCAGATAATCAATTTGTTTTTGCAGCGATCCTTTTTGCGAAGGAAGCGGAGCTAAATTAAATTGACCGCCCAACTCATCTTTCTCAAACAAAGTGACTTGATGCCCGCGTTGGCGCAAAGTAATAGCGGCTTCCATACCCGCCATACCGCCCCCCACAACAGCATAATTTTTTGCCTCATCAGCGGGAACAAGCGGGTCAAGTTCTCTTCCTACTTCGGGATTTATTTCGCACTGCAAACCTTTCCCAATTTTTATTCTGCCCAGGCAGCCGGTTAAACATGAACCGCACGGACGAATTCTTCCATCGACAAGCTGTAAATATTTGCCCACAAAATCCGGATCGGCAATTAGCGCTCTGCCAACTGCAATAAAATCTGCGAGCTGTTCATCAAAAATAGTAGCTATATCCATCTGCTCAGTAATTTGTCCAACTCCAATTATCGGCAGTGCAGTATGTTCCTTAATTTTTTTCGCAAGCTGCCACGTAACACCTTTAGGTATAAAATGATGCTGATAATACCACGCAGCGCTTTCGCATACATTGCCGGATGTAACGTGAATTGCAGAGGCGCCTTCCTCTTCAAGTACCTTTACTATTTGAATGGAATCTTCAATTGTTAATCCGCCGGTAAACTTTTCATCGCCGCTGATTCTAATGATGATAGGCAAATTAATTTTCGTTTTTATTCCTCGAAGTATTTCAATTCCAAAACGGAGACGTTTTTCAAAACTTCCGCCGTATTCATCGCTTCGTTTATTAGTAACCGGAGACAAAAATTGTGCAATTAAATACCCCAGACCAAATTGCAATTCAATCAAATCATATCCGGCTTTTTCTGCTATTACTGCTGCATCAATATATTGCCGCCGAACCGTTTTTATTTCATCAAGCGAAAGGGCAATTGGTTTTTGTCCGCCGTTCGGGCATGCAATATCCGAAGCGGAGAGATAAATATTTCCGGGTAATTTGGGATTTGCCATTCTTCCTGGATGATTAATATGCGCAATTGCTTTTGCTCCGTTGTGATGAACAGTTTTAATTAATTTTTTATGTCCAGTAATCTTATCATCCGAATCAATGCCTATTTGAGTTGGAAGTTCGCGCACGCGTTCATCAATAAAAAAAGGTTCAAAAATAACCGCTGCAACATGTTTAGAACGTTTATCCCAAAATGCAATATGTCTATCAGTGATATTGCCTTCGCTGTCTCCGTATCCTGTTTTAACAGCGCTCATAAAAAAGCTGTTGCGAAGTATTACGTCACCAACCTTCATCTTAAAACCCTAATTCGTTATTAAATAAGATGCACAAAACTTATTACCGGTTCACGAACATCTTTTGCAAGTTACCTGTTTAAAACACAAGGAATTAATAATTAATTTTTATAGTTATTCCGCCATAGTACATTCTCCCATAAACTGGGGCGTACAAAAATGCGGCATCGTCTAAATGTCTTTCGTCTTGTACACTGTTGAATATATTGTTTACACCGCCATATATTTTAAAATTATATAACTGTATGGAAACACGCGTATTGAAAATCATAAATGGGTCTGTTTTCTTGATTTTCGATTCGAATCTAGGATCCTCGCTATAATAATCAATATACATATTACTTTGAAAATTACCGATCAGACTGAAACTCCATTCCTGGGGGCTGTATTCAATTCTCAAATTTCCGGTTGTGGATGGAAACCGGGATATAATTTTGCTTTCGCTTTCATATTTAGTCTTTATCCAATCTTCTCTGGCATTTTTATACTCACCTTGATTGTAGACGGCATCAATTCCCAAATTAACATTTTTTGCCAGGTGTGCCTGAACAGATAATTCGATACCTTGAACATAAGCATCATCAATATTTTTCCATTGATAATCATATCCTAAGGCGGCAACATTAGGATCGGCATCGGTAAATCCGATTTTGTTTTTCAAATCGGTACGGAAAATATTTGTGCTTATTCTAATGTATTCACCATAGTTGAGTTTCATAGCGATTAGTAACGATGTTTTCTGTGCCGTCGGTAAAGGGATTTTTGAAATAATCATCGGTCATTGTTCTGCCTCGTCTCTTTTCAAATATTGTTTTACCTTATATTAATGTTAATACTTCTTCCCGGAGATAACGCATATCCTTTATATGTATCAAGGAAATCACGGTAATCATCATCGAAAAGATTTGTTACAGTTAAATCAAAATTTACAAGTTGATCGGATAAATAAAGGTCAAATCCCAATCCCAAATCAACTAAATAATATTTCCCGGTTGAGCAGACACCAAAAGGAATATCCGGACCAATTCCATCGTCAAACTGTCCGAATGGTTCATAAATACCGGCAGCTTTTTTACTTGATACAAATTCTACATTTATTGAAATGTATAGCGATTTGATCACAGAATAATTTGGCAATAAAAATTTTGATCCCAGCATTAATCTATTAGGAGGCATTAATGGTATTTCGTCTTCCTTCCAAGAACCGGATGTAAAATCACTCTTAATCAGTGAATAACTGCCTGATAGTAAAAGTCAATTGAACACACCGGCATCAATAGATAGTTCTAAACCGGTCATATTTGCATCAGCTTGGTCGTTTGCGAAAACGAAAATATTGTTTGCCGGTGCTGGCGGATAATCCGGTGCGTTGTAAAGGAAAATGTAATTGTTTATCGTATTATGGAAAACTGAAATGTTTGCATTAAGCATTTCATTTCTGAATCTAATTGATGTGCTTAAATCGAGTGAAGTTTTACTCTTTAGATTTGGATTCCCGATTTGAAA
>CAVVVS010000015.1:0-18467 GCA_963751355.1 uncultured Ignavibacteriales bacterium | reverse complement strand
CGCCGTTTCGATGACATAAAGTCTACAGGAGAGTATTGTAAGTATTGTATGCGAGGGAACATTAAACTTATCTCCGCCTTCCCCTCTTCAAGAAAAGGTTCAAAGTTCAAGTGAAAATGCCACTAATACTTTAGAAAGTCAATAATTTTGAATAAGAAGTTATGAATACTCATTTTTTTTCAGCTCAAGCATTTGCAACTAGCCGACTTTCTTAAGAGGAATTTATGAGCATATGTAAAAATGCCCTCACTTAGTAGACCAAGCACGGGCATAGGAAAATTTTATTTAACAATAATTGATGACATCTTTATAAAAAAGATGTCATCATTAAAAAATATTTACTTTATTAAAATCATCTTCTTTGTTTGAATAAAATCCGCTGCCTTTAATTGGTAAAAATAAACTCCGCTTGGGATAGATGCTGCATTGAAATCAATTTCATACATGCCGCTAGATTTTTCTTTGTTAACTAATACAGCTACTTCTTCTCCTATTATGTTAAATATTTTAAGTGTTACTAATCCTTCTTTAGCAATTGAGTATCTTATTTTTGTTGCTGGATTAAATGGATTTGGGAAATTTTGGTATAACTCAAATTTTTTAGGTATTTCAAACGTCCATGTTTCTTTTAAATCAGTTATTGTTTGAGAATACTGATACCAAAATCCAATATTACTCTCATATAAATCATCAGAACTATTTCCTATAGATGGTTGACCAATAGTAACATTTACAGCATAATCACTATTTGAAATAACCACTCCTCCACTACTTAGAACATAATTATTAAGTTTGTAATTCTGGGCATGTACTGAAGTAATTACAATAGATAGCATCAATGCTATAAATAATATGTTTGTATTTATTCTCATTTAATTTTCCCAACATATTTCTTCGATTTTTATATTGCTGCAGTATCCGTAGTATTCTTAACTTTCTTCTAGTGTCAACTTGATCCAAGTTAACTCATTTTTTTTCTAAATTATTTTCATTTTCTTCATTGTATTCAGTACCCATTGTAACCGGCATACCATAAACATTCGGGTGCAAATATTTACCTCTTTCTTCTGCGCTTTTCATTTCCTCGACTGGGATACGATTAGAGTTTGCAAAAGGGTCATGTCTTATACCGGTGATTTGCCAGCTAACTTCAACATTGGGTTTATCGGTCTTTATCTTAAAATTATTGTTAATTATTTTTTGAGATATAATGGCTTGGGCAAACTCACCAATGACTGTCAGTTGATAACGAAAATCTTTGTTAAGTGCTTTAAACCATTTTGGTAGTTCTACTGTGGCTTCACCATTTCCATCGGTTATAATATTCCCATTATAGATATTCATCATATCGGGACTTTCAACAAATGAATGGTACAAGTATTTGTTTTCTGGATCTAATGGATGGTCAATCTTAAAAGAACCACTTCCTTTAGTAAGTGTTCCTGTTATATCCACATCTCCATCAAACTTGCCAGCTTTCCCGCCGCTTGTACTTCTACCATATATACCATTGCCACTACCCAAATTAATTCCCGCGACCCCAGAACCCCCACTTGTATTACTTACCCCTTGAACTCCATCAATACTACTACCTATAACTGCAGATGTGTTTGATCCTTTAACATGCAGCAAGGCACCTGGTGTTATTGTGCCTATGCCAACATTTCCGTTTTTTAGGACTGTTAGTGCATTTTTTCTTTCAGGAACAGAAGGTCCTGTTCCAATTCCAATTTCAAATAGAGGATCAGTTTCGGTCCATAAAGTTGGTGAACCTCCACCAATGTTAAATCTGCCTATAGCAGTGGAAATATATGAATCTGCCCTAGTAAGATATCCCATTGATGTCGAAGAAGTTCCACCTGCAACTGTTGCAGTACCAAAAGCTGTAGCATAATCTCCTGCAATATTATCATAACCTAAAGCTACTGCATAATCCCCATGTGCCGACGAATATAATCCGGTGGCCATAGAATAGTTTCCTGATGCGATTGTACTGAGACCCATAGCAATGGAATAATTACCGATATTCTCGTCATTCCATTGAAAACCAAATGCATGTCCCACCCTGAATGCAGCTTTCTTTGGATACCACATCATTCTCGTTCCAGCGCCCTCTGTAGGAATACTACCACTTTCAAAAGATCCGGTAAATACAACACCATCTATTCCAGATATTTCCAAATTAGCTTTTGGGGAATTAGTCCCAACACCAAGATTTCCGTTTTTAAGGATAGTCAAAGCATTTTTTCTGTCGGAATCAGAGGTTCCTATACCAATTTCAAAAATTGGATCAGTTTCAACCCAAGCGCTTTCTACGCCTCCACCAAAATTATATCTGCCAATTGCTGTTGATGAATATGAATCAGCATTAGTTCCCAATCCCATTGATATTGAGTATTGACCACTAGCTGTTGTATTATCACCAAACGAAGCAGAATTAGAACCACTTGCAATTGTATGAAGACCAAAAGAAACGGAATTATCACCACTTGCAATTGACACCTCACCAAAAGCTGTCGATTGATACCCACTTGCTTGTGTTTCATATCCAAAAGCTGTTGATCTGGGCCCATTTGCTTTTGTGTGAAATCCCATTGCAATAGAATGTTGACCTATATTTGAATCATTCCACGATAAGATAGATGCTTCTCCTACTCTGAAAGCTGCTTTTTTAGGATACCACATCATTCTCATACCAGAACCTTCAATCGGGATGCTCCCACTTCCTAAAGTTCCAGTAAATAATGCACCATTAGTTCCTGTTACTTCCAAATTAGCTTTTGGGGAATTAGTCCCTATACCAACATTTCCTCCATATGGATTAAGGTTCAAATCACCACCATTAGATTCATTATAATTCTGTAAATTAAGATCATCTTCATTGTCATCATACCATAGGTAACATTTAAAATTATTTCCCTCGTAAAATGATATAAACGCATCCTCACCAGCTGGCGCAGAAATAGATAATTGACCCCGAGCAGTTACCGGCGAACCATTTACGTGGAGAAGTGTTGCCGGAGATGTTGTTTTGATTCCAACATTTCCATTACTGGCTACAAATACTCCCTCATTACCTCCATCGCCAGAAAGATAATTTCCATTTAACTTTAAGTTTTGGGTAGCTGTATGATTACCAAGATTATCACCAGCTGTGGCGGCAGCTGAGATAGTAATTGTATTTGCTCCATCATCTGGAGTAATTTTTATATTACTACCAGCAACCAAATCTACATTCCCTCCATCATTACTTACTCCATTTAAACTGGATAATAAATTTGTTAATATATCTGCTGAAGTTATTGTATTATCCTCAATTTTTGAGCTGTTAACAGAATTGTCTGCTAATTCAGCAGTATTTATCTCTCCATCTTTTATCATGGAGCTTGTTATTGAATTGGCTTCTCCAATATTTACATACCTTCCATCGGTATAAGTAGTATCTAATGCAACATCATTTGCAGTTACAGCTATCCCATCCCCACCAACTACATTTAATGTAACATCACCAGAACTTCCTCCGCCAGTTAATCCCTCTCCAGCTGCTACTGAAGTAACATCTCCTCCACCAACTCCATCTGCCGATATGGTTATAGTCTTTGCTATATTATTTGGAGTAATGGTTATATTATTTCCCTCTAATAAATCAATGTTTCCACCATCATTACTCACTCCATCTATACTTGATAAAATATTAGTAGCAATATCATTTGAGGTTATTGTGTTATCTGCTATTTTTTCACTTGTTATAGAATTGTCAGCAACTGTTGGATTTGGATAATTACCTTTCAAATCCCCGCCAGCCGCCCCTCCCGGCGGTATGTTCACTGATGGATTAAGCTTATCTTGAGTAATAGCCCCATCAGCAATTTTTATGGTGGTTACCGAATTATTTTGAAGTTTTGCTGTGCTGATTGTTGAGTCTTCAATCGATTTGGTCATCAGACTATAAAACGATGAAGTTAACTCCACTCTGGGAGATAATACCTCACTTCCATCAATTTTAATCTCAAGCCAGTATCCACTATCAAATGATATATTAAATGGGTTTATCTTACCAAGGATAACATTGAATAATCCACCTGCAGTAGACACTACTTGTATTTCTTCCCATAGTGTTGTACCGTTAGTAGCCGCATCATATAGTTTGAACTTTAATGAATAATCACCATCTGCAACGACCGTTCCTTCAGAATCTGTTAATATTCCTTGAAAGCTAATTTTTTGAGGTACTTGACTAAAAGTGAATTGAGTAATAATTATTAGAACGAAAAGAATTAAAGATAACTTTTTCATTTCTCCCTCCAAGGAAATAAAAATTACATTTTACACAAACCCCAGGGAGTAATAGAAAGAGAAGCATATTCCGGAGAGAACTTTAGTCCACACCACTTTCTCCTCCGGAGGTGTAGCGTAAAAATATAATTGTAAATCAATTCAAATTGTTAAATAAATTGATTAAAAAATATTCTTATTTCATAAGTACCATTTTCTTAGTTTTTTGAAAATTATCTGCTTTTAGACTGTAGAAGTATATGCCGCTTGATAGTCCCTCTGTGTTAAATGTTATTTCATAACTTCCGGGTTTTTTAAATTCATTTACAAGAGTTGCCACTTCCATGCCTAATACATCATAAACTTTTAGTGTTATAAAACTTTGTTTTGGAATGTCATATTTTATTGTAGTTGTTGGGTTAAATGGATTGGGATAATTTTGATAAAGTGCAAAATCCAAAGGTAAATGATTATCAATTGAAACTTCACTGCTGTAATGAATAGTTCCATCATAGTCGATTTGTTTAAGTCTATAGAAAATTGAATTAGAACTTATATTACTTAAATCATCATTATAGAAGTATTTTTTAGTTTTAGTTGTTGTCCCGTATCCTTCTGTAAATCCAATAAAAACCCAATTTCCGTTTTTATTTTTGTCATTTATTTTACGCTCAATTTCAAATCCGAGATTGTTCTTTTCGGTTGAAGTGACCCATTTAAGAAGTACTTTTCCTTTAGATACCGATGCAGTAAAAGATATTAATTCGACAGGAACAGGAATAGACAATTCGTTTTCATAAGCCCCCATATCCGGTATTGAACCTGGGGGATAGGGGCGTGGATTTCCTTCTATATCAGTTGTAGGACAGTAAAACCAGGTACCATTAATTTCTTTTGAATCAATTCCTGCTCCAATGCATGGACTTGAATCCAACAAATGTAAATCGGCATTCTTCATATCCACAAAAAGCGGATCTTCTGCAATATTACCGTCTCCCCAATTTATTACTGACATCGAATCGGAAACTTTTAAAGAATCCGTTCCGTTTTCAATATCACAGTAATTAACGTTTACTTTACAACCAAGATCAGCTACAGTAGTTAGAATAATCGGGCGGTCTCCACATCCCCACAAAACACAGTTGATAAGATTGGCTTTTGCACCTCTTCGAGCGGCAAGTGCGTACCCGGTGGCCGAGGAAGTATCGACAATTGTACAATTAATAAAATCAACTTCAGCTTCAGTTTGCAGGCTGACTCCATGTGCGCTCTTTGTACTATCGGTAAACGAGTAATAGTTAGAATTAAAAACGCAATTATAAACCTCACCTTTAGAATTTGCAGCGAAACCCGGTCCGCCTGTATTACGTTCAGCGGTATTTCCGTTAAATAAACAATTGGACACAATAAAATTTTCAATATACCCAGCTATTCTAAGTGAACCATGAGCATAGGAATGGTTTTCGGTGAATTGGCATGAATCCAGAACCAAATCAACCATTGATGAATCACCTTTGGTTTGTTCAATACGCACGGCACCGCTGCTGGTAGTAGCTGAGTTTTCCATAAAATCGGTTTCACGTAACTTAAAATTATATCTTCTGTCATAAATGGTTGTGTCAGCTAAGTATTCAATGGCACCCGCTTCACCTGTTGCTGTATTCTGTGAAAAAAGGCAACCGTCAATATACAGATCACAGTTTGCTACACTGATGCCGCCGCCCCAGATACCTGTGTTTTTTATAAATGACAGATTATAAAACTCTGCATTGCCAAAGCCAAAATTAATAGCTCCGCCATGTTCGGATGAGTTTTCACTAAATGAAGAATTATTTATATCTAGTTTTCCGTAACCACTTAAAATTCCCCCTCCCCATACAGCAGAATTTTGTTCAAAGCTAGAATTATTTAAGATAGCCGTGCTTAAATTAAGAAATATGGCCCCGCCATTATCAGTAGCTGTATTCTCAACAAAACCAGAATTAGTAATGTAAATAATTGTTGAATCAGTACAAACACCACCACCGCTATATTTGGCTTTATTATTATTAAACTCACTATTATCAATTTCTAAATCACTTTGCCAGGTAAAAATTCCGCCTCCTGAATTACCTGCTGAATCGTTTTCAAAATTTGTATTATTAATATTAACTGTACTAGAGTTTGAGCCTAATCCCCCACCCATTTCAAATGAACCATTATTAATAAATGTGCAGCTGTCAATCTCCAGTTTACATTCTATAACACCAATTCCTCCTCCCCAATTAGCAATATTATTATTAAATGTAACTGCGTTGAGAGTTGTATTTGTAGTTTGCCAGCAAATTATACCGCCCCCATTGCCTCCTGCAGTATTATTAGAAATATCATCACCGTCAAATTCAGAATTAGACATCCCACCAATCCAAATTCCACCGCCGCCCTCATCTGCAGTATTAAAAACAATTTTATTATTAATAAATACAGGATCTGATTCCCAAATTTGAATACCTCCTCCATCCCAGGCGTGATTATAAGAAATTTCATTATTTACCAAAATTATATCTGCAGATTGTAAACATAATCCTCCTCCGGAAGGAGAATCTGAACCGCCTGCGCTATTATTGCTAATTAGACAGTTTGATATTAACAGCTTATTAAAATTAGATATGAATATTGCTCCACCCGATTTATTTGGCGGACTTGTACTAACTGCTTTACCATATTGAATGGTACAAAAAATAATTTTGGAAGTATCATTATCTAAAGGAGTATCAATAAAATGGATTCCATTCCATCCACCAAGTGTTGTATCTGATTTATAAAATCCAGTAGTGTCATTCACCGTAAAAATTATATTATTAACTTCATTACCAATTGCTAACAATCGTCCCTGAACATTTAGTGCATAATAACCTTCGAACTCTACGATTACACCTTGTTTAATAATAAGTGTTGAATCATTTGGAATTGTAATATCCCCTTGAACTTGATAAGGTGAGCCCGCATAATCCCATGTACCATAGACCTCTCCGGATGGAACTGAAGTTTGTGATAGAGATGTAGTTATAAAAATTGGAATAGAAATTAATATAAACAGAAAAAATAAATTCTTACTCATAATCCCTCCATGAAATATTGGTAAGAATAATATATCAGGAACCCCGGAAGAATTAATATGGATTGAATATTATGAAGTGTTCAATGGCCAGCTCCACAGCCTCTTCCTGAGGTGTAGAGTATAATCATAGTTACAAATTGTTAATCGAATTCTATAAAGTCAAGAAAAATAAGATTAACGATTGTTTAGTATTGTTATTTGATAACTAATGATTATATATTAAAATTATTTTAGAGATCACTGCCTTATGTGAATATATAGATTACTGAAACATATAAACTATAATTTAAAGGGAATTGAAATTCCTTTTAAGAAACTACTTAATTTTTTACAGCTGGTGATTTTATTAAAAAATATCCGAAGCCCAATGTGAAGAATAGATATACCAAAACAATTAACCAGCCCAGTGGATTGAGAACTCCAGCAATAACTGTTATTATTGTTACTATAAATCCGATTAGATCATAAACAAACATTGCAATAATGATTGCTTTTATTGATTCGGATTCAGTTACATTCCTTATAAACCAGCAAAGGAAAAATATCCCCATGAGCGCTGAACCGTATTCTCTTGCCGGGAACATTCCACCAGAACTCAGCGTTATACCAAATAATGAGAATAGTGTATAAGGTACAGCAAGCATGAGAACTCCAAACCCAAGGGAAACTAAAGCTTTAATAACCATTAGATTTTTATAACTCATATATTCTCCTAATATATAAATTTAACAAATGATATTTTATTTCAGCAATGTCATCTTCTTTGTTTGTATAAATTCTCCAGCTTTTAATTGATAGAAATAAACTCCGCTTGAAAGTTGGGTTGCATTAAATTCAACTTCATATTCTCCTGGCTGCTTTGTTTCGTTAATAAGAGTGGCAACTACTCGTCCTAGTAAATCAAAAACTTTTAATGTAACCAACCCACCCCTCGCCCCTCCAAGGAGGGGACTGTGCATATATGGAATTGTGTACTTTATTTTTGTAATTGGGTTAAAAGGATTAGGATAATTCTGCATCAGTTCAAAATCAGCTGCAATATTTTCGGTCTCTTTAATATTCGTTAAAAAAGGACCTATAAGTGTATGTATAAAAACATCGTTTCCAATATTTAAATGTAGTATGAGATCCGGACCGGAAGTATTGTTAAGTATAGGCCCATTGAACTGAACTGTCCCGTATTGTTGGCCATTCTTCAGCATTATCCCTTCAGCCAGCCATTGATTAGGATCAATAACATTATTATAATAACCGGCATTAGCCGAATCGGCGAAAGCGGTTCCTGCAGCCCAAAAAATATGTGCGTTTTGGTATTGATAAGAAATCCCGTTGAAGTTACCCGAACTGTTATTAATAATTTCAGTATTGCTTGCAAAGATCCCTGTATTACTGTTATGTATTATCGTTTTATTGTAACCTTCATTCACATTTACTGAAAATGTACCTGTACTTGTAGAGCCTACTGCTTGTTCGGTATATTGATAATATGCATATCCGCTTGAGATATCGTAATCAAGTTTCCCGTTGTGAGTTAAGTTTACACTCATATTTTGTGAATCGAATTGTCCTGTTCCTTTTATAGTCCTCTGCCAATAAATTGTTCCGTTCTGCGGATAAGTATTGCTATAAATTCTAATATCTATTTGATTTTCAATTAACGTATTAAAATCCATTAGGTGAGAGTGTTTAAAATCATCCGCAGTTCCATTAGTATAACCGTTGATTGAGTAGAATTTGAAAGCTATTTTAGAACCATTTGAGAAATTGAGCAAAAGTTTATCAGTTGGTGTTGATGAATAAGTCCATAATTCATAATTGCCCGGACTTTGAGTTAAGGTACCCGTTGTTGTAGCAATCCCTGTAATATCAGTAGCTTCCCAAACTGCATCGACTGCAAGTGAAATTACATCTGTAGATAATTGTGTAATTTCGTTTGATGAAGAAAATAGATATTTGCAAATATATGGTTCATCCTGTGCATAGATTCTGGTTTCAAATGATAAAAGAAACACTATGAAAATTAGGTATAAACTTTTCATATAAAATCTCCAGGAAATAATAAATTATTTAAGAACCACTAATTTTTTGGTATAAGCAAAATTGCCAGTTTGCATTGTATAAAAATAAATTCCGCTGGTCAGTTTACTTGCATCAAATTTTAATGTGTAATTACCTGGAGCTTTTTGTTCTCTAACTAACGTTTCAACTTCTCTTCCTAAAATATCACAAACTTTTATTGTAACCATACTAGTTTTAGGAACAGAGTAATTTATAGTTGTTATTGGGTTAAAAGGATTAGGATAATTTTGAGATAAAAAGAAAATACCAGGGATTTTGTTAGGCTCTTCTTTTGTATCGGTAGTACGTGTTCCTATTACAAACCAATATGGATAAGTTGCAGCAGTTACATAATCTTGCGGCGTTCCTGTTCCTTCAATCTTATTCTCTTTGAGAGCTATTTGATTAACTGCATCATAGGTTGTGTTTTGGTCTACTGCAGTAGTATGAAATGCAATTTTTTTATCATCTCCAGAATAAGTCGGGAAACCGAGAACACTTAATGGACCGGCGACTACTCCGCTCGTTCCTGTATTAAAATCAGCAGCCCTCACATAATTTTGTCCGGAATTTATATCGAATAGATCGAATGTAAAATGGACAGAAGAAGTTTTTGAATATGATGGATCACCGACGTTAACACCTTCCGGGAAGGGAGGAAAAACACTTCCCATTTGTCCGGAATTTACATCCAAAATATTTATTGCCCAGAAGCTTAATGTATCACCATTAGCATTTTTAATCTCATTGTAAGTATCAAAAAGTAGAAACTGACCCGTCGGATCGAAAGAAAGTGCATCTGCGTATAATGCAGTTTTAGCATTAGGGGCATCGTAAGATGGTGTTGCTATCTTAAAAACTTTGCTAACACTGTTTATCAAATCATAATAATAGATGGTGGTATCTACATATATGGATGTAAGCGCCAAACTGCTTAAACCTGGTCCTATAGCAACGCTCCACCACAGACCTGAATTGTCAATGATAGTTTCAGAAGGATTGTTCGGATCTGCAGCAAGAGTACGTAAATTATTCTCTTGATCTACAAATATTATCAATCCTGAGCCATCAGAAACCGCCGGTTTAGTAAGTACCGGAGTAGTACTAAGTGGATAGAAATCGTTATCTGAATTAATTACAGTTTTTGCCATATAAATTGAGTTTGGATCACCCGGATCAGTATTGGTCATTAATATCCAGTTATCTCCAACAATAGATGAGGAAGGTGGAAGTGGAGTTCCGGTCCCGTCCGTAACACCAACGGCATCCCAGGCATTCTTTACCTCTGAAACCGCGTTTGATGATGCACCAAAAATATCAGTAGCAGCATTTATTGTAGCAATTCTAGCATCAATAAACTGTGAAGACCGGGTTAGGTAAACAGTTAATGCTCTATACCAGATCTGAGCAGCATCATTTCTGCCAATTGATGTTGCAACAAGGTAAAAAACATGGTTAGGAATTCCACTATTAATATGTACGCCTCCATTATCTTGAGTTGTATTTATAAATTCATTCATATTAGCAGGCTGCCAGCAGGCATCATTAAGTGATGAACCTCCGTTATGTGGATCTACAAAATCCCTTAATGCACCTGTGGGAAATAAATTGAAATCTTTTACAATTGTTTCTCCCATTGTCCAATTATCGTCATCAAGCAGTGCACCGAAAACATCGGATATCGATTCATTCAGTGCACCTGATTGACCCTGATATTCAAGCTGAGCAGTATAAGAGGTTACTCCATGTGTCATTTCATGGGCTCCAACATCAAGGGCTCCTGCTAATGGTTTGAAAGCATCAGCGCCATCTCCGTAACACATAAAATTTCCAGTCCAGAAGGCATTATCTAACGGTTGATTGTTCTCAGTCATATGTATTATGGAAATAATTGTCATTCCATTATCATCCACTGAATTCCTGCTAAAAACATCATGATAATATTTATAAGTTGTAACGGCATTATAGTGTGCAGATATAGAGACAGGATCAGTCCATGTATTTGATGAAGATGTAACGTAATAAAGAGGATTTTCAGTCGTAAGATCATTATTATTTAGATTCAGTATTACAACTGCACCTTTTGCATCATCAGGAAGCTGTGAATTGGCAGCATCGAACATTGGCATTGAAGCATCAATCATAAAATAATCAGTTCCTATCTGGTAAGTTCCAAAAGTTCTATTTACCCCGTTCAGATCTGCACCTGTTCCGGTTGTAGCACCATCATAACAGACATTATTATAATGATTAAGCACAGTCCCGTCGTTTGCATCAATAAAATAATACCAATCTTGTAAAAACCCTTTTCGAACTTCTACAAACCAGGTAAGATGAGGAACTAAGTATTCATCACACCAGATAATTTTTTTTACAACCGGTCCATCATATCCCATTAGATCCTTAAGCTGTTGCGATAAGTTTGTAGTGGTTATACCGGAATGGTCTAAACTGATATTGACAGCTTCTTCCGATGAGATTTTTCCGTTGATATTCGCAATGCTCACAGGTGTTGTAACAAATCTTCCGTTAAGCGAAATTATGTTTCCATTTTTATCCATATGTAGAATTATTTCCTTACCCCAGACTTCTAGTCCCTTGTATTTTTGAGTAAACTTAAGATGTGTAATTCCAAGATCATCTTTGGAATTTTTTTTCAACTCAAATTCAGATTCAGGATCTTGTATTTTAAGTAATTCCTTTTCCTTATTCAGAAAGATTTTACCATCTTTAATAAAATCAGATGCGCTTAAAATTCCGCCGCTTTTGCTAAGGGCAGGGGCAGCTTTTATGAATATTGGCATGCCTGAATTTTTATCATAAATTACATCTTCATTTTGAACATTTGTGTTTAGATATGGAGAAGCGATTCTGAAGTTGCGAGACTGGCTATTTGAATTATTAATTGAAGATGAATTATTCTGATTAATCGTAATTCCCCTCTGATGAATAAAATCCTGAAATTTTTTTACGATATCGTTAAAATTTTTCTGTTGTGCCACTCCAAATTTATTTTGAGCGGTAGGCGGTAAAATTTTGGTCCCTTTTTTAAACTGCGGTTGGGCTACAATTCCCGGAATCAAAATTATTAATATAAGAAATACAATTTGGTATAATTTTGTTTTCATATTTTCGCCTTTACTTATTGGTTAATGATTAATATTATTTAATTCTGTTAACAATTTTTTTAAGGCCTCGGGCATATCTTCCGGCAAATCTGATTTGTTAAATGATATACTGTTTTCTTTATCATTTAAACGAATAATCAGATACGAAGTATAATTTCCCTGAAAATTGTTTTTATATGAAAAAACTGTAGAATCATTTAAAAGACTACAAATTCTTTCAAGTTTTTCATCTTTAATTTTTATAACCTTAGTGTTTTTTCTCGGGCTATTGAGATTTTTGTTCCAGAAATTTGCATTGCCTGCACTATCGATTGTTACCCCGGTTGCACCTCCCGTAAAGCCTCCTTCAGAATAATATTCAATATTTAATATTTCCGTATTTGTACAATACTGTTCCCCGGAACAAGAAATAAGGAATAGTAAGCCAGGAATAATAATTAAGAGAAATATTTTTTTCATGGGAATGGTAATTGGTAATAATTTCATTTGGCATCCCTTTATAGATATTTGAATTTATTGTTTTTATATAAATTTGTTACAATCGCTTAAATTGCGGCTACAATTTCCTCAATACGAAATACTTTCATTGAATATCTGACATATCTCACCAAAGCATTATGTGTCCTCAGCCATAAACAAACAAGATAATATTGAAAGAACCCTGATAGGCTGTTTGCCGGCAGACCATTTTCAATGAAAATATTTTCAAGTAATGGTATTAAAAAATTTTTATTATTTTTTTGCAAAAATGAAATGAAAAAGAAAGCAAATTTTGCAAGTGAGCAAAAGGAGCTAAAATCTTTTCTTATCTTGTAATGTAGTATCCTTTCCCCGGTCATAAAATTCCCACTAATAAATAGTATGATTAATTAACTATTTTTTCGGGAATGAGCTTATGAATTACTTTTTAGGGAGAGAAGATTCGAAGGAAATTTTAGAGCACAATTTATTAATGCCCCTAAAAGATAAATGCTGACTCAATTTTATGATATTAAAAAGATAAAGTCAATAAAATTTTTTTATTTGCCGAAAGTCAATTGGTTAAATTGTTTTTTATTTAGCAATAATTGATGACATCTTTATAAAAAAGATGTCATCATTAAAAAATATTTACTTTGTTAAAATCATCTTCTTTGTTTGAAGGTATTTATTTGCTTTAAGTTGATAGAAATAAACTCCACTTGAAAGATTAGCTGCATTAAATTCAACTTCATAATTACCTGGCAGCTTTGTTTCATTTAGAAGTATTGCAACTTCTCTTCCCAATACATCATAAACTTTTAATTGTACAGACGAGGCATGCCTTGTTTCTACCGAAGATGGGATTGAGTATTTTATTTTTGTAGTTGGGTTAAATGGATTGGGATAGTTTTGAGAAAGTAAGAATTCTGAGGGTATTTTTTCATTTCCTTCTACGTTTGTTAAAAGATCATTTTTTAAAATATAAAATCCGTCCCTGCCATTAGCATAAATAATGTTCCCATCAACCGATATGACATCAGCATCAAAAATTTTATAAAAACCAACTTCAGTTGGTGCGGAAGGATTGCTAACGTCTATAATTCTTACTCCCAAATAAAAATCAGCAACATATGCGTAATTCCCATCAACAATCACATCTAAAAAACTTGATGAAAACATTGAATCTTCTGTATAATGTCCAATTTCGTTGGGTGTACTTTCATTACTTATATCAATAATTCTTAATCCCTCTTCTCCATCTGCGATGTAGGCATAGTTGTCTTTTAAATACATACCATATGCCTCACCCGGGGTATCGTAACTAACTAATAAAGCAGGGTTATAAACATCGCTTACGTTAATAATCTTGAATTCACTAAATGCCATATATGCTTTGTTGTTGATAACACGCAAGCTATGTGCATATGAAACAGCCGGCAGTTCGTAATATCCTGCTAATGAAATGTTCTGCAAGTTTGAAATATCAAGGATTAATAATCCTGAACTTCCAGCGGCTAAATAAGCATAATTACCAATTATCTGCATGTCATCGCACCAATCATCATAACCTGAGAAATAGTAGGGGTTTGAAACATTTGAAATATCATAAATCTCTAACATTGGTTCCCCAGTATTCTCTACAAAAGCATAGTTTCCGGTTATAAAAATAAAATCGGGATTAAAATTTGGAGTAACAGATTGTGGAATATAAGATCCTGATTCTGAAATATTTGAAGGATCTGTAATATCGAGAATTGTGATTTTACCTTTTCCCACATAATTATTTTCTTTTTGTGTAGTTATGTAAGCATAATTACCTTGGATACTAAAACCCCATACGTTGGATTGTGTAGTATACTTTCCAAGTAAACTTATATTTTGACTTTGTTGCGCAATAGACAAACCGGTGAATAGAAAAGAAGAAACAAAAATTAGAAACAGTTTTTTGTTTATTGTTTTCATATTAAACCTCCGCTAAAAATAGAAGAAAAAAAGACCTATTAGCCTGGGATTATTTTATTAAAATCATTTTTTTAGTTTGAATAAATTCACCAGCTTTTAGTTGGTAGAAATAAACTCCGCTTGATAATGATGATGCATTAAATTCAACTTCATATTTTCCAGGCTGCTTTATTTCATAAACAAGAGTTGATATTT
This sequence comes from uncultured Ignavibacteriales bacterium, assembly GCA_963751355.1. Lineage (GTDB taxonomy): Bacteria > Bacteroidota > Ignavibacteria > Ignavibacteriales > Ignavibacteriaceae > CAVVVS01. The sequence goes on along the minus strand of CAVVVS010000015.1, from coordinate 3,287 downwards.
CTCTTCCAAGTACATCATAAACTTTCAAAGTAATTAACCCACCACTAACCCCTCCAAGAAGGGGACTGTGCGTATTTGGAATTGTGTATTTTATTTTTGTTGTTGGGTTAAATGGGTTGGGATAATTCTGATATAATAAAAAAGTTTGAGGCTTAATAATTTCTTCATCTTTTACATTAGTAACCGGTCCGCCTCCATCTGTTGTATGTATTATAGTTCCCCCCTCACCAACAACCCAACCATTTTCGCGGTCGGTGAAATAAACTGAAACTAAATAATTTGTTGCTACACCGCTGAATTGATGATTCCAAGTAAATCCGCCATCAGTTGTGTGAAGAATTGTGCCGGCATCCCCCACAATCCAGCCATGAGTTTTATCAACAAAATAAACCGACTCTAATAATTTATCAGTACCGCTTTCTATTTCCTGCCAGGTTTCACTGCCATCGGTTGTAAGGAAAATGCTTCCATAAATACCTACTACCCAGCCATGCATTTCGTCTTCAAAATATACCGATGTAAATCTAAATCCATTTGAAGCGCCTATAATTTGCCGCTGCCACTTTTGTCCACCATCTATAGTATGTACTATTGTAGAATCTAATCCAACTGCCCAACCGTTATTTTCATCTATAAAGCATAATGCATTTAAGTCGGCTGATACAGGGCTGGTTTGTGTTCCCCAAGAGTCGCCGCTATTAAATGTATGCCTAATTTTTCCATCTTCCCCAACCGCCCAGCCTTCATTTTCATTAACAAAATCTACAGCATTAAGTTGATCAAGTGAGTTTGATCCTATCCAGGTATTTCCGGCATCGGTTGTCTTCATAAAAATTCCATCTTTAGCTCCTACTCCTCGTTCACCGCCAACTGCCCAACCAATATTATTATCTATAAATTCTACTCCCGTTATCCAAAATCGTGTTTCCCCGGTTTTCAATTCAAAATCAGTCCCGATACCGGAATTTTTAAGAACCATTCCATAGTGTCCTGCGACCCACATATCATCAGTTCCATATTGATCTTCAATATCATATAAAGTTGCAGTTGTGCTGGAATTTCTTTGGATCCATGGTTCCCCTGTATCAGTTGTTTCTAATATTGTTCCTTGTGCGCCAACAGCATATGCTCTAGCAAAGCCTATGTTAAGCACATCATATAAATGAGCAGTAGTGCCGCAGTCTTCAATTGTCCAGGTAGCACCCTCGTCTGTTGATAGCAGCATCGTGCCCGAATTACCAACTGCCCGTATGTGGTTGAAGGTTCCAATGTCAACAGCAAAAAGATAATTGTTCGTTGGAGTTGATTGAAATGTCCAGCTAATTCCCCAGTCAGTTGTATGCATAATAAATCCATCATTGCCAACTGCCCAGGCAGTTGTACATTCAATATTATGAATTGAATTAAGATCGAAGGGATACAAAATATTTTGCTTATTCCAGGTCACACCTAAATCCGTTGTTCGAAGTATGGTTTTATTATCACCGGCAATCCAAGTACAGCCATTTGTGTTGGAATTGACTGAATTTAGGTTTTCAGTTGTGTTACTTATCTGTTTTGTAATATCGAGGTTGACACCATCAAAATATAAAAAATAAATTGTTCCATTATCTCCAACTATAAAAATCATATTATCATCACGCATGTAAACACTGTTTAAATTTTCGGTCGTACCAATATCAATATTTTCCCATGTCGTGCCGCCATCAGGAGTAAATATTACGGTACCTAAATCTCCAACAGCCCAGCCATTATTTGAAACCGTGGCAACAAAACTGATGCTTTTAAGTGCATTTCCCTGTGGAGAAGGCTTTTGCCATTGCCAGCCGCTCTGAGCAAAAATTGAGCTGCCTAAATACAAAAAAAAGAATAAAAAAAAATTGAAAAACTTAGTATAAAAAATGTTGTCCATATCAAACTCCGGCTTAGGATTTAAAAATTTATTTAAGCAGAATCATATTCTTGGTTTCAACATAATTCCCAGCTTTTAATTGATAGAAATAAACGCCACTACTCATTGTAGAATTAACAATGTACAATATAGAATGTTGTCCAGCTTCTTGGTACTTATCAACCACAGTTTCTATTTCTCTTCCATGCACATCATAAATTTTTATAGTAACTAAACTAGCTTTTGGTATTTGCCATTTGATAGTTGTACTTGGATTAAAAGGATTAAGATAGTTTTGGGCAAGTGTTAATGTGCTTGGTATATTACTTTTTATTTCTTCAACATTGGTAATTTCTGAAAGTGAGCGTTTCCATACACCATCTCCATAAGTTCCTGCAAATATATAGTTACCACTTATAGCAAAAGCGAAGATATAATTATCTGTTAACCCAGTGTTAACTGCTGTCCAGTTTGAGTCGCTGTCAGTTGACAAAAAGACTCCACCGCCATAGATTCCGGCAAATATATTGTTTCCGTTTATGGCAAGAGAGTTGATATTATTATCTGTTAATCCCGCGTTAGCTGCCGTCCAGTTTGACCCATTGTCAGTTGATAAGAAGACCCCTTCGCTACTAGTTCCCGCAAATATATTATTGCCGCTAGTAGCAAGAAAATTAACTGTTTTACCATAAGGACCGCTGGTTTGTATCCATTGTGCATTACTTTCAGTAAACATAAAAATACTTAGAAAAAAGCCGAGCAGAAGTTTAAAAAATAGTTTTTTGTGTTTCATAATGCCTCTATAAGAAATTGTGAGGAACAATTATTTATTAATTGAGGTTACCCCCAATATTGATTAAATCCTGATCAAATATTTTAAATGATGTTCTGGTTATCCACTACCCATTCTTTCGTTAAATTTGTGAAACGGATGTCATTAAAATCATTTGGCTACGGATATCGATTCTGCCGGAACCAACCGGATTGTGAAAAAATATAATCTTGAAATAAAATTGGAAAGATTGAGGTAAAAAAAACTTTTTCATAACTCTCGCCCGTTAAGTTTGATAATTATTTTATTTAACGGAGGACAAGAAGTTTCTGCACAGCTTATAATGATATTACTGCGCCTTAATAAGGAGTAGAAAGAAATGAATACAAGATAAGATTACTACAACTAGCTGCCCAAAAAGGTTCTGGCTCAACAGCTGAAATAATTATATTTTAATAAAGTCATTTTAGATTTTAATATCAAGAAAAATAACCTTCGTATTGAGCAAGTTTTAATGAATGAGAAACAATAATTAAAAACCCCGATGCTAAGTATTGGGGTTGAAAAACAAATCATATTTAAATTTACTTTAACAAAATCATTTTCTTTGTGGAAATAAATTCT
>CAVVVS010000014.1:0-83894 GCA_963751355.1 uncultured Ignavibacteriales bacterium | reverse complement strand
AACGGCGTTGTGGCTAAGGCGCAGCCCAGAACAAGAATGCTGCTTAGAAACACAACTGCCAAAGATTTAGCAAACTGTGTGTAATTTTCTTCGCACACACAGTTTGCAAGTTTATTAATTAGAACGACTACCTTGAACAAGTTTGCCGAAACGGAACGACTAACTATAAAAATTCTAAATTGCCGAATGCGAATACGCTGTCGCCTTGAGCCACTTGTTATACGCATTTTATTATTTTGAAAACAATTTCTTTAAACCATTAAAAATAAGTTGTATTATTGAAGCAATTAATAATCCTAACGGTATATCTATTATGAGAGAGGCAGGATTTCCAGAACGTAACAAATCATAAAAAATGAATAAACAAAAAACTATTACACCAACAATATTCCTTTGTAAAAAACTTTTTTTGACTTCGTTTGATGGAGAAATCTGTTTTGGCTCTTGTTGATTATTTGTTTCCATTTGCAACCTCTATTAATTGAAATTGTATTTATTTTTAAAAAAATCCATTGCTTCGTTAATAAGTTTTGTTCTGGCTTCAGCAATATCTCTAAATTCTTCTCCTAAATGTTCAAATCTATCTGGATGATTTTCTTTCATTGCTTTTTTATAACCAGTTTTGATTTCTTGAACTGTTGCGTTTAGATTAATGTTTAGAAGGTAAGAATAGTATTCTTCGTCTGAATTAAAATCAGAGCGATATTTCTCTCTTTGATGAGTAGCCTCTTTTTGTTTGTATTCGAAATAATTTGGTTCTGAATCATTATCAATTTCTTTTTCGGATGTTTTTTCATAGAAATTTGAAAAATCTTTTAATAATGTTGCACTTCGAATTCCAATAATAACAAAGGCAATAACAACTAATCTAAAAATGATTGCTAGCGGACCAGAAATGCCAATGATAAGCATTCCAATAGTGTCTATTGATAAAACGATTAAAATCAACCAAAGAAGAGAATACCTTTTAGATGTAACCGCTACTGCTGAAACAAATAAAACAACCATTTCAAGAATTCCCAAAAACAAATTTGATGAATTAACAATTCCTTGGGTTTTCTCATAAATCAACAATGACATAAAAGTCATAAAAACAGACCAAGCAATGACCAAATAAGCTGCTGTGTTGACTCTTTTGATATGTAAATTTACTTCATACATTTTAGTACTTGCTTATGCGTATAACATATTATTAACCTATTAGATTTCTTCCTTATCTTATTCCCTATATAAGGATAAAATTCCTAATAGTAGATATATTTTTGATCTGTTCCTTATATAAGGATGTTTTGGTTTCCTTATATAGGGAATTTTCTTCTTCAATTCTTAATGGTTTTAATTTCTCTTACTTTATGTTTTTTCCAGTTATACAGCTACGCATAGTCAGTCACAAAAAAAGCCGATTAATTAAAGTTGAGTTTGTTTTTTACTTTTTTAGATTGGATATCGCCCTGTATGAGTGGTAAGCAATCTATTTAACTGAATAACTAATAATTTCGTTATCTCTTATGCTAAATAAATTATACGTACGTCTTAGTGTGGTTGGTTAGATGTATCTCCTTATTTCAATACTACATCATTAAAACTATGTATATTATATATTTATGTCAAGTAAAAATTTGAAGAAAATTATATTTTGTAATAATTCGATATTCAACCAAAATTTTCGAAATATCCAAGAGTTTATTTAATTAGATGAAAAGAATTTCGTATTAAAATGTTGTTTGAAACGTATTCATACATTTTGGTATAATAAATTTGAAAATCATTTCATTCATTTCTGAGTTTGATAGAATTAATTTTTCATCAATTTACCAGGCAAAAAACTATGCAAAATTATTATACCAGTGTTACTGGAAAGATATTCGAAACCAGGGTGAGAAATCGAAGTCAAATTTTTTTATTGCAATCTTGGATAGCACTAATAAGATAGGCGGTCGAGTTGAGGAGATGGTTTGCCTGAACTATAAATTACTGATTTATTTTTTTTTGATTTGATATTTCGTTAAACTATCGTTTATAACAGGCACCGGCAGAATGTACCAGGCTTTGTTACGATAAGTAAACCAATTTGCGTAATATGCTATATCTTTCTTTACATAATGTTAATTTCTTTGTAGCCTTAAATCTACCTGTTTACGTTCAAAAAAAATATACATTATTTTTAAGATCAATTGCATTAAAATCAACTTCATAACTCCCAACTATTTTCTCTTCATTAACTAGAGTTACAACTTAATTGCTAATTGCATCATAAGATTTCTAAATTCATTGTTTAACCAATTCAACCCTTCTATTAAGTTGTTTCCCTCCATCTGTCTGGTTTGTGCTTAAAGGGGACAGTGGACCAACGCCCTTACTAGTTAATCTTATTTTAGAAATTCCGTAATCCTTTACTAAAGCATCAACGACTGCTTTTGCTCTTTTTTCAGAAAGTTTCATATTATTATCAAAATTCCCGGTCATATCAGTATGTCCCACAACATAAACATTAAGTTTACTTTTAGTCTTCAGTAATTCTGCTATTGCATTAAGACTCTGGGCTGATTCTGGTTTAATCTTATCACTGTTAGTATCAAAGTAAATTCCATAAATTGCAACACGCCCGGAACGTTCAATATCATCGCCCATAGCTTTAGGATCTGCAACAATACTTTGTTCCATTGGAGCACTTTCTATAATCTTCAGCCGATAGCCTTCTCCTCTATTAAATGTTGCTACCTCGACCCAGGTTTCTTTCTTATTATTCATAAGATTTAAATAAACATTTCTTTTCCTTTCCAAAATGACTTTCCCACCAATCTTTTTAACAGCATTAATATAGTTCCTTAAAACTTCCGCAGAAGAGGCTGCTTTTTCGCCTTTAATAATGCGATATTCTAAAGAATAATAATGTCCCTCAACACTGGTTTTCTTGCCTTTATTATCTTTGAAATTATTGTATACATCAAAATCATTTTCTTGGTATTTGAAAATTTTATAACCAGGCATCCTGTTAAAAAGCGGGTGATCTTTGCTTCCCGCTGCATCCTGCGCTGTAATTACACTGCTGATAAATAAAAGCAATGTTAAAATTATGCTTAAGTTTTTTTTAATTATTTGCATCTTTTCTCCTTCGTTTATTTAAGTAATATTATTTTTTTAGCTTCAACAAAACTCTTTGCCTGCATTTTATAAAAATATACTCCGCTTGAAAGATTACTTGCAATAAAATTAATCTCATAATTGTCAATCATCTTAGTATAGATGAATGAAATGACCAAACAAAAAACAATTAGTAAAAACTCTGTTTGAATTGACTACTGTATCTGAATTGCTGAATAAAGTTATGGTAGTATCCCAATCGCACTAATTTACAGGTACATTCCAACGACTTGAATCAGGCTGTATTCCCCAGCTTTTATTAAGTCCAGCTTGAAAATCGAATAATAAATATTTTGTCGTATCCTGCATCTACAATTGAAGAAATTAAAGTATCCGGATAATCGTTATTACTATAATGCCAGGTTTTTCCAAATTCCATTGGTAAATAAGGGCAATGTTAAAGTTGAGAATAGATAACAGCAGGAAGGAACAAAATTACTTAAGAAAATATTTTTTAATGAATTTAACTTTTGGATAATCATATTCTATCAAATCCAATTCATTAATAGTTCCTTCAATTAAAATATTTTGATTATTCAGGTTTTCTGAAATAATTTTCGATTCTTCTAGATTCCGACTTGCACCAATACCAATATGTGGAATAAAAGCAATATCCAGCCGTAATTCTTTTGAAAGAATATCAGTATATAATTTGTCGTGTAATTTTATTATTTGACTATTTCCTTCGTCGGGAACTAAAAACACATCTGTAAAATCACTAAAAGAATCCTTTACTACCGTTGACGTCCGAATACTGAATTGAATTGGAGTAAAAAGACTACAAACTTTTTTAATGTGGTTTTCAAGTTGAGATTCATCAATATTGAATACTGGAAAAACAATGGTGAAATGTGGCTCAACAATATTATAATATCTATTATCGTACTTCTTCCGAACAGATTGTATCCATTCGTAATCAATTCTACTTAATTTTGGAAATGCTAATACTAAATTTGAAACCACTATTTACCTTTGCATATAACGATGTTGCAAATATCCAGTGCCCCAGAACAAATACGCCGATTAAAAAGACGACTTCTATAATTTAGCAGACCGTGTGTAACTTTCATCGTAAGTGCCGGCTGCAACAATTTAGATTATTACTATACTGCCGAATAGAAACTTTGCATTTATCACAAATCTTAGAAACAACAACAATGTTGCTTTGAAAACGGCGTCCGGTTGATTTGCTTCTTATACCTCTTCAAATATTATTATTTCACTAAAGCGGATTTATTCTAACGATATTAGAATTAAGTGGAATAATCTGTACTTGATTATTAACGTCTAAGAGGAATATGTTCAAATCATTCTTTCCAATCATTTTCCCTTTAATATAAGAGATATTGCCATTGGAATCATATTCAATCGATAAATTGACTTTTTTCTTAAAAAGATTTTCTTTTTCTTTTTTGCTCGTAACATAAGCCCAGGCTATTGTTGTAATAATAAAAAATGTTATTAGCCACTTAATTTGAGATTTAATGTAGTTGCCGTTTTTAGGGATTTTACGATAGAAAGCTTTATGAAATTTAGGTGTCTTCTTTATTAAAAAGTTATAAAGAGTAATGAAATACAAATACCAAAACAAGGAAAGCCCAATTAAAATAAGCAGAACGGTTGGACGACGAAATGGGACTAATAAAAAATCAAGTATCCCAGAATACTGGAAAATATTTATTCCAAATTGACCATAATATATGCTTTCAAAAAGCATCCCGAGAATGATAAGAATTACATATCCAAAACTTATAATTCCTTGAAATTCTCTAATAATAGTCTCAAATCTGTCATTTATAATTCCCTTAGATTCATTCATATAGTTTCCTTTTATACATTTTAAGTTAAATATGTATTTCAGAAGTATAACGTTATGGCTAAGGCGCAGCTCAAAACAAGGAAGTTGCTTAGAAAACAACCGCCGCTGATTAAGCCGGATGTATGTATCTTTCCTTTCACACACCGGAGGCAAATTTGTTTCTTAGAATGTGTACGTTGAACAAGAATGCAAAAACGGAAAAATCAACCCTAAAATCAGTAAATCGCCGTGAGCGAATTTGATGTCGGATTGACCGAAGGACTCCTTTGGAGAGGCGCTAGTTATATTCATTTTGATCGCATTATTTATTAGCCACAATCAACATTTCAAAATCTTCTGTTGTTAATTTATCATTGCGACTAAATGCTCCCAGTTTAGCGCCAAAAATATCTACATTTTTATAATTGAGCGATTTTAATATCCATGTAATTTCTGAGGGGACATAATAACGCTCATAACATTTCAACGTTTTCTTATTAGAAAAATCATCTTCAACATCAATAGTACTATAATTTCGAAATGTCATTAAATCAAAAGAGTCCTCGTCATATTTAGCATTGTCTTCTTCGTTATGACTCTCAAGAAAATCTTTCACGGAATGAAACAATGGGAATAAACCATTTAATGTTGTGAGAATAAGTTTTCCGCCATCTTTTAAGGCTTTTGTCGCATTTTGAAGTATTTGATAATTCATTTCATCAGTCTCCATCAATGGAAATGCACCTTCACAAAGCATGATAGCTAAATCAAATTCATTAGAAAAAGTTAACGCTCTAGCATCTTGAATTTGGAAGTCTATGTTCAATCCATCTTTAATTGCTATTCCCTTAGCTTTGTTTAGTAATGATTCAGATAAATCAATACCAGTTACTGAATATCCACGCTTTGCTAATTCTCTTGAATGTCTTCCCGTCCCGCATCCGATATCTAATATTTTGAAATGTTTATTATAATTCATTTCTTTTTCAATAAAGTCACATTCACCGAAAGTTCCTTTTGTGAATACTTCATTGTCGTATTTCTCTCCGTAATTTTCAAATAATTCTTCATACCACTGTCTCATAATTTATACATCCCCCGTATTATTTTATGTTTATAATGGTGGCTTTGTTGCATTGTTCTTTAAATTTTTTTCTTTTCTTCAGTTATCTCGATTTCTACTTTACCTTTTTCGACTTTAAGATATATTTCATTCATCTTACTTGTATTTAAAATAATTGTTTTTCTATCTCTTCTTATTCTTACATTTTCGTCAGTAATTTGAGGAACTAATTTATAAGTCCTAATACTTTTGGGGCCTATCTCATTCTCAGGTCTTTCTTTCCCTTTAAAATATGCACTTCTATAAACTATAGATTCTTTATCGAGAATATTATTCAAGCAAATTACTACTCTTTTGATTTTATTAATATCAATACTCACTTTTAACTCATTTCCTTCGCTAACTATCTTCTTAAAAGGGAGTTCAATATTTTTATCTTGCGGAAAGCTATTCGTGATAGCAACTAAAATTATGAACACTGCAAACATTATTTTTCTCATTATTTCCTCCACTTTCCTTTTAAATGAGCGAAGATAAAACAATTATTTTACTTTTATATACAATAATATAGCAAAGCTAACATTTTAGAAAAGCATTTATTGTTTCTTGATAAATTGCCAAATATTAAAGACTGAATTGTGTTCTCAAAAAAAGTATAACGGCCTTGCGTTTAAGCTGCCCCCATAACTAACGACATGGTTAAATACAAAATGCCGAAGATCTTGCAAACCGTGCTAATCGTTTTTCGTAAACACCGTTTGCGAATTAATTAGCTATAACTACATAGAACAAGTTAGCCGAATCAGTACAACCAACAATATTTTAACTTTAGGTGGTATCAAATGTACTTCGCCGGCATCGATCTTCATAAATTTACTTCTTATTTAACTACAGTAGATTCCACCGGAAATATCGTTAAACAAGAAAACCTTAAAAATGTTTTACACAACTTTATTCAATATTTCAATTCCATTCCCGGGGACCATATTACCACTGTAGAATCTACTATGACTTGGTATTGGTTAAATGATCTGCTCGAATTTATGAATATTCCCTTGACCCTTGCTCATGCCGTGCAGTATTACCAGGTTATTCGGAAATATCATAACCCGCTGTTAAGAAGAAAAAATAAATCCGTTGCTAAGACTATTATCGCTAAAGAACTAGCAGAAATAGTCTTCCACGTATTAAAAAATAAAACAGAGTTTAACAACAAATTCAAAGGCCAGTTGCTTCAGCATAAGAAATCTTTACAATGGCTACGCGTAGCAAGCCCCTTCACATAACGGGCAACTTGCTCTATAGATGCAAGGAAGATCCTAAAGAGGTTAGGCCTTGTGCAATGGAACAGAGAAAACGCCCTCTACGCTATGAGGTGTAAATTTGTCGTAATGAAACTCAGCTCTAGCCACTATAAACGAGTTATCTACCGATATCATAGTTGAAAAGTTAATCTGTTGGGCAACACCCGGTTCAACAAAGATATATTTCCATCCTGGTGGAACAACCTCCGCTTCCTTTTCAAACCCAGCCTCTTCGAAAAGGTTGTGCGGAAACTTGGTGCGTGGTTCCCTCTTTTCCCAATACTGAAATGTTTCCTTCCTCTTAATCCCAAGCACTCGAAGTTTAATGCTCGGGAATCGGTGTTGGACATACCCACGATTATTGGCTATCAATAAGAAATTTGCCAGATATTGGTTTTCTATGGGTCCAAAGAATTGACAATCAATTTTGAATTCGATATGCGGTTCGTATCTACGTTCAATCTCACTCTTTCTTTCTTCGCGTTCCAATCGTTCAGTTTCTTTCCTATCTTCATACAGCTGTCTCTGCACATCACGTTCTTGTTCCGCCTTTAACTTTCGCTCGTCTCTCGCTTGCTGCTGAGTTGATTCTATTTCCCTTAGGCGACGATTAATCCAATAGCCGAAAAAAATGACTGCAAGCGGAGTCAAGATTGAGATAATTAACTTCGTTATCTCAAGGCTATTCCAAATTGACTCCATTTTTATTCCTCCCCTTTATATGTGTAAAGCATAACGTCGTTGCAAATAACCCATCCGCCCGGAACAAAAGTTTAGATTAGAACACAACTGCCAAATCTTTAACAAAGTGTGCTTATTTTTATTTGCAAGCGCACTTTGCAAGTTTATTAATTAGAAAAAAAACTTCAAACAAAATGCCGAATGAAAAATGTAAACCCAAAACCTAAAAAAAATGCCACACCGATACGGCGGTCGGGCTGAACCCATGGTTTTACGTAATTACTAAAACTTCTTTATTACTTTATTTTGAATCCGCCATTGTAGGAGCAGATAAATTATAAGGGCTATAATACCACCTATTACAGTTCCATAGATATCTTTCCAGTCGAATACACCTCGTGGAAGAAATGGTTGAATAATTTCATATATGATATAGCCAAATGAAAAGAATGCTATGAGTCTAATCCCTTTTTTCTTTGGTGGATTAATTATTGTAAATCCAAAAAATATTTGAACTATGATCCCTCCAGAGTTGCCAATAGAATCAGCAAAACCAAAATCGTTTATATGATTATTATAAATAAATGGACGATAAACATATCTTCCAATTTCAGTTAAGACGAACGATATAATAAATAATATAAAATAGTAAATACGTAATGTGTCTAGAGTTCTAAAAGTAATTTTATCTAAGAAATAATTATTAGAAGATTTCATATTATTTTTAATGATTCTAATTTATAATACATATAACGAAGGCTACACGCTCTTTTTGACTTATTTAATTACCTTATTACAATTTTTCAAAGAACAACCATAATAAGGTCAATATTTTTTCTCTTGTATGGCAGCAAGTAGGCGTGGTAAATAACCCGCTGCACAAAACAAGAAACTAAGTTAAAACACAACTGCCGATGATTTAGCCGTAGGAGCCTAACTTTCTCAGTCCGCACAGAAGGTAATTTCATTAATTAGTAAGAACACTTAGAATAAATTCAAAAATGAAAATGTAAAATTTAAAAACCTCGCCACTACTTATACACGATGTTAGGCAGCGTAATTAATTCTTTGGTATATTTTTTCTAATCAAATTTAATGTGTATTCTAATGTATAATCCTTATCATTAAGTAAATCTTCAATTGTCGGTATCACCTTATAATCAGGAATTACACCATTTTTAGTATCATTATTATTACATGGCATGTAAATTTCCGAAAGACTGGTATAACAAGACAATTTTGTGTTTGATAATGTAAATCTACTCATGCCTCCGTTGCTTAATAATGGTTGTCCGGTTTCTTCTCCAACATTAATTGCATTCTGATAACACTTTGCTGCTGCTGGAAAACTTGTTGCGGCAGAATATGATAAAGGTCCATTTAAAATATATACTGTCCCAGTAAACCGATTAGTTCTGGAATTATGTGTAGGGAATTCCTGTACAAAATAATCACCTTTAATAAATCCTTCTGATTTTTTGCTTTCTATATATTCAGTTGTTAATGGACTTATTTTTATCATTTGCTTCTCAATAATGCGGTACGGCTTATCAGCAAAATAAGACATCAAAGAATCTGCAAGGTCAGTCATTCCACCACCCCGCAGATTATCAATTATCAAATATTTAATTTGTTTCTCATTTATTACATTGAATGCTGAATCCATAAAATGAATGAAATCCCTTGGAGGCATAAACATTCTCTTATATACGTATGCTATATCATCGTCATAAAAACGCAACTCAAAATTAGGCCTCGAAGGTTCTTCAAAGTCATTCCAATTTGCACCTTTAACTGTAAGTTTTACTTTATTTATAGTAACGTTAAATTCCGAAAAAGAACCATATACCAGTTGGTAATATATATGAAAATCTTTTTCAATTGATTTTAATTTATAAGTTTCCTTTTCTCCGGGTCTATATCTGATAAGGTTATTTACAATTGACTTAGTAGGAATACCATTAATTGTCTCAATAATAGAACCTTTAGAAATAGTTTTATTAACTGATAGATTATCTTTTATATACAAGACGTTATTATATATAATAACTTTAAAGGGAAGAATGGATTATCCATTTTAGGGTATACTTCTCTGTCATATATAAGGGTCGTATGTCCGTCTATAGATACAAATGGCTGCATAATCCTAAAAAAGTCCAAAGATGACATTGGATGATTTACATTTTTCTTTATGCTATCAATTTTAACTTGAATGTTATTCTCGTTGTAATAATTTAAAAATGTTGGATGGACAACTTTTAACGTATGGATCAATGTATCAATATCCGCTTTTATCAAAGATGGCTCAAAAAGTTTAGCAGTATCTTTTTGTCCAAAAAGAGATACTGGGAGAATTAGAATCCAAAGAATAAATATATTTCTCATGGTTAAAATCCGTTGATAATTGAAATTATAAATTTTGTCATTGATTAAGCCGTAAGTGCATATCTTGTTTTCCTAAGCGCCGAAGGCAAGTTAATTAATTAGAACGACTACCTTAAACAAGTTAGCCGAAACAGCTTGCCCCGCTCTGCGGGGGAACGACTAACTCTAAAAACTCAAAAATGCCAAATGCTAAAAAGCTGTCGGCTTGATGCGTTTGTTAGAACACACACGCTAATATTTCATCACTTAATGCAAATACTGAATTCGAATAAAAAACTAATATCTACCATTTCTTATGCTTCATCATCATAATGTTTTTTTTCGATTCTATCAAAAGAACCGTCTCGGTAGTAAAGTACCGTTGATTTTTCTGTCTCACTCGGTTTAGAAAAAACTAAAATCATTCCATCAAATCCCTTGAAGTCACTAACAATCTCTTTGAATTGATAACCTTCTGCCGTCCATTTTGTTACAACTGTTTCTATGTCTTTATGAAGGGTTCTTGTGTAGTAAAGGAAATGGAATATAAAATCTTCCAGCGTCTCAGTTTCACCATTCATAATTTGTTTTATCTGATTATTTTGATGAACGATGGAACTTTCTATTTTAGATATCGCTTCTTGAATATTCTGAATGTTTTTGTTAATATCACGTCCAGCAACATCTCCTCCAACTTTTGAATCTCCAGATAACTCTACTGAACTTCCCCCATCGTACTTCTTTTCGCTTAGTTTTGTAGAACCAGCACCGACTAAGACACCGATCAAGATCTTTAAAGTATCTGCGGTCCAAGTCTGCTCTTTGAAAAGGTGAACTATTAGAATGGTGGTGAAAAGAAATGCCGTTACAAATAGGAGAATGTTAGGAGTTTTATAGTCTTTATCGAAGACTTTATTACCATACTTTAGTAAGACAATTATAATAATTATCATTACTGATAATAAAACCATCACAGCAGGAATTAGATCGACAAGTTTCGTCGTATCCATATATAGATTCCCTTATTTTATTGAAGATTACGTTTTTAACAAACTTTTATTAACTAAAATTATGTTCGTGTGTCCTAACATATTATTAACCTATTAGATTTCTTCATTATATCAGGAATTTTCTTCTTCAATTCTTAATGGTTTTAATTATTCTTACTTTATGTTTTCTCTATTTATACAGCTACGCATAGTCAGTCACAAAAAGAAGCCGAATAATTAAAGCTGAAATTATTTATTGTACTCTAATTACATTTTTAGATTGGATATCGCCATGCATGAGTGTTATACAATCTATTTAACTGAATGACCAATCTTTCGATTATATCTTATGTCAAATAAATTATACGTATCGCATGATGTGGTAATCTTGTCCCCATTTAATCAACGCTAATTAAGCTATGCAAATTATCTAATTATGTCAAGAAAAATTTTGAAGAAATCCATTATGCGCATGAGGAACCAGTTGAAGTGCAGTATAAGTTACCAGATAAAGATCATGAGCTAGTTCAATAGTATCGAAATTTCGGATGGAGATTTCTACCGGAGATTCATTTTTAAGTGATAAAATTACTTGTTCTTTATCATACAGCATGCCTGAACTTCCGAACTCTTTAAAATCATCAGCCAGCAGGGAAGTTAGTTCTTTTTCTGATTTACGGATGTCCGGAAGAAGTAATTTTTCCTCTAGTCTTTTTAGCTTTTCATCTAAAGAATATACTGTCATAATCTTTCATTAAAAAAAATTAAACTTTATATGATGTCTTAAAATGGAGTTGCCTTTATTAAAGCAATATTTCCCGCATTCAACTTTTAGAATAGAATCATATTCTAATTTATCCAAATCATAAAAAATGACACAACATTTTTGTCAAATAGTTGTAAACTGAACCGGAATCCGTTTGAGAAGGTGCATAATTAAACTGTATATCAATTCTGTCCGTTAACTATTAACGATGCATGAGTTATAAAATGGTATGAGAATGTATAAATTCACCCAAAATTTATTCACTCCTTCAATAGCAGAAGTATTAGGAATAAAATAAAAAATATTTAAAACCGGAAAATTCAAAAAATGAAAAAATTATCAACTTTTCTTGGATGTAACTGCAGTAAAACCCGAATATATTCTTTTCACACTTCTGCTTTTACAATGCGGACAGGCAAATGTTTTTTTATTTTCATATCCCGATATTGACATCTGCAATGAAAAGGTTTTATTACACTTATTGCATTTGAATTCATAGATTGGCATAAATTATCCCCTTTGAATGAATTTTTTTAATAACTAGTTCTAATATAAAAATAAGATAAATAATAAATACAAAATTATGGCTAAATATAAATAATTTATGACTCATGTATGATAAGGAAATGTTAAACTGAATTCTGCCCCTCCATCATTATTAAGTTCAATTTTGCCGTTGTGCTGTTCAACTAAAGTATTAACCAACTGTAGCCCAAGTGAGTCCGTATTTTTAAAATCCACATTCCCCGGGAAACCGATACCATTATCTTTTATAATTAGAATAAATTCACTATCACAATTAGAAATCAATTTTATTTGCAGTTTACAATCCCCTGACGGTTTGCTAAAATTATCAGGAAATGCATGCTTTAAAGTATTGGAAACAAGTTCATTAATAATTAAGCCCAGGTTTACCGCAAAATCCACATCTATTTCTATTTTGTCAATATTGATTTCCAAATCAATAGTGTTCGAATTATATTTATATGTACTGAATAAATAACTTATAAGTTCCTGAATGTAATCAGAAAAATTTACATGTGTAAGACTTTTTGAAAGGTATAATTTTTCATGAATCAATGCCATGGATTTTACACGGTTTCTGCTTTCGTTAAACATTTCGCGGGCTTCTTTATCTTTAATATATGCAGATTGTAAACTAAAAAGACTCGAGATAACCTGAAGATTATTCTTAACCCGGTGATGGATTTCTTTTAAGAGAACAACTTTTTCTTTAAGTGATGCTTCAATTTGTTCGCGTGCATGTATTCTTTCCGTTATATCCAGGCATGAACCAATGTAGCCGATAAAATCTCCGGTAGGTGTAAAACGGGGCACGCCGGTATCGAGGATCCAACGATATTGTCCATCATGTTTCTTAAGCCTATATTCCATATTATATTCTTTTCTAACGTCAAAGACACTGCTGAATTCTGTCCAGCATTTTTCATTATCATCCGGGTGAATAGATTCGGTCCATCCCATTCCGTATTCTTGTTCCAATTCTCGTCCGGTAAATTCCAGCCATCTGTTATTACAATAATTACATTGTTTGTTCGCATCGGACATCCATATCATGACGGGAGCATTATCAGCCAAATGTCTGAACCTGGCTTCACTTTCAAGCAGTGCTGCTTCTGCTTTTTTACGCTCGGTAATATCTCTTGCAAACACTAAATAGTAAAATTCTTTTCCAAATTGCAGATAATCAAATTCAACTTCCATTTGAATATTTTTACCGTCTTTACTCTTGAAGATATATTCCAGCCCGGCTAACCCCTTTTTATTTTTTGAGATTTTTATCTCATCTAAAATTTCCGAATTAAATTCCGGATTTATCTTTTTTAATGAATTTCCTAATAGTTCTTCTTTAGAATATTTTAATATTTTGCACGTTGCTTCATTTAGATCTGTAATAATTCCTTTAGGGTTCATCCATAAAATAATATCGCTTGCATTATCAATGGAAAACCTTGTTAATTGCAGCGCTTCTTCTTTTTGTTTTAATTTATGGAAAAGTAAATTAAAAGGATTTTTTAATCCGGTAACAATTATTGCTTTATATAATAGATAAAAAGAAACGATTTTCATTAGATGACCGATAAGATTAATACTACCATAGGCAGATGTGTATAAAGTAAAGCAAATCTCCGATGCTATAGTTATCAGGATAGAAATTATGACGAGGTTATAGAGATATTTATCAAATTCATTTTTCTTAAGGTAAAGGAAATAAATTGAACCGATAAACAAGAATGATATGATATATTCGCTGACAATTTTGAATGAAGTTAATCCGGAACCTTCTACAAAGCAATCGGGAAATATTTTCCAGTAAAAAATTGATAGAAGCAGTAAGGATGTGATAATTGAATATAACGCAAATAAAAAATTTACATTAACTTTCTTGCCGATAAACGCCGGGGCTGCTATTAACGTGACAGCTTGTAAATATCGTGATGCGATCCATAATTGAGTAGGGAGATTAGTATTATAACCCGGAATTATATTGATACCTTTATACGAAAGAGTATGAAGCATGTCCATACCCGCCATAAACAGGTAAGCAATACCTATAATAAGAAAGAAACTATTATCAATATAGTTTCGGGAATTCCATACAACCATAAAAATTCCGCACGCTATAATGATACTGAATATTTCGGCAAGGCTGTGAAAAAGAAGGTAATTACCCTGACTTACCATATATAGGATAAAAAATATACCCGTGAGTATAAGTATTTGTATTGCCGTTTTTACCGAAGTGTGTTTGTCGAATTGGGTTAATATTTCGATTTCCTTTTTAGAGTTTTCGCCAACCATCCTTATGCTCCCTCTGTATATTCACATAAATGGATTTTGTACGGATTTACTTAAGCTGCTTTGATCGAATAAAACTTATCTCATAATTGAAGTAATATCTGCAGAAAATCAAAAATCACATATATAAACTAATTGTTTTATTAGATCATTTTCAATGCGATAAAATTAAATGCAATTTGCTAAGATGATTTTGTAGTTGCATTATCCTTAATAGAATAAGGTTAGGGGTTTAACTTTTTGTTTATTTTGCTGGAAAGGCAGAATGATTTTAGAGCCCACATTAAGCTTTATTCTAACCGAAAGATTATTGATTTAAAAAACGGCTATTTCGGTAAGTAAAAAGAGACTGCCCCCGGGTTACACAAGGCAACGCTAGGTAAGCAAGGCAGCGTAGTGCAAAGTCAGTATTACCCCACAACGAGTAACGGGGAAATACTGTTTTGGGGACAGTCTCAAAAAATTAATTTAATCTAAATCTCTCTCTATATATATGGAAAATCAGCAACCTCGGATTTTTTTTATAAATTTTAAAACGATTATGTTAAATAACAATAATATAAAGAGTTATCGTTAAATAAAAAAGTGAAATAATTTTAAATTGCTGTATTTTTAAAAATTCAAATAATATTTTACGATTATTCGGTTCGCTCAGAAATATTAAACATTGCATTTTGCACAAACTCTTTCACTTTGAGCAATCAGGTCGGGGATGAATCATTTTTAGTCGTTTTCATGTTTATATTATTTTTAAGAAAATTCTTAATGAAATTTTAGAAAGTACAAAAGAATTTAATAAATCTGAAAAAAGGGAGAAGAAAGCATTCAAAATAGATTTTATGGCTCTTAAAGATGCCTTGGCTGATATTCTATCCATATTTAACAAATGATATTTATGAGTCCACTCTAAAAAGAGTATAAATATCATTCTGAAGGAGCAAAGCGACTGAAAAATCTCTCATATTATAATAATTTAGAAATTTTTCACTTTGTTCAGAAGGACAATTTTGTGCAAAAAGGCTTAATAGTATATTTTTATCATTCCTTTTTTCCCTTAGTTTTCTGAAGCTGTATCTCATTGTTTTTTATCATTTCCTTCAACATATCAATACAAAATTTATGTTGAGACATTCTATTAAACATAAGCTTTGCAAATGTTGAATCGCTGTTTGCTTTGGTGAACATGTATTCCATCATCATATTTCTCATGTTTGGATTAGCCAGCATTTGATTAAACACCATTTGACGCGCTTCATTATTCTGCATCATCTTATTCATGAACTGGTTAATAAACGGATGATGTTCGACCATGTAATCCAGCACCTCGCTTTGGAATTCATGATTTTTAAACATCACGTCAATGGAATCTTGCTGTGCTGACAATGATGTCCCGAATAATAAACTCAAAAAGATTACAGATAAAATAGTCACTTTCATCTTCATCCCTCCTTGCTTTCCATGCAATTTTTTGCTCGTTTTATCATCTGTAATAAAATACTTAATAAATTACAATTGAACAACGCCAATCGGGAGCAGCTTTTTCACAATTCGGACAATAGAAATGATAATTATATCTCTTGCCCCGTTAATCTAAAATCACCCTTCTTTTATCCGCACAAATTTCTCAACATTAGTCACGGAAATAAATCCGTCCCCGCTTTGACCGGTTTTTCCGTTTTCAATTATTGTCTGCACAAAATCATCGGCTTGTTCATCACTGCTGATTATTTCAATTTTAACACTGGTACAATATTTTTCGCAATATTCAATTGATAATTTAGATCTCTCAGGATCTGCCCATTTACCGAGTAAAGAAACATCAATGACAGTCATTCCTTCAGTGCCTGCAACTTCCAAAGCAGAAATAACTTTCTCTGCCAAACGCGGTCTTACGTAAGCTTTAATTTCTTTCATTAAAATTCTCCTTTTAAGTAGGATATTTTGGAAACCCGATCTTTTTATTAAACCGGGTTTCCTAATAATTATTGTTCAGAATTCTCCGCTGCGATAAGTTTTTTTACTTCTCTCTTTTTGATTATATAGAAAATCGCCGGGTAAAGTGTTATTCCCATCAATAATGTTGTAACGATACCGCCTACCATCGGCGCTGCGATTCTTTTCATTACATCAGCTCCCGTACCTGTACCGACAAGGATAGGAAGTAAACCGAATAAAAGTGCCATAACAGTCATCATAATCGGACGAATTCTATTTGCCGCGCCTTCAAATGTTGCTTCCCGTAAATCCTTTAGTGATTTCAGCATTCCGCTGTCTTTTCTTTTTTCATAAGCGATATCAAGATATAGCAGCATAACTACACCAATTTCGGCGCTTACACCAAGCAGTGCAATTATACCTACCCAAACAGCCACACTGGTATTATACCCGGCTATATACAAAAGCCAAATTGCGCCTACCATTGAGAAAGGTAATGATAGCAGTATGATCCCGGTTTTTATTACTGATTTAGTGTTCATGAATAAAAGCAAGATTACAAGCAAAAGTGTAAGCGGAATAACGAGCGCCAATTTCTTTGCTGCTCTTTGCATATATTCATACTGTCCGCTCCAAATGATTGAATAACCTGCCGGGATTTTTAACTTTGCATTTATAATTTTCTGAGCATTTTTTACATAAGTTCCAACGTCAATATTTTCAATATCGATATAAACCCAGGCATTCGGTCTTGCATTTTCCGACTTAATAACCGGCGGGCCTTTCTTTACGGAAAGATTAGCAACTTCGCCAAGCGGAATATTACCACCGCTTGGTATCGGAATAAGTACCCGTTTTAATGCATCAAGATTATTCCTATAATCTCGCTGATATCTCAAGTTAATAGGGTATCTTTCCAGTCCTTCAACTGTTTTAGTAATATCCATTCCGCCGATTGCAGACATAATTACGTTTTGCACATCATCAATAGTTAATCCGTAGCGCGCTATTGCTTTGCGATTAATATTGAAGTCAACATAATTTCCACCAAGCGCTCTTTCGGCATAAACCGATCTTGTTCCCGGAATTGTTTTAGCAATTCTCTCTATATCTTTACCAATTTTTTGAAGGACACCTAAATTTGGTCCGGCAATTTTAATTCCAACCGGAGTTTTAATACCGGTAGAAAGCATATCAATTCTGGTTTTAATCGGCATTGTCCAGGCATTTGTTAATCCCGGTATTTGGATTGCCGCATTTAACTTATCAACCAGTTTTTTCTCCGTCATTCCTTCCGGCCATTCGCTCTTTGGTTTCAACTGAATAGTTGTTTCGATCATAGAAAGGGGAGCGGGATCTGTAGCTGTGTTCGCTCTTCCAGCTTTCCCGAATACACTTTTAACCTCGGGGAATGATTTAATTATTTTATCCGTTTGCTGAAGAATTTCTTTTGCTTTGGTAATTGAAATTCCGGGCAGAGTTGTCGGCATGTAGAGTAAATCGCCTTCGTCTAACGGCGGCATAAATTCCGAACCTAATTTTGAGAAAGGAATTAAAGTTGCCAGCATAATTAAAACAGCTGCACCTATAACCCACCATCTCTTATTTAATACAAAATCAACAACCGGTCTATAAACTTTAAGGAGAAATTTATTTATAGGATTGTCTTCTTCTTTTCTCATTTTTCCGCGTACAAAATAGCCTATAAGAATAGGAACTATTGTAACTGCTAGAATAGCGGCCGCAGCCATGGAATAGGATTTTGTATATGCGAGCGGTTTAAACAATCTGCCAGCCTGCTGTTCAAGAGCAAACACCGGTAAAAACGAAACCGTAATTACCAAAAGAGAGTAAAAGATTGAAGGACCAACTTCTTTTGATGACTCTAAAATCACCGTCCAGTGAGAACGTTGTTTCTCCTTTGGCTTTTCCTGTTCTCTTATCATGTGGCTTTGAGCATTTTCAACCATGATGATAGAAGCATCAACCATTGCACCGATAGCAATAGCAATACCTGAAAGGGACATGATGTTTGCATTAAGTCCCTGGAACTTCATAATTAAAAACGCTGCGAGTACAGCTGTAGGTAACGTAAAAATAGCAACAAGCGAACTCCGGATATGAAGCAGAAAAGCTATAATTACAAGCGCAACAACAATACTTTCTTCAGTCAGTTTTCCTTTTAGTGTGTCAATCGCCCTATCTATCAATGCAGACCTATCATAAGCAGGAACAATTTTTACATCTTCAGGAAGCGATTTTTGTAAACCTTTTAATCGTTCCTTAACCTTTTTAATAATTTCCAGAGCATTTTCGCCGTAACGCATTACTATAATGCCTCCGACGGTTTCACCCTTTCCGTTCCATTCCGCAAGTCCGCGCCTGAGCTCAGGTCCTATCTCTACATTTGCAACATCCTTCAGATAAATGGGGGAGCCGGTTTCAGGCGCATAACCTATTGCCACATTTTTCAAATCATCCGTATTTTTAATATAGCCTAAACCTCTCACCATGTACTCTGTTTCGCCCATTTCAAGAAGCCTTCCACCAACATCGTTGTTCGATTTCTTGATAGCCATCCTAACTTTATTGAGCGGAATATGATAATAAGCTAATTTATTCGGATCTATATTTACCTGGTATTGCTTTTCATATCCACCAACCGAAGCAACTTCGGAAACACCCGGAATTGAAGACAATTCATACTTTAAAAAATAATCCTGGATAGATCTCAATTGCTGTAAATCATGTTTCTTCGATTGAAGTGTATATTCATACACCCAGCCGAGTCCTGTTGCATCTGGACCTAATTGCGGGGAAACACCGTTCGGTAAGTCATTCCTAAGGGAACTAAGATATTCCAATACTCTGCTTCTTGCCCAATATAAATCTGTTCCGTCTTTGAATATTATATAAACCATCGAGAAACCGAAAAACGAATAACCGCGAACGGTCTGTGCATCCGGCACCGAAAGCATTTTTGTTGTTAAAGGATATGTAACCTGGTCTTCCACAATCTGCGGCCCTTGACCGGGATACTTTGTATAAATAATAACCTGCACATCGCTCAAATCGGGAAATGCATCTACCGGGGTATTCAGCATTGCCCATATTCCGCCGCCTATAAGTGCCAGTGTTAGCAGAATGACCATATACTTATTGTTTATAGACCATTCAATCAGCTTGGCAATAATCCCGTCCTTATTTTTGTCATTTGTAATCATTCTATAAAAACTCCTGTTCTGCTGAAAATGAATTATTACTTAACCTGGAATCCGTGTTCTTTTAAATTTCCTTTTGCTTTAGCTAATGTAAATTCTCTTAAAGTCATTCCGCAGAGCGGGCATTTACCTGGCTTATCTGAGATTACATTCCAGTCCATTATATCTTCAAAAACTTTTCCGTCTTTGTTTTTATCTATCGATGCTAAATCAATAACACCTTTTCTGACGATTGAAGTTTCAGAAGATTTTTTATCCGTTTTCATATTCATTTCTGTTGAACTTCCGTTCTTATCCATATTCATTTTCTTCGAGTCGTTCTTCATATTTATCTTTTTTGAGCTATCATCCTTTTTCATGTCCATCTTCATATTCATTTTTGAATTAGAAGAAGTTGAATCGGATTTACCGTTATCTCCTTCTCTCATGTGACTTATAGCAGCCCGTAAGTTGCTTTCGGAATCGATTAAGAATTGAGCTGAAGTAACTATTTTTGTTCCTTCGGATAATCCATTTAATACTTGATAATAGCCGTCGGAATATAAACCGAGTGTAACTGCTTGCGGTTTGAATTTGCCGTTTCCGAGTGCAACAATTACAATGTCCTTGGTACCGCTTCTTATAACTGCATTTTCAGGAACAACAGGTGTTGATTTTAGTCTTTGTCCGTCGATTACAACATTAGCAAACATTTCCGGTTTGAGCTGTCCTGTTCTGTTGTTCAAATTGAAACGAACTTTTACTGTTCTTGATTTAGGATCAATTGTAGGGTAAATGAACGATATTTTACCGTCAAAAGTTTTACCAGGCAGATAGTTAAATTTGATTTTCGCGTTGTCGCCGACTTTAATTTTTGCAAGTTCATATTCATATATATCAGCCGATAACCAAAGATTAGAAAGATCTGCAATTTTTAATAAAGGCATTCCGGCTTTTATTTTCTGTCCTTCTTCTATGTTTTTGTGAAGAACAGTTCCCGAATGCGGTGCATAAAGAGTTACATAAGTTTTAACATCTTTTGTGTTTTCAATCTGAGTAATGTCAGCAGGCGACATATCGAGCAATTCTAATTTGCGTATACTGTTTTTAACCAATTCATCGCCGCTTTTTGAAACATCTGCAATCTTGCTTTGGGAAGTGGAATTCTTGTATGAAAGAGCTGTCAGATATTCTTGTTCGGCAGAAACAAGTTCCGGAGAATAAATATCCATCAACTTCTGGCCTTTACTGATTTTTTGTCCCGTATAATTAACATACAACTTCTGAATCCAGCCGGATACTTTTGTTGTAACAATAAATTCATTTTTTTCGTTAGTTGTTACAACACCATTTGTATTAACAATTGGAGATAAAGCTTTTTCTTTTACAAAATCTGTTTGAAGATTCATATCCTGCTGTACAACCGGATCAATAGTAATTACACCTTCGGCGCCGCTTTGGTCGGCATAAACCGGAACCAGGTCCATTCCCATTTTTGATTTACCGGGATGGTCATAAGTTTCGGTCGGGTCCATCGGGGCGCGCCAGTATAAAATTTTTCTTTTTTCTTTTTTCTTTGTCGCAGTTTTTGTTTCCTGCGCTTGTGTAGGCTGACTGTTAGTGCCGATTACAAAATAAATTGCCGCACTTATAACAAGTAATCCAATAACTGCCATTATTAATCTTTTCGTGTTCACTTTTTACTCCGTTTAATATATTTTTGAAAACTTTTACTTTTGCAATTTTGAACCAATTAGGAATTCTAATTTTGTAATTTCTTTCAGGTAATTAGTTTTTAGTTTATAAAGATTTGTTTCAATTTGATATAATTTATTTTGTGCATCTATTACATTAAGAAAATCAATTTTACCAACCTGATAATTAGCAAGTGATGAATTAAGAGTTTGATTAGCCTGCGGAAGCAAACCCTGCTCAATTAATTTAATTCTCTCTTTTAACGTTTTTAAAGTTGAAATAGAAGACCCGAAATTACTATTCAGCATTTGCATTGCTGCATTGTATTGTTGATTATACATTTCCTGCATTGCCACTGATTCTTCAACTTTTGAAGTTACTTTTCCGCCGTAATTCAGAGGGAGCGAAATTCCGACCATCACAGTGAAGAAATCGGTTAAAGGTGTATGTGTTTTTGCAATTTCATCTCTCTGTGAATACTGTAGCATTAAATTAAAGTTAGGATAATAATCATATTTAGCAGTCTGCTCCATCAGCATTGCTTTTTGTTTTGCTAATTTTACGCCCATCAGATAGGGCCTGTTCGCTTCGGCTATAGAATCGAGTTTAGCAACTGTTAAATTTTGATAAGTTAATTTTGGAAAACTGCCTGTTTCAATCGGGGTTTCGGAGTCCTGCAATAAAATCGCATTCAGCATAGCAAGCTTCGAGCTTTCTTTTCCTTTTAACTCTTCAATTTTATCACTAACGTTTGTT
Source organism: uncultured Ignavibacteriales bacterium (assembly GCA_963751355.1). Classification (GTDB taxonomy): domain Bacteria; phylum Bacteroidota; class Ignavibacteria; order Ignavibacteriales; family Ignavibacteriaceae; genus CAVVVS01. The sequence goes on along the minus strand of CAVVVS010000014.1, from coordinate 61,379 downwards.
ATTTCCAGTTCTATTTTAATTAGGTTTTGCTGGCTTGCTGTTGAAACCGAATACTTGGTCCTTACAACTTTAGCAATCTCTTGCAACAAGTTTTTACTTTCTTTCATTATTGAAATAGCTTTTCTGTGGAAGCGAAGGTCTTCATAATTTTCAGTAACATTTTTAGTTACTTCGTTTACTGCATCATCAATTTCCTGCTTAACTATTTCAGCCTGCTTCCCGGAGACTTTTCCCATCGAACTTAATTTCCCCGGAAATGGGATTGCCTGACTCAAACCGACAATTTTCCCGGTCATCGGTTCCTGAGTAAACGAAAAAGAATTAACAGGCAAATTTGCCAATCCGAGTGTTAACATCGGATCCGGCAAGTTTGAGACCTGCGGAATTTTATCTTCCGAAACCTTCATTTTAGCTTTTAACATTTTTATTTTGGGACTTACACTTATGGCATGCTGGACTAATGAATCAAGCGTTGTTGATTCAGTCTGAGCCGGTAAGTTAAAGCCTCCGATAAGTATAAGCGCAACTACATATAATATTTTTATTCTTTTCATAAATGACCCTATAATGAGATTGTTTTTATCTTAAATGAAATACGATTTAAGAATGAAAGACTCCTTAGATGGGGACTTCCGGGAAATTATTGTTAATAATTGCTATTCGATAAAATCCGCAAGTTTTCTTCTAAGGCTTTGCTGAGAGGTTAATTTTCAAATTAAAAAAGTAGAATTGCCGAGGTAGATATTGTTCCCATAAATATCAGGCAGATGGAAATGCCTGAATGAAATTTTAGATGTTTTTACAAAATTATAAAATTCCGTTGGTTTCAAAGATGGCATAACCGCAAAGGCAGAAAAACTTAAACTGCATTCCGTTTTATTATTTATAAAGGCATCCGTAATAGATAAATCAATAGTTCTTGTCGAGCAGCAGTTGTCATGTTCTGCAAAAACCTGCTGTTGAAAATTCATTTCTTCAGAATTGCATACATTATTAAATGAATTACTCTTTGCAGTTTCCATTTTGCAGAATTGATGATTCATGTTCATGCTGCATAAATGTACGGTAATGGGCAAGCTTAGCGATGAAGCCGTAAAAAACAAAATTAAAGATAGTACGGAAATTTTTTTTATCATTACTTAATTACTATGAAATTTAATTTAATCATTCAATAATGATACCAAAAGAAAATGTTTGGGTTTGGGGAATCGGGGAGTTAATAAAAATTAAATTTCTGGATGAAATTGTTTTAAGATGCTCGGTAATGTCTTAAAATATAAATAGTTAAAATTTGTAAAAATTAGTAAAAATGAGACTGTTCGAAAAGATATTTATTAAAGATATTAAACGATATGAAAGGTAGGCAATGGTATTTTAAAAAAATTAAAAGATTATTTAAATAATTTAAAAACCCCGATAGAAAAATTTATCGGGGTTAAATGTTTGTTTGTTTTGGAAGAGAAATTTATTTGCCCAATTCTCTAATGTATTCAACTAAATCCCACCTTTGGGTTTTTGTGAGGGCACTTTTAAACGAAGGCATAGGTGAATTCCCGTTTGTTATCTTCCAGAAAATAGCTCCGTCACTTTCATGTTGTACTCTGCTTGAAGTTAAATTAGCAGGTTTGGGATGTAAAGAAACAGCGGCTGGACCGTCGCCTTTACCATCTGTACCGTGGCATGTAAAACATTGCATATTGAATATGTTTTTTCCTTTTTGACTCGCTTCCGCAATTTTTTCCAGAGGATTCTTTAAGCTATTAGCAGAAGCCGGAGCTACCCATTTACCGTTTTTATCATATTTATTTGGTGCGCTGTTTCCGTTATTATTTCCGCTATTCATCATTCCGCGTCCCATCATTCTTCCATTCATCATACCGCGTCCCATCATTCCTCCGTTTTGTGAGTTGGTGGAATCATTAATAATATAAGAATTCATGCTATGCTCATAAGAACTAAAAGGTCCAAATCTAAATCCGAATAACAATAAAATAGCTACAGGTAGAGCAAGCAAAATAACCGGGTTAATCTTTTTCTTCAACATCATTTTCTCCTTTTCAAAAAATCATGCTTGGTCATGTCTAATTTTTACGTACACTGAATAATTATTACATAATATTAGACGCATCGGCCATCATTTATGGTTCAATATTTTGATGAAGAGCACTACAAAGCCGCCCAACAGTAGCAAGTAAAGCGAACACCATATTAAACCATTACTAAGCAAATTTAATCCTTTTTTTATTTCATAAGGTTCAACAACTATGCCATCTGTAAGTGCTTTATTTGCTGCAAAAATAATTCAAATAAGGAAGGAGTTTTAAAATAGTTGAAATAGATTTTAAATTATTTAAAAATGAAAGAATGAAATTTGGTAAAATTATTTGTTGATTCAGCACATATTTGTGTGAAAACTAAGATTGAGAAATAACAAATTAAGTTATTTAGATCATTTTAGTGCTTTTACAAAAATTAAGGTGAAATATGGTTAAAGCTATTTTTTAACAAGGTTACTAAGTTTTACATTTGGGAATATTATTAAAATTTCACTTAGAATAGAAATATAAACTTCGTTGACAAATCTTTAGTTTAATACCTCAAACAAATTAATTCCAATTTAAGTTTGCTTTATTTGATAGGATGAAATTTTGCTGTACAAAGTAGGCATCGATATCCCCAGAATTTCCGATACTTTTTGCTTGTCCCAATTGTGTGCATCGAGTACTCGCTGGATATGAATCTTTTCTATTTCGGATAGACTCAAATTTGCGAGATTGTTATTTCCTACCGCTTCGCTTTCATCATTTCGTAGTAAAATATTTTCTTTTGATAAAACATCACCCGAAGTAAGAACAACAGCCTGCATAAGTGTGTTTTCGAGTTCCCTAACATTCCCAACCCAATATTGATTCTTGAGCATCTCCATTACTTCTTCAGGAACTTTTACTACGTTCTTGTGCAGTTTTTGATTTATCCTGGTTAAGAAATGTTTAACAAGTAGAGGAATGTCGTCAATCCTTTCGTGTAAAGGTGGAAGTTCTATTAAAACGACATTCAGCCGGTAATAAAGATCTTCCCTGAATCTCCCATCTTTTACAAGTTGTAAAATATTCCGGTTGGTGGCTGCAATTACACGTGCTTTCATCGGTATCAGTGTTTCCCCTCCAACACGCTCGAATTCCCGCTCTTGAAGAACCCTTAATAATTTTACCTGTATGTTAGGAGAAATTTCGGAAACTTCATCCAAAAAGATTGTCCCTTCACCTGCAATTTCGAACTTACCTTTCTTATCCCGAATTGACCCGGTAAACGCTCCTTTAACATGACCGAATAGTTCACTCTCTAAAAGTGATTCTGTTAATGCAGTGCAATTAACGGCAATAAATGGTTTATCTTTTGTCAATCCGCTGTAATGGATTGCTCGTGCTACAAGTTCTTTCCCGGTACCGCTTTCACCCAGTATTAAAACTGTAACATTACTCGAAGAAACCTGTCCGATTTTTTTATAAACTTCCTTCATCTTTTGGGTTTTACCGATTAGAATATTTTCGACATCATATTCTTCCTCATCATTTGGCGTGAAGGAAGCTAACTGCTCGCTAAGGTGTTTGTTTTCGAGTGCTCTTTTGATGGAGACTTTTAATCTTTCCAGTTCGATAGGCTTCTCGATGTAATCATAAGCACCTTCCCGCATTGCCTTAACCGTACTTTGCATGTCATCAAAAGCGGTCATTATTATTACATTGATATGTTCATCATATGCTTTGATCAGTTTTAACATTTCCAATCCGTTCATTCCCGGCATCCTGATATCAGATATTACGAGATCGGGATGATGCTGTTTAACTTTTTCAAGCCCTTCCTCGCCGTTTTCTGCTGAGAATATTTCGTGATTTTTTTTCTTAAGATAATTTGTTAAAGTATCTCTTATAGATTGATCGTCATCTATTATTAAAATTTTTTCCATTTCGAAATCTATATCTTGTTGTTTATTTATTGAAGTTACTCAAATATCGATTTTTTTCATATGGATTGAAATAAAAGAAGTAAAGTACTTGATAATCGAAAATTTGAGATCTTTCACTTCGTTTATTGTGACCAATTTGTTTAATGTCGATTACTTATTGAATTTTATTCTTCCAATCATTTAAACGGGAAGAGTAATTTCAAAAATAGTCTCACCGGGTTTTGAAGAAATTAGTTTAATGCGTCCGGTATGCTGCTCAATAATTTTTTGTGATATCGAAAGTCCGAGTCCTGTGCCCGATGCTTTAGTTGTAAAAAAAGGCTCAAATATTTTTTCAGTATTTTTAATTCCAGTGCCGTTATCTTTCAACGTAATTATATATTGATTCTTTTCTTCCAAATAATCCGAAGTTAATTCTATTGTGCCTTGTTTGTTTATTGCTTCGATTGAATTATAAATCAAATTAAAAAATACTTGCTTTAGCTTTTCATAATCGGCTTCGATTTCAATATTATTTAGATTGTTGGTTATTGTGATATCTTTTTGTCCCGGAACACTACCAATTTGAGATTTAATATCTTCCACTAAATTTTTCAGACTGAATTTACTACAAACTAGGTCAATTTGTCTTGAGAACTGAAGAACATCTTTCACAAGATTATTTAGCCTATTAATCTCTTTTTGGATTATTGTAAAAGCAAATTGATCATCTTCATTTAAATTTAAAGTTTCAACCAGTATATCGGAATTCATCTTAATAGAAGTCAATGGAGTTTTAATCTCGTGAGCTAACACAGCAGCCATTTCTCCCAATGCCGCTAACTTTTCGGATTTACGAAGCTGTTCTTCGAGTTTTTTCCTATCGGTTATATCTACTTCAACGAACAAAAATCCTTTTGAAGAACCTTCATCTAACACAGCGGGTGTTACTGAAAGTAAAAGATGTTTTTCCTCCGAATCATCAAAGCTTCTTATTATCTCTCCTTTAAATTGCTTCTTTTGAATGATATCATTCTCAATTTTATGAAATTCATCTTGATAGTGTGAAAACTGAACTGCTTTTATTGAATGATTTATAATCTTTTCTTTACCCAGTTTTACCAAAGAACAATATGTATCATTAACTTCAATTATATTGAATGAACTATCAATAATAGCTATTGCAACCGAAGATTTATCGAATGCATTCAATAAAAAGGAAATCCTTTCCTCTCTTTTTTTCAATTCTATGTAGTTGCTGCTCAAAGTTTCCGACATATTATTGAATGCTTCAGTAAGCTCTCCGATTTCATCATTCGAATTGTAAGCAACCTTTATTCCGTAATTACCCTGACCAATTTCCATTGCCCTGGTTTTTAATTTGATTAATGGACTTGAAATAATCTTTTGCAGCACGAAAGCCATGCTGATACTGACAATCAATCCTCCAAAGAATGTAACATAGAAATATTTTATTAATTCATCATTAGATTTGATTTGAAAAAAGATACGTACAAGCGGTATTTCAATTAATAATATAATAATCGGTACTAAGATAATAGCACTTAAAAAAATTTTCTTGTTAATGCTGAATGTCCTTACTCTATCAAGTGCGGCTGGAAACATATTAAATTTTCCCACAGCTACCGAAGTGAATAAAATTAGTCCGACCAGAAATGCCAGCGGACTCATTTCAATAAGAAAATAAAAGCCAACTATCCATGGAAGCAAAAATCCAAACATGAATAATAGAATGTTGGTAATTACTAGCCCTACTAAAAAAAGCAGTATTTGAGATTTTAGTGTTGTTATCTTTTCTTTGCTGTATTTCTTTAACAGCCAATAAATATTTAAAGATATCAAGATAATATACCACAAAAGATAAAGCGGGTAGTATTCACTGTAATGTGCTTTATATAAATTCATCTCGGCATGTGATGCAATAATTAAATTACCGCTCCAAAGCATAATTAACAAAAGAACTGTAGGAATTATTATAAACAAAGTCCTGGTAATTCCTATCTTCCGGGAATTTGGAAAATTCCATGTAAAAAATGTTAGGGTAACTACCATCAAAAGAAGTAAAGAATGACACGAGAGATCCAGGACGGTTACTTCGGTATTATGCATAAAAAGAAAATGAATGCTATGCGAAATTAAGTAGGCTATCGAAAGCAGCAGCATCAAAATAAATAACTTACTGGTGATATTTTCATTATCCCTCGAATAGATAATAATTATTAAACCGAATGTTGCCAGTAAAGTTGCGGCGAGAAACAATATTTGTGGTAAATCTAATTGCATAAAGGTTGTAATTAACACCAACTCTATAGATAAGAATATTATAGATTTTTATTACCTAAGATAATTACAATTCAATTCAATTACATATCAACATGATTATTCATTACTTTTGGTGTTTTATTTTATGAAATAACAATATTCTAAATATGTAAAAATTATTAATATTAATCTATTTTATTTACATGCATCATTGTAATATGTCTCTCATCAACAAAAATACATTTTGAATAGATTTTTATAGATATTAATATTTTCTATTTGTATATTAAAAAATCATTTACAGGGTATGACATGTATAGTGCGGAACAAGGAGATTTCACTCGGCTTATACAAGAATATTCAAACGGTAATAATCTTGTATTAAATCAAATTTTACCTCTTATTTACGAGGAATTGAAAAATATCTCTTCCAGGTACCTGCATGCCGAATATCGCAATCATACTTTTCAAACAACCGAACTCGTCCATGAAGCATATCTTAAATTGATCGGCGATCAAAATATCTCCTGGGAGAACAAAGGTCATTTTTTTGGAATAGCAGCTCAATCAATGCGGCAGATTCTTGTTGACCATGCACGTAAAAGAAACGCTATAAAGAGGGGGAGCGGGAAGGCAAATCTTTCTCTTGACGAGGATTTAGTTATCTCAGAAGAAGTTGACAACCAGGTTTTGTCTCTTGACGAAGCCTTAAAAAAATTAGAAACTATTGATGAAAGATCAAGTAAAATTGTTGAATTAAGGTATTTTTCGGGTCTTACAATTGAAGAGACTGCAAAAGTTTTAAACATTTCCGATTCGACGGTAAAACGCAACTGGAATTTTGCAAAAGCCTGGCTGTACAGGGAAATGCACAATAATTAGTTTAATTCTGGATTATACTTTTGGACAATGAAAAAATATCTCAAATAAAATTATTATTTGAAGAAGCCCGAGAGCTTAATGAAACTGAGCGGGAAAACTTCCTTAACTTGAGGTGTGGTTTTGATCAGGAACTAAAAAATGAAATCTTATCTTTATTAGCTTCATTTGAAGAAACCAAGGACTTTCTTGAGGAACCGTTTAAGATAATCGATGAGAAGAAAAATATTTTCGTTGATCCTCTAATAGGTAAACAAGTAGGCAATTTTATCATCGAAGGTGAAGCCGGTGTCGGTGGAATGGGAATTGTTTATGCCGGTAGAAGAAATGATAAGGAATACGAACAGAAAGTTGCGATTAAAATTTTAAAATACGGGTTTACTTCAGCGTATCATCTTAAAAGATTTCAAATTGAAAGACAAACCTTAGCAAATCTTCAGCATTCCAACATAGCACGTTTACTTGACGGCGGAAGGACTTTTGACGGATTACCGTATCTTGTTATGGAGTTTATCGACGGCAAGCCGGTAACCAAATATTGTGAAGAAAAGGAACTCAATTCTTACAAAAAGTTGGAAATATTTAGACAGATTTGCGCTGCCGTTCAGTATGCTCATCAGAATTTAATTATTCATCGCGATATTAAACCCGGTAATATTCTGGTAACCTCAACCGGAACTCCAAAGCTTCTGGATTTCGGAATAGCAAAATTAATTAATGCCGATTTGGATGAATCAAATTCAAACTTAACCCGGACAGGTACGCTTCATTTAACTCCCGAATATGCGAGTCCCGAACAGATTAAGGGCGAAAAAGTCAATACCGCAAGTGATATTTATTCGCTCGGTGTTTTATTATACCAATTAATGACAGGCCTTCGTCCTTATAAAATTACAAACATTTCTCCGAAGGAAATAACTAAAGTTGTTACCGGCGATAATATACTTAGACCGAGTGAAAGAGTTAAACAAGCAACAAAAGATTCTTCTTCTAGTGATAACAAATCAATTGAAGAAGATAGAAGAGACTACGAACATGCAAAAATAAGCTCAATAAAATTATCTAATTATTTAAAAGGTGATTTAGACAATATTATTCTTAAAGCGATGCATAAAGATCCAGAAAGGCGATATGTATCTGTAGAACAATTCTCGGAAGATATAAGGAGACACCTCGCCGGTTTACCTGTGATAGCGCGAAAAGACACTATGAATTACCGGGCATCGAAATTTATAAGCAGGCATAAATTTGGTGCTGCGGCAACATTTATAATAACCCTTTTGCTGATTACAGGATTACTCGGTATTAGCTGGCAGGCTAATATTGCCGCATCTCAAAGAGATAAAGCTCAAAATGAAGCCGAAAAAGTTAAAAAAATAAATTCTTTCCTTCAACAAATGTTATCGTCTCCGGATCCTACTAAAAAAGGCAAAGATGTAAAGGTAGTTTATGTGTTAAATGAAGCTGTAAAAAAAATAGATGGAGATTTGAAAACAGCCCCCAAGATTCGTGCATCAATAAGAACTACGATAGGATTAACTTTTGAAAACCTGGGATTTTACAAAAAAGCAATAACCCAACTTCGAAAAGCATTAGCTACAAGAGAGAAATTATATGGAGAACAAAATATAGAAACTGCAAAAAGTATTAAAAATCTTGCTTTGGCTTTTAATTATAGAGGTGATTATACAAAAGCTCGAAACTTATATGAAAAATCAATCTCGCTATACAAAAAGCTCGGTTCAACCCAAATTGCCGCATATGCAGAGGCGTTAAACGATTACGGAACGTTGTTGATGGATTTGGGGAAAGATAATAGAGCTCTGAAAAATTTCAAAGCTGCTTTATCAATTTATCAAGCTGTACTGGGTAAACAAGCGCAGCAGGTTGCCTCAGCAATGAATAATATGGCATTAATATATGACGATGAAGGAAAACATTCATTAGCAGAAAAATATTATAAAGAAGCTTTAAAAATGGATACTAAAATACTGGGGAAAAATAATTATGAATTAGTACATATGATAAATAATCTGGGTTTTGTACTTTTTGAAAAAAAAAAGTATGCGGCAGCAATTGATTATTTTGAAAAGTCATACAATATTAGGAAAAAAATTTTAGGCACTCATCATCCTGATTTCGCACTTGCAACTTACAATTTGGGATGTATGTATTACTATGTTAAAAAAAATAATAAAGCATTACAAATGATCGATTCTGCGATTGCTATTTGGAGAAAAACTCTTTCTGCAGACCATCCGCTTTTCGGAAATGCTTATTACTGGAAAGGGAAAATTTATAACAGCAAAAATGAACCGCATACTGCTCTTACTTTTTTACAGCATTCATTAAAAATCAGAATAAAATTGGAAGGTGGGAATAAATACCTCATTGCCAGGACCAAATGTGAAATTGGAAGATCTTATATGCTTGAAGGCAAATTTAAGAAAGCTGAATCCATTATTTTAAAGAACTTTAATATAATGAATAAACAAACGGGGAAGAATACAATTGAAATTCAAGAAATCGAAAAAACTCTCGTAAACCTATACTCAAAATGGAATAAACCTGCAAAAGCAAAAAAATATACCACACTTCTTAGAGATACTCCAAATAATTAAAGTTCATTTGAACTAAAATTCATCTTTTTTACGCATATAGAGTAAATAATTAATTTCCCCTAATAAAATTACGCTGAGATTTATAGTTAATAAGCGTGAAGGATGGAGGGTAAAAATGGAAATCGTATTTACTACTGTAATAGTATCGCTATTATTTATCATTACAGCCATGAAAATTAGAACCAAATTTTATTTTAGGTTAGTAGGGGGCCTGTGTATTCTCGTTTTTTCGTTTCAAAACGTCAATGCTCAAGACTCCACTTCCTGGATTAATCCTTCAGGCGGTGACTGGGATAATGCGTCCAACTGGTCGAACGGTGTCCCAACAATAACCACAGATGCTATAATTAATCTCAGCGGAACTTATACGGTAACGATAAATAATTTAGTACATATTAATAATCTGCAGCTCGGAACAACCGGTTCTGGAACTCAAACGCTAAATATAAATAGCCATTTAATGTTACAAAACGGGGGCACTATAGAATCAAGCGGTGCAATAGTCTGGGCTGCGGGAACTCTTCAGGGTACCGATACGCTGGTCAACAACGGCACCTTAACAGTTCAAGGTACGGTCTCAAAAAACCTAGAACTAGCATTAGACAACCTGGGAACAGTTATTATAAACGGTACAACAACATTTTCCGGAGGCTCTTTAATTAATGAATCAAATGGGGAAGTGAAATTGCTTAGTGGAGCTTCGATAGAGAATGACAACGGCGGGCCTTTTGTAAACCATGGGCTTCTATTAAAAACTGGCGGAACGGGAACGGCAACAATTTTGACGAATTTTATAAACTATGATTCAATTCTTGTTGATTCTGGTAATCTCCTTTTTGCAAGCACCAACACAGTAACCCTGCACGGAGGCAGCTATAATGTAATGCAAGGGGATTCGCTGCAATTTACCGATAACAAAATGTTGGTTAGCGGTAATCTTACAGGCAATCCCTCAGGGGCAATTATCTTTGAATGTAAAAATTCATACGCGGATAGTACAGCAGCAAATTTGAATTTTGGCGGGACAGGAGTTATTTGGACATACGGACATTTTTCGCAAACTGGAAACGGTTCATGGTCAAACCAGGGAAAGTTTTACATACTAGGTCAAGAACTTAAATATATTTCGGGAGTAAACTTCTATAATCATGGTTCAATTGAAATAACCGGGAATCCTACACTCAACGGCGGTTCATTAATAAACGAATCGGGCGGAACAATAAAATTACTGGACGGCGCTTCGGTAGAGAATGGCAACGGCGGGCCTTTTGTAAATCACGGACTTCTGTTAAAAACGGGGGGAACGGGAACGGCGACAATTTTAACCAATTTTATAAATTACGATTCCGTTCTTGTCGATTCGGGTAATCTGCTTTTTGCAAGCACCAACACAGTAACCCTGCACGGAGGCAGCTATAATGTAATGCAAGGGGATTCGCTGCAATTTACCGATAACAAAATGTTGGTTAGCGGTAATCTTACAGGCAATCCCTCAGGGGCAATTATCTTTGAATGTAAAAATTCATACGCGGATAGTACAGCAGCAAATTTGAATTTTGGCGGGACAGGAGTTATTTGGACATACGGACATTTTTCGCAAACTGGAAACGGTTCATGGTCAAACCAGGGAAAGTTTTACATACTAGGTCAAGAACTTAAATATATTTCGGGAGTAAACTTCTATAATCATGGTTCAATTGAAATAACCGGGAACCCGACACTCAACGGCGGTTCATTAATAAACGAATCAGACGGAACGGTGACAATGCTCGACAGTGCTCTACTTGATAATTATAACGGACAGCCTTTCACAAATTACGGGCATTTGATAATAAACGGCGGAACAAATACAATCAGAATAAATTGTCCGTTTGTTAATTATAACGAAGTTTCGGTCAATTCGGGCAATCTGTACCTTAAAGGAACGATAAGCCTGCACGGCGGTATATATGATGTTCCGAAAGGCGACACGCTTTTTTTTGCAGCGGACCATTTAAATGCCGAAGGAAATCTTACGGGTAATTTGCCCGGTACCATCATTTTTGAAAACGGCGAATACTATGCGGATTCTGCGGATGCAGCTTTAAATTTCAGCAATGCAGATGTTTATTGGACGGGCGGTATCTTTTCACGTTTAGGCTTTGGTACCTGGATAAATGACGGTACGTTAAACATGACGGGTTTAAATCAAAAAAGTATGGCCGGCGGGGGGTTCCAATTTTTAAATCACGGCGTAATAAATATAAATTCCGGTTTTATTCTGAACAGTATCGTATATTTTATAAATGAATCAGACGGAATAATTTATCTTAATAACAACGCTAGTATAACCGGTAACGGTCCGAATCCCGGACCTTTTTACAACTACGGATTGCTTGAAAAAACAGGCAATGGTCAGGCTTCTATTTCGCCTATATTCTTAAATGAAGCGGGTGGCAGTATTACCGGAATAGGTGCTTTAAGATTCTATAACTTAAAAAGAAATTGGGGTAGAATATCACCTGGAAATCCCGCAGGCCAACTAACCTGGGTCGGAAACCTTAAGATGGATTCTGCAGCTTGCGAATTAGACGAAGATATTGCAGGTGTCCCGACAGGAAATAATTACGATCAGCTTGTAGTTAATGGTAATGTAACGCTTAAGGGAAATTTGCGGGTAAATTTGTTAAACGGCTATGTACCGCAGGGCGGCGATGTTTATACTTTAATGAAGGCAAATTATATTTCCGGAAGTTTCGATTCAATGAGTGGAATAATTGCAGACTCTATGGCTCTTTACCCAGACATTTCCAATACCAGTATTACGCTGACTGCAGTAAAAGGAATTCCCGGATTAAGAGGCCCAATCACAGCAAATCCGAATTCAGCAAAAAGCGGAAATATTCAGGATGTCACTATAAAAGGAGGCAGCTTTCCGCCGGATGTATCCGTTTACCTTCAGTGCGACCAATGTGATTACCCCGCAAATTCTTTCAAGGTTCCGGGCAAAATTCTTAAGATATCACAGGATTCAATATTTGTACAATTCGATTTTAGTGATCAGTTTATTTCGGGGCAATACGATATTGTTGTAAAGGATCCCAGGGGTGAATCTGTTAAAACTTTGTTCAACGTCAATACAGTTTCAGAGCAAAATTTAATTGTTTCGGTGTATCCTGTATGGCCCTGGGCCAAAGAAAATCCCACTCAATCAGGTGTAGTGGCATTTACACTTAATCGTCCAACTTCAAATGGAGTAATCGTTAATTATCAGCTCTCGGGGACGGCGCAAGAGTTTACTGATTATGTAATTAATATTAAAGGATCAATAAAATTTCCTGCGGGAGAACAAGAAAGGGATCTTATTATAACTCCGCTCAAAGACAATGTAGCGGACGACGGGGAAACTGTAAAGGTTAAACTTATGCCATCACCAACCTCAAGTTATCAGATCAACACAGGCGAGGAGGAAGGAACGGTTACCATACAAAACGGACCGCCGCCGGGAACATTCGCATTATTTAACTCCACACCGGACAGTGCGGGTAATGACGGTACAATTACTATAACTATTAACGGTCAGGGATTTTTCCCTAATTCAAGTGCCGTTCTTCAAGGACCTAAAACCTTAAATCCCATTTCCTTACTGGTCGATACCCTAGGAAACTTTATACAGGCAACATTCAATGTTACAGGGTTAAATCCCGGAGATAAATTTGATCTCGCTGTTAATAATGGACGGGGTAAAACAGGAACCATTCCCGATGCACTTACTATAGATAAATTCAGAAGACCTAATATTTATATTAGTTTAAGCGGGGCAAGTAGTTTTGAGTCATGGTTACCTCCTCAAAAGTATTATGTTTCTGTTTCAAATTGGGGAAATGTGGATGCCTATATGGTGCCTGTATTTATAACAGTAAGTGAAGCAAACTCCTTCGGGTTATTAAAACCTGATTTTAAGATTGTAAACGTCGATCCAACTCAATTTGATAGTTCTTTTACCGGATTCCCCGGATGGGGCAATAAAAGCGCAATAGAATATGACAGGAAAACCAATAAATGGTTATTGAGTATAATTATTCCTGAAGTAAGGGCAAATACACAAAACACACCTATTACATTAGGTTTCTACGCACGCGGACATATCATTGATGCATGGACAACTCCGACGGGTCAGCCGCTTTTAACCACAAATGAGATAACTTCTATAAATACAAGCATGAATACTGCACAGGGAAAAAATAGAGTTCATGTGTGGACTTACATTCCGGTTCCTTATAAAGTAACAACATCAGGACTTCAATTTCTAAATTGTATTTCTGCATTATTCAATTTAGGTCTTCATGCAGTTGATTTAGCAGGAGCTGAAAAATGTATATCAAGCGCTATTTGGTATGCGATGAGAACAGGATTAGGCTTTGCTACTCCTTCCGGACCATCCTCTACAGGTTCTGCAGTTTATTCAACATTCAGTGTGGTGACCGGGTTGAACGGGGTTATAGTGGATTGTATTGAAGGTGCTGCAGAATCAATTCCATGGATAGATTATCTTAGTATACCAATGGATGTCATGGATGCGCTAGACGCATGTAAGCCTATTATTGCGGATATTTACAAACATACCATACATTCTGATGAATTTTATTCCAGGGATCCAAATTATATTGTCGGTCCGTCTGGGAACGGAGATTTACATTACACAAAAGGAATAGGTATAGCCGGATATATAATACATTTTGAAAACGACTCATCTGCAACCGCTCCGGCAAAGTTTGTAAACGTTACGGATCAATTGGATCCGGATAAGTTTGATCTTTCAACATTCAGTTTGGGGCCTATTTCCTTCGGCGATACTACGGTAACTCCTCCTCCCGGCTTAAAGAACTGGATAACAACAGTCGGGATTCCGAACGAAAATAAATATGTAGTTCGCATAATAGCCGGATTAAATGAGGCAACAGACATAGTCAACTGGCAGATAATGGCAATCGATACTGCAACCGGCGAATATCCAACCGATCCAAGTGTTGGTTTTCTTCCTCCTGATGTTAATCCCCCGGAAGGAGAAGGAAGCGTTTTCTTTACCATAAGACCCAATGGATCCCAGTCTTCGGGGACGCAATTAGATAATCAGGCAAGCATTATTTTTGATGCAAACGCGCCTATTTACACAAAAAAGTGGAGCAATGTGCTTGACTTTGAAGCTCCAGTAAGTCATATGAATTCTCTGGCTCCCGTTCAATCGGATTCTACTTTCAAAATTTCATGGGAAGGGTACGATGCAACCTCAGGCATTGCAGGATATAATATATATGTTTCTATCAATCACGGCCCATTTTCTTTATGGACGTCTACCTCTGATACTACTGCACTTTACTCAGGTTCACCGGACAGTGTTTACGGATTTTACAGTATTGCTACAGACTATGCCGGCAACATTGAACAAAAGCCTGATACAGCAGAAGTGTCTACGTCTCCTATTATTACGAGTGCTTACGACAGACAAATTCCTAAAAAATATGCACTCCTGCAAAACTATCCCAATCCGTTTAATCCTTCTACAACTATTCGTTTTGAACTGCCGAAAGCAGGAATAACAACTTTAAGTATATATAATATTCTGGGGCAGCGTGTTTATACAGTGACGGATAAATATTTAAGAGCCGGTCGTTACAGTTTTCGAATTAATGCTAGCCGTTGGGCAAGCGGAGTATATTTCTACAGAATTCGTTCAGGTAATTTTATGGAAGTTAAGAAGATGATTTTAATCAAGTAAGCATTTAATTCTTAGTCCCTCTCCTTATTAAGGAGGGCAAAATAATTCATTCTCAAATTGCTTCATAATTAATCCTATACCCTGCATTGGTATTACTACCCGATCAGGACGATTGGGATTATACTTTTAAGAAAATTTTCATTCTAAAATAAAAATAAAGAAAAAACCTTAGCATAAAAATGTTGGATCTTTGCATTTTAATAATCTTTTTTTTTAAAAAAAAATTCACATCTTTGCGGACTTAAAATTTATTAAAACGTAATTGGGGAAACCAGGATTTCCTGCTGTTTTATCTGCGTAGTTATTCCAATAAAAGCAATTAAAAGCAAAGTTCATACGATAAAGTAAATTTTATTATTGATAACTATTAATAAAACCACAGGGGGGACGATGAAAAAATTATTTTTTTGGATTCTAACGTTAGCGGCGCCCATACTTTTATTCTCACAGAATTGGATTGTTTATACGCCACATAATACCGGTTTGGCTGATGATCGAGTTAACGCTATAGCTTCAGATGCATATAACAATATATGGATTGGAACGTCTGCAAGTTCGAATGAGAATATCGGATTATCTAAGTTTGATGGTACTTACTGGCATGTCTATGGTTCGGAGAATTCTGATTTACACGAAACTGAAAGTATTATTTCAATCGAGATAGACGGTAATGGAGTAAAGTGGATTGGCTCTTACACTAGCGGCCTTGCAAAATTCGACGGAACAAATTGGACTGTTTATGATACTTCTAATTCTGGCTTGCCGAATGATATTGTTTGGGCCATCGCCATAGACGAAAGTGGGGATAAATGGATTGGGACTAATGGAGGTCTGGCGGTTTACACAGAAGGTGGTGTAGTTTCAGTTGAATCAAACAAGAATAATATTTCTCCAACAGATTTTATGCTTTACCAAAATTATCCTAACCCATTTAACCCAACAACAAAAATTAAATACTCAATTCCCAAAACTTCAAATGTTCAACTCAAAGTATTTGATATACTTGGAAGAAAGGTAGCCGAATTAGTCAATGAAGAAAAACCGGCTGGAAATTATACTGTAAACTTTAACGCCTCTAAACTTTCAAGCAGTATTTATTTTTATTGAATGAAGGCTGAGAAGTTTACTGTTACTAAAAAGCTTAGACTGCCTCAGTAAGTAAAACTTTTAACATAAAATTAACTATGCGCTCTGTTGGAAATCCTTGTAGCGCTGATTAATAATTAAATAATTACAAATAAGGAATAATGAATGAAAAATTTAATTTACGTTTTTGCTCTTGTATTTATCTCTTTTATTAATGCTTATCCGCAAAACTCGGAGTGGATTGTTTATAATACACCCAATTCCGGTTTACCGGAGAATAAAGTTCAAGCCCTCGCTATAGACGGAAGCGGGAATAAGTGGATTGCAACTTATCTTGGACTGGCAAAAACAAATTGGACTGTTTATGATACTTCTAATTCCGGCAACCGAATACTTACGTTGCATCTTTTGCAATTGATCCAAATGGAAATAAATGTATTGCAACCGGAGAAAGTGAGTTAGTGGTTTTTAATGAATCTGGTTTGATTTTATCCGATGATGAAGATAAAAATGATGTTTTGCCATATCATTTCTCTCTTTACCAAAATTATCCCAACCTTTTCAACCCAACTATATTCTTGATGTTTTTACAATGCAGATGATTTGTAATAGTTAGAAACACTTATCTTTCAATTTAATTAAAAGCCGGTCATGAAGTGATCCATGACCGCCTTGGAATGATGAAAACTCTGATCATGATGGTTATTCTAACATGGCCGTGGATTTCAAAAAGCGGTACTGTATTTCATTAATAATAACGATACCGGTATTAAACATTTCACCGTTGATTCAAAAATTTCCCGGTCTGCAGCAGATAAAATTTGCGGCATTCATTCGGGAATTTATTAAATCCGGCTGCCGGTGCCGTATTAATGAGCCTGAGTAAGGTTATTGTGTCCGTTAATGCAAGTTTATAAAAAAATTAGCGGTATATTCATAACAACTTTTTAATTAATATTAATAACTCATTTTACTTACTTGTCATGATTAACTTGTCTGTCTTGTTTCTATAATCGGGGATAAAGCTTCTCAAAGACAACTAAAAAATGAGATTCCGAATTCATCGAAGGGATAACTTGAGCAAAGTTCCGAATTACAAAAATGAGTTATTTCCCTTTCAGTTGGTAACATGAGTTAATAAAAACAAAACAAGAATAACATTTGGGAATAATTTATAATGAAAATTCGTAATAATAACCGGGTACATATGATATACATTCTCATTTTATCGTTTGGTTTATCATTGTTCATTTTTAATATTTCATTAGCGCAGCAGAACACGAAGAATGAAAAGAAGAAAATGAATGATTCCACTTTGATGATGCGCAGGCGAATGATTCATTCGAGAAGCCACATGGTTATGCCTTTTAATATGAGCAAAGTTACGCATTATTTTATTGACACAAATAATGGCGGTGTATTAATGATAAAAGCGAAAGATGAAAAAGATAGGGAACAAATCGGATTAATTAGGAAACATCTTAAGAAGGAAAGTAATTTATTTTCAAAAGCCGAATTCAGAGATCCTCAAACCCTTCACGGAGTGAATATGCCGGGTTTGAAAGTACTGACGCAATCAAAAGGTAAATTTAAAGTGGTTTACAAAATATTATCTGATGGGGCTCAGCTTACGTTTACATCCGATGATTCAACTGTGATCAATGCATTTCATGTCTGGTTCGCGGCTCAGTTGAAAGATCACGGAAACGATGCCAGAAGTCATGAATAATGAAAAGATGAAAGATTATTTCGAGCGGCAGCCGAACGTAAAATAAAAAGATGAACAAAGATTTTATAAATAAATCAGAATTTTACTAATATCAATTTGTGGATTTATCGGGAAGAAGGTATAATTTTGCTTACTTTTGCAAATCATGTAAAAAATATCATCTAACTATAGAGTTAATATATTGGTAACTATCTGCAAAGAACAATAAATTTATGAAAATTAGAGAAAGCGGAATGCCGGAAGAATCTTATTGGGAATCTTTTTTCAATCCTGACATGATTCTTTCAAAACTTCAATTTGACGGTACAATAAAAAATGCGCTCGAATTCGGCTCCGGCTACGGTACGTTTACAATTCCGGCTGCTAAAATTATTAAAGGAAATATTTATGCGTTGGATATTGATTCTTCAATGATAGAAAGACTAAAACAAAAAATAACTGAAGAGAGTATACCTAATATTAATGTACGGCAAATTGATTTTATAAAGGAAGGAACAAAACTAAATGACAGCACGATGGATTACACGATGCTGTTTAATATCCTTCATACCAAAGATCCGGTTAAACTATTGAATGAAGCTTATAGAATCTTAAAACCAAACGGGAAAATCGGTATTATACATTGGATTTATTCGGCTGATACTCCGAGAGGACCTTCGCTGAAAATTCGACCGAAACCTGAACAATGTATTAATTGGTTAATGGAGGCTAATTTCAAATTAGTCAGTGAAGTAATTCCTTTACCTCCGTATCACTATGGAATTATTGGCTCAAAATAAATTTCTCATTTCCAAATAATTTCCTGAAAGGAAATATTGGTCGACAATTATTATTGAATTCATTTAAGAGAACCAATACCCGGAATTTCGGATTTAAATGCGAACAGATTTAAAAACTATTTTAGCCGAGGATAGTTCTCAAAACTTGACTCATGTATTAATAACGAAGGTGATATATTTTCTATCAACATTGCAACTAACCCGATAACCTCAATAACCTAATTCATGTCGACCAGAATATGCGGTCGGGTGGAATACCTAATTAGCTTGCATTATAGAACTACTTCAATATATCAATATTAACATATACACTGCTGCTTAATAAAAAGTAATTATTTTTCTCCGGCATTGCCATAATATAATCCGGATTCTGCCAAGTTAATCCATTCCGACCGGGAATTATATCTGTAAAGTTAAACCCGAAGTAAAAAAGTGCAATATCTAAATGAACATAATTGAATAACGAAACATCTATACCTGTTCTCGCTGATTGAGATGGAATTCGACCATCCCAGGAATCTTGGTAATTTCCTTCAATAAATAAATTAAAATTTTCAATAAATGAATATGCCAATCCAATGGAATATCTATATGGAAGAAGTATATAATAAAACCCCCAGTCGATGGAAACATAATATTTGAATCTCTCCGCTGAGGAGCCAACAGATAAAGAAATAGGGTAATGCGAATTTAATTCAATTGATGCACCAGGGATATAATCATCGGAATTAATTACCTTCCATTTAATTCCATATCTATATTTATCATTTTTATAATTTACACCAATATGAGAATAATTGTATGCAAGAGAATGACCTTCAATATATTTTACATAAACTTCAATTTCATTTTCAATAGATAAGCTTCCAATGATATCGGTGAAAATTATTTTTCTCTTATCATTTGGTAGAACCCATTGTTGAATAATAAAGGAAGGTGAACCATAGTTTACTCCGTAAGATAAATTTAAGTTAATTTTTGATTTACTTATAAAAGGTGTTGAACCTAGTTTGAACAGAGATTTATTTTCATCATAACTTTGAGCATATGAAGAATTAATAAATAAAATGGTAATAAATAATATCAATGATTTCATTTTTCCCCTATTTACCTGGCAAGCTAATAATTACTTAGCGGATTTGAAAATTGCTAATCGAAATTAAAGCTTTGTGCTGCTGTTATAATTATAACAGAAATTAGTATCAACACCTATTAAATTACCCTGTTTGAAAATTCGCTTATTTCAATAAAATTAATTTGCTGCTTTTTTCGAATTTTGCATTCCCGGTGATGGTTTCAGCTTCAATTTTATAGAAGTAAACTCCCGAAGAAAGATTACTCGCGTTAAAATTTACCTCATGAAAACCCGCTTCCTCAGTATTATTTACAAGTTCATCAACTGCTTCTCCTAGAGAATTGTATATAATTATTCTCACGTTACTTTCTACCGGCAAAGCATATTTAATTGTAGTGCTTGGATTGAAAGGATTGGGGTAGTTTTGATACAGAATATATTTATTAGGAACGCCGTGCACATTTTTATTAATAGCAGTGATTGATTGAAAATTTGCTGTTAAACTATACGGTTTAGTTATCTTTATGTTCAGCGGATTATCATTGCTGGTTTTATCACCGTTCCAATTTTTAAAAACATAACCGTCGGCAGGTGTGGCTGTAATAGTTAAATTCGAATTTCCATTTTGCCATGAAACACCTGCAGGGCTGACAACTCCGCCGTTTGACGGATTGAGAGAAATATTGAGTTTGTATTGTGTCTTAAAATTTGCAATGAAAATTGAGTTTGAGCCGGGATAAATTGTATGAGATTTTGATTCCGCATCATTCCAATTAAGCCAAATATATTGATAGCTAGAATCCAAAACCTGGGAATCTGTTGAAATATTATGTCTCGAGTTTTTCACCCAGTTAAAAGTGTATGGGGATGTATAAGCTTTCCCATCGGCTGAAAAGCTCAGGCTGTCAGGATCTGTTTTCACAGTAACGTTTATAAAAGCATCGTTGTTTTTTCTGATATTTTTTTCAAACGACCATCCCATACTGTTATCATTCCACTTAACTTTCCACCATATATAATACGTCCCGTTGTATGTTCCGTTTTGAGGTCCGTTAATTATAACGCCTTCACTGCCTTTATTTTCGTAGCCGATTATTGGTCCGCCCGGAACGAATGCCAATGGTATCGAATCAGTTGCCGTTACGGTATCTGCAAGACTGACTCCCGGACGCCAAAGGTAGTTAACTTTTATAAAACCGTTATCCGGCAAATTTAAATCATCCCAGAAAGTCCCGTCGGCAAGATCTATCCCTGCAGGAAGTCTAACTTTGTAATAATCACCTCCGCTGTTATTAAAATCACCGCTCCAGCCCTGGTTGTAATTATCATAATAAGCAGCTTGAGCTTCCGGCACTCCTTGACCAAGCCCCGGTTTACCGCCATGATGAAGTGTACTATAAATTTCACGTAAAGTGTCAGGATTCCAGTAATCATCTTTAACGTTCCAGGGACCTACATCCCAGACAGGAGCTACAATGGTTCTATTGCCATAAGTTAATCTAACTACAAAATCATAAGTTTTATCATTCTTGTTTAAAACTCTGAATGAAGGCAATGCTACAAAGTGATCATGTTTTACAATTACATGTCCGTTTGCACAAGTTGCGCCGACTAATCCTTCACGGGTTGCAAAAATGCTGTATTGAACATCTTGAAGTCTATTCGGCTTCGATTTTTGAAAAATTCTTTCGGAGTATTCTTTAGCAATCAATTCATTTCTATAAATAAATGGACCATTTTTATTACTCCCTTCAAAATACAAAGCTTTAGTGCTGTTCTTAGATAGCCGGCAATTAACTTGAAGCGCCATAGCTGCACCAGGCATCACAGGTACCTGGTTAATAATTAAAGTATTATATCCAGGTGCATTGATGATTATAGTATACGCTTTGAAGGGAGCAGGCGTTCTTACATTGTTAATTAGAAATTTTCCGCTGCTCTGTGTGACTGCGTGTTTAGCTGCGGAATTTATACCGGGAAGTTCATATATACCCTTATTTGTAGTTACACCAATTCCGTTTGTGGCTTTTTCAACAGGATTAGTAAACAAGTATATTTGAGCTCCGCTTATTGGTTGTCCCGTTAAGGAATCTTTCACTGTTCCGTATACATTCCCGACCAGTGAATCCGGTGAAATGGCTCCTGAATTTTTCTGCGCGTATAAGGTGCTCACGATTAATAAAAATGAAAATATTATGCGTGCGATATCTTTCTGTAATTCTAAAATCATGTTATCCCATGTTTAGTTTGAATTGAATTTCTCTATTTTGCCCGTCTCGAAAATATATAAATATTTTTGTTCTTTGGTTGGATTTAATGTTGCTGCCCGGACAATTAGTGAATCGTCGGATTTCCATTTTGGAGAAAAAGTGGAAAATCTTTCATCGGGTGGAGGAAGAATTAATTCTTTTACATTTTCCCCGGTATCATCGGATATCCAAACATGAGTTGTTGTTAAAGGACTGTGCCCTTCAGTATTAAATACCACAAAAGCTAGATGTTTTCCGTTAGGTGACCAAACCGGTGATTTGATCCCGTCCTGATTACCGAGTACCATAATTTCCCCTCTGGTATTATTTCGTTTATTTCCAATCCAAAGTTCTTTACTGTTTTTGTTTTTAACTTGAATTAGGCACAGTTCATTTTTTGAGGAAATTGATAATGTATCTCCTATAATTTTAGAATTCCCAATGTTCCCGGCGTTAGATTTGTTTTTAAAAGAACTTTGCTGCGTCTTACATCCGGATATAATAAATACTGTTATTAAATAAAATAAAAATAGTACAGCCGGATTCTTCATAATGAATTACTTTTATTCATTGTTTAAATATTTTTTAAGTAAACTTTTAATGAACGAAAATAATAAGTATAATTTTACTAATCAAATAAACATAGAAAATTCAAAAGTAAATATATTGAGGTCAGAAAGAACAAACATCTTACTAATGAGTTATAAAATCTATCGAATAACCAATTCTTACTATTTTTTCTTAGCATTGAATCTCCCGGTCAATTGTTTTACTATCGTCTTAAAGTATGGAAAAATGGAAGTTAGATGAGTGTAATTGTAGAAATGTTTTTTTATGTTTGACTTGTAATTTTTCTAAATGAATAGAAATTCTAAATATTTGATGAAGAAAAAATTAGAGATAATATTAGCAATTTTAATAATTCCGATCATAATTATTACCGGAATTTTGTCCTTTCGTTTTTTTGAAAAACCGGATTTGGACGGATTAAATTATGTGCAAAGATATATAGCCGGATCGGTCGCCGAAAAATTTGAACAAAAAATTAAAGCACTCCCTAAAGATGAAAGAGTAATTGTTGATTATGATTCATTGATGAATTCACTCAATTTTATTCAGAGGAATTTTGCGGATAGAATTTTTGCAATCAATCCGAAAGAACTCGGATTTAAGGGACCGTTTTATTCTAAAGACAAACCGTACGATCTTGTAAAAATTCAATCACATAAATTAGGAAGCGGCAGAGAAACTGGCATTCAATTTTGTCCCGAACATTCTTATAAAGATTATTTGAAAATGGCTGCTCAAATGCAGAAGGACATAGAAAAAACTCTTTATATAGATTCCGGCTATCGTTCTCCCGGAAGGCAGGCATATTTATTTTTTCATTATTTGCCGGGTAATGATTATTCTTTGAGAGAAAACGCTAAATGGATTGCAATGCCGGGCTACAGTCAGCACGGTGATCCCAAAGATAATGCAATCGATTTTACCAATGCAGACGGCATTAACGGTTTCAGCAAGGGACAGACTGCGCGGGATTTTGCTCTGCTTCCCGAATATGAATGGATGTTGAAAAATGCTGGTAAATATAATTTCTACCTTTCCTATCCGAGAAATAATAAATGGGGAGTTGAGTTTGAACCCTGGCACTGGCATTGGGAAAAGAAAGACGGAAATTAATTATTTAATTGTCAAATGCAGAATCACCTCCTATAAGCAAGAGTTTATAAGGGCGCTGTTTTAAAAGTGCCATTCCGAACTTTGCCCAGGACATCCTTTCGGGAGATTCGGAATCTCATTTTTATGCTAATTTGAGATGTTGAATTGTTTCAAAGACACGCAGGCAAGTTCAGCGTGACATGTGCTGAAATGAGGGAATAAAATGGGCGGGACATAAACCGCAGCATGGTATACAAATTTTGAAAAGTACCTTTTTATAGTTTACTTCATAAAGTAAACTATAAAAAGATTAAGATAATATTTAAAATCGTTTTAAATTTTTATTGAAATTCATTCATATGATTAAGCAAATCAAATCTGCTGCAATTAAATTTTACGTCAAGGTTACATTCAGCAAAAGCTTCCTATTTTTTAATCGCAGCAGATAATAAAAATTATTATTAACAATTACGTACTACTTCAGAAGAATCATTTTCTTTATAGAGTTATAATTCCCTGCTCTCAGTTCGTAAAAGTATATACCGCTTGTTAGATCGTTTGCATTAAATTCTACTTTATAATTTCCCGCTGTCATTTGTCTATTTACTAAAGTAGCCACTTCTTTCCCCAGAACATCATACACTTTTATTGTTACAGTACCTGTTTTGGGAACAGAGTAATCTATCGTAGTTGCCGGATTAAATGGATTAGGATAATTTTGCGACATACTGAATTCAAGCGGTAATGAGTATGATGCTTCAATCACTTTAGAATATTTGTATGAACCGCTGTAATCGACTTGTTTTAATCTGTAATAACTGCATCCGCTTAAAACAGAATTATCAGTGTATGAATAATAATGGAATTTGGTTGTAGTTCCATAACCATTGATGAACTTTACATTTTGAAAGTTAACATTGTCTTGACTTTTTTGGATCTCAAATCCTTTATTATTTTTTTCAGTTGCTGTCGCCCATTTTAGTATTATTGAACGTTCTGCAGACTCTGCAGTGAAAGTAGTTAGTTCCACCGGTAAAGTTCCGTTGATAATTAAATTTGCGTTGTAAATAGCATCATTTAATAATGCATTGCTGTAAAGATGATTATGAACGCCGCCGCTTTCATCCGACTCCGCATATGTCATATTAAATTGAGCTTCTGCAAAATTGCTTGAATCCTGACTACTCTTTAGAAGACTAGCAGCGGTTGTTACCTTTGCTTCGGCAGTAGAATCTAAAGCATTGAACTCATCTTTCCATTTTGCAACCAAAGCCATTGAAGAATCCGCTGACATCGAAGTATGGCATTTGGTACATGATGCATCAACACTTCCGTCATCTTCCTTTACAAACACCTTCCATGTATGTCCTTTATACATAGCGGAAGCGGAGCCGTCTATACCTGTGTTATACATATGACAGTCGATGCACTTTACTCCGCTCATGAAAGTTTTATCTGATACATTTTGACCGCCTGTTCCCTGAGCTATGTTATAACTTAAATGGTCTGTATCGGGAAACCGTAAATTACCATGGCATTGACCGCAGAGCTGATCGGAAGAACTCATTAGCTGATAGGATTTTGTTGATGAGTTAAAATATGATAATGTATCCGGATCATGAGGATTATGGCAAGTAATACAGCTTACGTTGGGATAATCAACCGTATCCATAGGTGTGGTAGCAGCTGTAAAAGTGCCGCTTGCTGATGAAAAGAATTTTCCCAATGCCTCTGCCTCGGTTATACCCCCGTCGAGATTTACCGAAGTAGGCGCATGACAAGCTATGCAATCTTCTCCGCTAATTACCTGGTCAGGCGTTTCGCCGCTATGCTCAGTCGCTAATTCGGAAGCAACATCGGATTGCCCTTTATGACCGTGTTTACTCGAAAGCCACGCATCATAAACTCTATGATCGGTATCCGGATGTCTTACCGTACCATGGCAATTTCCGCAAAGGTCATTTGTAGTTGTAACCGAATCATACTGTACGGTTTTAGAATTAAAGGCACCAAATGTTGGTAAATTGCCTGACGGATGTGTTGACGGCGGATTGTGGCATGTGGTACATGTTACATTAGACCAATCGGCAGTATTAATGGGTTTTGTTGTGTCTGAATAGTTACCGTCGGTTGTTGAAAAGAAATAATTCATAGCCTGTGTTTCAGTCATTCCACCGTTTGAAGTTACTGAAATAGGGGAGTGGCATGATATGCAATCTTCTGCCTGTGAACCTAATATAACCGAATCCGGCGGCTGACCCGCCCAATCCGATTCAAGTTCGGTAGAGACATCAAATTGTGTATTGGCGTGTTTACTTGTTTTCCATGTGTTATACTGTGTACCGTGGCACGTTTGACAGTTCAATGTTGATTGTGCGAATGCTTTGTCTGGTAAAAAAAGCAATAACAAAAACATAATACCGTAACTAAAAAATATATAAATGTTTCGTTTCATATTAACCCCGTTCTTTCATTTAGTTCAGTCTTAAGTACTTACGAATAGGAGTACTATTTAACTTAATTAATAGTTCAGCCGGTATCTGGCACTGAATGATTCATACGTCATACCGGTTGAAATTCATTTTTTATATATTTCAAATGTATAGAAGATGTTGTTCAGGGTGTAATTAACAATAATGAAAATTCATTCACATTTTATAGCTGCTCTTAAGTGAATCAAATTAATCTCATTATTTAGATGGGGATAAAATTAAACGATGATGGATATACTAATTGCCGAAGACGATGACCAGATAGCCGATTCTCTCAGAAAACATTTCTCGGAAGAAGGGCATCACGTAATGATTGCAAAGAATGGTGAAGAAGCCGTTCATTATGCCTCATCTATTCTGTTTGATATATTACTTCTCGATTGGCGCATGCCTAAGAAAAACGGGTTGGAAGTTTGCCGTCAATTAAGAGGAAGGGGATATAAACTACCGATTATCTTACTCACCGCACTAAATCAAATTTCTAATAAAGTGGAAGCTCTTCATATGGGCGCGGATGATTATGTTACAAAACCGTTTTCTTTCGAAGAATTATCGGCAAGAATGGATGCGGTAATACGCAGGTACCAATCAAACACCGATGAGCTTTATTTTGAAGATTTAAGATTGGATCTGATAAGCAGAAAAATTTATTCTCCAAGAGGTGAAATATTTTTATCTTCAAAAGAATTTGATTTGTTGAGGTTTTTTATTTTGAACAAAGGTTCTGTAGTTTGTAAAGATGAGTTGTTCGAAAAAGTTTGGGATCTTCCATTCACACCCACAACCAACATTATTGAGGTCACCGTTAAGAACCTTCGAAAAAAATTAGAAGATAATACCGGGAAAAATTTAATAAAATCAATTTATGGGGAAGGATATCTTTTCATTGCCGATTAAGTTCAAAAGACCTTTATTTACACAAACCGTAAGAAGAATAGTCTTATGGGATATTGCTATCTTTTTTCTCTTATTCATAACATCAAATATTTTTACAATTGCTATTACAAATAAAATTCTGACGGATAACCTTGACGAAAGATTAAAAAATGAAATTGCAACACTGCTCGATTCTTTTGAGATCAGCAAGGACACAATAAAATTTGTCGGGTACAGTGAAATAAAAGAACCCGATTTTACCACAATTAATTCCGGCGCTTTTTTCCTTCAAGTATATAGTATAACGGGGAAATTGCTTTTAAGCAGCGATAATATCAAAGCGTTCGGAAAAATCCCTTTCAATGCTCCATCAATAAAATCGGGTTATCAATTTGTAAATATTAAGGCAAAAAAGCAGCAGCTTCGGACTGCATACATCACGATTCATGATGATGGGAATAATATTGCCGCTTATCTTCAACTCTCTGTATTCAAAACAGAGTACAGCTCCATAATGAATAAAATTATAATTTTTAATCTTTTAAACCTGCCGTTTATCCTTTTGATAATTATTACGGTCAGTGTTTTCTTAGCAAAAAAAAGTTATGCTCCGCTCAATAAAATAATTAGCATTGCCGAAAATATATCTGCAAATAACCTTAACGCAAAAATTAAATATGATGCACATCCGGAAGACGAGCTCGGGAGGTTAAGGGATACACTAAATAATTTGTTTACACGACTTGAAGCTCAGATAGACCAAATTTCCCAGTTTACCGACAATGCCTCACACCAATTAATGACACCGCTTACAGCCTTAAAGACTGAAATTGAATATATACTAAAGCATGATAGAACAAAGGAAGAATATAAAGATACTTTAACTTTGCTGAACTTACAGACAAACAAGATGATAAGGATAATTAACTCTCTCTTAATAATTGCAAAGTACAGCGGCAAAGGTGTGCATAGCAAGAATGTATTTAAAATATCGAAAGTATTGAACGATTTTGTTAAGCCGGCTTTCAATGATAAAAATATTAATTATGAAATAACCGGTGACCTTTATCTTCGCGGAAGTTCCGAGGGCTTTCAAATAGTGATGGAAAATTTAATTGGTAACGCAATTAAATATTCGCCGGAAAACAGTAAGGTAATTGTAAAAGCAGCTAGTTCAAACGGAAGAATAATTATACAGGTGGAAGATTTCGGCAACGGAATTAATGATGAAGAAAAAGGAAAAATTTTCGAAAGATTTTACCGTTCCGGGTCGGTGATGAAAGAGAATATACATGGCTATGGTCTGGGGTTATGCCTGGTTAAAACCGTTGTGCTTTCAATGGAAGGGGACATAAATGTGCGGGATAATACTCCCCGCGGTACAATATTTACGATTACTTTCCCCACCGTAAATATGATTTAATTTAGGTGCATTTCACTTTCCGGTTAAGCAAATGTAAGGTTTTTCAAAGTCCCGATTTGATAGGGATCGCCGCTTGTTCCACTGCCGGGAGGTAGGTTTGCTGTATGAACAAAGGTACTTAGATTAAATAATAAGCTTATAAAAACCATAGCAAATAGTAATTTTTTGTACATTTGCTCATCTTTTGTTTTATAAATTTTTATACTTTTCCCAATTTTAGTTTTTTGTATTCAATTAGTTCAATTTAAATTTTACAGACCATGTTTTAAGTTGTCATAAAATCTCTCTGTTCCGCACTATGCAGTGTTAAATACATAATCTTCTATACTTAAGTGTAATAGTCTGCAATAATTTCGTATAATTGAATTTATTGCAGACTTCTTATCAGCTCGTAGTTAATTGTTATTTAAGCAAAATCATTTTTCTGGTTTTAACAAAATTACCGGCTTCTATTTTGTAAATGTAGATTCCACTGTTAAGACCGCTTGCATCAAAGTTAATTGTATTTACTCTGGAATCTCTGAATTCATTTACAAGTGTTCTTATTTCCTGCCCGAGTATGTTAAAGATCGTAAGCTTTACTATACTTGCTTCGGGTAAGTTGAAACGAATTGTTGTGGATGGATTAAATGGATTTGGATAATTCTGACTTAACTCAAAATTCTTTATAGTATTAAAATCAGCTTCAATTGTTTTTGAGTATTCAAACTGACCATTATTATCTATTTGCTTTAATCTGTAACTATATTTTCCTGTGCTTGCTTTGGTATCTACAAAAGAATAATCCTTTGGTGAGTTGCTGTTTCCGTTACCATTTACAAAACCTATTTTTTCATAATTGCCGACTGTAGACTGAGGACTGCCGACTTTGCGTTCAATCTCAAAACCGTAGTTGTTAACTTCTGTTGCTGTATTCCAGCTTAACTTAACATTTGAGCCAATTGCTGCTGCAGAGAAAGATGAGAGTTCTACAGGAAGCGGTGATCCCCCTGGATTTTGCCAAACTAAGTATGGGTAACCGTTATTTATTCCATCGCCAATATTCCAGATAGTATCATCCCAACCTGAGAATGTTATGTTGGTTTTCATTTCTGTTGTTGTTTTGCCTGTTGCTGTACCCGCAGTTGTAGTTTGCAGTGAAGTTTCTGTATCCCAGAAATTACCAGTTAGCGTACCACTTGTGTAATTTCCAAGAAAGCCTTTATCTGTGGGATCGGTAGCGTCTGTATAAATAACGCTGCCCGTAGAAAAACAGTATTGAATTGTGGCAGCCCCTGACCCCATAAAACCACCTATCTCAGTGGACCCATAACCCGATTTGCGAGTCACATTTCCGGTACTGTAGCAATTCTTGATGGTACCAGTACCTCTACCAATAAGTCCCCCGCTTGTAGCAGACCCTGTAACACTGCAACTGCTATAGCAATTGCTCACGTTTGATCCTTGACCCACCAATCCGCCGGTATACTGGTAGCCGATAATAGTACCGGTACTGTAGCAGTTGCTTATTGTTGATCCATTAGATCCCACTAGAGCTGCGGTATTATGTCCTCCGGTTATATTTACATTTATAACACCCAGATTGGTAATGGTACCGCCAGTAGCCGTGCCAAAGAGACCCATTACACTCACTGCACGATTAATATACAATCCGTTTATTGTATGTCCGTTCCCATTATAAGTTCCTGTAAAGTATGGGGCAGTATTTCCTATTGGTGACCAACCCGTGCCGCTATTCCAGGTTGATGTGCTTGAAGCATCTATGTCTGCGGTTTGAATATAGTATGCAGCCCACCTTGCTGCCTGGTTTGGGCTGGGTACATCAACATCAGACGCGGCAATCCAAGTGAGATTTTGCAGCGTTGCAATTTGATAGGGAGTTTCCTCTGTACCTGCACCAACCGGCAATGCTATACTCGTTAACGGTGTGCCGGAAGGATTCTGCCAGTCTAAGTATGGGTAACCGTTATTTATTCCATTGCCGATATTCCAGATAGTATAATCCCAGCCAGCAGATAAGAATGTTGTATTGGTTTGCATTTCGGTTGAAGTGAGTCCAGTGACACCTGTAGTGGAACCTGATCCTACTCCGGGGTTTGTTCCTATTGTCATATTCCAGAAACAATTTGTTATGGTTCCGCTTGGCCTATAACCTATAAAACCACCAACATAACCACTCACAGCGGTAGCCTTACCAGTTGCATAACAATTATTGAGAGTGCCACCATTCAACCATCCAATAAAACCGCCTGCTGCCCAGAAAGGAGTGGCAGTGGCAACTCCTGTTGCATAACAGTTTTGTATATTACTACCATTACCATTTTGACCGATCAGTCCACCAACAGACTGGGTTCCTTTGGCGTTTGCTGATGCCCAGCACTGAGATATTGTACTGGTTAGATTACCACCCATAAGTCCACCTACCGGGCTAGCGCTTCCTGTTACTGTTCCGCTAACCCCACAAGATGTGATGGTTGAAAGTGAAGTATATCCAGCTAATCCGCCAACAAAAGAACCTCCGCTTATATTTACATCCGTTAATACTAAGTTTTGAATTGTTGCAGACGACGTATAGCCAAATAATCCCTGAAAACCAGTTGTGCCTCCATTAATGGTTAAATTGCTAATTGTAAAGCCTTTCCCATCGTAATTACCAGAAAAAGGTGATGCTGCAGAAATTCCGATGGGCGTAATTGCCGGAGTTGCACCGCTTGCATCTATGTCTGCGGTTTGAATGTAGTATGCAGCCCACCTTGCTGCCTGGTTTGGGCTGGGTACTTCAACATCTGATGCTGTAATCCATAAAAGATTTTCCAAAGTTGCAATTTGATATGGATCGCCGCTTGTTCCGCTTCCAGCAGGTAATGATGAAGTAAGAACAGCTTCAAAACTAACCTCAGAACCATAAGAAGTGCCAGCACTATTTGTTGCATAAGCCCTAACATAATAAGTAGTGTTTACTGCAAGCCCAGTTAAACTACTTGTAAAAACACCCGTGCCAGTACCATCAGAAGTTTTGGTGCTTAATGCAGTAGTTGGCCCTGTCGTTGTACTCCAGCAAACACCACGAACTGTAACGGAAGAACCCTGGTCATCGGTAACATTTCCACCGCCTGTTGCTGTATTTGCAGTTATTGAAGTTACAGCATCTGTTGTAAGAACAGGTGCTCCTTCTTCGATAATAACCGCACCACCTTCAAGATTGATTTCAAAATCATCTATTTTTTCCATTCTGCTTCCTGCAGCAGAAAAATAAACATGTAAGGTACTTGCACCACCAACCTGAGTATTGCTAACATTATTAAGTGTCTTTTCTGTCTTCATTGTTCCAAGTACACCATCTGCGTCAGAATTCCAGATTTGGAAATTCAAATCATACAAATTGCTTCCCTTAGCAGTTACTTTAAAAATCATTTTGTACCAATTACCAATAACTAAATCCGGGGGCCAGCTTACACTTGTATTAACCCTATTTTTAATAAAGTATCCGCCGCCGCCATGAAAACACATTCCCAACCCATAAACCGGTGAACCAAAACCATCTGGTTCATTAGTATCATTTGGTGAAAAACCTAAACCTCCATATCCATTATTATCTTTAATTTTAAAGAATGCGCTAAGCGTATAAACATCTCCTTCCCCGGAAACACTATAGCCTGATTTGGTTGTCCAGATATCGTTAGATGGGATAGGGACATTAATTGAACCTGTGTTACCGATACCCTGATCGCTGATATTTGTAAATACCGGTGTTGCATCAGGATTAAATAAAGTTGTTAGATCTGAAGTACTATTAAAATCCACCAATTGTTGGACTTGTGCTTGCGCTGTACCTATAAGAATAGCTGTAAAAGCTATTGCAATTAGTATTTTTTTATACATTTATTCATCTTTCTTTTGAGGGGTTTTATACTTTTCCCCATTTTGAATTTTTATTTTCAATTAGTTTATTTCAATAGATTTTAAGTTCCCTAAAATCTCTCTGCTCCGCACTATGCAGCGTTAAATACATAATCTTCTATATTTAACTGTAATAGTCTGCAATAATTTCGCATAATTGAATTTATTGCAGACTTCTTATCAGCTGGTAGTTTATTGCTATTTAAGCAAAGTCATCTTTCTTGTTTGAACAAAACTACCGGCTTCTATTTTGTATATGTACATTCCGCTGCTAAGTTCAGAAGCGTTAAAGTTTATTGTATGTGTGCCTGATTCCTTAAACTCGTTTACTAGTGTTCTTATTTCCTGCCCGAGTATGTTAAAAATCCTAAGCTTAACTATGCTTGCTTCGGGTAAGTTGAAACGAATTGTTGTGGTTGGATTGAATGGATTTAGATAGTTCTGACTCAACTCAAAATTATTCGGAGCATTAAAATCAACTTCAATTGTTTTTGAGTATTCAAACTGACCATTATTATCAATTTGTTTTAGTCTGTATGAATATTTTCCAGTGCTAACTTTGGTATCTATAAAAGAATAATTTTTGGGTGAGTTTGAATTTCCGTTACCATTTACAAATCCTAATTTTTCCCAATTTGTCACACTGAGCGGAGTCGAAGTGTGAACATTGCGTTCAACATCAAAGCCATAATTTTTTACTTCTGTTGCTGTCTTCCAGCTTAACTTAATAGTTGAACCAATCATTGTTGCAGAAAAAGATGAGAGTTCTACAGGAAGCGGAGTATCACTTGTTTTTTCAATTCTGCTCAAACATAAGCGGCTACTATAGACACTTAAATCCGCATTAGCTAGGGGAGTAGCAGTTAATCGTATTCTATCCGTAGGAATTTCGATTAAGATTATACCATTGGCTCCAACCGAGCCCCTATCAGTTGATGATGTCGTTCGTTCACTTACTAACTGAAGGATTTCAACGTTATTTTTAAAGACCGCAAATTTAACTGTTGAAGCTGGATTGGTCGAGTAAGATATATAATAATTAATTCTGTAATATCCTGCTGACACTCCAATTGGTAAAAATTCACTACTATTAAAATTCCAATAATTATTGTCCGTAATATTATTTGAGTAACCTGTGATTTTGTTATTGATTCCAGCAGTTAGGACTATTGGAGTAGGTGAAGTATTAGAAACAATCATACTTGCATACGGATAATTTTCCAAAGATATTCCCGATCCATTTATTTTAGTCAAATATATATGACAATGCTTAATAGTAATTGATTTGTTGATGGCACTTGATTTAGCTTTTAAACGAATTGTGTTTCCATCTGAGATGGAGATGAGGCCCCAAACTGAAATATTTCCAATATCGTTGCTAGTACCTATTTTTCTTGAACCGATAATATTAGTTGGGTTACCATTATTCAGAGAAATTCCCACCGAGTAACTAGTATTTGCCAAACCGTTAAAATTGAATGAAGCCGACACAAGATAAATCCCTTCTGAACCGGGTCCTGCGGTTAATACACCTGCTGAATGTGTCCAATCTATTAGGTTTGTCCCTGTAAACAATGCATTAGTTATTGTTAAGTACGAATTATTTAAGGTAATGGAAGCAGAACTATTGTTAAAACCCATTTCGGCATAAGAATTATAAGAGGCAATATCTTCAATCCTAACCAAACATACGGAAGCAAAAGAAGTAGTTAAATTTGCAGTGCCGAATGGAAGTATTTTTAAGGACAAAGAATCACCTGGCGCTAAAGATATGTAAGCTCCTGCTGAAACATTGCCTGTATCATTGTTTGCTAAATATCTGCCTATTCTTAAATCGCTTGGATCAGCTCCGTTAACTGATACTCCTATATTCCATAATCCGGTAGTTGTTCCTCCGAAACTCGCGGAAAAACTGACAAGATATAATGCAGTTGATGATGAAATAGATTTTGTCAGTCTGTTTGATGTAAAACTGAAATCACTGCTTAATTCTCCTGTTGTAAATCCGCTTATTACTTTCCAGCCAGTTATCCCTGATTGTGTATTATTTGTTGTTACATACATGGAAGCATAGCTCTGCGGAAAAATCACTTCATTAAAAAGCAAACTATGTAAAAAAAATAGCGAGATTATTATTAAAACATTTTTCATAAGTTCCCCTGATTATTATATACCCCGTTTGCATACCGAAATGATTTCCTTGTTGAAATAAGGGTTTGCTATTATATCAACATATTTATTATTGTTGTTATCTTTCGCTTAGCAGCATTTATTATATAATCGGTCATCGAGGTCTGCTCAAATTCAAAAAGGCTCAGTTATATGGGCTTGTTTGAATTTTTACTTTTGAATTATTTAAGCAAAGTCATTTTTCTTGTTTGAACAAAATTACCGGCTTCTATTTTGTAAATATATATTCCGCTGTTAAGACTGCTTGCGTCAAAGTTAATGATATTTACCCCGGATTCTTTGAATTCATTGACAAGTGTTCTTATTTCTTGCCCGATTATGTTAAAGATCGTAAGCTTTACCATACTTGCTTCGGGTAAATTGAAACGAATTGTTGTGCTTGGATTAAATGGATTAGGATAATTCTGACTTAACTCAAAATTATTTAGAGAATTGAAATCGACTTCAATTGTTTTTGAGTATTCAAACTGACCGTTATTATCAATTTGTTTTAGTCTGTATAAATAATTCCCTGTGCTTACTTTGGTATCTACAAAAGAATAATCCTTTGGTGAGTTGCTGTTTCCGTTACCATTAACAAAACCTATTTTTTCATAATTGCCGACTGTGGAATGCGGACTGCCGACCCTGCGTCCAATCTCAAATCCATAATTATTAGTTTCAGTTGCTGTATTCCAGCTTAATTTAACAGTCGAGCCAATTGTTGAAGCGGAGAAAGAAGAGAGTTCCACAGGTAATACAGAAGTGCCGTTTATATCAATATAGGAAGTTCTTGTATATAAATTGCCGTCTATAGATGCGCCTGCATTTTGTGTAATAGCTGCGTAAGCAAGTATGTTTCCTTTAAAATCTCCATTAATAAATGTTGAACTACCAACCTGCCAATAAACATTTGATGCTATTGCACCTCCGGTAAGAACAACATTACTACCTACGGCCGGTGAAAGAGTGCTAATCATCTTGAAGATAAAGATATCGGTTGATGTACCCGTTAGTGTTAGTGAACCGTTTATGATAAAAGATCCTGCCGATTCATAAATTCCGCGGCCAAGTGTTTTTCCTCCTAAATCTGTGCCTGTAGCTAAACTACTATCAGCAGTACGTCCAACAATGCCGTTATATACAAGTGCATAATCAGATTGGGCTTGCGGTACCTCAGTGTTTGTTCCGATTGTTGTGGTTCCATCACATGTTCCGGTATTGGTTACAGTGGTTCCCCAAAGATTACCCGTTACATATCCGCTATTTGTCACAGTTGTACCTCCAAAATTTCCGTTTACAGTTCCTGAATTGGTTACCGTGGTAGCGCCTACATTACCGGTCACAATTGCTGGAGGAACAATGGTGCTGGCACTTGAAGCCAGAATTCTGAAATTACCAGCCGATAATAAATCTACTGGTGAAGGGTTGGGATATACTGTTTGAGAAAAAGTATTAGGTATTACAGTCAAAATAGCTATTAGCATAATTACCATAAAGCGCAGACATTGGTTAAATACTTTGGAAAAAGTAATTTGTTTGTTCATAGTAGTCCCCTTAAAATTAATCGTTTTTTAAAATCGGGATAAAGGTGTGAAGAGGTGGTTGAAAACGCAATCGATCAAAAGGATGAATAAGAGACTACATTTTTAAGCAAACACGGTTAGTCATCAATTAGTTTGATAATAACACATAATGCTCTCCGGTTTTATATTGTATTAATATCAAATCTTACGCCACGTAATACATTCGTTTTTTTTGATTATTAGCACTGTGCTATTTATAATTTAAACCAGATGCGTAAATATGTCCATTCTGTCAGTAACTACTACTGATGTCTTTAGTTAATAAATTTTTCATAAAGGAGATTTCGCTGCTTATTATCTAATCGGTTTACATATAAGAATTGATTATTTATTCTCCCATTAAGTTAAGTTCTTTACTTAAAGAAAACAGATTTATAGAAATGTCTAATAGAGTTTACCAAAGAAGGGCTTAGTTGCCTGAGCCTTTTTAGTTTGTCGTAAATCGTAGGTAGTTAATTGTTATTTAATCAAAACCATTTTTCTTGTTTGAATAAAATTGCCGGCTTCTTTATCTATTGTTGACCATCAGCTTTAGCTCACTTATAAAGGCTAATAATGGATGATAACACTTGGCGCCTTTTTTTACCGGATTATAACCTTTTGCCTCTCCTTGCTGATTCCCGTAGTCTATTTGTACCGTCGAATCGTTATCTATCATTAGACTTTTCAAGTGACTTTCCCTTATCCACTCTTTCCTTTTTACAAATTTATATTCTTGAAATTTCAACAAACCTCTTTGTCCTAACTTTTTCAATCTCTGACCTCAAACATCTTTATTTAGGTTTTTCTTAAACTTAATAGATTCTTTACCAATTTATCGGTTTTAAAGTTTTATATACGTGCAGCCCGGTTTATTTCAGTCAATGATGATAATATAATCGATAATATTGCTTTTACATTGCTGAACTTTGCCTCGTTACTTTTTTCCGTTGGAAATATTTCGTTTAACTGATTTTGTTTTATATCCAATTTTTTGCTTATTTTTATTCATCAGGAAAGTGATGTTTGTTTGTAAAATTTTTGTTTGTAGTTATAAAAGAGTAAACAACTTATGCCGCTTTCCCTGTTTTTTATTTTCGATTTCTAAATTATAATTAATATGACTAAAAGAATTATTGATTTGATTTCCTCCTTAATTATATTAACAGCGGGAATTCCTTTTATCGTAATAATATTAATTCTGGTTTTAATAATTACGGGACAAAAACCGGTGATATTACAGGAAAGAAAAATCACCCTTGAAAAACTAGGAATTCAAATATTTAAGATAAGAACAATAAAAAGTAACCATAAATTTAAAGGATTAAAAAAAATATCCGGTGATCTTTTTTTTAAGGAAGAATTAAGGACAAGAGTTCCGTTATTCTGCAGTTGGCTTCGTAAAACCGGTATTGATGAAATACTTCAATTGATAAATGTTATAAAAGGGGAGATGTCATTGGTAGGCCCCCGCCCGTTATTAGCTTCTGATTTAAAAATAATGGAAAACACCCAGCCGGATTATTATTACAGAAGAACCGATATTTGTTCAACCCCGGGAATAACCGGGTACTGGCAGGTGTTCGGAGACAGATCAAAAGGAACGAAAAATTTAGTTGAGTTTGATGAGTATTACGATTTACATCAATCGATAATGTTTGACTTTAAAATTTTACTTAAGACTGCTTTAATATTAATTACAGCTTCGCATTCTGATTCTATTTTTTTGAAGAAGGGAAAGCCCTAAGATCATCCTTTTGCTAATATTTCTTGTCAGCCATGGTCCATACTATGACCGGTGTTAACTCATATCTCTCACGGAGTGGTCCGTAACAGCAGAGTAAATACCTGAAGTAAGCTGAGGGAACTATTTTTTATTCGTCTTCTCCCGAAAGCTTTCGGGATTCACCGGACTAGAATATGGAATATAATTCTCCGCTGCTTGCGGCGGCAGAGGGTTAGGAACTTGCCCCGTGATTCATTCCATTGATTTTAATCGGTCATGCCGGAAGGAGCAAATCCGGCATGACCTGTGCGCAACTAAGGAGATTTGAGCACATATGAGAATCAATAAAACTATTACTATTTTTAAATGTACCGCTA
Organism: uncultured Ignavibacteriales bacterium; assembly: GCA_963751355.1. Lineage (GTDB taxonomy): Bacteria > Bacteroidota > Ignavibacteria > Ignavibacteriales > Ignavibacteriaceae > CAVVVS01. The sequence continues at coordinate 22,784 of CAVVVS010000014.1, read as the reverse complement.
AATTAACCGGGAAAAAATTAAGTACTCCTTCCCGGGTTTAAAAATATTGTCAATTGTATTCAAACCCTTTCGGCTGCAGTTTGATATTCTATCGCAGCTGAAGGTGCATCTTCGTAGCCTTTAATTCCCATTTCGGGCATGTCGAGTCCTTCGAGTTCATCTTTTTTGGAAACTCTTATTCCCATGAGTTTATCGCATGCTTTGAAGAATGCGTACATTGTTACAAATACAAATACAAAACAAACAATCCCGCCGATTAATTCTGCAAGGAATTGACCGGGATCTCCGTAAAACAAACCTCTGACGGTTCCGGAAACACCATTCCAGCCGTCGCCGTAAGTGCCGTCTGCAAATAAACCGAGAGCGAGAACACCCCAAAAACCGTTTACTCCGTGTACTGCAATGGCACCGACCGGGTCGTCAATTTTTAATTTATGATCTACGAAGAATACCGCTGCAACAACCAGTACACCTGCAACCGCCCCGATTAATACAGATGATTCGGCATTAACAAAAGCACAAGGTGCCGTAATGGCGACTAAACCAGCAAGCATACCGTTTGCCATCATACTCGGATCGGGCTTTTTAAATTTAAACCACATATAAACCGTAGCCGCAAATGCGCCGCTTGCCGAAGCGAGCATTGTGTTGGTTGCAACTACGGCAATACGGAGATCGGTACCGGCTAAAGTTGAACCGGGATTAAATCCGAACCATCCGAACGCCAGTATAAAAGTACCGATTATTGCCATTGGAATATTATGACCGGGAATAGCATTTGAAGAACCGTCTTTATTATACTTGCCGAGTCTCGGACCAAGCACCATCGCGCCGGCTAATGCCGCAACACCTCCGACCATGTGAACGACGGAAGATCCCGCAAAATCGACATCACCGTGCCCTATACCGAAATTGGTTCCCAATGAAGCAAGCCATCCTCCGCCCCAAACCCAATTGCCGAAAATAGGATATACAATCATCGATATGAAGAAACCGTAAACAATGAAAGCAGTAAATTTCCAGCGTTCAGCCATTGCGCCGGTCGGTATGGTAGCCGTTGTATCCATAAAAACCATCTGGAATAAAAATAAAGTGAAAATGCCTACGTCATACACCCTGCTGTTAAGAAAGAAACCTGCGAATCCGGCAAGTCCGAAAGATTTACCGAATAAGGTTAAAGTCAATTCATTCGTCAAGCCGGGCGTTCCGCCGAGATTGGCTATTCCACCAACACCTCCGAACATTATTGCAAATCCGCATATCCAGAATCCCAGCACACCGATGCCGTAAATCATAAAGTTCATACCCATAGTGTGCGCAATATTTTTAGACCTGGTAAACCCGCCTTCGACCATTGCGAACCCGGCTTGCATAAACATTACCAGGAACCCTGTTAACAATGTCCAGATGATGTTCATTGCAATTCTATTATGGCCGACGGCATCTGCAACTTCGAGCAAGGTAGGCTGCCCTGCCTTTGCTGCCGGAACATCCGCAACGGTACCCGTTTTAGCGCCGGTAGGATCGCCGCCTGCGTATGCCAGCGAGGGTAATGCCATTGTGGTTATCGAAACAATAATTGATACAAAGATCAATTTTCGAATGAATGTAGGAATTTTCATCGTGCCTCCTCATTTGTATTTTAGTTAATTATTTTTCCTAATGATTTTTTTTAATCTTTGTCCGGCAGCACACCGGTAAATTTTCATGTTAGGTTATTCAAAATCTTTATAGTATCTCTCTTAAAAAAACAATAATCCTCTAACCGTTATGAACGAGGGGATTTAATTATTGTTTTTTATTTTGAGCCAAAAATTAGAACAATATTAAGAAATAATTGAAATAATCATTATATAATAAGCTAAAACAGTGTGTCTACTTAATAAAATTAAGAAAACAATTAAAATTGCTTTAGTAATTAAGGAATTTCTCTTAAATAGTCAAGAAAATTTTATAAAAATTTTCACTTTGAATAATTTTTGTGAAGTTGATAGGCGGTGACAGAGAATAGAATTCAATTAATAACGGGGAAGCCAGACTGAATATAACTCATCTTATTTTGCTTTTATTGAGCATGCTATTTATATTTGAAACTTAAAATTGAAATAATGATTGATAAAAAGCGGTATATTTTGATAAAAGATTTAAATACTCACGTTGGTGAAGAAGTTACCCTTAAAGGATGGCTCTATAATAAGAGATCCAGCGGTAAGGTTAAATTTTTGATACTCAGAGACGGAACCGGGTATCTTCAATGTATTTATTTTAAAGGGAATGTTACACCCGAAATATTTGAGCTTGCCGGTAATGTGGGCCAGGAATCTTCTATCGAGGTTACCGGAAAAATAAAAGAAGAACCTAGAGCCCCGGGCGGTTATGAAATGGATGCCGTGAATCTTAAAATAATTTCGGATACTCATGAATATCCTATTACCCCTAAAGATCACGGTGTAGAATTTTTAATGGATAACCGTCATCTCTGGTTAAGATCCAGCAAGCAAGTCGCCATTCTAAAAATTCGTCACAGGATAATAAAAGCAATTCGCGACTTCTTCGATGGCCGCGGGTTTACGCTGGTTGATACTCCAATTATTACTCCCGCTGCATGCGAGGGAACTTCAACTTTGTTTGAAACAGATTATTTTGATTTGGGCAAAGCCTACTTAACACAATCAGGTCAATTATATGCCGAGGCTGCCTGCATGGCGGTAGGAAAGGCGTATAACTTCGGTCCTACTTTCCGTGCGGAAAAATCCAAAACCAGGCGTCATCTTACCGAGTTCTGGATGGTCGAGCCGGAAGTTGCTTTTGCAAATTTGGAAGACGATATGGACCTCGCCGAAGAATTTCTTGAGTATATTGTTCAGACAGTGCTTGCTGAAATGGAAGAGGAATTAAAAGTTTTAGAAAGAGATACTTCCCTATTAAAAACTGTTAAAAGACCTTTCCCGAGAATTTCTTATGATGAAGCAGTTGAAATTTTAAAGAAAAATGATATTCACTTCGAATGGGGAAATGATCTCGGCGGTACGGACGAAACGGTTATCTCAAATCAGTTTGATAGACCGGTAATGGTACACCGTTACCCGGCTGAAGTGAAAGCATTTTATATGAAGCGCGATCCGGAAAATCCGAAGCTTGCTTTGGCTGTTGATGTTCTTGCACCCGAAGGATACGGAGAGATTATCGGCGGCAGTCAGCGTGAAGATGATTTTGATTTACTTTTGCAAAGAATAAAAGACCATAATTTGCCGCAGGAAGCTTTTGAATGGTACCTTGATTTAAGAAGGTACGGATCGGTTCCTCATTCCGGGTTCGGGCTCGGTGTGGAACGAACCGTTGCCTGGATTTGCGGGTTGGATCATGTGAGGGAAACGATTCCGTTCCCGAGAATGATTTATAGAAATACGCCCTAATTTTTTAGTTCTTAATTTTATTACGTAATTAGTGTATATGATTCTAAAATAATGTTGAAATTTTAAATAGATAGATCACAGATGTCTCTACAATTAATATTATTTATAATTTTTGCCGGTATTTCGGCTGTTTCTTCGATCTTAATGATTACAAGATCGAATGCGGTTATGAGTGCCCTGTTTCTAATTTTAAATATGTCGAGCCTGGCCGGTTTATACTTGCTGCTAAATGCGCAATTCATTGCCGTTGCGCAAGTAATTGTTTATGCCGGGGCAATAATGGTGCTGTTCTTGTTTGTTATAATGTTATTAAAGCCGGAACATGAAAAAATTCTTGCCACGCATCCCGGGGTGAAATTATTTGCCGTCGTTATAGCCGCATTGGTATTCCTGCAGTTTGCATTTATGATTCTCTTTTCGAAGGGAACTCCGGTTAATGCCGGTGTTGCAGCCAGTGTTAAAGCGGGAACCATTGAACAGATAGGGCGGGAATTGTATTCAAATTATATTTTGCCGTTTGAAGCTGCAGGCTATTTGCTATTGGCAGCTACAGTAGGTGCACTAGTATTAGCTAAAAAGAAATTCGATTAAAGATATGAGTATACCAATTAATTATTACCTGGTTTTAAGCGCCTTCATGTTTATAGTGGGCGTAACCGGCGTGCTGATTAGAAGAAATGCTATTATTGTATTTATGTCGGTGGAACTTATGCTCAATTCGGCTAACCTTACTTTGGTAACGTTTTCATCTTTTATGGGAAACTCGGTCGGACAGCTTTTTGTGTTTTTTGTTATGACCGTTGCCGCTGCCGAAGCCGCTGTAGGTTTGGCGATAATAATAGCATTGTTCAGAAATAAACTGACCGTGAATATCGATGAAATAAATATTTTGAAATGGTGATAGACTTTTGCTGAAGGTTTATAATATCTGATTTTAATAACTTTCACTATTAAAGAATAATTTTTCTGAAAATATTTCCCGGCTTTATTAAATATTTTGATGTACAGAATTTTTACAGAACTTAAAACTATATGACGCATTTAATTTATCTGACGGTTCTGCTTCCGCTGCTTGGTTTTTTAATCAACGGTATCTTCGGAAGTAAAATAAAGAATGAAAAAGTTATCGGGATAATCGGAAGCGGTACAATAGGATTATCCTTCTTAATTGTACTCGTTGCATTTTTTCAAACCTTAGCTTTACCCGTCGATCAAAGAACAACAACAATTGATTTGTTCACCTGGCTTCATGCCGGCGGATTAAACGTTAATATCGGCTATCAAGTTGACCAACTTTCTTTGATTATGGCATTAATAGTAACCGGAGTCGGTTTTGTTATTCACGTTTATTCTATCGGTTACATGCACGGGGATAAAAGCTTCTGGCGTTTCTTTTCATATCTAAACCTGTTCATCTTTGCGATGATGAACTTAATCCTCGCCGATAATTTCGTTTTATTATTTCTCGGTTGGGAAGGGGTCGGGCTTTGTTCATATCTTCTTATCGGGTTTTGGTACGATAGAAAATTCGAAAAGAGCACAACAAGCGATGCCGCAAAGAAAGCATTTATTGTTAATAGAATAGGAGATTTCGGATTTCTATTGGGTATGTTTCTTATTTATTTAACATTCGGCAGCCTTAATTTTCATGAGGTATTTTCAAGAGCTGTTGCTTTCAACGTTCCCACCCACACTTTTAATTTAATTGCTTTGTTTTTGTTTATTGGTGCAACCGGAAAATCCGCACAGATACCTCTTTATATATGGCTTCCTGATGCAATGGCAGGTCCCACTCCGGTATCGGCATTAATACATGCCGCAACAATGGTCACTGCAGGTGTTTATATGGTTGCACGGTGCTCGGTTATTTATGCATCGGCACCGGCTATTATGACGGTTGTTGCTATCGTCGGTGTTCTTACCGCATTTTTTGCCGCAACAATTGGTATGGTACAGAACGACATTAAAAAAGTTCTGGCTTATTCAACAATAAGTCAGCTAGGCTATATGTTTTTAGCATTAGGTGTAGGAGCCTTCTCTGCCGGAATATTTCATGTGATGACTCACGCTTTCTTTAAAGCCCTATTATTCCTCGGTGCGGGATCAATTATACATGCAATGCATGACGATCAGGATATGCGCAATTACGGCGGGTTAAAGAAATATATGCCCGTTACATATTTTACGTTTTTGATTGCGTCCTTGGCTATTTCGGGTATTCCGCCTTTCTCGGGTTTCTTTAGTAAAGATGAAATTCTTTGGGATTCTTTTGCTAACGGTAATTTTACATACTGGTTCATCGGTGCTTTTACGGCTTTATTGACGGCATTTTATATCTTCCGTATCGTCTATCTAACATTTGAAGGGAAGGAACGGTTCGGACATGATAAACATCCGCACGAATCTCCTAAAGTTATGACAATCCCTTTAATTGTACTGGGTGTGCTTTCTGCTATCGGAGGATTTATCGGGATACCGGAGTTATTTTCAGGTGAGGGCGGTAATGCATTTACCAACTGGCTTGAACCGGTCTTTAAAAATGCACATGACAAATTAACAACATACGGGGGCGGCGGAACGCACTTTGAGGAAGTTCTGTTTATGACGATTACTGTCGTTGGGGCAATTGCAGCTATATGGTATGTGAGATATATTTATCTTAAAAATCCGAAAGTGGCGGACAGTTACAGCAAAAGATTTAAAGGTACTTACAAACTTTTCTTAAATAAATATTTCGTTGATGAAATTTATGAAGCTGCGATAATCAAACCTATCGTTCGCGGTTCCGAAGTAATTCTTTGGAAAATTGCCGATATCAAACTAATCGATGGTTTTGTAAACGGTGTTGCATCCCTAATCGGCGGTATTTCAAGCAAAATTAGAAAGATACAAACCGGTGTTGCACAAATTTATGCACTTGTGATGATGCTCGGTATTGTAGCAGCTTTATTCTGGATAATTCTGAGTTTATAAAAATATGGAAAATAGTCATTTACTTACTTATTTATTATTCACACCTCTGGTGGGAGGATTAATACTCCTTTTTTTTAAAAAGGATAAAGAAAATTTAATCCGTTATTACGGTCTTATTGTATCACTTATTACTTTTATTATTTCTTTATTCTTGTTTTTTAATTTCGATTTCAATGCTTCGGGATTTCAATTCCAGCATCAGTTTGTGTGGATCGAAAATCTTCACATAAGTTATCATGTGGGTATCGACGGTATATCACTGCTGCTTGTTCTATTAACTACGTTTCTTACCCCTCTGACTTTAATATCAAGCTGGTCGGGCATAAAAGACAGAGTTAAAGAATTTACATTTTTCATGATACTGCTCGAAGTTGGTATGCTCGGAGTATTTGTTTCCCTCGATTTGTTCCTATTCTATATCTTTTGGGAAGCAATGCTTATACCTATGTATTTTATTATAGGTATATGGGGCGGACCAAGAAGGATTTATGCATCGGTTAAATTTTTTCTTTATACGATGTTCGGCAGTCTGCTAATGCTCGTTGCAATAATCTGGCTTGTGGTTTATGCGTCCGCGCCTTTGGGCCATTTTTCATCCGATTTAATCGAGCTTTACAAAATTGGTCCAACGGTTCAATCTAATATTCAGAACTGGATGTTTTTAGCATTTGCTTTAAGTTTTGCTATTAAAGTTCCTCTGTTCCCGCTGCATACATGGCTGCCGGATGCTCACGTTCAAGCACCGACCGCCGGAAGCGTTATCCTTGCCGGAGTACTTCTGAAGATGGGGACTTACGGTTTGCTAAGATTTTGTTTGCCTTTATTCCCGCAAGCTGCCATACATTTCGCACCTTACATATCGGTTTTAGCCGTAATAGGAATTATCTACGGTGCTTTGGTAGCAATGGTACAGACTGATATGAAAAAGCTCGTGGCGTATTCATCTGTGGCGCACCTGGGATTTGTAGTGCTCGGTATTTTTGCATTAACCCAGGAAGCCATGCAGGGTGCCGTAATTCAGATGGTCAATCACGGCCTATCAACCGGCGCTTTATTCCTCTTAGTCGGTATGATTTACGAGAGGACACACACACGGGAAATATCGGATTACGGTGGGATCGCAAAAATTGTTCCTATTTATGTTGTCTTTTTAATGATAGCTTCCTTGTCATCAATCGGATTACCGGGATTAAACGGATTTGTGGGTGAGTTCTTAATATTACTCGGTTCATTTAAATCACCTGTTTTGGGAAGCTGGTGGTTTACAATAATTGCTGCATCGGGAGTAATTTTTGCCGCGGTATATCTACTCTGGATGTATCAAAGAGTAGTTTTCGGCGAGGTGAAGAATCCTAAACTTAATGAGTTGAAGGATATGAATAAAAGAGAAATTCTTGTACTCGTTCCTATTTTCATCTTTATAGTCTGGATAGGTATTTATCCAAGTACTTTCTTGAATGTATCGGCAAAATCCACCCATAAAATTATTGAACAGGTGGTACCGTCCCATAACTTAAGTTTGAAATAGGAACAATGCTATGTTTCGCAAAATCAAAATAATATTACCTGTATTTATAGTTTTCTCTTTGTTCTTTCTAAGTACTGTTTCTTTTGGTGCATCTTTAACGGCACATGCTGCAGCCGATACCGCTGCGGTTCATGCTAACAATGCCGAAATAGTAGAGCATGCTTTACCCGCGCCATATATGATAATTCCGTTTCTTCTTTTATTAGTAATGATTGCCACAGGGCCGTTATTCTACAAACATTTTTGGGAAAAACACTATCCTAAAGTTTCAGTATTACTCGGCGTTGTGGTTGCTGTTTATTACCTGGCATATTTAAAAGATTATCATGCGCTTCTGCATACTTTAACCGAATATATTTCATTTATTGCATTACTAGCTTCATTATTTGTTGCCTCTGGCGGAATCCATATTAAAGTAGATAAGAAAGCCACGCCGTTAGTGAATGTAATATTTTTATTATTCGGTGGAATTATTGCAAATATTATCGGCACTACAGGAGCCGGCATGTTATTGATACGCCCGTTCATCAGGATGAATAAAGATAGGATTAAACCTTATCATATAATATTTTTTATATTTATAGTATGTAATGTCGGCGGCGCATTAACACCGATCGGCGATCCTCCTTTGTTCCTGGGATATTTGAGCGGTGTACCATTCTTCTGGGTGATTGAAAATGTTTGGTATATCTGGATTCCTGCTCTTATTCTTATCCTGTTAGTCTTTTATGTTTTTGATCTGATGAACAAGGACGGGGATGAAAAAGAACTGGAATATTCCGGAAAGATAGAATTTAAAGGTGTAAAAAATCTTATATTCTTAGCTATTATTATTGTAGCAGTATTTATAGATCCTATGGTAATACCCTGGGTCCCAAGCTTAGCTCCTCTGCCGTTCGGTATCAGGGAAATAATAATGTTTGCCGTTGTTTATTTATCTTACAGGTTTGCGGATTCCGAAGCACTAAAGGACAACGAATTTGATTTTGAGCCTATTAAGGAAGTTGCATATTTATTTATCGGCATTTTTGCTACTATGGTTCCCGCTCTGCAGTTGATAGCACATGAAGCTAATGTTTTAGGAAATGAATTGAGTGCAGGAGTCTTTTACTGGGCAACGGGCTCTTTATCATCCGTACTCGATAATACACCGACATATATGAACTTTTTGAGTGCGGCTATGGGTAAATATGCTCTTAATGTGACTGTAAAAGCAGACGTACAGCATTTTGTTTCCGTCGATTTAATTTATTTGAGGGCTATCTCTGTTTCTGCGGTGTTCTTCGGAGCTATCACTTACATCGGTAACGGTCCTAATTTTATGGTTAAATCTATTAGTGAAAGAGCCGGAATTGAGATGCCAAGTTTCTTTACTTATATAATTAAATATTCATTAATTATATTAATCCCGATTTATACTGTAATTTGGTTACTATTTTTTTATGGAAAGGGTTGAAATATGAAAACAGTATCAGATGCTTTGCAAAAGAAATTGACCGGACTTTATTACGGGAACAGGGTATTACTGCCCTTCAGGGCATATATCCTTAAAGCAATTATCAATGATGATATCCTGATGGATTTTTCTCCGTCATCAAAACATATTTATGTTAACGAAATGGAACATTTTACGGAACTTTACTTTAAAGATTATGAAAATTTAAGTAAAGTAGTTACCAAATATGAAACTATTAAGCTTATTGCAGTCGATAAAGAAGATGATATTTTTAATACCGAAAATCATTTTAAATTGGCGCTTCATATTGAAGAGAAACACAAATTAACTATTGAAAAAACTGACGAAGACATTTTATTTATAGAATAATTATGCTGAACAACATTCAAGAATTTTATAACATTTTACCGCTTGTAATAGTAGGAGCCGGAATATTAATCACTCTTATTTTTGAGATGTACTCGAAAAAAAGTGAACTCATTCTTCCATGGATCACGGTTATTATTTTAATGGCATCCGGTTTTTATGCACTTATAACCGTTAATTCGGTTTCCATCGTTTTACAAAATATGCTTGCTACCGGCGGTACTGTTAATATTTTTTACTTCATTTTCACTTTCGGTGCAGCCCTCGTAACGCTCCTATCGATGGACTATTTGAAGAAATATGGATTTAATTTCGGTGAGTTTTATATTTTGCTTCAAACTTCGGTGCTGGGTATGATGTTGATGGCGGGTGCCAAAGATTTATTCGTCATTTTCCTCGGTCTCGAAGTTATGTCGGTGAGCTTCTACTCCTTAGCGGGAATGAACCGGAGGATATTGAAAGCAAATGAAGCATCATTAAAATATTTTTTGCTCGGAGCTTTTGCAACGGGCTTTTTGGTATACGGAATCGCACTGATTTACGGTGCTGCTCATACAACATCAATCGATGTTATAGCATCAAGATTCGGCGATCTTAAAGGAGAACTGATTTTTGTAGCCGGTATTCTGCTTTTCTTAATCGGGTTCTCATTCAAAATAGCAGCGTTCCCTTTCCATATGTGGGTACCCGATGTATATGAAGGTTCTTCAACTACAGTAGCCGGACTATTTTCAACCGGCGGTAAAGCTGCTGCTTTCAGTGCCATTATAGTAACACTAGGTGTGCTTTTCAATAGTGCGGTGCAAAATATTTTCGAACCTTATTTTGCGGTTATTGCTGTATTCTCGATGTTGTTCGGAAGTATCGTTGCAATATCTCAAAATAATATTAAAAGAATGCTGGCATATTCTTCCATCGCTCATGCAGGTTATATGTTAATCGGACTCGCAGCCGGTAATCATTACGGAGTTGCCGGTGTTATATTCTATTTAACAGCGTATACATTCATGAACCTTGGTGCCTTCGGTATTGTTGCTCTCATCGAAGGTAAAGGTGAAACCAATCTTACTCTGGATTCGTATGTTGGATTAGCAAAACGAAATCCTTTATTAGCCGGCTTACTTGCCGTCTTTATGTTTTCACTTGCCGGCATTCCGCCGTTCGCGGGCTTCTTCGGGAAATATTATGTCTTCATCGCAGCTATACAAGCGCATTTAACATGGTTGGCTATAATAGGTGTACTTTCCAGCGTCATAAGTGTCTATTTCTATCTGAGAGTAGTCGTGTTGATGTACTTCAAAGATCCTGAAACCGAAATTACCGTACAAAACAGTAATACCGGATTACTAGCAGTGGTTATTTCCATGTTAATGGTTGTTGCCATTGGTGTTGCACCGGGTACACTTATACATTTGATATATTCCTTCTTGTAAAATTAACCTGCTTTATATAAGTTGTATTGGGTTGTAATGTTTTAATTATGAGACATTTCAATTATTAATTATTTTTAAATAAATATATGTATAGAAAATGATTCCTCTATTTAGCACAGATCAGGTTAGGCAAGTAGATACTTATGCAATAAATGAGCTGGGGATGCCGGGAATAGTTCTGATGGAGAATGCAGCGCTGCAGATTTATAATATTGTCATCGGAAAAACAACACATTTAAAAAGAAATCGTTTTTGCGGATTCATATGCGGAAAAGGAAATAACGGCGGCGACGGATTTGCTGTCGCACGGCAGTTTGCTAATCACGGGTACAAAGTGAACGTTATTTATTCGGGCGGTGAAAGTGAGATGTCGGATGATTGTAAAATAAATTTTAATATATTAAGCAATCTTGCACAGACTAATACCAATATAAAGATAAAAAAATATGAATCAGTAAAGGATTTAAGGCATATTGTTGAAAGCGGTATTATTTTCGATGCAATGCTGGGAACCGGGGCAAAAGGAAGCTTAAGAGAACCTTATAAAACTATAGTTGAAAATTTCAACAAAACTAATGCGTTCAAAGTTGCAATAGACATTCCTACCGGTTTTGATGCTGACAAAGGATTCACCGATTTATCTTTTGTTGCAGATCTGACTGTTACTCTGGGAGAATTTAAAGCAGGATTATTTTTCGGGGACGGTGCTTTCGCTTGCGGTGAAGTTATAAAAGGTAACATAGGTGTGAGCAATTCATTCTTCGATAGATTCAAACCATATGAATATCTGATAGAACCGGAAGATGTTATAAGTAATTTACCATCGAAGAAAAAAACAGCAAACAAGTACACTGCGGGTAAAGTATTGACAATTGCCGGTTCCGGCGCTTTCCCGGGAGCTGCAGCAATGACATCAAAATCAACTCTTAAAGTTGGTGCCGGTGCTTCGATATTATGTTTTCCTAAATCTGTAAGGAAGTTAATTCATAAGAATATTTCTGAAGTAGTAGTCAACGCTTTTGAAGATAACGAGAGTGAAATATTAAGAGAGGAAAACGTTGTTGAGTTAAGCGAACGCCTGAAATGGGCCGATGTAACGGCAATCGGTCCCGGGCTGGGAAGGGCGGAAAGCACACAAATTGCTGTAAGAAAAATCATAGAAGAGCACAAGTTTAAAAACATTGTAATCGATGCTGATGCTATATTTGCCCTTTCCGGTAATCGTTACAAAGATTTTAATCTTGAAAATTCTGTTTTCACTCCGCACCATGGCGAGTTTGCAAATTTGCTGGATATTGAGGGTTCTAAATTAAAAGAAGATATATTAGGTTTCGGCCGTCAATTCGTAAATGAAACAGGCGCCTATCTTGTATTGAAAGGAGCACCCACAATAATATTTACACCGGGTAGTGATGCCCTTATAAACACAACAGGTAATCCGGGAATGGCAAAATTTGGCACAGGTGATGTTTTAACGGGTGTTTTGGCGGGATTTATATCACAGAAAAAAGATTTAGAAACAGCTATTATAATAGGTGTATATATTCACAGTTTGGCAGCAGATTTACTGGTCAAAGATTTTACTGAATTCGGATATACTGCACTGGATATTATAAGTAATTTGCCAAAGGCAATTAAATTTTTAAGGAAGTCCTTTGTCTAATTTTACCGGTAATAATAAAGCTAAACTGATTAATGTAGTTCTTGGTATATATTGGTTAATCTTGTTTATAGCAACCACTTTGCCCGGTAAAGATTTACCGAAGACTGGCATTGGTGATAAAACTGAGCATTTTACGGCTTACGGAATATTATCCGTACTTTTATCACTTTCAATGATGTTTCAGGATAAATACTTTTTAATTAAAAAACATTTTGCATTGGCAGCTTTAACCGTAATTTCCGTTTATGCGGCACTAGATGAACTGCATCAATTATTTATACCTGGAAGATCGTGTGATATTTTAGATTGGTCGGCTGATTTTATCGGTGCATCTATCGGAATATTAATTGTGACATTTTTTTTCAAAAAAATCGGCTATAAACCAAGAGAAAATTAAAATATTTATTATATTTGAACCGCTATTTTGATATATTTGTAGAAACAGATAATTTTAATAAAATTTACGGAAAATCCTGGAACCTCTAATAAAAACTAGAGTACAAATAGTAGAATTGATAAAACAAAGTTCATATTTTAATTTGCTTTAAATAAAAACTCTTAATTGGAGAGGATCTTAAATGGCACTCAAAAAGTATTTCAAAGCTGATTTGCGGGCAAAATATAAAAGAGTCTACGAGATTAGTTTAATCATCTCATTGGCGCTTTTAATTGTTGCTTTCAAATTTTTTCCGCATTTAGCACCCGCAAAGGAAATTAAACAATCCTCACAGGATTTGTTCAAAGTTGAAGATGTGCAACAAACCAGGCAGGAAACAAGACCTCCACCACCACCGAAACCCGCAATCCCTATTGCAGCTCCGTCTGAAGATGTTTTAAATGATGTTAATATTCAATCAACAGAGCTTGACGTAAATGCTAATGTTTCCGCTCCGCCTCCTCCTCCGAAAGAAGAGAAGAAGGACACAGAACCTACATATTTTGTTGCCGTTGAAGAAATGCCACAACCGATCGGCGGAATTGCGGCAATTCAAAGCAAAATTGTTTATCCAGAAATTGCTAAAAGAGCCGGTGTTGAAGGAAGAGTATTCGTTAAAGCATTTGTAGATAAGGAAGGCAATGTTACTAAAGCGGTTATTATGAAAGGTATTGGTGCAGGATGTGATGAAGCAGCTTTAAAAGCTGTTGAACAAACCAAATTTAAACCCGGAAAACAGAGAGGGAAACCTGTAAACGTTCAGGTTGCAATTCCTGTTGTTTTCAAACTGCAGAATTAAATTCTAATTGTAATGCAAAACCATTTAATACAAAGCGCCTTAAGTTAGGCGCTTTTTTTATTTCTATACTTTTACCGGTTCCTTCTTGCGGACAAACTCTCTTTTAACTAATTTTGTTATGCGAAATTAGTTACATGAAACTTTTATTTATGGGGCATATCTAAAAAGGTCTTGTTGCACATTAAAAAATTAAACTTTTTAATAAGATTAAATACTTTTTTGAGGAAATCCATTTTGTTTTTATCAAGTAGCCTTTACAAACAAACCTGCCGCATAAAACGAATTATTTCAATACAATTTAAATCTATTTTGATTTAGCAATACCTTAATTAAAAAACGATCATGTCTTTAAAAAAAAATAAAAGGGGAAATAAAGGATTAACTTCGATAATAGTAATAATTATTTGTTTTGTTGATTTATATCTTCTTATTAACTTTAAATACGCTAACCAGAATTTACCGTTAAATAACTTTAATCTTTTCTACATCGGTAACCTTTTAAATTTTATTTTTTATGCCTTATTAATTTTGCTGCTTATCATTAACCGTTTTAAACAAGTTTCCGTTCATTCTTCCACATTATTTCTTCTAGCCGGGTTGATGACACTATTTTTACTGTTCGGAACAGCAAGCACAAAAACAACAATATCACTCCCTGATGTCTATCTTTTTGAGCATCCGATTAAAATGGTACTTACTGGTGTACTTTTTATTATTTACCAGTTTATTCAATTTGTTTTTATATTTGTATTATTGCTGAAAATATTTAACGTTCGGGAATCACTATTGGGGAAAGCAATATTTGGTTCACTGATTCTGGTTGTATTGCTATTAGTATTTACTGTTTTATATATGTTTGTAAAAAAATCAACCCCTTCTAATTTTGACAAAAACAAAACCCACAAAAATGTTGCTGTTGTGCTTGGCGCAGCAGTTTGGTCACATAATACTCCGAGTCCCAGCCTGTCTTCAAGAGCAGAAAAAGCATATGAATTATATAAAAACGGTTATGTTGACAAAATACAATTAACCGGAAGTAATGCACCGGGTGAGTTAAGTGAAGCTGAAGTTGCTTACCGGTATTTAAAAGCTAAAGGTATTGATACTTCGGACGTTTGGCTAGAAAATAAAACCACTTCGACGAATGAACAAATCCGTTTTATTAAAAATCATCTTCTGCACAAAAAGGGAATTGATAGCGTTGTTATTGTTTCCGATAGGTATCACTTGGTTAGGGTAAAGGAGATCAGTGCTTTCTATAATATCAGAGTTGCCGTTTCGGCATCATACTTTAACTTAAGCTTAATAAATCGAATTTATTACGAATTACGGGAAAGTACCGGTTTGGTAATATTTTGGTTTTTTGCTTTATAAATGAAATACAGGGAGAAAAAAATGAATAAATTTGAAGCGATGGAAGAATTTGGTCATGAGCAAATAGTATATTGTTCAAATAAAGAAGCAGGCCTTAGGGCAATTATAGCAGTACATAACACTACTCTCGGTCCGGCTCTTGGTGGCTGCAGAATGTGGAATTATGTCAATGACGAGGATGCGTTAAAAGATGTTCTTAGATTATCGCGCGGAATGACGTACAAAGCAGCAGTAGCGGGCCTTAATCTCGGCGGCGGTAAAGCCGTTATTATTGGTGATTCTTCGACTCAAAAAAATGAGCTGCTTTTCAGGACATTCGGAAAATTTGTTGACGGTCTCGCCGGAAGATATATTACGGCTGAAGATGTCGGTACATCTGTAAAAGACATGGAATATGTTAGAATGGAATCTAAATATGTCACCGGTATTTCAAAGTCACTCGGCGGTTCGGGTGACCCATCGCCCGTTACAGGTTATGGCGTTTATGTAGGTATGAAAGCTTGTGCTAAATTTAAATGGGGAAACGATTCTCTGAAAGGTAAAAAGATTGCCGTTCAAGGTGCCGGGCATGTAGCCAAGTATCTATGCGAGCATCTTAATAAGGAAGGTGCGGAAATCTATATTACGGATATTAAAGACAACAAGGTCAATAATGTACTGGAGACAGTAAAAGCTGAAGTGGTAAAACCTGAAGAAATTTACGATGTTAAAATGGACATATTTTCGCCGAATGCATTAGGCGGCATAATAAATGACGATACGATCAAACGTCTTAATGCTGAAATAATTGCCGGCGGTGCAAATAATCAACTACTAGATGAAAAAATTCACGGACCAAAATTATTAGAAAAAGATATTTTATACGCTCCCGATTATGTTATAAATGCAGGCGGATTAATAAATGTAGCTAACGAATTGGAAGGTTACCATCAGGAACGTGCTTTGAATCAAGCCGAAAATATTTACGAAATAATTTTCCGTATCCTGGAAACTTCGAAAAATGAAAATATCCCCACATACAAAGCATCAAATAAGATAGCGGAAGAGAGACTTCAACACGTAGGAAGAATCAGCAGTATTTACAGTAGTCATTCTGCATTTTCCGGTCGTTTGGGAGAATTGTACGGAAGATAAGTTTGAATTAAAAAATGATTTGATATTTTTGTAATGTAATATTATTAAATAAAATTGATTTGGTGAATCTTCATTATGACACAAATGTATAAAAGAAGAACAGTAAGAGAAAAAACTCTGCAAATATTATATGCTTATGAATTGAATCGTGAATCTTTATCGGCACTTTCAGACGGTATTCTTTCCGATGTACCGGAGAAAGTTGATAAAGAATTTGCAAATAATTTGGTAAACCGGGTATTAATTCATAAGGATGAGCTTGATAAAAATATCATGAGACGTGTGGATAATTGGGAAATGAACAGGATTGCGCTAATCGATAAAATCTTGTTGAGAATGGGAATCTGCGAGCTGCTTTTTTTCCCGGATATTCCACCAAAGGTTTCAATAAATGAGGCTATTGAGATTGCAAAAATTTACAGTACCGCAGGCAGCGGGAAGTTTATTAATGGTATTCTGGATGCAATTCTTTCCGAACTAAAAGAAAGCGGTAAGCTAGACAAAACCGGTAGGGGATTGTTAGAGGAAAGTATTTCTAAAAATCTCCCGAAGAAATAATTAGTATGAAGTCTAAGGTAAATATCTTCTTCTGGACCTTATTTGACTTTGCTAATACGGCTTTTTCGGTAATAATAGTTACCGTAATATATTCCAAGTATTTTTCCAATTATGTTGCAGGCGGTAAGAATTGGCTTTGGGGATTAGCTGTTAGTATCTCAATGATAATCTCTGCTATGCTAAGTCCGCCTTTAGGCGCTATTGCGGATGTATCAGGGAATCGTAAGCGTTTTCTCCTAATGTTTACCTCTCTTTCAATAATTTGTACTGCCTTTATGTTTTTTGTTATGAAGGGCGACATCCTTTTGGGAATAATTTTATTTGTCCTTGCAAATATAGGATTCGAATCGGGACTAGTATTCTATGATGCCTTTCTTCCGGATCTTACAGAGAAGAAAAATTTCGGCAGAGTATCGGGATACGGTTTTGCTATGGGATATGTAGGAGCACTTGCAGTACTGGTTATCATTAGGTTTATGCTTCCTCCCGAAACGAGCTCCGATTATTATTTCTATATCAGGCTCTCTTTTATTGTAGCTGCTGCATTTTTCTTATTCTTTTCAATTCCGCTTTTTTTGTTTGTTAGTGAACATCGTAAACCAAATTTGTTGAAGACAGGTTTGATAAAAGAGGGGATGAAAAAGAGCGGTGCAACATTAAAAGCATTATTTGTAACACGTAAATTTCCTTCCGTATCAAGGTTTTTACTGGCATTTTTTCTTTATAACGATGCAATTATAACTATAATCGCATTTGCGTCAATATTTGCATCTAACGTTCTGAAAATGGATGATGATCAGATTATCTATTTTTTTGTAATAGTGCAAAGCACAGCAGTAATTGGTTCTTTTATTTTTGGTATAATATCGGATCATATAGGTCCTAAAAAGACTATTACCATAACTTTAATAATATGGGTATTTGTTGTCGTCGGTGCATTTTTTGTCACGACGGTTTTCCAGTTTTACATTGTCGGTTTAACAGCCGGTTTATCGATAGGCTCATCTCAATCATGCAGTAGAAGTTTGATGGCTCTACTCACACCTAAGTCCAGGGAAGCGGAATTTTTTGGCTTTTATGATGGGTTGTTCGGCAAATCATCTGCGATAATTGGACCGTTGTTTTACGGGATTGTTTCTGATTTATCAAATAACCGGGTTGCTGCACTCGCAATAGGTCTTTTCTTTTTGACAGGTCTGATAATACTGCAGAAAGTAAAAGAGCCTTCGTTTAAAAATTCCATTGATTCTTCTCTTGAACCTACAGGTGAGTAATGTGTTTGCAATACGGCAAAGGTAAAATAATTATGGAAGGAGTGTAAAAGAATAAATTAGTCTAACGCTTTCCTAAATCTCAAAAATTAACAATCCAAATAAAATTTATCTTTTTATAATGACATGTTTTTTGTTATTCAAAATTAGTTTTTTTAGGCACTTACCATTTTGGCACAAGTATCAAATTTCACAATTCAAAAAGATTTGTTCCATAATCGCACAGTCCTCAGCCGATGACCCCTATGAAATAACAAAGGACCTATTTTGCAGTAAATCTGATGTGAAAGTTTTCAATAATATTAATCTTTAAAAAAATTACTTTATACAACAATATCTAAAAGACAGATTGAAATGAACCACTAAATAATTCAGCATAATGTGAAAACCAATGTTGAATTAAGTTTTACTCCGGGGACAATCTAAACTGAATCCTTGCATACCGGACATGTAAAAACTAATTAACCATGAACTCTTTGCCGGGAGGACGAATCGAATCGTATAATCTTTTTAGCTGACCGTATGCATATTGACTTCCTCTTTCGGCTGCCACCCGGTAGTATTTTACTGCTTTTGCTATACTTTTATTTATACCGGTTCCGTACTCGTAGCAATTTGCCAGAGTTGCTTGGGCTAATACCGAGCCTTTATCAATTGCCGATTTTAAAGTGTCAATGGCTGCAGTTAAAGTATTATCGCTGGATTTGGAAAAAATATCTGCGGCTGCTAATCTTACTTTTGATTCGGCAGATCCCAATCGTTCTGCTTTGTTCCATAATTCTCGTGCTTTAGCTGTATCTTGTTTAACAATTTTCCCCGTGAAATAGTCAAGACCCAATTCATTTACAGCCGGTGTGAAGTTCAGATCTGCCGATTGTTGTAACAATTTAATGGCATCCCGGTCTACAATACTGTTATCGAAGCCGAGTATATGCAGTCCATACCAGGTAAACATTGCCGCGGGATTTTTTTGACCGGCAAGTTGTTGCAGCGTTTTAATAAAATTATTTTTTTGAATTACATTCCACAGTAATTCCGGAGATCGCGGTGAATCCAGCCTTATGGCCCGGATGTAATAGACTGCTGCTTTTAATAAATCCTGTTTAAAATGAATCCCTTTTTCATAAAATCTTCCTAATAATGTTAAAGCTTCAGGGCTTCCGTTTTCTGCAAATTTTTGAAGCAATGCTAAAGAAGTTGAATCAAAAGAAAAGGAAGAGTCTTTGGTATCCGACAATCCCATCGCTTTAGTAAGCTTTTCATTTCCCGGATGGAGGAGATCTTCGATTAATAACTTATCATTTATCTTGGCAGCCGTGTCTCTTAATGTATGGAAATCGATGTAGACAAGTCCTAATGTAGAGTTGAGGGAAGAGTTAATTGAATTGTTGGAAGTGACAATCTGATTTTCTTTAATATTTTTATCTGCTGCAGCAGTATCCAGCGAGGATACGTTTATTCTTTTTCTGAATTCTGCCAATATAGTCTTAGCAGGCTTATAATCTTGTTCAGCAGATTTCTTAACCCATATATAAGCTTTACTCCAATTCCTTTTTACAATCAGGTTATCGGTATAAATTAATCCCACAACCTGCTCGGCTTGCGGCATCCCATCCTTAGCTGCAGTCATAAAATAATTGAATGCATGAAACGGATTCCATTTCACTCCCCATCCGTTGTTAAGAAGTATTCCAAAATTATAACAAGCTGCAGCTAAACCCTTATCGGCTGCTTTTTTTATCCAGTATGCTGCTTTTACAGTATCCGCAGGGAATCCTTCTCCGAATAAGTATCTCAACCCTAATTCATGCTGTGCCAAAACATCGCCTTCATTTGCCTTTTGGATTAATTTAAAGTGCTGCCAGATTTGATATGCAAGTTCGGGACGATAAAACAATCTCCTCTGGACCCCCGGTTTCGTATCTTTAAAAGCCAAACTTTCGGTTGAATCCTGGGCAAATAGACGGCTGGGAAAAACTAGAACCGCCAAAAATAATAGAAATATATTGAATGTTATTATATACCTTTTCAAATATTTTATTCTTTCTCTATTAAAAACATGCTCTCATTAATATACATGTCCGGTTTTTGAAAGTTTCGTGATTCCTTTCATTCTAGACAAAAATTTGCAATATTAGTTTAAATATATAAGTAGTAAACATCAATTTTTGACATACCATACTAAATTAATAACATTTTTCGGAATTTCTTTAAAATTCTATTTGAGGTGGAATAAATTTAATTCAAAAAATCATATGAAGCAGCATAAATTAAAAAATTTAAAACATGACGTTCCGAAACTTTAAACAGTAGTTGAATGGATTCGAAAGATAATTTTTCCCAAATATTTTTAATTATGTTAGAAAGAATCAACCGTAAAATATATACCGTTTTTCATCGGCAATGAAGCCAACATAAATTTTTACAAATGTGAGTCGATAAATAACAATTTTAAGGCATAATAAATTAGTTATTAAATTGCATATTACTTAAAATAAAATTTGTTTAAACTTTTTAATTGAAACGTGAATCAACTATAAAAAATCGAATTCAATTTTGTGAGGTACTGTCAGCGGTAAACGATTTATTGCTGTAAATCTATCACCGATATTTGCCGTTACTTTTATTTCTACCTATGTTCATCAATTTTTCTCTTTTAATTAGAAATCTATTTTGGCAAATGCATTGAACTTATATATATTCGTATAGTCTAAATACTGAGGTGAAAATTATTTTTTAAAAATATTTATTATGGCTTTTTTAAATAATAAAATATTTTTTCTTATTATGCATAATAGTTCTGAACACAATTGAGCTAAGGAAAAGTAAATAATGTCAAAATTTAAAGTTGTAATCTCTTTCGCCATAATTTTCTCTGTAGCTTTATTTGTTTTTATATCCTCCTATAAAGATGTTCATTTTTTAGGAGGACTTAAGATGACCTATGATAAAGAGCAAGTAAAGCAGCATGCCGAACAACTGGTAAATGATTTAGGCATATCTACAAAAGATTTTGAAGCGACAGCAAATCTTGAATCCAACAAAGCTTTAATAAGACAAGTGCAGCACGATTCCGGATTTAAAAAAGGGAATGAATTGCTCAGGAATTATCTGCCGGGATTTTATTGGCAGGTTGATTGGCAGAAACCCGAATCTATCAGGATCGTGATGGGAAGTAGTTCTGAGAATCAACAGCCGGATAATAATAAATTAACAGTTGTCTATGACAATCACGGCAATCTTCTGGAGTTTTCACGGCATATACCCGACTCTACAGCTTTACCTACGGTTAGTGAGGACAAAGCTAGGAAAATTGTTAGAGAATTTATTTCACGGTTCGGAACCATAAATAATCTCACTGTAAAAAATAATACAATTCCAGATACATCAAAGCTTACAAATTATTCTTTCATTTCCGGCTCTAATGAGGAATACGATTTTAAGATTGAAAGGAAAGTGGAATTACCGAAAAGAACTGATTATCAATATATATGGACGGGAAATTCTTCGTATATAAAAGATAAAATTGAAATGAACATCACCGTTTCCGGTTCAGTGGTTTCCAAATTTAAACTAACTTATAAAATACCCCCGATTTATTCTGTCGATAATTCCCAGACATTCAAAACGACTTCTCAAATAATATTCTTTGTTATAGTGTTTATCCTATTATTTTTTATTGCTTATAAAAAAATAAAAGCATCGGAAATTGGATTCAAACTGGCATTTGTCATATCCCTGATAGTCTTCCTTTCATTCGGTTTTCACTTTTTTACTTTGATTGGGGGGAGATTTAGATGGGGAATGATGATACCGTTATTACTCGGGCCACTAATGTTCGCCGCGGCAATATTTCTTACTTGGTCCGCAAGTGAATCCGTTACCCGTGAAGTTTGGAATGAGAAATTCCTTTCAATCGATTTACTTACAAACGGCTATTTCATGCATTCTAAAGTCGGTGAAAGTATATTCAATGGATTAAGCGGCGGTTTTGGTCTAACTGTTATTTGGCTGCTTCTTTTATTTTTTATTCAAAATTTAAGAGGTATTTGGAGCGTTGGTTATGAATCCGACTTGCTTTCGTTCTTTAATTCTTACAGCCCTGCCGTAAGTATATTAAACAAGTATATTTATTCATCGCTATTCTTATTAACCATTTATTTCAATTTTGTTGTCTCAGGTTTAAGGAAAAGAATTAACTCTCCGCTAACATTGGTCTTACTCGCTGCGGTTATTTGGGGAATTGTAAACTCAAATAATATACATCCTGTTTTTATAGGAATACTTTTGGAAACAATAATTGGTATCCTATTAATGGTAATTTACTTTCGGTTTGATGTGTTAACAACTTTAATTACGCTCATTTCTTTTTATACC
>CAVVVS010000013.1:0-3898 GCA_963751355.1 uncultured Ignavibacteriales bacterium | reverse complement strand
TACAAGGAATCGATGAAAATTCTTTATCATGAAGGCGGTGTGGTATATGTTAATCTTAATTACCTGACGCTTGTAAAAAAATACTCATCCAACGACAACCTTGTTCCGACGCTTTCAACCCTGGGCACTAACGAGTGGGCAAATACAAAACACAGAGCAAAGAAAAAAATTAAAGAAGCTGCACGAGAATTGATTGAACTTTACGCAAAAAGAAAAGCTACCAAAGGTTATCAATTCAATCCGGACACGGTTTGGCAGAGGGAATTGGAAGCTTCGTTTCAGTATGAAGATACTCCCGACCAGGAAAAAGTTACCGAAGAAGTAAAAGAAGATATGGAAGCAGAAAACCCTATGGATAGGCTTGTCTGCGGTGACGTTGGTTTCGGTAAAACTGAAGTTGCAGTCCGTGCGGCATTTAAATCGGTTCAAGAAGGAAAACAGGCAGCGGTGCTGGTACCTACTACAATATTAGCCGAGCAGCATTACAATACTTTTACGGATAGACTAACCCAATTCCCGGTTAGAGTTGCAGCACTTTCAAGATTCCAAACCAGGAAAGAGCAGACTGAAATTTTAAAAGAACTTGAAACAGGAAATGTCGATATCGTGGTAGGTACACACAGACTTCTTTCAAAAGATATTAAGTTTAAAGATCTTGGTTTACTTATAATCGATGAGGAACACCGCTTTGGGGTGATGGCTAAAGAGAAATTGCGTTCTTTAAAGTTGAACGTAGACACCTTAACACTAACAGCAACTCCTATTCCGCGTACCCTTAATCTTTCGCTTTTGGGTGCAAGAGATCTTTCGGTTATGGCAACTCCGCCTCCGAACAGACAAGCTATTTATACTACTGTTTCAACTTTTGACATTATCAAAATAAAAGAATGGATAATGAACGAACTTAAACGAAACGGTCAAATTTATCTTGTGCACGACAGAGTTCAATCAATCGACAAACTTGCAGCCTACATTCAAAGATATATCCCGGATATTCGCATTGCGGTTGCACACGGACAAATGAAACCTTCACAACTTGAAAATGTTATTCACGGTTTTCTAAACAAAAAGTTCGATGTTCTTATATCCACAAAAATAATAGAGTCCGGAATCGATATACCGAATGTTAACACAATAATTGTGAACAGAGCAGATCGTTTCGGGCTTGCTGAACTTCACCAATTAAGAGGAAGGGTCGGGCGCTCAACCAGGCAGGCTTTTGCTTATTTTATCGTTCCATCACTAAAAGGAATTAGTAAAAAAGCTTTGAGACGATTGCAGGCTATAGAAGAGTTTACCGATGTTGGAGCGGGTTTCAATATTTCTATGCGCGATCTTGAGATTAGGGGAGCGGGCAATTTACTCGGCACCCAACAAACAGGGTTTATCAACGATGTAGGGTTTGATCTTTATGTCAAATTAATAAATGAGGCGGTTGAAGAACTAAAATACCAGGAGTTCAAGGATGTATTCAAAGATTTACCGAAACAGCAGGAACGCTCCGATCCAACCATAGATTCTTATTTTGAAATCGGAATCCCTCCTGAATATATGCCGGATCAAATGGATAGATTAAATTTTTATACTGCACTTTATTCAATCAAAAAAATAAAGGAGCTCGAAGAACTCGCCGAGGAAATGGAAGATAGGTTTGGTCCTTTACCGATTATCGTTAAAAGATTAATAGCAGCTGCAAGTTTAAAGCTGTATGCTTCTTATGCCTTGTTCGAAAGGGTAATTATCCAACGAAAAAATATTTTTCTAATTCTTCCAAAAGGAGAAAAAGAAGATTATTACAAATACCAATTCATTGAAATGATGCATTTCATAATGGACCAATATAAAAACAAGATTAAGTTCAACCAGCAAAAAGAAGTAATGAAGTTAGTAATACAAAATAATTTTGAAACTCCGGAAAAAATACTGGATTTTTTAATCAAGTTTAGTAACGAAATAATGGACTTAATCGGAAATAAAATAAAAGAAGAAGACGAGGAAGAGAACTTAGCACATGCATAATGATTCTAAAGGAAATTTTAAAACACAACAAAATGAATTTTCATCCGAAGGCAAATATAGAATATTATTCACTGATATAGATAGTACATTGCTTAACAAAGAACGTCAAATGACACCCGCTGTAAAAGAACAGATAAAACGAATTTCTAATATGAATATCCCTGTGGTATTGGTTTCTTCCAGAATGCCGAAAGCAATGAAGCATCTTCAGGATGAAGCCGGCATTTCAGCTCCTCTAATTTGCTGCAACGGTTCGCTGATAGTTGAAAATTATGATGAGAAAGGAAATATTAAAATCATTTTAAGCGAAACAATACCGGCAGATGTTGTAAAATCGGTTTACCGGGGAGCAAAAGAAGCCGGTGTTCATATCGGTTTGTACAGAAACGATGAATGGTATGTTGAAGCATTGGATTATTGGGCTAACAGGGAAATATTGAACACAAGAACAAAACCAGAAATAATAGTTATGGATGATATTTTCTCCAGTGGTCTAGGAGCAAAAGCAGATATGCACAAAATCATGTGCATGGGTAATAAACAAAATATAGATCAGCTGGTTGATTATATAAACAAAAATAATCCAGGCGTTTTGAATCTTTACCGCTCAAAAGATACATACCTGGAAATCACTGCAAACAGAGTTTCAAAGGGAAGTGCTATTAAGTTTCTTCATGAGAAAATGGATATAGATGTTTCCGAAACAATTGCCGTCGGCGATAATTATAATGATGTAGAGATGATAAAATATGCCGGTTTGGGAATTGCAATGGGAAATGCAAAAGAGGAAGTAAAAGCTGTTGCAGATGAAATTACATTATCAAATAATGAAGACGGAATAGCCGAAGTGATTAAGAAATATTTTTGATCAATCTACCGAAGTTATACGAATGCCGGGTTTTCATTCCCAGACAAGCAAGAATCTCAAGACTGTGATTTCCACGATATTGGAAATACTTTTTTAAGAGGTACTTCTGAAACCTAATTACTTCCAAACATGGTATTTGCCTGTCTTATTTACATAATCACTAATCTTTACTCACTCTCCATGAATCAACTAAAAGTATATTTCTGCCTATTACTTTAGTTGTATCACCATCAACACCGGCTTTTAATTTTAAATCCGGCAGATTATCTTGCGTATATTTTGTATGGTTTATTATGCTGTCCCAAAATGTAGAAACAAAATATCTGAAATTATTTTTATTATCTCTTGAAAACATTCCTCCAAGCATTCCTTCCGAATCATGCACACCAGGAAGCCAAACTTCTCTTTGAACTTTTTCAAAATGATTTGTATTATCCTGCTTTACATAACAATCTGCCGTTCTCAACAGCTCACTGTTTTTAACGGCTGCCTTAAGTAAACCCGTTTCACCTTCCATTGATAGAACTTCATTGAAATAATTGATGGATATTTTATTGTAAGTCTCTGCCTGTTTATTGCTGTTAAAAATTTTATCGTGTAAAATTTTCATAAAGCTGTCTAAATATTTTTCGCTCTCCCAGAAGGAAATAATGCATGCTTCATTTTCATTCTTTAAATTCCAGCCGCCTGCCTGTGCAATGAAACCATCAGCCTCTTTTGTTTCATCCCATTTCTCTTGTGCATCTGAAAATTTTTCTTTTTGATCTTCATTTACTTCGCATTCGATCCATTTGATATACATTTTTACCTTAGACTTTAGAAGTTTCTGAAATTCTTTTTAACTTTTATATACAATTAACCTGGCTGTCACGGACCATTCTGTGACAGTAATGAGTTAGAACTTAATAAAAAAATCCAGTCGTGGTATGGACCATGACTGCCAGGTAAATAATTTAATTCAAAAACATTTTTTATGCAATAAAGAAACAAAAATGGATTTGCAGTTGTAAT
>CAVVVS010000012.1:0-3892 GCA_963751355.1 uncultured Ignavibacteriales bacterium | reverse complement strand
GCAAATAATAGCGTAAAAGAAAAATGAAAAAATTAAATTTATTATTTACTGCATTAATAATATTATCATTCAAAATTTATTCGCAAAATATACATACTGATATTCCAAAAGAAGTAGACCTTGGGGTGAATGGAATTATGATTTCTGATACTACAAATGTAAAGACGATATTAAAAATATCAAGTAAATCGTTTGATGAATTAGAAGATGCAAATAGTCTCCCACACCTAAATTATATAAATAATGATTCAACAGAATTATTAGTTTTAGTCACTTATCCTGGTTCATATAAATATACATTTGATGAATTTAAAGTATTAAGATTTGATCATAATTTAAAAGAAAGATATAAAGCATTACTAAAAATAAAGAAATTTAGAACATATAAAGGCTTATCGATAGGAATGAGTATCAATGAATTAAAAAATATTTTAGGACCGAATTTTAAAGAACAACAATATAAAAATAAAACAATTTTAAAATATCGTTTATCTAATTTAAAAAAGAGTAAATTTTTAGAATATTATAATATGCCTAGCTATTTTGGCAACTATACATTTTTAGATAAGAAATTGATTAAGATAGAATTTGGCTTTGACTATCCATAAAAAAGCATATAACAATGCATTTCAACGCGACCGCGATATCGCGTTCGGCAAATTCAAATATTCTCGGCAAAAGTGCTACGTTTCGGCAAACTTGTCCAAAGTACCCGGACTTAGCGATCGTAAATTAGGTTATTGGCAAATAATTTCTATTCAAAGCGTTTAATTTGGGCGGCGCGTTAAATGCCCCGTTATACAACTAATAGTGAAAATAAAATATGAATCTAATTCAATTGTTAGAGGATACATTAAGAGATATTGAAGATAACCAAATCAAAACTTCGGTAATTGTAAGCCGATGTTATAGAATAGCAACTCATCTTAAAGATGTCGATGAAATTATTTGGTTGTATTATAATATGTCTGAGTATGAAGAGCTTTCACAAAATAAAGAATTAAAAAAACAGAACTATCTTGAAATAGTAAAAAAGTATGGAACTGACCAAAGTAAAAACCAATGGAATAATTTTTTAGAAGAATATATAAGGATTAGAAGTGCTCATCAAATTGATCCAAATAATCCATCGGCTCCACCAAAAAATTATGTGATTGGACTATCTGTTTCATCAATAGAAAATAGGATTAATAGTTTAAAAATGAATCTTGAGAGAAATACGCTTCCCGATGGTATGCATCCTGTTGATTTATATTTTAAATTAGAGTCAAAACAACATATAGATATATTTTTGCAAGGAAATATTAATAGTCTTAATGATGTTCTCGATAGAATTAAAAATAGATCATATAATAAATTAGTGAAATACGAGCAATCTCTATCCCAAGAACAAAAGAAGGAAGGCATAAATATATCAAACAATAAAAATATTTTTATTATACATGGAAGCAATGAAGCAAAATGGAGAGAATTGAAATCTATTATTTCAGATGAATTGCATTTAAATCCAATTATCCTTCAAGAACAACCTGATAAAGGTATGACAATTATTGAAAAATTTGAATACTATGCGGAACAATGCTGTTATGCTTTTGCAATATTTACTCCAGATGATATTATAGAAAAAAATAATGAAAAATATTTTCAAGCCCGCCCAAATGTTATTTTCGAACTTTCAAGGTATTATTCAAAAGAGATTTTATCAAAATATTAACGAGGTATTTAGACAAATCAAACTAGAGTTGAAAGATTTAGAAATTATTTAAAACGTTGTATAACCAGTGGCTCAAGGCGACAGCATTTTCGCACTCGGCAATTTACAAATTTTAAAGTTGGTCGTTCCGTTTTGGCTAACTTGTTAAAAATAGACGTTCTAATTAATAAACTTGCAAACCGTGTGTACGAAAAAATTTACACACGGTTTGCATAATCATCGGCAGTTGCGGTTCTATTCGGCATTCTTGTTCTGGGCTGCGCCTTAGCCACAACGCCTACTTGCTGCGATACAAGAGAAAAAAGATTGACCTTTTGCTAAAAGTTCTTTGAAAAATTGCTATAGGGTAATCAATAAAGCTAAAAAGTGAACGTACCTTCCCGTGAGTTTAGGCATAGTTATCCTGTTAGTATTTTTTTTGAAAAAGTTACCTTGATGATTTGTCCCGGCTTACCAATGCCTCTGATCCAGTCTTACTTCCGTTTACTAATATATGATTTAGTGTTATACAAATTATCTTATTCGATCCAGAGGAACCGGGACGACTGCCTTATCAGTTAGTCAGAGCGCCGGTATTTTTTCGACCTCTTATGCGGCTAAGCGTGCAGTCATCCAAGGCTCCTTAAATATAAAAGGATATATGCCGAAACTTTTTGCTTTATACTTATGAGTTTAAGCTGCCTGGCAGCAGACATGTTAAATAATATATATGAGAAAGAACAAACGGTCCTTACTTAAGCTGACTTTTTATATTTCTTTTTTTCCTTAAATTCTTTGTACTTAGCTTCAAGCTCCAGCAGCTGTTTTTGTTTTTCTTCTTTGTATTCATATTTATGTTCTTGTTTTATAAGAGCAACGATAAGTTTAAGCATGTTGCTGGAGACAGCAATAACGTTTTTCCGGTATCTTGGCTGTTTCATCTGGCGCTTTAGGTAACGTATCCTTATTTCGGGAATATGGTTCTTTGTTTCCTCGGCCATACTGTAAATAATGGCCCTGAGTCTATGGTTGCCGATGTGAGTAATTCAACGGTAACCGGTATATTGTCCGGACTGAGAGAGTTTAAGGTTAATACCGCTGATAGCTTCTATCTTTTTGTAATGGTCAAAGTAAGATAAGTCTCTCAACTCGGAAATAAACCTAGCGGCAGTAATATCGGAGATGCCTTTAAGGGAAGAGATGATACTGAAATAAGGAGTTTGTTCAGCAAAAGCAATAAGCTGATCTAAGAGGTATTTAATTTGTTCTTTAAGTAATATGTATTCTCCCAGCCAGCAGTTGAGTGTAATTCTCTCGGATAGAAGTTCATGATCAGTAAGTTTAATACCAATACTTTGTTTTGCGGCTTCTTTAAGAGCTTTGAGAGTAGTTTCACCGTGCTGACGCCCGGAGACTTTCATAAGTTCGGGTACTTCAAGAAAGAGATTCATCCCAAGGAAATCCTTAGGAGAAAGATATTTTGAGAGAAGATACCTAGCAGAATCGGTATCAATGTCCAATGCATTGATAAACTCCGGGAAAATAAGTTCAACTTGAGAACGAATGCGCTGCTTAGTTTGGGTGATATGTACTTTAAGTTTATCGTAAGTAATACTAAGGCGGTGCATGGCATTCTGGTTTGAGGGATACTGCCGGTAGAAGTTAAAATAGCCTTGCCTGGCACAGTTAGCAACAGCCAGTGCATCTTTAGGGTCTGTGCGTGAGAAGTTGTTATTTATCTTAGGTCTCTCATGATGAGTAAACAAAGGACTAACCATAAGGACAGTGAAACCCTTATCAGAAAGGAAGCAGCAGAGTTTTTGCCAAAGGTTAATGGAGATCTCAACAGCGAATACAACATTATCCGGAGAAAGTTCTGAGATATATGAATTAAGTTTATGGAAAAGTTCCAGGTGAAAACCATTAAAACTATTGTTAAATTTGAAAGTATTCCCGATGGGTACACCAACGGGATCGATGATAATGGCTTGATGCTTTTTCTTAGCTGGATCAATACCGATGATGGTTTTGCCATTTATAAAGTGCCTTTTTGTTTCGAGAGATTTAGAGTTCATAATAGTACTCCTAAATATTTTTAGTATAATTAAATTGCCTATTGTTGGTAGGCAGTTAAAATATACTCTTGAATGCAGGAAGGCACAATTATTTTTTTAATAATCTTTCGGTAAGATAGAAATC
>CAVVVS010000011.1:0-36330 GCA_963751355.1 uncultured Ignavibacteriales bacterium | reverse complement strand
AAACAGGCAATAGGCGGCGGTGTAGCAGCAGCTGGAACTGATTGGCCAGGAAGCCATGGCAACTCAGGCGATCGGCCTCTATTTCCAGTTTCAGTTCCTTGATGCGGTTTTCCACGTCGCCCCGGAGCACGTAGATGTCGTCATAGACAAACTGGGGGTTGCGGCTCAAGTTGGTGACCACGAAGCGCTGATTGGCGCCCAGGCGGGTATACTCCACCTTGGCGATGATCCGGCGGGGCTGGTTCCAGGATTCCGCCTGGTAGCTGAAGGCGGTGAAGAGCCGTTGTTTCTCCCCCGTCTCCTGGTATTGGCGTTGCGCCTTTGCTAGAAGCGGCGTGGTCTCTGCCAAGAGCCGGCTGTTGGCGATGAAACCGATAACCTGGCGGGTCTCGGGCTGGCCTTCCAGATAGCTGTAGAGGGCGGGCACGGCAAAACCGGCATCGGCCCGAAGAGGATCGGGGCCTTGGGATAAGCCTGCTTCAGCTTTACGCCTTACCTCACCTTCCCAAAGATCATTGTGCGTAGGGTTCTTAAGAGAATAGCCAGATCCAATAACACAACCAAGGTAATCCCGTGGGATAGGGAAGGCATGCCAAAAGGAGTTTTCATTTACCGAGCCGCCTGGGCCGCCCGGAATTCCGCCAGTTGCTGATCGTGAGTATCTACTGCGATAGATGGAATTCCGAAAGCATTACCAGCCACCACCGATGCCGTTTTTCTTCCAACTCCCGGTAATTTGTTTAATAGTTCGAAGTCAGCAGGTACTTTTCCGTTATGTTCTTCAATAAGAGCCCCACAGCAATTTTTTATACTTTTCGCTTTCTGGCGGTAAAACCCGGTGGAGTAAATATCTTTTTCCAGTTCTTCATTAGGAACTTTAATATAATCTCGGGGAGATTTATACTTTTTAAAAAGCGCTCTCGTCACAATATTAACTCTTTCATCTGTACATTGAGCCGATAGGATGGTTGCTATTAATAATTCAAACGAAGATTTAAAATTTAAAGCAGGCTTTACCTTCGGATATTCTTTTTTTAAAAGAGAAAATATTTTATTCGCTTGTATTTTCTCAGATTTTGACGTCATCTTTATTAAATTTTGGATGTTTTATAAATAATCTTTCAACCGGTCTATTGTTTATTATATGCTCTTGGAGAATTACTTCTACGTCGTCTAATTTTACACCACCATACCAAACTTGTTCGGGATAAACAACAACACTGGCACCAAATTCACACGCATCGAGACATCCCGAAGTATTTGCTCTCACTTCGGTTTTTAAACCTAATTCTTTAATCCGTTTTTTGAATAATGCTTTTAATTCTGAGCCTCCTTTGTCTGCACAGCAGCCTCTGGGATCATCCGGACTTCTTTTATTTTCGCAGATAAAAATATGTTTTTCGTATCTTTTCATATCATTTTTTTTTAAGTGTTACAAATATAAAAAAAAACGAACAATTAAATCCATGGCGCAAATCCGGAAGCTCTAGATTTAACTCAAAATTGTTTACGTATAATAAAATTGCTGCAATCCGAAAAGCCTTCTATTATGTTCAAATAAAATGTTATAAATTTGATATTAAGATAAAAAAGGGGAAAATATGAAAACAAAGATCTTAATTTTATTGCTTGCCGGTTTTATATATTCCGGCTGTAAAAATACAATAATTGATCCAGGACAAACCAATCAAAAATATCCTGCCGAACAGAAATATGAATGGGAATATAACACTAAAAATATTATAGAATTATATGATTCGTCGGGTCATCTGCAAAATCCCGATACAGTAGATTTGGGAAATACCGTAGTAAAAATTGAAGCTGTTGATCAATCTGCCGGTGATTACAGTAAACTTACTATCTTTGAAAGCTATGAAGTGCAAACGCCAAAAAATATTCAGAGGACTTGGTATCTAAATGCTGATTCCGGATTATTTGCAATTGCATACCATTCAGCCGGTTCTTCACAGCCGGTTGAACCTAAAATTAGCGGCAAAAAATATTTCACCACAAATGAATTTAAATCTCTTGGAGTTCTTCCTTCATATAATTTAATGAAGAGTACCGGAATTCAAACTGATACTTTGCAATATTATCAAATTCCAAGAAAAGTCTTTACTTATCCGCTTTCAATTGGCAGACGATGGGTGGAATTAAAAATACCATTTTACAGGGAAAGATATATCGATAAAACATCCTTAATCCAGTTCAATGGTTCTTCTATCAATTGCTATTGTGTTGAAGCTGATTGGCCAAACTTTAATACTACCTTAACCGATTACGTTTCTCCTAATGAAGGACTTGTTGAACGCATTGTCGCGGGCGATAGTATTGTTGTTTCAACTGCAGATTCACCATTCACAGGACAATATGCAAAAGTAACCACAATTTCTAAATTAGTAAGGAAAAATTTCTAGAAAAAAATTGGAGATTGAATTAGTGATTTTTCGAAGCGCGTACGGGATTCTTCCGAAGGAATCCCGATGGGAGAACCCGTGATCTCAGTCTGTTTTTATATAATACCTTTCGAATTCAACAAAACGTAACCATCAATTGATTTCAGTAGCGCGTACGGGATTCGAACCCGTGATCTCCGCCTTGAGAGGGCGGCGTCCTAAGCCACTAGACGAACGCGCCTATGTTACACATTAGTTGCCTCACCAGGGTTCGAACCTGGACTCTTCTGATCCAGAGTCAGACGTGTTGCCAATTACACCATGAGGCAGTGGTACAAAATTAAAGAAGAATTCCTTAATATCAAAAAATTCTCCGTATATCGATAGCCATATATTTGTGACAAAACGCCTAATTATTAACTTCTGTGTCATCAAGAAATATTTAATTTTTCCCTTTTGATTTAATAATAATGATTATATTTTCATGTAATTATTTGAAAGACTTTTTTCACAAATGAAATCAACATTTTTATATTTTTTTGCTTCTATTCTTTTCGTTTTGTTCTTATCCGATAACGGGAAAGGACAAACATTTATGTACCAAAATTCGATATGTAAATTTAAAAACGCTTCTTCATTTTATATCAATTCTACAGGTTTTATTTTTGCAAGTGATGCCGGCAACGACGAAATCTACAAAATTGATACTTCGGGAAACGTTATAAAAGATGCGGGCGGTTACGGCTGGAATCAGGGTAATTTTGATTACCCTTCCGGAATATTTGCTACTTCGTTAAATGTTTATGTCTGCGATAAAAATAATCACCGAATCGAAAGGTTTGATAAATACTTAAATTTTGTTTCCCAACTTTCTACTCAAAACAGCGATAACAGCGGAGAAAGGTTCGGATATCCTCTATGCTGTGCCACTTCTCAGCAAGGAGACTTGTATATCCTCGACTCCGAAAATAATAGGATTATAAAATTTGATCTGTTTGGTAACTATATTTCAAATTTCGGCGGATATGATGCAGGCGCATATATGCTTTCAGAACCGGTGAAATTTGCAATCTCGGATAAAAATAATCTCTATGTGATTGATGGGAAAAAAATTGTGGTTTTCGATCAATATGGCAACGGACTCGCGATAATAAATCAAAAAGAAAATATGCGTGGCGTTCACATTATCTTTAATTTAATGACTGTTAATTCAGACAAGAATATATATTTTTCAAATTTATCTTCCTCTGATTCTGTCTTAAAAAAAATATCATTATTGGATCGCCCTAAAGATGACGCGATTATCAGCAGCTTAATTTTTAATAAAAAGTTATACGTTTTAACAAGTGATAAAATAGAAATATTTCAAATCATAAAATAAAATAAATCCCTATATAATGAGTTTCCAAAACTGTGCAGAAAAGGCAGACGAGCCCGGGGTGAACGAAAAATAAATTAATTCAACCTTCTTAACTTCTGCAAATCAAATATTAATTCTTTCTGTCTGCGTTGTTAATTTAATTTGATTACTACTAAAAATAATAGACGACAGAGTTGTGAACAATATTGCAAATTCTAAATTTTCGAAGAGAAGTTTTATCCGTGCTATATTTTTTTTAGCACTTATCATTTGGTGTTCCGGATTTTCCATACTGGTATTATTTCCTAACTCAAAATTCACATATATTCTTTTACCCTTTCTAAAGAGGGATTATGGTACGGTATGTCATCAAATTGATGCAAAAACATTTTATATCAACGGGAATCGATTATTAGTTTGCGCCAGGTGCACGGGAATTTATCTTGGTGCGTTAGTTACATCATTCATTTCATTATTTATTATTACTAAATTCAACATTCCGATTAAATACTTTATTATTGCGCTAATTCCAATGGTAATTGATGTAGTATTCAGTTCAATCGGATTATACCACTATTCAAAAATTCTTGCTTTTTCAACAGGAATATTGTTTGGTTCAATTGTATTTATGTATATTTTACATTCTATAGAAAATCATTTTTTGTATAATACTCGAGAATAATGAATTCGAATAAATATTTACCTCCCCTTGTATGCGGTTTTGGTGCGGCTGTTTTAACTACAGTTCCAGGTATTAAGAGTTTTGGATGTTGTTTAATAGTACCATTTGCCGCCTTTTTATCACTTTATTTACATCAAAAAGTTACCGGACATTACGCTAAAATTTCCTCCGGCTTTGCCTTAAAATACGGTGTATTGACCGGTTTTTTTTCCGCTTTTTTTGCGACAATATTTGATGTGATTATAACCTATTTCACAAAGAGCAACGATTTTATAACAACATTACCACAGTCTGAAGCAATGTTAAAAAATTGGAAATTGGGTCCAATATTTCAGCAAACAATTGTGTATTTTCACTATATTAGCCACCAGATTACAACTACAGGTTTTTCTGCTTTTTACACCATAGCAATCTTCTTTAGCAATATGTTTATTTATATAATCTTCGGATTATTAGGCGGTTTACTTGGAATGACCTTGATAAATAAAAAATATCGTTAACAAATCATCCGGATTTCTTTATTATATGATAGCGGCACTAATATTTTTTATCCATTTTATTTTCGCTCTTATCATTTTTACTAAGAAATGGCAAACCGAAAATATTTCAGCGGCATTATTAAATCTTACTTTAATTGGTATTTTATTTTCAGTTGGTTGGTCACTAACGGATCTGTTGACAAAATTAATACTAAAGCCTTCAGGATTCGGCTATTTATATAATAGAGACGATTTCTCATTAACATTGTTGTCCGTTGCAGAATATTTTTTTTATAAAATGTACTATGGTGATATGATCACTGAAGACGATAAGGAAAAACAATAACGGCAGTTTGTTCGCCTTGTTTTTGTGTGGGATCCAGCGGTTCAAATCTCCATTGTTTCAATGAATTAATTGCCGTATTCTCCAATCTTGTATCTGCTTTTGTCAGAGGAATAATTGTTCCCACCGTGCCATCCGGTAGAATGGAAAATTTTAATCTGATATCAATTTGTTTGTTTACGCCCTCGGGATATGCAGGCAGGGTGTAGCTATAAATTTTCCTTTGACCTTTACCTCCCCAATCGATATCGTATCCGAAACTACCGCTTCCTTTTGCTTTATTTCCCTGTCCTTCTGCTGTTTCGTTGGAATTTGTTTTTTCTTTTGTTTCGTTTTTGGCAGTATTAGTCTTCTCTTTATTTTTTGCCGCAGCCTTTATTATATTTTCCTCTTCGGTATGCTGTGCTTTAGGCAAATCAACTTTTTTAACCTCAGGACTTTTATCTTTTGATTCATTTTTGGGTTCTGGTTTAGAAATTTCCTCAACTTTTTTTATCTGTGTACCAATAGCACCGGAGGAACCAGTCTTGCCTGAAGTTCCAAATGATAACTCGACATATTTTTTGGGAGGAGTATACATTGTAAAATTAATAAACAAAAATATTATTAATATAATAGCATGAATCAGAAACGATACAGAATACGACGCATGTTTGATAGAACTATAACGTAATCTGGAACCTTCTGATTTTTTTATATTTTTTTTATTTTTGCTCAAAGATTTTCTCTCTCGGTTTGAATCGTAAATTTATCAATCCCCGAAGCCTTAGCAGCATCAATTACTTTTATTACCAAATCCACCGTAACGGTTTTATCGGCTCTGATAATTAAATTATCCCCTGAGGTTTGTTTTTGAAGTACACTCAATTTTCCGGGTAAATCAGCCAGGCTAACCTGATCTGAACCAAGATAAACAGCTCCTGCAGGGGTTAGAGTTACAATAAACTTAGACGGCGCAGTCTGTTCATTAGTTTTTGAACCCGGTAATTTCACCTTCACACCCGTCTGCACAACAAATTGAGATGTTAACAGAAAAAAGATGATTAACAACATTACTATATCCGTTAACGAAGAATAGCTAAACGCTGTCATTGGTTCGCTTGAAACTTTAAATTTCATATTAATATCCTATATATCGATTTCGATTTCTTCTTCAACATTGGAAAAGTTCGTCGAAGTATCCTGTACAATGTCAACAACATCATTTGCCACTGTTTCCATATCAGTAACTAATTTTTTTACTGCATGCTGAAAATAATTATAGAATGCTAAGGCCGGAATACCGACAATCAGCCCGAAGGCCGTCGTAACCAGCGCTTCCCAAATACCACTGGCTAAATCGCTAGGATTAGCTGCACCTGCTAAATCTTGAATTCTCATAAAGGCTGAAATCATTCCGGTAACGGTTCCGAGAAATCCGAGTAATGGAGCAATACCCGCGACCGTTGCCAGGATTGATAATCCTTTTTCAAGTTTCCCAACCTCCTGAGTGCCCGCATTTTCGATAGCTTCCTTTACTCTTTCGTGCCCTAATTTATACTTCTTCAATCCTTTCCTAATGATGTTAGCAGCCGGTGAATTTTCTTCCATGCAGTAACTGGTTGCCCCGGCTATGTCCTTTTTCTTAATGAGTCCACGTATCCGAACCATAAAAGCAGGAACGTTGATTTTAGCTTTCCTAAGCACAACATATCTATCGATTATAACAGCAAGCCCGATAATTGAACATAACAAAATCGGCCACATTATAAGTCCGCCCTTGAGAAATATTGAGAATAAGTTCATAGCATATCCTTATTATTAAATCATTGTTATTTTTTATTTCTAATAAAATTTTTAGCTAATGTTAACGAGTCAAAATTACCAACCCTTACACGGTACCAGGTTCCTCGACCCGGTATTTCTGCCTTTTCAATAAAAGCATAAAATCCTTTTGCCTTATATTTTGCAGCCTGTTTTTCCGCAATGGATTCTGATTTCCATGAAGAGACCTGGACCACATAAACATCACCGACTTTGTATATATTTCCATCAACTTTTACATATTTTCTAGATTCAGGCATAATTGTTACTGAGGTATTCCCGGCTGCTTTGTTAGGGGAAGTTTTAACCTTATTTGTTTCGGTGTTATCATGATTGGGTATACCAGATAAATTGCTCCCTTCTTTATTATCCTTCAAATTTGTTTTGCTTGTCTTAAAAACAGATGAAGTAATCGCACCCGTTGTAACATTTCCTCCCTCTTTTTTAGCATAAGGATAAGTTACTGGAATATCAAACTTACGGTTAATTATAACCGGCGTTGATGCCTCAAGGACAGTACTTGATGGTTTATTTGGTTTATTAAAATTCAGAAAATCGCTGTCTTTCAAGTAGAAGAAAAGAGCAGCAGAGACAAGTAAAATCGTAGTGATTGCTATTAAAAATACCACCGGAGCTCTGCGTTTCTTGTCATGCATCTCCCTCAATTTTAATCTCGCAGCATAACCGTCGTAAGTCGAATTGTCGCTAATATCGTTTTTCTCCGAGGCTTTAATTACTTCAGTCTCAGAATTATCATGTTCATCTAAATCGGCGTTTTGGCTACCGGAAATATATTTATCATCCAAAGTCTCATCGGAAGTAAAATTGTGAATAGTAGTCTTTTTTACTCTTTTAAAGCCGTTTTCATCAACTATTTCATCTTCGCCATCTTCAGAAGGATATCGACTTGAATTTTCATTTTCTAGCCTTGTGGCATCAAAATCCCAGTCGAGATCTGATTCAGTTAGTCTAGAATTTTCTGACATCGAGGGTAAAATTTCGGAAGTAAATGATCTCACTTTCTGAAAATCGCCCATATTGTCTTCATCAACATCTTCCATATCCTGCTCACTCAAAGAATCGAATACTTTTTCTTTTTCTTCATCTAGGTTTATCTCTTCATCATCAATTTCATCGCGTTTAATATCGGAAATTTCATTATCTTCTTTAGGTGTATAAGATGAAGAATCCTCATGACTATCTACATCGTTATTAGTCACCGATTCATCTGGAGGGGCACCTTTAAAACTTTCAGTCTCCTCATCTCCGAAATCCCACGATAATTTGGAAACATCATTGTCAAAATCAGAAAAACTATCCGGTTCTTTATCAATATCCAATATTGCCTCTTCTTCTATCTCCTTCGATAAATTTTCACCAAAATCCCATGAAACATTTTCATATTCGGTCAGGTCATCTTCCGCTATGTTTTCGTGGCTTAAATCTTTAGATTCTTTATCGGGAGTATCCCCCCATGCAATCTCAATCTGGTTTGTGTTTTTATTTTGAGCGTCTATTAATAAGACTTCATTGCCTTTCACAAACTGCTTGACAATTTTCGTTTCCTTGAGCAGCTTTTCAACTTTTGATTCGATTAATTTTGTTAATGCAAGACCTGTTGGAGGATTAAAAAATTCGGTTGGCTTGATACCTCGAAGAGGAATAACCGGCTTACCGATACTTAAACTGAAAAAAGAATCAATCGTACTGTGTTCACCAGTGTTTTCAGAAGGGACATTAAAAATAAGATTATCATTAATTGCTTCCTGATCATCGTCTTCAGGATAATAAACCATTAAATCGGCATAAATAATATTTTTTCCTTCTTCATTGCCGGCAGTAGTAATATTTTTAATCACTCCCTTTCTTAATTGGAAATATCCCATCTGCTCAAGTTTTATAGCCTCACCGGGTTTTAGCTGTTCAGATGCTCGTTTCAAAAATAATTCGAAAAATATTTTTGCCTCCGAATCCGGAACGCCGCTGCGTTTTGATATTTTTCTTATTAACTCAGCTTTAGTCATTTAAATTCATCTTATTTAGTTTATAAAAGTCACGTCATTAATAAATTAATTTAATCTAAATTAAATACAAAATGAACTAATTAATTTTAAATAATGTACACTTAATATGTAATATAACACTATAGTTCTGCCGGATCAGCTATTTATGACATCCTCAAAGTAATAATCATCGTCTCAAAAAACAGTTCAAAGATAATATACAAAATTAATCTGCCGAGGCCGATGATATAACAGAAAAAATAAATTTTAACTTTTAACGATACGTAAATTAAAGGATATCATATTCTTTCAACTCATAATGACCTGTAGCTAAAAGCCGGTACAAATCACGGAACGTCTTTCAGTCGTTACAAAAATTACCAATGATACCGGAATCCTGCAACAACATTCATGGGGAGTTCTTGATATCCCATCCAAATATAATTTTTATGATTCAATAAATTTGATAACTGCAATGTTAAGTCAAAATTTGAATTAAGCCGATATTTGAAATTAAGTCCGAGATCAACAAACGGATTTATGCTTACTGTATTATTTATATTGGCATATGTACCGGAATGATAAATAAGATTAGCTTCCGTAGTTAATCCGTTGTTGAAAGAGTAACCGTAATTCATCGATATCCTTCCCCTGGAATAATAAGGAAGGATATTGCCGCTGGTATCCTGAGTATTGTTAAATTCGGCTGTACCGTAAAAAGTTCCGTAAGGTCCGAGATGAAAGAGTAAGTTAAAAAAAACATCCCCGCTTCTTCCGTCCGTCGTAACTACATTGAATAATCCCGATGTTCCGGAACCAGAAAAATAAGGGTAGTGCTTGCTCGAAGATATTTTAAACCCGGCATCAATTTCAAAATATGTGTAATATTCGTACTTAATAATAATGTTAAACTTTGTTGGTTTAGAAACGAATAAATTAGTAAAATTTTGAATATTAAAATATCTGTTCTTATTCAAGAAATACCCGATGTTATAAAAATTAACATCGGGTGCATATTCACCGAAAAGCGAAACTCCGTTATCGATCTTAAAAGCTAATGATGCGGTTGGAGAGATAAAATTATTAGCTCCGGTATTAGCGTATAAAAATCCAAATTCCGCTTTCAGATTGTCACCGACATTAATCCCAACTTTGGGATGCACCTTTATAAAATTATAAATTAAGTTGCTCCCCAAATTATTATTGAGCTTCTGAGATTTGTAATTCACATCCGCCCCAAGATTGAATGACGGGAGTGATATTTTTGCCATTCCGTAAACATCAAAAAGATTTTCTGAAAAAGCCTCTTCTGTTATAGAATAAGAATTATCAGCCAATTTAGCCGCAAATGTAAATGTCTTTCCGGAAAGATTGTTCATATTTAGATAAATATTGCCTTTATCCAGGGTTCTCTTAAATTGTGGTGTATTTGATGCGAATAACTTATATGCAGAAGTTCCGTATTTACCGTGCACTTTAAACTTAGTACCGGGAATAAAACCGGCATCGTTCGGAATAAAATATGATAAATTTGCACCGCCCGACAACGAGTATCTGTCGCTATTTTCAACATAAGCACGTTGATAAATTCCGTCGGCAAAGCCTTCAAAAATACCATTCGTAAAAGGTTTAGTATAATTAAATCCTGCTACCGGTAATGAATACAAACCAGATCCAAAATAAAAATAACCGTTTACATATTTTAAGCTATCATTTAATTCCAAGGGCCGTTTTAATGGACTTCCTAGTTCTCTTACTGGAAGTTCTTCCGGTGAAAATGCCGGTTTTAAATATTCTTCCGAGAGAGTAGAAACAAAATCAGGCGCCATCTTATGTGCGCTTTCAACCGAAATTATATCTTTACCCGTTATAACAAAATCCGGTAATTCCACGTTTGGATTTTGTTTTTGGTCAACCTGGGAAAAAAGAGTAATTGAACCGAATACAAAGATTATAATGGAAAAGTATTTTATCATCTTAATTTCCTCAGTTTTTTTCTCGCTTCATTTCCATAATCATCACCCCGGTGTTTTTCAAGAACCGCTCTATACATTTCCTCTGCTTTCCTTTTTTCTTTTAGCTTAACATAACAGTCACCCAATTTCAAATATGATTTTACCATCCACTCATCATATGAAGAGAAAATTGTTCTTACCCTTACGAAGGCTGTTATGGCATCGGTGATATTACCTTCGCTAAACAAAGTTAGTCCTAAGAAATATTGAGCCTTAGCTCCAAGCTCATCCGTCCGGTTCTGTGCGAGCTGTCTAAAATAAGGACCGGCTTCTGTATAATTACCGGCAGCAAACTCAATTGTTCCAAGTTCAAAACCAGATTTAGCGGCAAATAAATTAGTCGGATAATTTTGAATAACATTGTTTAAAACTGATGATGCAGCGGAAAAATCGCCGGTATCTATATAAGTCATGGCTTTATTAAACATAATTTCCGGTAAACGGGAGGATCCCGGTAATTTTTGTATTGCCTGATTATAAATATTTAGAGCAGCATTGTATTGTTTCAACGAATCGTAAATACTGCCCATCTCCAATACCGCACCAGCAGCCGATTCAGTGCTTTGATAATTATCGAAAACTTTTTGGAAATTAAATAATGCTTCATTGTACTGCTTTAAATTTTCCGCACTCTTTCCGATCCAATAATAAGCATCTGGTACAAGTTTGCTGTCTGGATAATTTGCAATGAATTCTTTATAGCTTGTCTTTGCCTTATCATACTTATGCATGCTGTAGTAAATATCGCCTTTTTTATAAAATATCTGATCCGAAAAATTCAATCCCGGATTTTTACTGATAAAATTATCAATAAATGCAACAGCCTTTTCCGGCTCGCCCATAGCCTGATAACAATACTGCATTCCGTTAACAGCATCGAAAACATGACCGGAGGTTGGGAATTTTACAATTACCTGTTCATAACTTGCTATTGCAGAATCATATTGCGCCATATTGAAAAATGCATCACCGATTGAATAATAAACATTGGGAGCGATAGATGAATTCGGGTAGGTGTTCAATACATTTCTATAATCTTTAATTGCCAGCTGATAATTATTTTGTTGAAACTCAATCCAGCCGATTAAATAAAGTGACTTATCCGCATAATTTGTATTAGGAAATTTTTGTTGGATCTTCCGGAATTCGTTAGAGGCATCATCCAATTTACCGGCTTTAAAAAGCGCTTGTGCATATTGATAATATGCGTAAGGTGTTGTTAATTTTATTTTTCTTGAACCGAGCATTTTTTTATATACGTTACCGGCAGCATCAAAATTTTTACTTGCATAATAACTATCGGCTAGTCTGAGCATCGCATCGCCTGTTCTTTCGTCATCAGGGAAACGTTTTACGAAATCAGAAAACAATTCAGATGCATTCCGGTAGTCTTGTAAATTAAAATAACTATATGCTTCACCATACAAAGCTAGTTTTGCTATTTCAGCATTGTTTCCGTTAACATTTTTATAATATTTTACAGCATCGGAAAATTTTTTTAATGAATAATAACTTTCGGCTAAATAAAAATTAACTTTATTTCGCTCAAAATCCGGCACCCTCGCAATTAAATTTGATAGAATGGTAACGGCACTTGAATACTCTTTCAAATAGTATAGAGTAGCTCCCATACCTAAAGAGGCTCGATTCCTTAAATCAATCGAGATTGAGTCGTTATCTAAAACTTTTTTAAAATATTTTCTTGCCGAGATGAAATTTTTAGTCTCAAGATCCATTTCTCCCATTAAATTTAATGCTTTTGATTTCACCGTTTCATCGATGGAAGCCAGAGAAGTTTGTAGAAATTTTTCGGCTAAGTTATATTTCTTTTGATTAAAATAAAGTACTCCGATCTGGTAAGTCACTCCGCCGATCATGTCACTCCTAGGATATTTTACCAAAAATTGTCTATAAATCTTAAAAGCTTGTTCTAAATCGCCCGAATATCTTTTCGATTCTGCTTTCCAGAAAAATGATTTGATCGCAACAGAATCGCTACCATCCGATAAATAGTTAAATAGTTGATAGGCATTGTTATATTTTTTTTCCTGGAAATAAGTCCACGCCAATCCGTATTTCACATTTCTTTCAACATCCGATGCCGGGAAATCTTTAATAACTTTTAAATAAATTTTTTCTGCATCCGCATATCTCTTCAGTCTATAATATGAATTAGCCAATAAATACAGGCTCTCAGAGTATAATTTTGAAGGTAATGTATTCAAAATAGGATTGTTCAGTTCTAGCACAGATGAATCATAATCCTTGAGTTTAAAATAGCAGATTCCAATTTGTATTTGGGCTGATGAGGCTAAAGGACTATTTTGATGGTAGGAAAGAAGTTGGTCATAGTACTTAACTGCGCTTTCATAGTC
Source organism: uncultured Ignavibacteriales bacterium (assembly GCA_963751355.1). Taxonomy (GTDB): domain Bacteria; phylum Bacteroidota; class Ignavibacteria; order Ignavibacteriales; family Ignavibacteriaceae; genus CAVVVS01. The sequence goes on along the minus strand of CAVVVS010000011.1, from coordinate 22,874 downwards.
TCCAATTTTTTGAAAGATTGAAGCAAGTGCATACAAGGCATTATCTACAAATTTATTGTTTTCTTTTTTGGAAATTGCATTCTGAAGAAATTCAATGGCTTCTTCCATTTTATCTTCTTTTTGATAAGCTTCTCCAATCCAGTAGAGTGCCGAACCGGTTAGTTCATTTGAAGGGTAGTCTTTTAACAAAACATTTAATCTATCTCTACATAATTCATATTTTCCATGAGAAAAATATATTTGTCCTAGTTTGTATAATGCCTCAACTCTAAAACTTGACCACCTAAAATTATTAACCAGGTATTCAAATTCGTCCACCGCAGCGTCTGTCTCATTGAGCTTAAGCAAAGATTCTGCAGTGTAATATTTTGCGGTCGAATAAAGTTCATCCTGCAAATTATAGTTGTTAAAAAATTTATTAAATAAATTTATAGCCACAGCATAATTCCCTGCATGATATGCATTCATAGCAGAAGAATATTTATCCGCTGTTGTTTGAGCGAAAGCCTTACAAGAAATTAAAGAGATACAAATAACAATAAGAGATATTATTTTTTTCATTTATCCTTCAAATTATAACAAAAAATAAAATAGCAATCACACCGCCCGAAAATGCAGTGATAAAATTGACCATATCATTGTTTAAAAACTTCCATCCCCTATTATACAAAGTTTCGCCTCCGCAATGAATATTTCTTTCAGTTATTTTGCCGCATAATTTACATTTGTATTGAAGTTGAAATGCCGCTCCCATTATACTATCAATAAGACTGCTTAAAACACCAATTGTTACTATTGCAAAACAGAAAAATACGAAATTAATTGTAATCCAATTTAAAGAGGAAATTGCAACTATAAAAGCACCTAAAACCGAACCAACTATCCCCATCCAGGAAATTCCTCCTGACATTCCTTGCTCAACTGGTTTTAAACTTATGACATTCACTGTTTTAATTCTTCTTAAGGTACCGATTTCCGTCGCCCAAGTGTCGGCACATACAGCCGATAGTGATGAGACGTAAACGATATATAAAAGTTCCGAATTATAAAGTTGATTGAATATTACTAAAAGAGCTGCAATTCCTCCGTTAGCAAAAACCTGTAAGTAATCCCTCTTATTAGATTTTTCGAAGTACGATTCAACTGAATTATTTATTGAGATTCTAATCTTAGATAAGATACTCGAAAATAGAAAAAATACAAGAATCGGTACAGTCCATTTCCATCCCCCGAAGCCAAATATAAATACGGCTAAAATAAATTGTGCAAAAGAACCGCTTATCGACAGGAGAAGAAATCTTTGCGAAAATAAAGCAATCGTTACAGCAAAGAAAAAGCCAAGAGTAAAGCTGATAAAAAGTTTCTCGCTCCCCGAAATAAGTAATATTTGTATCAGGACACTGACTATGAAAGGGATTGTTAAAAAACTTTCTACAGTAGTTGTCAAAATATCCAATGTTGTAATTACAACGGCTATTTCAATACACTCAATAAAGAAGCGGTAATTAATAATCATTCCCCCAATATTGCCGGTAAAAATTTGTGTGCTTTTTATTGCAGGCAAGAAGATTAAGGAAAACAATACTAAGAGGAAAAAACAGAGTATACCGATTACAGAATTTTTTTGTTGCCGAAAACTAAAAATTTTTCTATTATTTCTACTGTTAATATAAATACTTAGTGATTCAACCAAGGCATATAGAAGGAATGAAAAAATAATTAGCCAGTTGTTATCTCCGAACACTACATACATTATTGAAAAAAGGGAAAATCCGGATAGTATTAAAGTAAGTTTTTTAGGGGTTGTTAATTCAATTCGATTATTGTTAGACAATAAATATGATAAAATGATTATAATAGGAACGAGAAATACGATTTTATATATAGGCTGCTGAATCTGTAAAATAAGAAAAACAAAAGCACCCGTAATACTTAAATAAATATGAAAATTGCCGGTATTTCGTTCTACCATATAAAGGCAAATATATTAAATTTGGAAAGACTTATTTATTGGAAAATTTTACGAATTTTTGGATTATTACTTATATATAATAGAATTTTCCCTTTTTAAATATACTGGATTGTGTTTTTTAATGTCAAGGTAATAAATAACATATAGGAGATCACTTAAAGAGAACTATTAAGGGATAGCTCATTTTCACAATAGGTAATAGAAGTATTTAAAATAGTTCCTATATTTAAATCTCTGAATTTTTCTGTAAACTTAATTTACATTCACAAAAAACGGAGCCAATATGAAAAAGCGCACTTTTGTCCCCCTGATTCTCTTAATCATATTTATAAGCGGAGGAGGTTTATTTGCACAGGGTATAAGATTTGGAATTGGAGGAGGGATTACAAATATCTCTGCCCCAAGTTATTATTCAGATAATTTACCCAGCGGTTTTAATGCCGGGATAAAAATAAAGATAAACATGCCTTTATCCCCCATCACTCCAATTGGATATTTAAATTATACTTTACTGCGCTCAACGAAGTCTTTTGCCGGGCAGGATGTTAAATTTTCGCAAAACATTCTGTCAATCGGAGCAGGAGGCGAATTCTCGATTCTTCCAATTCCAGGACCGGTAAGCCCATATTTAATTGCAGACGTATCTTATAACAATTTCGGCAATCTTAAAATGGAACCTCAGCCGCTAACCGGCATTATTTCATCCGGAAGTTCCTCGATTTCTAGGTTCGGGTTAGGGATAGGAGTAGGTACGGATATAAATCTAATTGTGCTCAAATTCGATCTTAGTGCAAAATACAATATGTATAACCTGGTGGGTAAATCGGACAACGAAGATACAATAAGTTCTATAATAATAAATCTTTATTTGATGTTATAACAGCATCTTAGGTAGTTTTATATTTCCTTCTAGAAAAGCTATAATTTTCATCAATAATTATAATACTAGCTTTTGAATATTTAGTTTTATAAATAATTTCTTTTAACAGGGGATAAAATTCTAAGTTATCCCCTTTTTCATTTTAAACTTCCGCAAAACTTGAAGCCCAAATTTATTTAACTCTTTTTCACCGATTTTATCTAATATCTTAATTGCCAGAGTTATATCATTTATTGATGCGCCTAACTTGTAAGCCCCATTAATGTGCGAGTATAATTGTAAATCGAATTTAAGTGCAGAAAGAACCGTTATGATGGATAATTCACGTTCTATTAACGAAAGTCCGTTCCTGCTTAATACTTTGCCATAACCTTCAACTAAAAGCCAATCCGATAATTCCGGAGAGAACTTTGATATATTGGATAGTAATTTTTTTTGTTTCTCACCGTAAATTTTTTTGTTTGTAATGAGTCCCGCATTTCTCAAGTCAGTAATAGAAACATTCTGATTATTATCTTCATCTATTAGAAAATATTCGGAATAAATTTGCAGCGATTGCAAGGCAGATGGGAAACCGGCAAAAAGATAAGTTTGCAACAATGATTCATAAATTTTAGACTTACCTATTTTGTTATTTTTACAAAACAAGAGTGTACTTCTTAATATTCGCTCTTTTCTCAAGACGGAAGCGGCAGAAATCAAGCATGGAATCATTGATGATGGAAGAGAGGAGATGTATTTGGGAATTTTATTGTTTCCTGGCATAATAAACTTGAATTAAATTGAAAAAGAGGCTGACCAAAAAGTAATCTTCAAACCTCCGTCGAATCTTTTTCATTAGTGTTCTAATTTCGAAGGAAATATTACTTTTCGGACAACCTCTTTAAATAATTCAAACTACTATTATTTCATAGCAGTCAATTCATATTCAGCTGATTTTTTATATGTCGGATCTGCTTTAGCAAGATTAAACATTTTTATTGCTTTATCTGTATCGCCTTTTTTCTTGTAAGCAACTCCCATATAATAGTAGGGACCGCCTTTCCCGATAGATGATCTATATTTTAATGCATTTTCGGCAGCAGCTAATGATTTATCATACTCACCGGTTTCCGAATAGACTTTTGCCAGAGAAAGATAGGCGGCATCATAATTACTGCTGGCAACCGCCTTTTCGAGATAATTTATAGCTTCTTTAGGATTTCTGTTGGATTCAGCATTATCGCCAAGTTTGGCATATGCAAGTGCAATATTTTTTTGTACTTTTTGTTTTACATCCTTGTTTTTGGTCATATCAACAACTTTTTGGAAATTATCCGCAGCATCCTGATATTTTCCCATAACAAAATAAACACCCCCTAATGCATTATATGCAATAGCAAAATCCGGTTTTTCCTTAATGCATGCCTCGAAAGAAGCTTTGGCACTATCGATATTACCGGTATTTTTGAGAGCCACTCCACGCTGATAGTAAATCCGAAAATCTTTTTCGATTGTAAGAGCTTTATCATAATTATCTAGAGCTTCTTTATATTTACCCTCTTTCAAATACTTATTGCCTTGGTTGTATAATTTGGCAGCGTCCGGTTTCATATCTTGAGCCAATGACATACTCGTTACAATGAAGAGAAAAAGTAGACAATAAGATACACTTGATATTATTTTCATGAGTATCTTCCTTTTGTTTATGGTTAGTTAAAGTTAAATATCAGTGCGGAAGACGGGACTTGAACCCGTACGCCCTGACGGGCACTACCCCCTCAAGATAGCGTGTATACCAATTTCACCACTTCCGCATAATTAGGAATCAAAAAATATAGTTGTTAAACTATAAAATCAACCCCAAAAACTGATTTATTATACGATTTTAATCAGAATCATGTTCCACATATCATTTACGGTGCATTCTCATTCTTTCCTTAAAAAACAGATCCCGTATTTCTTCCCGGAATTTCTTTTCAAAAACCAGGTATTTTGCAATTTGAGTGTCCGTCAACATATCTGATACTGATTTAATGAAATCTACGCGCTTTTCTGCGATTTTATTCTGTATTGAAAGGTAATTATCGATGAGTTTTTTAATTTCTGGATCATTTTTATCACCATTATCTTTTTTCAATCTTTCTTCCATTTGATGTAAAATATCATCTTGGGATTCATTCAATTTCATGATTTGATTTTGATATTCATCACGTCTGGAAAAAAATTTTAGCATAGTAGGCTCATTCAGGTGTAGGACTTCTAAAAGTTTTATTTTTTCCAATTCCTCAATTTTCTTTCGAGGCCCGTTCATTCTTCCGTGCATTTGGGCAAACGTACTAAATGAAACCGAAAATAATAATATTAAAAAGACAATAATTTTTTTCATGATTTAAACCTTAATAAATTCTTTTATTTAATAATTCTTTATAAATTTTATCAGCTTCTACTTCATTTATGGATTGCAGCATATTGTTCATATCTGAATTAGCATAAGACAAAATGTAATTTGCCGATTCTGAAGACCCGTTTAGTTCGCCAATGATTAACGAATTCAAAACAGAATCATAGCCAGCCGATTCGAACTGAGGGAAATTTTCAATATTAGTTTGATTATCATAAAGTTTAATGGCAGAAGATAAATCCTCATGTGTCAATTGTTCGGTTAATGCTGTCAAAGTAATGTCCTTTTTTCCGGCAGGTTTATTAATTATAAAAATAAAAATAAGTAAAACTGCCGTTATTGTTGAAAGCCCTAACGCATATTTTGGAGAGAACCTGTGTTTTTTCTGCTTTGAAAGTCTTTCTCTAAATTTCGGAACAACCTGCGAAATATAATCTTCATTTAACTGTACATCATCCAAATTTTGGATTTCCTTCATAAGGCTTTTATACTTCTCAAGTTCTTTTCTAATTTCAGATGAAGCGTCAATCTTTTCTTCAAAGAGAGATTTTTCATCGGGACTCATTTGTCCGTCGAGATACATTATAATTTTATCAATCGTTTTCATTGGCTTTCATAAGCTCCGTTATTTTTTGCATGGCATGGAAATAATTTGCTTTTAATCCGCCTATACTTTTGCCGGTAATTTCAGATATTTCTTCGTAACTCAATTCATCAAAATTTCTCATTATGAATATTTCTCTTTGTTTGACAGGTAATTTCTGAACTATTGAATCCAACTTTGCCAATTTTTCTTTCTCTTCAATATTTTTTAAAACGTTATCCGGGTGATGTAGAGTATCTTTAATCTCATCATCGATCGAAAAAAATCTTCTCACATTTCTTTTGTTAATCTGATTTATACTTCTTGTACTTGTTATTTTATACATCCATGTATAAAGTGAAGATTGAAACTTGAAATCTTTCAATTTGTTATAAAGCACTAATAACACTTCCTGAACTACTTCATCCGCGTCCAAATGATTTCCGGTCATTTTACGTGCATGCCAATAAATTTTTTGTTGATATTTTATCGCCAACCTATTGAATGCACTTTCATTGCCGTCAATAAAGCTGTGTATTAATTCAAAATCCTCTGTATTATCCGTCATTCCACTATTTTACTTTGTAATGTTAGACAAATTCAAATTGAAACAAGTTTAATAATTTTTCCTTTTAAACCTCTCGTGTCGTGTCTCTGTCAAAGGGATGAAAACAAAAAAAATAATCACTATTAAATTAGGAGATAAAAATGAAAAGGTCAGTATTAGCATTAGTAATTTTATTCCTTTTTGCTTCGGTATTTTCAATAGATGCATATTCGCAGCAACAGGGCAATCGCATGGGTAAAATGCAGAACCGTCCTCAATATAGGATGCAAAATAGAGCACAAATCTGGGAACAGCTAAAATTAACGGATCAACAAAAGGACAAAATAGCTGAATTAAGAGTAAATCACCAGAAAAAAATGATCGATCTTAAAGCCGGATTACAAAAAGCAAAGCTCGATATGAAAGATTTAAAGCTTAAAGGTGATATAAATAGAAAAGATGTTTTAGCCGGTGTTGAAAAAACAAACAAGATACGGGATGAAATAGCAATGGAAACAGCAAATCATCTGATGGATGTTTATGAAGTATTAACACCTGAACAGAAAAAAATCTGGAAAGACCATGCACCATTTATGAATAAAGGAATGCATCGACCGATGGGACAATGCATGGGAATGGGAATGAGAATGCATCGAGGCGGAATGAATTGGTAAGTATTATTAGCCGGGTTTTTACCCGGCTTTTTTTATCAAAAAATTAATTATTTCATATCAAAATAAATTTACACTTCTCCGCATTAAAAAAAATCTTAATTGTTTAACAAATTTTTAGTCGATATACCGTATCATAATTACTAATTATTTCATGACTCAAGAAGATTCTATAACTCATCGATAAAGATAATTATTCTTGAATCTTGAAATATTATAATCTATTTTAATATTAGGCCTTTGTTCCCTACCAACAAAATGAGAGGAGTTCCATGTTTTGGTTGAAAATCTTAAAAGATTTTATAAAAATTTTACGTGAAGGACAAACTCCTGTACAAATTGCAGGCGGGTTTGCCTTAGGTGCAATTGTAGGTCTTTCGCCGGTATTAACTCTGCAAGGCATCGTAATTTGGTTAATCATTCTTATAATAAATGTAAATCTTTCATCTGCAATCTTAGCTTTTACTCTTTTTAGTTTGATTGCATATTTACTGGATCCTCTTTTCCACTCATTCGGTTATTTATTATTAACACAAATTCCGTCTTTAAAGGATTTTTATACTTCCTTATACAATGCACCGATTGCTCCGTTGACTCGATTCAATAATACTATTGTGATGGGCAGTTTTGTTGCGGCGCTTATATTGACGATTCCCATATTTTTCGGTATGAAAACTTTTGTCATTCGTTATCGGACTCACATAGGAAGTAAAGTTGAGAAGTGGAAAATTTACCAGGTAATTAAACAAAGTAAGTTTGTCAAAATGTACACAAAGATAAGAGATCTTGGAGGATTAAGATGAGAAAGAAATTTATTTTATTCGCTTTGATCCCCCTGGCAGTCTTAATTATCATAGTTTATATTTTTATCGACGGCTGGGTTGAATCCGGATTGGAAACCGCCGGCGAAAATATTGTCGGTGCAAAAGTAGAAATAAATAATCTGCATATTCATCTAATTCCCATAGGACTTGATTGGGCAAAAATTCAAGTTGCAAATCCGCGTGATCCGTGGAGAAATATTTTTCAAACCGGTGAAGTAAAATTCTCAATGGACTTAGGACAATTGCTGCGCGGTAAATATATTATTAATACAATGGAGATGCACGATCTTATTATTGGGAATAAAAGAACAACAAGCGGAGCACTGCCGTCACAAAAAGGGAGCAAATCTGTTTTCACAACCGCGCAAAATTCCTTCACACAGCAGGCAAAAGATGCTCTGCAGAAAACAGTAGCCCAAACACCGATTTTTGATGTTTCCAGGTTGAAAAAAGGATTTAATGTTGATAGTCTAATAAAAGCATTTGATTTTAAAACAGTAAAACAAATTGATACCTTAAAGCAGCAGGTAACACAGGTTACCAATCAATGGAATCAGGTTAAAAATGATTTTGAAGAATCGAAGCAAAAGTTACTTGAGATTCAAAAAAACGTGAAAGCAATAAATCCATCATCTTTAAATAATGTTCAAAATATCACTGCAGCAATTTCAACAGTCGATAAATCTGTCAAAAGTATAAATGAAATCAAGCAATCATTTTCAAAAAGGAAAGACGATGTACAATCGGATATAAAATCATTATCTTCTTCCGTTGGAGCAATTGATGATTATGTAAAAGCGGATTTTCAAAAGTTGAAAAGTATGGCAAAGCTACCGAGTTTAAACGCCCCTTCAATTGCTTCATTATTGGCAGGCAGTGAAATGTATGATCGTGCGATGAAATATTTATACTGGGTAGATTTTGCAAGGTCGAATATTAAGAAATATTCTCCGGAACCAAAAGAACAAAAGCCGCCACGGTTAGAAGGACAAAATGTCCGCTTCCCTTCCAAACAAAGTTATCCTAAGTTTTGGATAAAGAAAATTTTAATTACCGGCAGTACCGATATTGCCGATACGTCAAATTTTATCAGTGCGCACGGAGAAGTTAAAAATATTTCGAGTAATCAGGCGATTACAGGTTTACCGTTAACTGTCAACCTCGAAGGAATTCAAAAAGGCAAACGAGGTTTTAAGTTTTCCGGTCTTTTCGACAGAACAAAAAAGGTCCCATACGACAAATATTCTATTAGTCTTTCAGGTATTCCGGTTGGACAATTTGAACTGGGAAGAAGTAGTTTTTTACCGACAAAAATCACTGATGCGTTGATGACAACTTCCGTAAATATATCGGTTCCCGGAAACCGTTTTGATTCCGATTTGGATTTTAAATTCAAAAACGTGAAATTACAATTCCAGTCAGCGCCAAAAAATATCGGCGAAAGAATAGTTCGCAATGTTTTGACTTCAGTAAATAGTTTCTACATTAATCTCAGGATGTGGAATACAAAAGGACCTTTCGATGTTGCACTTGCAACCGATCTTGACGATCAAATTTCAAAAAAGATGATGTCTGTGTTAGGAGCTGAATTTGCAAAACTGCAGAATGATTTACGAGCTAAGTTCGACGCTGTAATATCCGAGAAACGCGCTCAGTTCGAAAAGTTGTATACTGCGAAAGTTGAAGATATAAAGAAACAATTGGATTCTTATCAAGCACTTGTGAATGAAAATCTGGCATTAATAGACACCAAGAAGAAAGAATTGAACGACCAATTGGAAAAGGCAAAAAAAGGGTTGATTAAAGATAAACTGAAGGATATTTTTAAGAATTGATCAATAATAATTATAAAGAAATCGAAGTTGCAGGGAATAAAAACCGGAAAATCAATAATATTTATTATTTTGGATTTGTAGGTCTAATATCAACTTCACTGATCAACGCATGAACAGGCAGTTTTAATATTGCTATTACGGTTTCGGCAATATCATCCGGTTTCAGAATTTTATCTTTGTTGGGCTTCATGCTTGTTCCGGAAAAGAATTCGGTATCAACAGAGCCCGGACATATTACTGCAGTTCGTATATTATACTCGCGTACTTCCAGCATTAGAGAACGAGTAAAACCTAGCAGCGCATGTTTAGTGGCGGAATACATAGCCCCTGTTACGAAAGAATTTTTTCCGGCAAGTGATCCAATATTAATTATAGATCCGCTCTTTCTGGAAATCATACCAGGAAGTACTGCTTTCGTAAAATTAAACACTCCGAAAACATTCGGGTTCATCTGTTTTTTAAAATCATCAAGAGTGGCATCAACTACTTTTTTAAAAACTCTTGTTCCGGCATTGTTAATTAAATGATCGACCTTGCCGTATTTACCAATTATTTTCTGAACCGAATCGTTAACAAAATGTTCATCAGCAACATCCCCGGTAAAGTATTCGCACTGAACTCCTAAATCTTTTATCTCGCTTTCTGTTTCCTTTAAAGCCTCTTTATCTCTTCCGAATATAATTACATCATGATTTTCTTTAGCTAATCTAAGTGCAATTCCCTTACCTATTCCCCTGTTGCCTCCCGTAACAATTGATAAATCCCGCTCATTCTTAATCATAAATCTCCTGTAATCGGTTTAAGTACTATTTCCTCCGTAACCATATTTCCTTTCTGCAAATATACCCACACCAGCAGTCGAGCAATGTCTTCGCTCGACATCATGTTCCCGGAATTTTCCTTTCTTACATCCATCGACCACATTGGTGTATCGGTAGCTCCCGGGATGATATTTATAATTTTAATATTATATTTTCTCACTTCCTCTCTTAAAGTATTGGTATAACCAAGCAATCCCATTTTTGAAGCTGCGTAAGCACTACTGTGCGTAAATACTTTTTTAGTAACTACAGACAAAATATTTATTATGGTTCCTCCCCCCTGCTCTATCATATGAGGGATCAAATATTTAATTGTATAAATTGAGCCTAAAAGATTAGTATTAACAATATCGGTAATTTCCTGGATGGAATTTTCTTCCGCTTTTTTGAATGAAGTTATCCCGGCATTATTAATCAAACAATTGATATTATGCTCCGCAGTTATTTTTTTTACTGTTTGATCTACATTTACTGCGGAAGCAACATTACAGGGATAAGGCTGAATTTCTAATTTTTCTTTTTTGAGTTCCCTGTTAAGCCTTTCCAGTTCAGTAATTCTTCTAGCAGAAACGAATACATCGGTACCGACCTTAGCAAATTCCACAGCAGCAGCACGACCTATTCCCGAACTTGCACCTGTTATCCAGATTCCCGATTTCTTTTCACTCATAATAACGTTTTGGTTTGTATCAAATTTAAAAATTCTGCTCTTGTTCTTGCATCATCTTGAAAAGTTCCGTGAACCGCACTGGCAGTTGCTGAAGAATTTTGCTTTTCGACTCCGCGCATCAACATACACATATGAAATGCTTCGGATACTACCGCAACGCCTTGCGGCTGTAAATATTGATTAATTGTATCTGCTATTTGCTGAGTCATTCTTTCCTGCACTTGCAGCCTGCGTGAAAATACCTCTACAATTCTAGGTATTTTACTCAAGCCGACTATCTTGCCGTCGGGTATATACGCAACATGTATTTTCCCGTAAAACGGCAGCATATGGTGTTCGCATAAACTATAAAAATCTATGTTTTTTACAAGTACCATCTCATCATATTTTACATTAAAGATGGCACCGTTTAGTACTTCATCAATATTCTTAGTATAACCTGAAGTTAAGAAATTATAAGATTTTGCCACTCTTGAAGGAGAGTCCAATAATCCCTCCCTTTCAGGATCTTCACCAATTTCTTCCAATAATTCCTTAATTAAATTTTCCACCTTAGGATAATCCAAAGCTATTCTCCTTTATATTCAAAATAATTATTTTCCGTCTCGTATAATTTTACGGAATACAATTCGCCGTTAGGTATCTTATCCACAAGTTCATTCCAAATAGCAATTGTTAAATTCTCTGTTGTCGGTATAATATTCCTCATAAAATTCGTCTCAACATTTATATTTTTATGATCGACCTTATCGATAATATTTTTATGAATTATGTCTTTCAATTTTTTTAGATCAATTAAATATCCGGTTTCTTTATCAATCTCACCGGCAACCACAACCTCCAGGGTATAATTATGACCATGCCAATTAGGATTACTGCACTTGCCGTAAATTATTTCATTTTCTTTATCAGTAAACTTAGGATTAAATAACCTGTGAGCGGCGCAAAAAACCTCACGCCTGGTAACATATACCATAAAAATATTCCGCTTTATTTTAATTTAGTTATTCACTGCTTCCATAACTTCTTTGTTATGTCCGTCTACTTTTACTTTGTTAAAGATTTTTTTGATTTTTCCTTCAGGATTGATCACATACGTAGTTCTGACCACACCCATATATTTTCTCCCGTACATACTTTTTTCCTGCCAGACTCCGTACTTTTCTAAAACTTCTTTTTTCTCATCGCTTAATAAAGTAAACGGCAAATCGAATTTCTCTATAAATTTTTTATGTGATTCAATCGAATCCGGGCTCACCCCTAAAATAACAGCATTTAGATTCTTAAATTTTGGGAATTCATCCCTGAAATTACAAGCCTCTTTAGTGCAGCCAGACGTATTATCTTTCGGATAAAAATATAATATTACATTTTTCCCTTTGTAATCACTTAGCGATACTGTCTTACCATCCTGATTTTTTAATTTAAAAGCAGGAGCTTTTTTCCCAACTTCCAACATATTCATTCTCCTTAAGTTTAAAATTATTTTGAAAAATAATTATTTAATATTGCGGAATAGAACCGTCAACTTCCTTTGACCAGGCATCTATGCCGCCATCTAAATTTGATACATCACGAAAATCATTTTGTACAAGATAATTGCACACATTTAAACTGCGCACGCCATGATGACAATAAACAATTAAAGAATCATCTTTGTTCAAATTGTTAATGAATGACATAAAAATGCTCAGCGGCATCAACTCTGCATTTTCAATTTTTGCAATGTTAAATTCCCATTCTTCCCTGACATCTATTAGCCTTATATTATTTTTTGATGACATAATAGTTTTAACTTCGGAGGCGGATAAGTTTTTTACCATACTTTATTTTTTCAATATCCTCATAATTTCTTCATAATTAGGGTGATGACCGGGCGTTTCACAAAATTCAATATGCTTTATTATTCTGTCAGTATCAATTATAAAAACTGAACGCTTACAAACACCTTCATATCCATATTTTTTTGACGACAACAATTCATACAATGAGTCATACATAGCAGAAACTTTTTTATTAAAATCGCTTAACAATAAAAATTGAAAATTATTTTTTTCTGCCCACAATTTGAGCGAATAAGGACTATCGACGCTGATACCAATTACTTCAGTATTTAATTTTTTCAACAGTTCCAAATTATCCCTTATCAGACACATTTCAAGGGTGCAGACAGAAGAATTGGCAAAAGGGAAAAATAATAATAAAACATTCTTATTTTTAAAATCGTGCAGCGAAACACTATTTGCATTTTGGTCTAATAACGTAAAATCCGGGGCTTTATCACCAACATGTAAAAACATATTCTCCCCTTTTTAATTATTTCAATGATTATATTTTATCGAATCAATTTTTAAAGTTTCGACATATCAGATTATTTTATTTTGCCCCATAATAGATTTTTCTTATACGATAACCGATTAGGGATAAATAACTTAGGGGGTCAATTAAACAATCATTACCAAGACTAATTTAATAAAATTACCCAAATTATTTTGTACATACAAGTTAGTTTAATTATGATATAAATTAGGACACACTTAATGTCGATAATTTATTTTTAAGTATAAATCTATTAAATCGCTTGTAAAAATAAAAATTATTTTATACTGCACTATTTAAAAATAACTTTCATAAAATAAACAAATATTTTGAACAATAATTTCTTAATTTTGTAGATAAGATATTGTCCACCTATTAAATATAATGCAGTACCTGAAAAAAACAACCACAGATTGAATAGTCACTGTATTTAAATCCATTTTGCCCTCTAAATTAAATCATTAAATGTGATTCAGTTAATTCAATTTAAAGAGAATATATCTTTATATTTAGATATTTTCTACAAGCAGTATTAGAAGTCAACGGACAACATGAACATGAATTAAATCCGGGTTTGATTTGGAATTATTGTGGTTGGAAATTTACGGTAGAATTGATAAAAGGCACTACCTTCTAAGAAGATGGATTTGACATCCCCCTATTGAGGAATATCGCTTTCGATGGATTGGCCATACAATCTGCGACCCTAAAAATTTACTTTTTCCTATTTGTTCTTTGCAGAACTGCCCCTTGCTGCAGTCGTCAACTTACTTGGATTAACTAGTATCCACATGATTTAGGGTTGGTCAGCCATATATTGCATGATTGGAGCAGAGGAGGAAACATTATTAATTTCTGGATTCCGTTTTACATTCTTACGGAAAAACCATGATCGGTGTTAGATATAGTTCTCTATTGTAGAGAGTTAACCATATGTTAGAATTCAAGTCAGTTCAAAGAACGGGCATGCGGGAGTATGGACTTGTGAACAGATTCAATAACGATTTTTTTTGAAAAAACTTCGACGGATATTTTTAGTGCCTTTTGACTCTTATCCTTTAATAGGTGTTATATTGATGTCTTTACTGTAGTAATCTTTTTTCTCGAATACTTTCTGATACATAATAAGTCAACCTTCTTCAAACAAGGCATATTTCTGCACAATTATATTGAGCAGTTCAGTAACATGTGTGAGATTTATGATAAAATAATAGTTGAATTTCAGTATTAGAATTTATTCAGCTTGGTGAGTGAGTTTTTAAGTACTCAATTCTAGAATAATTCGATTCATACGCGTATCTGTTTCTATTAATCCGCCATCTGATACTTGCACTCTTATTTCATAGCCCTTATTGAGGGGGAATCCGTTATTGCCATAGCCATTATCACTACTAAGCAGTGAATGTTCTCTTAATCTATATTGGTTTGGTACGTGAAATATTATACCTCTAATAAAGCAAATTCAGTATTAACTTTAACTTTCATTTCTTCTAAATCGATAGGCTTGGTAGTAATGTCAGCTTGGTACTGCTTCCAGGTCACTTCATCGAAAATATACATAATCTTACCGGCTATCTCCGTATGTCTGCATGGATCAAAAGATGTTTTAACGCCAATTGTATAATATCTATGCATATCGAGTGCAACAATATCTGCAAGCATTACAGGGAAATATGTTTTGAACGGACGATTGACTGTTCTTGGAAGTCCTAAAAATGCATGAAAACCTTTTGGATATTTTGAATAGATGGACCATTCATCGGTAATTGAGTGACCAAATTTTTCTATAATACCATCTTCATCAAAATAAACTTTTCCTAATTTCATTTTAACTCTTTCAAACAGTGTATATATTTTAGATGTCGATGGTTTGAAAAAAGATATTTTACGATCAAATAATTTGTAAAATATTCCACATTCATATTCCACACGATGCTTCTCAAATAGCTTTCTTTCAGATTTATCAGCCATATTATACGCTAAGCACATATCATCTCCTACCATTCTTTATAACTTGTAATTATTACTTCTGTCCTAGGAGTCTCAATTCTAGGATAGCTTAATTCATATAGTCAAAATAAAATCTACGAAAGTCAAAGGTGGTGATATTGGTCTCAACTCTAGGATAGTTCACTTCATGCAGCAAAATATGGTAAAAATTTGCACTTTTCCCAAGATGTTCATTAGCAGCCGATTTTTATGGTTCATTTTTATACCCAACAACTAAAAGAAATTCTAAAAATTTATCCCTTACTCGTAACCATTCGTTTGTAAATATATTTTGACTACTGAATCTGTACACCTATTACTAAAACTAACTCTCTTTGCTAAAGCTATTTAATAAAAGAAAAGTACTAAGAAAATAGTACTTGTTCACAAAATAATTTTGTTAGATATTTCGTTTTATTAGTTGCCATTTCCATAGCTTTATAACGATTTCTATCTTACCGAAAGATTATTAAAAAAATAAAACCATCATCGGTATTGATCCAGCTAAGAAAAAGCATCAAGCCATTATCATCGATCCCGTTGGTGTACCCATCGGGAATACTTTCAAATTTAACAATAGTTTTAATGGTTTTCACCTGGAACTTTTCCATAAACTTAATTCATATATCTCAGAACTTTCTCCGGATAATGTTGTATTCGCTGTTGAGATCTCCATTAACCTTTGGCAAAAACTCTGCTGCTTCCTTTCTGATAAGGGTTTCACTGTCCTTATGGTTAGTCCTTTGTTTACTCATCATGAGAGACCTAAGATAAATAACAACTTCTCACGCACAGACCCTAAAGATGCACTGGCTGTTGCTAACTGTGCCAGGCAAGGCTATTTTAACTTCTACCGGCAGTATCCCTCAAACCAGAATGCCATGCACCGCCTTAGTATTACTTACGATAAACTTAAAGTACATATCACCCAAACTAAGCAGCGCATTCGTTCTCAAGTTGAACTTATTTTCCCGGAGTTTATCAATGCATTGGACATTGATACCGATTCTGCTAGGTATCTTCTCTCAAAATATCTTTCTCCTAAGGATTTCCTTGGGATGAATCTCTTTCTTGAAGTACCCGAACTTATGAAAGTCTCCGGGCGTCAGCACGGTGAAACTACTCTCAAAGCTCTTAAAGAAGCCGCAAAACAAAGTATTGGTATTAAACTTACTGATCATGAACTTCTATCCGAGAGAATTACACTCAACTGCTGGCTGGGAGAATACATATTACTTAAAGAACAAATTAAATACCTCTTAGATCAGCTTATTGCTTTTGCTGAACAAACTCCTTATTTCAGTATCATCTCTTCCCTTAAAGGCATCTCCGATATTACTGCCGCTAGGTTTATTTCCGAGTTGAGAGACTTATCTTACTTTGACCATTACAAAAAGATAGAAGCTATCAGCGGTATTAACCTTAAACTCTCTCAGTCCGGACAATATACCGGTTACCGTTGAATTACTCACATCGGCAACCATAGACTCAGGGCCATTATTTACAGTATGGCCGAGGAAACAAAGAACCATATTCCCGAAATAAGGATACGTTACCTAAAGCGCCAGATGAAACAGCCAAGATACCGGAAAAACGTTATTGCTGTCTCCAGCAACATGCTTAAACTTATCGTTGCTCTTATAAAACAAGAACATAAATATGAATACAAAGAAGAAAAACAAAAACAGCTGCTGGAGCTTGAAGCTAAGTACAAAGAATTTAAGGAAAAAAAGAAATATAAAAAGTCAGCTTAAGTAAGGACCGTTTGTTCTTTCTCATATATATTATTTAACATGTCTGCTGCCAGGCAGCTTAAACTCATAAGTATAAAGCAAAAAGTTTCGGCATATATCCTTTTATATTTAAGGAGCCTTGGATGACTGCACGCTTAGCCGCATAAGAGGTCGAAAAAATACCGGCGCTCTGACTAACTGATAAGGCAGTCGTCCCGGTTCCTCTGGATCGAATAAGATAATTTGTATAACACTAAATCATATATTAGTAAACGGAAGTAAGACTGGATCAGAGGCATTGGTAAGCCGGGACAAATCATCAAGGTAACTTTTTCAAAAAAAATACTAACAGGATAACTATGCCTAAACTCACGGGAAGGTACGTTCACTTTTTAGCTTTATTGATTACCCTATAGCAATTTTTCAAAGAACTTTTAGCAAAAGGTCAATCTTTTTTCTCTTGTATCGCAGCAAGTAGGCTTAAGGCTAACCCGCCGCCCATAACAAACTGCCGATTAAATAGTTGCACAAATGCCGAAGATTTAGCAAACCGTGTGTAAATTTTCTCGTACACACGGTTTGCAAGTTAATTAATTTTGTAAGAACCCTTTAACAAGTTTGCCGATATGGAACGACTAACCCGAAAATCTCTAAAACGCCGAGTGCGAGTCTGCGGTCGGGTTGAGTATCCCATAAAGGCATTGCCTTTATTCATTAAATCAATGACCATTAATTTTACTTTGTGATATCATATCACATCAATTTTTTCATTCGTTTTTTGAACGATTTCGCACTTTTTTCAATGTGGTCGTTGGCATGCGCTTGTTATACACGTTTTTGTAATTTATTGTAATTAATAATTTTAGTATATTATAAAAAAGTTTAATAATAATTATGAATAAACCAAAATTTTCTTTGCACAAAGCTAAAAAAGCAGTAGAAATTTCTTCTCGAATTGAAGGACAAAAAATTCCTAAGAGAAGGTCATCCTATCTTACTCGTGATAAAAATAAGATTAAGAATTAATGGCTAAATATTCTCAAGATAAAAACTATATTTATTACGAAAATACAGACATTCCTATCAATAAATTTAATATTCACAATCTTGAAGTACTTGAAGAAAAAGAACGTGAACTTTTACTTTCTGGCTACAAATATTTTCATACACATTTGAAGGAAGATACAGTCTTTGATGAAAAATATTTGAAAGAATTGCACAGAAGAACATTTCATAAACTTTATCATTTTGCAGGAAAATACAGAGAAATTAATATTTCGAAAGGTTATTCAACATTTTGTCAAGTCAGGTTTCTTGAGCAAACTTCTAAACATATATTTAAAGAATTAGAAAATGATAATTATTTAAAAAATTACCATAATGAATCAAAAGAAAATTTTGCTGAAAAAATTGCTTATTATATGTGTGAATTAATTGCTCTACATCCTTTTTATGAATTAAATGGTAGAATAATTAGACTCTATTTTGATATAATTGCAATATTCAATGGTTATGAATATATAGATTATGAAAACGCTCTTAAAATAGTTGATGGTGATAACAAATTTATCCAAGCCTCAATTGATTGTATGACAAAGAATGATGATAAAATGTATCAAATAATATTAAAAGGTTTAAGAAAGTCCAAATAACCCTTCTGAATCTTAAACCATAAATAATTTAAATAAAATTTGTTATTCTTTTTAAGTGTATAACGGCGTCGCTTTTCACCCGTCCGCCCATAACAGCAAACCCGAATAAAAAGCTACTGCCAATAATTTTAAATAATTTATTTAATATAACAATGTTACAAGCAATGCTTGCTTTTACAACCAACCCCGAAAATATTATAATGCCACATTGAAAACGCGGTCGGGTGGAAAAGCTTGTTATACAGCATAGAAAGTAATATATAAATATATTAAATTTAATAATGCTTAATCGCATAAGGCAAGTATTCTTTGAGCATATTCCCTTCCCACTTTTGTACTTAAATTAAATTTTCCTTGCAGATTTGGTTCAGATGTAATTGCAACAATTAACTCTTTATCCGGAAACACAAAAAATAATTGTCTGCCGTTGCCAGACATAAAATAGGTCTTATATTCCGGATAACTCCCCCACAAATAACCGAAGTTCTTATCATCAGCTTCTACAAGCGGTTTAACCATTTCATCTATGTACGTTTTACTTATAATTTGTTGTCCGTTATATTTCCCATCATTTAATACAAGCTGTGCAATTTTTGCCATTGCTCTAGGAGTTGAATTTATGCCAAATGATCCTAAAGTAGTGCCGTCTTTGTAATTTAGCCATTCAATTTTTCTTAAACCAATTTTTGAGAATAGAACTTCATCAGCCCAATCAGACATTTTCTTTCCGGTTAATTTTTGAATTATTGAAGATAAAATCTGAGGATCACCATCTTTATATTTGAAATATGTCCCGGGCTCATAAATCAGATCTTTACTTAGAACAAATGATAAATAGCTGTTTGGAATTTGCTGAAGTATTTCAGAATCATCTCCGCTTAGTCCGTAATTTTTGTAATCAATACCCGATTGCATTGTTAATAAATCTCTAACAGTTATATTTTTTTTATCGGGATGATTTTCTAATGCTTCCGGTAAATATTTTTCAATTTTATCATCTAAGGAAGTTATTAAACCTTTGTCTAAAGCAATTCCAACAAGAATGCCGGTAACTTGTTTTGTGCAAGACCAAAATGGTCTTAAAGTAGTTCTATCGGATTCATCTTTAGTATAGCTTTCTGCTACAATTTTCCCATTTCTTATAACAGTCACACTTCTAACTTGCCAAACATCGTTATCGTTATGAAAATCTTTAAAAACGGAAACCATTCCTAAACTGTCTATATTTTCTTTTGAAGGCGTCGAAATTTCCCATCCGTCATTTAGAACAATTGGTTTGAATGATTCAAAAGGAGTTTTTAATTCCGGCTCTGTTATGCATCCAGCAACTGAAAATATTAGTATTAATGCAGAAATTAAAATTCGCTTATTCATTTATTTCCTCCCAAATTGTATTTTATATTCAAAGCGTGGTTTAACATTTTTATCTGTGGATCATCAAAATATTGGAGATAATTTAATCTGTAGCCAATTCCCCAAGTTCTAGATTTTCCTAAGTAATAATTAATATTAAATGAGGTATCGAAAAGTCGATTGATGCTTCCAAATTTCATATTCGAGTGAAGATCAGAAATGAAATCGGAAACTTTAAGTGAAAAGAAATAATAATCACGCGAAGCAGGCGGACGCGATGTAACATTTAACGCCGATATTGCAATATTTGCCGTAAGTAAATCCTCTCCGTTTGTATATTCAAAATATAGATTTGGTGCTAAACTGAAATTCGTTGTCCAAAAATCTAAGCCGGATTGCAAATCTGGATAAAGCTGAAGACTGTAAGAAGCTTTAAATTGAGGACCAATGTAAAGCTTGTAATTATCACTATTTGATATTATAAATCCATAATAAATATTTATTGGAGAAATATCGACTGAGATTCCCAGAATTCCCCGATTATTTAAAATGCTTAAACCAAGAGTCGGACTAAAAATTAACGCTCTCTCAGAACCAATATTTTGATAGCTGTAATTCAGAGAAAAAGTTGGTCCTTCAAAAACCATATCATTATTAAACTTTTCTTGAATCTGAGTGAACTTTGCCGAAATTCCAATAAAATGCTGAGCATGAATTTTAGTTAGAAAGACCAGCATAAATATTAGCATGAATGATTTGATTTTCATGAATATACCTTAGTTAATAATGAAATAAATATGATCCAAAGGTCGGCATGAAACCAAGCCAAATCAATCGCCAAGAAGTGTGATTTTGGGAAATAACACCAATACCACACCAAAGTAGTATGTTTATTTTTGTTTATAGAAGTTAGATTTGGAGCAGTAATTTTGTAAATGGAGACTAAAAATGAAAACTATTTTGAAATTAATATTTCTATTAACCAGTTTTGTAATAATTATTGGATGCAATTCCGATTCTTCTATAGTTGGGAATAATAATTATGTAACAAAAGAAGTCGCGGTTGGAGAATTTGAAAATATAATAAATCCATTTCCCGGAACGATAAAATTGAAATATGGAAATCCGAAAGTTATTATTACTGCTGAAAGCAACATCATCGATTTGATAAATATTGAAAATGAAAACAACACTTTAAAGTTTGGAGCTGCAAATAACGATTTCCATAGCAACGGAGTTGATTTTGTGATTTACTCAACCAACTTCAATGAATTAACAAATAACGGTAGCGCAAATTGGTCTTCTGATTCTTTGAATATTAACCCGACTATTATTGCTAATGGTTCCGGTAAAATTGAATTAAGAGGCATATCTTCAAATCAGAATATAAATTTAAATTCTTCGGCGGAAATAAATCTTAATAAAATGCCGACAAAAAACTGCACAATAAATTTAAATGGCAACGGAAATATTTATGTTGAAGTGACAAATAACTTAAATGCTGTAAATGATGGTTCGGGGAATATTTATGTGAAAAACATTTTGGGTATTTTAACGGTTACAATAAACGGAAGCGGAAATTTATACTACAGCGGAAATCCGCAAGATATTATTCAAACATTGAATGGATCTGGAAAAGTAATTAAAAATCCTTAAGAGGCTTTTCAATCTTGGTGTTTCTTGTTCAGCATTAATTTTACAATTTCGTGCCGACTAGAGACGCCAAGTTTTGGATAAATATTTTTAATGTGAGTTTTAACGGTGTTAAGTGAAATGAACAATTCTTCCGCAATTTCTTTATAACTTTTTCCGTCAACCAATAATTCAACTACTTGAGCTTCTCTATTTGAGAGATCGAATTTCTGTTCAAAATCAATATGAATTCCAGAATCAGAATTTGTAATTAGTTCTTTGCGCTCCCCAAAAGGAGTATTTTTATAGTAGTAAAAGCAAAAAACTACTCCAACCACAGAATAAATTAAAGGAAAAAGTTTAATGCCGGTTTTATTAAGCAGTAAAGTGTCGTTGATTATTACAGGAATAAGGATGATCCATGAAAAGGATATTTTTCGCAAAAAATTATTTGACCCGGAATATTTCAATAATATAAACCAACAGTATACTATAACCATTAAAAAAACTAAATTTTTAAAGATCGTTGCATATTGTATTAAAACAGCTTCAGCATCAATAATCCTTGAAGCATTATGCAGTACAAAAGTTATAAAAGCCAGAAAAGCAAAAATTTTGTCACGTATATTTTTATTTGGTATTTCAACTAGTGAATGTATAAAATAGGGAACAGTAAAAATGAGAACGGTAAATACTACCGGATTCTCAAGATATAGAAAGAAATAATATAATCCACCTTCATAATCGGCTATGTTAGCCCTTAAATATGAGGAAAAGAAATTAAATACTATTATTAGTGAGAATGAAGAGTAGAAATAAAGGAAAGGTTTTAGTTCTTCTTTTTTCGAATTAAAGAAGAAGAAAAAAACGATCCCAAGTGAAACAATTCCCACTATAAATGTTATTATAAAATATAATATTTCAATTTGTCTCATTAGCGCCCAATTAAAATTTCTTGATCAATAAAATAATAAAATTGAGTATTAGATTTGCTGAAAAAAATAGCTGTA
>CAVVVS010000010.1:0-14152 GCA_963751355.1 uncultured Ignavibacteriales bacterium | reverse complement strand
TTATAAATTAAAAAAGTATATTATTAAAAAACTTAAAACAAAAAAACCGATATAAGAATTTGAAAGTAATTTTACTCTTGATGAAACACTATTAGACTTAAAATAAATTATGATCTCTTTCCATTTATAAATCCAAAAGAAATACAGGTGATTGAATAGAAGCATTGATACAAATACTGCAATTAATATTTTTGCCGAGATACTATAAATAAAATCTCCTTCATATTTTAGAATCTGTAATCTATCAAGCACAACTAAGACGAAATAAGCATTTGATAAGAGTAATAAAGTAAGAAGATAAATCGCTCCCAAATGTGGATAAAACACATTTTCACCTACTCCAATTTCAGCCCATTTATACAATTTATAGAAAGTGTATTTGTAAAACATTTTGTTATAATATATTTAGTGAATTCCCATTATAAATACTTAATCTTATTTACGGTATAACGCTAAAAGGCTAACCCGCCGCCCATAACAAACGCACTGGTTAGAACTTTTCTGCCGATAATTTGTATTTATTTTTTAGCACTGCTACGTTGAACAAAAATGCTGAAACGGGAGAAGAAATTTAAAAATCCCGAATTCGCCGAGCGCGAGTTCGCTGTCGGGTTGAGCCGAATGTTAGGGCACATGTTAAACTATGGCTTGCTATCTTATATTTAATTGAAGCTTTTTCCCAATTGCTTCAAGATAGTTTTTTAATGTGGATATTCTTATATCTTCGGAATGGTTTTCTATTCTGGATATTGCAGATTTTTTTGTTTTCAATTTCCGGGCAAGTTCTTCTTGTGTTATTCCAGCTTCTTCTCTTGCTTTTCGTAATGCTACACCTATCTTGAAGTTCTCATAACCAGCTTCAAAATCTTTTGCAAACTTTTTGCTTTTTGCTTTTCTTTTTTCAATATATATTTCTAAATCATCCATTACTTTTACTCCTACTTAAATATTCTTTCATTCTTTGTTCTGCAAGCTTAATTTCTTTTTGGGGTGTCTTTTGAGTTTTCTTTTGAAATCCATTGGTTAACACAATAAAATTATCTCCTTGAATAAATCCCAATATTCTTAATGCATTACTCCCAATTTGAACTCTAACTTCCCATAAACCAGTTGCAACTAATTTTTTAAAGTATTCTTTAGGAACAATGTCTAAATCTCTAACTATTCTTAAAACCCATGCTACTTTCTTGGCTTGCTTATCAGTCAATGTATTCAAAAACTCTTCTACAGGAGAATCACCTCTTGAATTCTTATAAAAAATTATTTTCTTCATAGGACAAAGTTAACACTTATTGTGAACTTTTGCAAACTTGATTTTTATGCCCTAACGGCGTTGTGCTTAACCCGCAGCCCATAACAAGACTGCCGAATGAAACTACAACTGCCAAAGATTTAGCAAACCGTGCTTATCTTTCTTCGCAAGCACGGTTTGCAAGTTAATTAATTTAGTATGAACACCTTGAACAAGTTAGCCGAAACGGAACGACCAACATTAAAATTATAAAAATGCCGAATGCGAAAACGCTGTCGGGTTGAAGCACTTGTTATGTGCTAATCATTTATAAAATCATCCATTTCTCTATAAAAGGAAGTACCAAAAATTCTGATGTCGGGTAAATCCTTTTTCAGGTGACTTAAATAAGAGAAATCTGATTCCTTAGATAATTTTTTTACTTTTTGATTTCGTTCTCTAATTCCAAAGTATAAACCTAAGCCTAACCCTATTGGTGTTAAATAAGAAGCTAAATTTGGATCCAGGGTATTTAATTTTTCAAACAGACTTGTGGCAATTGGAAAAGATAAGACCTTCATCCCACTCCAAGATTTCACATTAAACAAGCTCATACTTTTTTTATAATCCTCGATAGCTTTTTCTATGTCTTTCTTTAGATCTTTAATAAGATCCTCGACAATTTTAGGATCATCACATTCTGATATTTTTTCCGCGGCAATTTTCATAGCTGCCACAAAATTTTGTCGCTCATCTTTATACTTCCTTCGGAATTCCAAGATTTTTTGAGGCGTTACATCAAGAATATTCTCGGGAATATAATCTTGTAGGACGATTGCACTAAGTTGATATTTATCTTCAAAAGGTACCACTTCAATTTTCCCATCATATTGGAAATAGGTTGAGGCAGTATATGCAGAAATAGAATCTGAAATTAGACTGAGGTTATTATTGTCAGCAATTCTTCTTGCTAAGTATGTCATATAACAAGCCGCCAAACTTCTTGGAATTTTTATCCAATCATAATCGTCTTTATATTTTTCTAACAATATCGATTTTAGCATTACATCTACCTTTTCTTTATGAAGAAAAATGTATTCTTGATCTAATTGCTGATCATCTAATGTAATTGCATCCCATTCGGAAGTTTTAATCTTAGATAAAAATTCTTTACTTGCATCTTCTACATATTTTGAGGGATTAATCATCTCTCCAATTTCTCCATCCTCTGATAATCTTTGAACATTTTCACAATCATTCAATTCATATGATTCTGGAACAATGCGATATATTTTGTCCCATACTAAAGAGGCAGTCCACAACCATTCATAATCAGAAAATTCAATTGTTGGATAATACAAAACATAGTTTGGTGAAAATTTCATACTCTACTCCAAAATAATTTAAAGCACATAACGTTGTGGCAGCTAAGCCGCAGCCCAAAACAAACAGACTGGTTAGAACTTTACTGCCGTTAATTTACGATTTTGTTAATTAGAAAATAATAGTAGAACAAATTTGCCGAACGATTAATCAAAACACTAATTTATCAATTCAGCCGCACCGCAATGGCTGTCGGTTTGAGCTGCTTGTTATGCAATGCATTTGGAAAACTTTTTTAAAGAGTAAATTTTTTTGTTTTGATTTATTGGTTCGATTAATAAAAAACGATTAGCTGATTTTTAATAATCCCTTATTCATTTTCTTAAAAACTTAGTTTTGATGCCGGTTTTATTTACTTTGAATTTACCGAAATGATTATGTACCCAAGTCTAATTATAATATTTGATTCTTTAGGTTAAAGAGTAAAACACGAACAACTATGTTGAATTTACTTTTTCAAACTAATTTAAAATGAAATATTGGAATTTATTTGATACAAATAAGTTTACTTGAAATAAATCCATTTATAATATTTTAATGATATTTGACCAACTCAATCAACAAGTAAAACCAGAACAGCAATAATCCATAAATAGCTTTCAGAACCTACGACAAACTTTGAAGAACAAAACAAAGTTTATCGGCAATAAACTTTTTTTAGAAAGAAATGATTGCTTTGTTAACAGAAAGTAAATTTTGAACAAAGTTTTTTTTATTTATTAATAGCATTGTTATTTTATATGCATAACGACTAAAGGCTAACCCGCCGCCCAGAACAAACGGATTTGTTAGCACTTCTCTGCCGATAATTTTTATTTTTGTTTCTTAGAAAGTTACTGCTAATTAAAATGCCAAACGATTTTGAAATATTAAAAATACAAAATTAGCCGTACCGAAAAGGCGGTCGGGTTGAGCCGAATGTTAGCTGTTTATTCTGGAATATGAAATAATTGCACAGCCAACTTTATATTCCTATTTTGATCATCTGGCAGACGGAATAAATAATTAAACCAAGTTTCATCTTTTGTGCTTGAATATTTCACAAAACAATCGTGAGTTTGTATTGTTGATTTTAAAATATCTAAGACTTTAGAAAAATCTTTATTTTTTACAAATAAAGTAATTGATGATTTTGAATCTCGCCAAGTTAAATAACTAAGCAATTGATCAATAGTTTTCAGAAATGATTTTTCTCCTTTCCAAAATTTACATTCAGAGATAAAAACATTCTCACCTTCATATCTTAAAAGAATATCAGTTTTACCTTTTTTATTAAATGTCTCACCCGTAGCAGAACCTTGAAAATTTGGTTCAAGATAAAGCAAAATATGATCTCGTAATTCTTCTTCCTCTTTGTTTTTATATGTTGATGGCATTCGTTCAAATTGTTTGCCTACATTTTGAATAATTTCAAGTATTGAATTATATGTTGAATCATCTAATGTTGGCTCAGGTTTAAATATTTTCTCTGTTACTTTTGGTCGCTGAACTTCAATTTTTTTAGAAGTTTTAGGAGATGGGATCGCAAATGTTGCGGGTACATTGGAATTTTTCTTTATAGGTACAGATAACTTAGATAGAAAATCATTTTTCTTTAATATGACTTCTCTTCTTGCATTAAAAGATTGTTGAATAATAGAGCGAATTTTTGAATTAAATGAAAAGACCTCTCCTTGGACATTAGTTAATTGTTGTGAGATTGGTCTTATATAGCTATCTGCTTCTCTCTCTATTTCCTGTGGATCATTTCTAAAATTTACAATATCAAAACATATTTCACTTTTTTTTATTATAACATTTGTAGTCCATAAAATTCGGGTACTTGGCAAACATTGTAATAAAAATGAATTTCCAGTGAATGGGATATGATATTCAATCACAGTTTTTTTATAACTTTTGCCACTATATACATTAAAGTCCAAAGGAAAGCGCTCCGCAGATATCATCTTTTCAGATGTAGTCGCATATTTATCGCTAAAATGAATTTCTATATTTTCAATTTCGAATTTTGACTGAAGATGAGTAACATAGTCTTCTTCACTAACATTTAAGATATAATTTTCCGATTCTTGTTCGATTGAATTTCGAATTGAACTAACAATTGATTCAAAATAATTTTGAAGATCTTTTTCAGCAAATATTTTCATAATTCTTAAATTATTTTAATAACAGCTAACGGCTAAAGGCTAACCCGCCGCCTAGAACAAACGGATTTGTTAGCACTGCTCTGCCGATAATTATTAATTTTATTTCTTAGAAAGTTACTGATATATAAAATGACGAACGATTTTGTAAAACTTGTAAATCCAAAATTAGCCGCACCGCATAGGCGGTCGGGTTGAGTATCCCATAAAGGCATTGCCTTTATTCATTAAATCAATGACCATTAATTTTACTTTGTGATATCATATCACATCAATTTTTTCATTCGTTTTTTGAACGATTTCGCACTTTTTTCAATGTGGTCGTTGGCAGCCGATGGTTATGCAAGAATAATTACACAAATTTGTTTTGTTGAACACTTCTATTTTTACTACTTTAAAAAGAACTGTAACGAATACAAACATATATTTTTTTATTTAGCATTTTACGGCACCTTAATTTTGATGCCGGTTGTATTCACTTTGGTTTTATCAAAATATTTATATGACCGGTTCTAATAATAATATTTGTAATGACAAATAGAAAATGAAACCCGAATAACAATATTGTTTTACATTATCCGTTATTTAGCACTTTTATAATTTACTGAATCATTTAACTTTTTTAGCAAGGAATTAATCCATCTAAAATACGTTAATGATATTTGTTCATTTTAATTAGGAAGTAAAACCCGAATATGAATGCTGCATAGGATAAACCTTGGAACCGATGAAATGATTAATAGGAAAAATCGGCATTGTAACCTTTATACTTTTTATTTGCATAACGGCTAAAGGCTAACCCGCCGCCCAGCACAAACGGATTTGTTAGCACTGAACTGCCGATAATTTTATTTTTGTTTTTTAGAAAGTTACTGTTATAAAAAATGATTAACGATTTTGTAAAACTTGTAAATTTAAAATTAGCCACACCGATTAGGCGGTCGGGTTGAGCCGAATGTTAGGCTGTTTTTTGATAACAGCTTAATTATAAAAGTTTAAAGAATCACATAATAAAAGCTCAATGCAATACTCAAAGTGTTCATTTTCTCTTCTGTTGATGGGTGTATCTTGTCAATTGGATTGGCACCTCTTCGGTTCCATATATTCATATAATTATAGTTAGTTCCAATTTCAAAATTAATGTTATTCATAATTTTATATTCTAATCCTATTCCAAAACTTAGACCGTATCTCATTCCATTTTGATAATTCCGCCACTCACTTATATCATTATCATGTTCAAATTGAAGCCAAGTATCTCCAAAATAATTCAACAAAACAGATGTTGTAAAATATGGTTTTACTTTCCACATGTTCAGAGAATATCTACCACCAATCTCGAATGACCAAATATCAATTTTTGTGGTAACTTTATCTAAGATATCTTGATTGAGCAAACTATTGTAAATATTTACTGATTGATTTCCTCTAAATGGGATATAATGTATCTGGGTAATAATATCAAAAGGTGTATTATTAAATCCATATTTTAAATTGACAGAAACATCAAAATCCTTGTTGAAATTCAATCCTTTAAATTCAGATTCTGCTCCATTTATAAAATATAGTCCAGCATTGTTCAAGTTATTTGTAAAATAATTCTTTCCTTGGACAAAGTGTAAATCTGAACCCAAGCCAATAGACAATGATTGACCGTAAATATTTACCTCAATGAATAATATTATGAATATTATTTTTTTAATTTTTTTCATTTCTTCCTCCATATATAAAGTAGAAATGTCATTTAAAAATTAGAATTATACTTTTTTACAGCCTAACGGCGTTGCGCCTAACCCGCAGCCCAGAACTAACGGGCAGCAAGAGCACAACTGCCTAATGTTTATTCTTTTACTCTCGCCGAGGTGCGTAAATTTTTTCACACGCACCGAAGGCGAGTTGATTTTGCCAAACTTTTGGTCTGATTATTTTTTGTAGTTAGTTAAACTAAATGTTGAAACGGAACTGATTTCTTGAAAACTTGTAATGCGCCAAATGCGAAGGTGCTGTCGGGTTGAGTATCCCATAAAGGCATTGCCTTTATTCATTAAATCAATGACCATTAATTTTACTTTGTGATATCATATCACATCAATTTTTTCATTCGTTTTTTGAACGATTTCGCACTTTTTTCAATGTGGTCGTTGGCAGGCGCAGGTTATGCCTTAAGCTATATGTTTGTCCATGATGGTCTTGCGTTATATTCCCAATAAGGTTTTTCAGATGTTAATATCGGTATCCACACCTTTCTAATGTAATCATAATCATAATGAGTAGGTGGATAATAGCTAGTTAAATTAAATTCATTTATACAAAATATTTCAACGTCCATTGATATCTTCGGCAAAGATGTTTTGGCTAAATCATTTAATAAATTTTCGGATTTATCCACTTTATACATTACTGTTTCTTTTCTAATTTCATCCAACTCTTGTTGGGTTATTAGTCCTTTGCTTTTAAACAAATCCAACCAGCTAAAATGTCCCTCTTTTACTTCATTATATTGCAAATTCCAAAACCGCTGACCATTATATGCTGAAGAAAAGTTAATAATATTTCCCTCAATTTTAATATTGCAATTAAGCTTAACTGCAACAGGATAATTTGATAAATTAGAAAGTTTAACTCTTGTATCGGTTGAATCGTTTGGATTAGTAAATATTTTACAATATATAGAGGGATTTTTTAAACGCATCTGATTTTCTTCGGTAATTTTTGCTATAGTATATTCAGATTTTCTTATTTCAGCAGTTTCAAATGTATACCACAGTATTATTAGTGCGGTAACAGCTAATATGCTATCTGAATAAAAATTAATAAGGCAAAAAGCTCTAAGAATAGTTAAGGCTATAATTAATGAGAAACCTATAATCGCTATTAGATATTTTTTGTGTAACATATTTTCTTAAGGCATAACGGCCTTGCCGATAAGCGGCGCCCCAGAACAAGAATGCCACTTAAAAAACAACTGCCGAAGATTTAGCAAACTGTGCTTAACTTTAATCGTAAGCGCAGTTTGCAAGTATATTAATTAGAACAACTACTTTGAACAAGTTAGCCGAAGCGGAACAACTAACTTATAAAGTTATAAAAAGCCAAATGCGAAGACGGCGTCCGCTTGATTGGCTGGTTAGGTTTTAGTCTCTTTTAACTCCTTTAGATGACGTTTTATGCCAACTCTAGGGTTTAATTCAATGGCTGTTTCATATAAATTAATTGCATTTTCAATTCTTCCCATAGATTCCATTATTTCACCTTTAATACGATAAATAACAGCTTTTTCATTTGGATATCTATCTAGCTCTTTAGTAAGCGCAATATTGAATAAAGATAGAATTTCTTCTGCTTTGATTTCATCTAAATTATTCTTTTCAGCATAATATTTTTCTTTTGCGATTTCAGATATTTCAAAACCAGACATAAAATTAATCCTTTCTGATTCCCATTTCCCATTATCAATAAATTGACCATTGAAATTATATCGATACATACCTTTTTCTTGATAATTTAGATGTAACTCCTTCTTCTCACAATCAAAATAATATGATGAGGCCCAACCTATTATTGGATGTATTCTCCATATGAGTGATTTATTTTCTAAATCAAAAAAGCAAAGAATATTACCATCTTCTGAATTACTATTGCAAGTTTGAATAATAGCAAAGTTACCATTTTCCGAAATACCATTATTATATAAATTGGCAGAAAATCGATGTTTTATTAACAAATTGCCATATTTATCAAATGAATAAAAAATTCCTTTAAGTCCTTCGCCAAAGAGCCAATCATTAATAATAAAATTGCCACTATCTGATATTTTACCATCATTTGGTCTTTGTAATTTATTAATATGCAAAACTTCGTTATTCTTTGCTATTAAATAAGTCCCTTCTCCACTTGTTCTAAATCCACCAATTCCACTCACTTTATCAAAATCTGACCACGCAATTGTGAATAAACCATTCCGAGATTTCGAATAATTTCCAAAGAAACCGATTTCATCAGCATAGACGAAATTTTCATCAGTTTTGATCAACATAATTTTACCTATTTATAATGCTAAAGTACAATGTAGTATTAAGCAGTATCTTATTGATAATTATTATAAGCTCTTAAGATTTCATACATAGTTTTATGATATTTCTCTAGTGTAATTAATTTATCCCTATATAATATTTTCCATTCGTTCTTATTATTAATCTGAGCTTCAAGAGAATATTCTATAAAATCAGAAGGTATAATAAAATCAATGTCAACATTCATAAATACAAAAACCTTTGAGTATGTTTTCCTTCCTTCTACTGGGAAAGCATAACCCCAATTCCTTTCTTCGTTACTTTCTAAATCTTTAAAGGTATTATTAAAAAATAAATATTCCGTTTTACTAATATTCTTTATTTCTATCCTAAGATTATTAATAATTAATGCAGCAGCACCATTATTATAAAATGTCAATGGCAATTGTACTATAATTTTTCTTGTTGACTTATTATAATTCAATCCAAATTTTATTGGTAAACTGACAATTATTTTACCTCTTCTCCAGTGAATCCACCAAAAACTAAGTACAGAGAATAATAATGCCAATACACTAATAAATAACGGTATATTATCTTTAAATAAACAATAAATTATATTCAACATTTCTAAAACCTAACGTTGTGGCAGCTAAGCCGCAGCCCAAAACAAACAGACTGTTTAGAACTTTACTGCCGTTAATTTACGATTTTGTTAATTAGAAAATAATAGTAGAACAAATTTGCCGAACGATTAATCAAAACACTAATTTATCAATTCAGCCGCACCGCAATGGCTGTCGGTTTGAGCTGCTTGTTATGCAATGCATTTGGAAAACTTTTTTAAAGAGTAAATTTTTTTGTTTTGATTTATTGGTTCGATTAATAAAAAACGATTAGCTGATTTTTAATAATCCCTTATTCATTTTCTTAAAAACTTAGTTTTGATGCCGGTTTTATTTACTTTGAATTTACCGAAATGATTATGTACCCAAGTCTAATTATAATATTTGATTCTTTAGGTTAAAGAGTAAAACACGAACAGCTATGTTGAATTTACTTTTTCAAACTAATTTAAAATGAAATATTGGAATTTATTTGATACAAATAAGTTTACTTGAAATAAATCCATTTATAATATTTTAATGATATTTGACCAACTCAATCAACAAGTAAAACCAGAACAGCAATAATCCATAAATAGCTTTCAGAACCTACGACAAACTTTGAAGAACAAAACAAAGTTTATCGGCAATAAACTTTTTTTAGAAAGAAATGATTGCTTTGTTAACAGAAAGTAAACTTTGAACAAATTCGTTTTTTATTTATTAATAGCATTGTTATTTTATTTGCATAACGTTGTGGCAGCTAAGCCGCAGCCCAAAACAAACAGACTGTTTAGAACTTTACCGCCGTTAATTTACGATTTTGTTAATTAGAAAATAATAGTAGAACAAATTTGCCGAACGATTAATCAAAACACTAATTTATCAATTCAGCCGCACCGCAATGGCTGTCGGTTTGAGCTGCTTGTTATGCAATGCATTTGGAAAACTTTTTTAAAGAGTAAATTTTTTTGTTTTGATTTATTGGTTCGATTAATAAAAAACGATTAGCTGATTTTTAATAATCCCTTATTCATTTTCTTAAAAACTTAGTTTTGATGCCGGTTTTATTTACTTTGAATTTACCGAAATGATTATGTACCCAAGTCTAATTATAATATTTGATTCTTTAGGTTAAAGAGTAAAACACGAACAGCTATGTTGAATTTACTTTTTCAAACTAATTTAAAATGAAATATTGGAATTTATTTGATACAAATAAGTTTACTTGAAATAAATCCATTTATAATATTTTAATGATATTTGACCAACTCAATCAACAAGTAAAACCAGAACAGCAATAATCCATAAATAGCTTTCAGAACCTACGACAAACTTTGAAGAACAAAACAAAGTTTATCGGCAATAAACTTTTTTTAGAAAGAAATGATTGCTTTGTTAACAGAAAGTAAATTTTGAACAAAGTTTTTTTTATTTATTAATAGCATTGTTATTTTATATGCATAACGGCTAAAGGCTAACCCGACCGCCCAGCACAAACGGATTTGTTAGCACTGAACTGTCGATAATTTTTATTTTTGTTTCTTAGAAAGTTACTGACATATAAAATGACGAACGATTTTGTAAAACTTGTAAATCTAAAATTAGCCTTACCGCAAAGGCGGTCGGGTTGAGCCGAATGTTAGGGGTTGCCTTTTAAATAATTATGACGAACTTTTTTATGCTATTTCTTTTTTCAATTTCTTTTTTGTGTTCATCAAGCTTGCATTTCTAAATCGTCTATTAATCGAATTTACTAACTTATAATGACGATTAAATGCTTCTTGCGAAATCTTGAAATAGTTTGATAATTTTCTAATGGTTTCTTTTGATAGCCCCTTTTGATAGTTGAGAATTTTTGATACAGTCCCTTTTGATAAATTTAATATTTCACATAGGTCTTTGGCTTTTATATTATTTTCTTCCATCAAAGACTTAAGCAATTCTATTGGGTCAACATCTTCAAATGTATTGTGTTCATCATCCCATTTTTCTATTAAAATAGTCAACAAGTCTATTTCATCGGATAACTTTTTATTATTAGCATTTATCAAATTTTCTAATATTTTACAATACTCATTGTATTGTTTCTTACTTTTGATTATTGTGTACTTTAGTTTTTCCATTTTCATTCCTTCTATCTAATAGACATCAATTGTATATTGTTTCCCTTCCGCACATAATTTCGTATACTCTGCGTGTGTCCCAATCCATTTTATAAATAAATGTACTTTCTCTTTTCCAAAATAATAGCTGCAAATCATTCTATATTTATTACCACCAATATTGAAAACAATTCTTTTTGAACTTTCTCCTAAAATATCCGCTGTATTAAAAGTAGGGATAATATCGTTTGGCTCATTCCAATCGGCCCATTTTAAGATTGATAACCAATTAGTAAAAGCTGCTCTACTTTGGACATTTGCTTTTACATATTTTTCAATAGTTTGTTTTCTGATTAAATGTATTTTCATGTACCAGTAATTTACAAAAATGTTTCACAATTGGAAACTTTTTTAAAATGAACTTTTTGTACCCCTAACGATTTCTATCTTACCGAAAGATTATTAAAAAAATAATTGTGCCTTCCTGCATTCAAGAGTATATTTTAACTGCCTACCGACAATAGGCAATTTAATTATACTAAAAATATTTAGGAGTACTATTATGAACTCTAAATCTCTCGAAACAAAAAGGCACTTTATAAATGGCAAAACCATCATCGGTATTGATCCAGCTAAGAAAAAGCATCAAGCCATTATCATCGATCCCGTTGGTGTACCCATCGGGAATACTTTCAAATTTAACAATAGTTTTAATGGTTTTCACCTGGAACTTTTCCATAAACTTAATTCATATATCTCAGAACTTTCTCCGGATAATGTTGTATTCGCTGTTGAGATCTCCATTAACCTTTGGCAAAAACTCTGCTGCTTCCTTTCTGATAAGGGTTTCACTGTCCTTATGGTTAGTCCTTTGTTTACTCATCATGAGAGACCTAAGATAAATAACAACTTCTCACGCACAGACCCTAAAGATGCACTGGCTGTTGCTAACTGTGCCAGGCAAGGCTATTTTAACTTCTACCGGCAGTATCCCTCAAACCAGAATGCCATGCACCGCCTTAGTATTACTTACGATAAACTTAAAGTACATATCACCCAAACTAAGCAGCGCATTCGTTCTCAAGTTGAACTTATTTTCCCGGAGTTTATCAATGCATTGGACATTGATACCGATTCTGCTAGGTATCTTCTCTCAAAATATCTTTCTCCTAAGGATTTCCTTGGGATGAATCTCTTTCTTGAAGTACCCGAACTTATGAAAGTCTCCGGGCGTCAGCACGGTGAAACTACTCTCAAAGCTCTTAAAGAAGCCGCAAAACAAAGTATTGGTATTAAACTTACTGATCATGAACTTCTATCCGAGAGAATTACACTCAACTGCTGGCTGGGAGAATACATATTACTTAAAGAACAAATTAAATACCTCTTAGATCAGCTTATTGCTTTTGCTGAACAAACTCCTTATTTCAGTATCATCTCTTCCCTTAAAGGCATCTCCGATATTACTGCCGCTAGGTTTATTTCCGAGTTGAGAGACTTATCTTACTTTGACCATTACAAAAAGATAGAAGCTATCAGCGGTATTAACCTTAAACTCTCTCAGTCCGGACAATATACCGGTTACCGTTGAATTACTCACATCGGCAACCATAGACTCAGGGCCATTATTTACAGTATGGCCGAGGAAACAAAGAACCATATTCCCGAAATAAGGATACGTTACCTAAAGCGCCAGATGAAACAGCCAAGATACCGGAAAAACGTTATTGCTGTCTCCAGCAACATGCTTAAACTTATCGTTGCTCTTATAAAACAAGAACATAAATATGAATACAAAGAAGAAAAACAAAAACAGCTGCTGGAGCTTGAAGCTAAGTACAAAGAATTTAAGGAAAAAAAGAAATATAAAAAGTCAGCTTAAGTAAGGACCGTTTGTTCTTTCTCATATATATTATTTAACATGTCTGCTGCCAGGCAGCTTAAACTCATAAGTATAAAGCAAAAAGTTTCGGCATATATCCTTTTATATTTAAGGAGCCTTGGATGACTGCACGCTTAGCCGCATAAGAGGTCGAAAAAATACCGGCGCTCTGACTAACTGATAAGGCAGTCGTCCCGGTTCCTCTGGATCGAATAAGATAATTTGTATAACACTAAATCATATATTAGTAAACGGAAGTAAGACTGGATCAGAGGCATTGGTAAGCCGGGACAAATCATCAAGGTAACTTTTTCAAAAAAAATACTAACAGGATAACTATGCCTAAACTCACGGGAAGGTACGTTCACTTTTTAGCTTTATTGATTACCCTATAGCAATTTTTCAAAGAACTTTTAGCAAAAGGTCAATCTTTTTTCTCTTGTATCGCAGCAAGTAGGCGTTAAGGCTAACCCGCCGCCCATAACAAACGCGATTACATAGTTGCACAAATGCCGATGATTTAGCAAAAAGTGCGCAACTTTCTCTGTACGCGCTTTTTGCAAGTTTGATTACAAGAATGTCAACGTCTAACAACAATGATTACTTACTTGCACAAAACCAATAACCGAAATTATGCCCGCCAGAATCCGCGGTCGGGTTGAGTATCCCATAAAGGCATTGCCTTTATTCATTAAATCAATGACCATTAATTTTACTTTGTGATATCATATCACATCAATTTTTTCATTCGTTTTTTGAACGATTTCGCACTTTTTTCAATGTGGTCGT
>CAVVVS010000009.1:0-66355 GCA_963751355.1 uncultured Ignavibacteriales bacterium | reverse complement strand
CCGATTGTATTTTATTGTAATAACGTTCGTTCCAAAATTTCCAGTTCCACTGCCAAAGTTGATCTGTTTGATCAATGGAATAAAGTTTATAACCGCCGGATAACCCAATTGATACATTTTTATAAAGTTTAAACTTTATTTGTACGCCTCCTCCGAATGAGGATGCCCAGGTAACGTTCAATCTTTTTCCCAACACTGCAGAATAGTCGGTGAAAGCTCGTATCGATTGGATCTGGGCAGTTAACATTTTAGGGACTAAAAATGTTATGATAACGATGAACCAAACTGCGTATATTTTATTTCCAATAATATTTTTAATTGACATTTCACTAACCGTGAATATTTTTAATTAATTCCGAGCAGCAGAGTTAATCTTGATATATTTCCCAATCTACCATAGTCAGAAAATGCAAAATCGAAACTCACCGGAACAGTTAATTGAGGATCTACACCGAAACCGAGTGTATAAGATTCCTCGTCGGTAAAGAATTTGTATCCTGCGCGCAGAGTCAAGATATTCTGCCAGGAAAATTCACCGCCAACATTGACTCTTTCATTACCGTCGTTCGGATGTAATGCTTCAGCAAGTAATGTAATTCTGTAAGTTGAATTCATATTACCCAAAACTTCCATTGCTGCGCCTAACTTAAGAACTGAAGGCATTTTGAATTCATCATTTATAAATTTAGCATTAACCCCAAAATTCTGGATACTTGCTGCAATTCTTAAAGAACCTAAACCTGTATAGTATAGTACTCCGCCATCAAATAAGAGATTACTGGCTTTATAAACATCAATTTTCTCTTGAGCATATTTTATTGTTACGCCGAAAGAAAAATGATCGGTCAACATTTTAGAGTATGTTAATCCCAATGCCAGTGAGTTAGCATCAAAAGAACCTATCACACTGTAAACTTTTTGCCCCTGTGCAACGATAGTACGGGGCATCGAACCATAGTCGAGCATAATTAGTCCGACACCCAGTACTCCGAAATCGGTTTTAAAAGCATAACTCGTAGCATAATTTTTAATATCCGCGAACCATGGAGAATATGATATAGTAAATGAATGCGTTAAGGAAGCAAATCCCAAAGCACCGGGATTTATAAACACAGCAGCTGAATTTACATCGGATAAAGCAAGAGTAGCTTCTCCAAGGGCGGCAGTTCGTGAAGTTGCAGGTATCTCTAAAAAAGTAAAACCTGCAGTGGCGGTCTTTTTAAAAGTCTGGGGAAAAACAATCCCAGCGCATAACACAAAAATTGTTATTACATGTATAAATTTATTTTTCGGATTAATATTAAATTTTTTCAAATTC
The DNA here is from genome assembly GCA_963751355.1 of uncultured Ignavibacteriales bacterium. Lineage (GTDB taxonomy): Bacteria > Bacteroidota > Ignavibacteria > Ignavibacteriales > Ignavibacteriaceae > CAVVVS01. The sequence goes on along the minus strand of CAVVVS010000009.1, from coordinate 65,037 downwards.
ATTTCACTATCGATATTGTTTAGCTCATACTTCAATTTTTATTTATCGAACAATTGCCAACTTTCCGATTTTAGTTCCGTACGGTGATTCAATATGATATATATAGATACCGCTTTCTACAAACTGTCCGTAATCCGTTACCTGATCCCAAGAAACAATTGCCCCGGTGCCGACCGGTGCATTAATGGTTTTTACTAAATCACCACGAACTGTGTATATCCTAATTGTACACGGATTAGGAATATTTACAAATTGAATCTTGTCCTCTACTCCAGGTTGCGAAAAACCTGCACCGATTACAAAAGGATTCGGAACAACTAATACTTGATCGAGACTTTGAGTTGGGGGTAAAGTAGCAACAAAAGGGGTTGTCGTCCTATTTGCAAAAATTGATGTTTCCATGGGCGGAACATTGGTTAAAGTTTGAACACCTTTCCATATTGCCCTTCCTTTATTGAAGGCAGTGAGTGCATAATAATAACCCTTGCCTATGTCCACCGAAGAGTCCATATACGTATAAATGTCTCCTTTAAGATATCTTAGATCCCCTTTCATAACTGTATCCAAAGGAATCCACGGACCAATCGGTAAATAACCTGATCTATAAATAATATATCCGGCAAGATCTTTTGAACCATCGTAAGGATCAGGGATATTTTCTGCTTCTGTTCCCCACGAAATTATATTTGCAACAGCACGGCTTGCTCTATTATAATCAACCTTAAATTTAGGTGCTGCCGGCGGATTTGGATGTGTAAAATTGTTGTCGAATGTAAATTGAGCTCTTTTAGCAGTATTTAAAAATATTGAACCGCTTTCCGAAATAATTTGATTGGATTTATAATCTTGCGGATCGATTGCTTTTGCATAATTGACGCCATCAACAATTTCTGCGATAACTATTCTTATTGAATCGCCCGGAAGAATATTGTACGGACCTACGGACATCAAAGACCACATTCTGGATTTTTTCATATATGCTGTATCTGAATAGCTGCTTACATAATTTGCAGTTAAGCGTATATCTTTCAGTGCCGCGTATTGTGCTTCGAGTGAACCGAGGTTAGTAAAAGGACCGCTTAAATCGATAGAATTGCTGGCTGCCGACCACCCTTGCTGATTAACTCGATCAGCAAACCCGGTACTATCGGGTGACGAATATAAAAGTTCAAATCCGGCATAACCCGGAGCAAGGTATTCTCCCGTTGGCTGACCGTTAACAAAAGGTCCCATCGATGCTGCATATCCCATATCTTCATTGATGCCCGGAGTAGCCGGATAATCGGCGGCTCTACCGTAAACTAATCTTCTTAATGAACTGTAATTAAACCAGGTATTTCTTGCTCCGGGTGTTAATGAGGGGAACAGAACCTGCCAGGAACGTGAATTACATTCTAATCCATAATTAATAAGTGCATAAAAATCGTAAAGTGTATCTGCAACAAACCTGCCGCTTGGTACTTTCGCTCTAATTTCACTCGATATATTTTTAATTACATAATCGATTATAATGTAATTTTCATCCTCCTTTGACCCGCTCCACTGATGAACCGTTCTTGTTACTCTTACCGGCAGCATTCGCTTTATTTGATATTCATCATCATAATTTACATTATATTCCCACACGGTTTTTAACACTTGCTCGCCGGCATCCGGATTAGTCTGCAGCCAGTAATTACTTCCGTTGGGATATACTTTTTTATTTGTTGTAACTATATATTTTGCCGCGGCACCTTCTGCAATTGAACCTGCATACATTGACCAATCCTCTACGGATAAAATGCTGTCCGGTCTCCACTTGGCGCCGACAAATAATCCACCGGATACTAGATAAGAAGGGGCACCTCCGATATTTTCACTTATTTGACTGGCATCGAAACCTGGCCAGACTAGTCCTATTCCCCGAGGCGTCCAATTACTAAACGAAGGTCCCGATTTCCCAAGGCTAAAAGTCTCCCAAAGTTTTCCTCTATTCAATATAAAAGAGGATGCTTCTACCTGAGCCATAGCTTCACCAAAGCCAGCACAGATAATTAGAAAAAACAGAATTATTATTTTAATATTTTTTTTCATAGTTAACGCAATTAGATTCAAATTACTACATTCTAATTAAACCCTACGCCCAACGTAAAGAATATTTGCCTTGGAATATTTCTGTAAGCTTCATACGGAGCTACAACATAACTTAATCTTGTAGGATCATTCCCGCGATCAGCCATCGTTATGCCGTCTTCAACCCATAAACGGAGATCTTCTGTGGTTGACATTGGAGTAAGCCATTTATTATCGAATAAGTTCATTACTCTAATTCCCACTATAATCTTGTAATTTTCTACATTGATAGTTTTAATGAAGTTAACATCAATACTGGATTCAATGGGATAGCGCCTGTTATATCGGATATCTTTTAAAGTAAAATCAGTGACGTATGTAAACGGAGTTCCGGACTGTGCAGTATAAGTTAAACTGACAACCGAATTCTCTAAAGGCTTGATTCCCAAGATGGATAGTCCTTCATCTTTCCCCCAAAAATACTGAACAAGTCCTCTAAAGTTATGAGTTCTGTCCCATGGAGCTAAAAATTCGCCGGTAAAATTTCTTTGAGAATAACTCCTTGTGTTATCCGGCCAAACAGAGGGTGCACCGTAATTTCCGTCTGTAGTTTGTGAAAGGCTGTAGCTTAAACGGTACGACCAATGCTCGGTAGTAATCGTTTCGAATGTCGCTTCGAATCCGATAGTTGAGCCGAATGCATTATTAGCATAAGTTGTATAATAGTACAGAGATGAATTGTCATTCGAAAAACCGGCAAATTGATTTCTGCTCCCGGTATAAGAGGCAATGCTTTGAGTACCAATTTGGGTTGTTCTGTCGTTATAGTATATTGCAAGATCCATTCTATATTTATCATTAATTGCCTGCTGCAAACCAAATTCATAATTAATCGTCTTTTTTGGATTTAAATCCGGGTTAGCTATTCCCTGCCATCCAACCCAGGTTTTTTTAGCTAAAGCCTGGCTGAAAATCGGCATTGAAATAAAGTGCCCGTACTGAATTCTTAACGCCGTATTTGTACCAATAGGAAATGATACACCGACCCTTGGTTCAAGAACATATTTGGTTTCCGATTTGACGGTTGCAGGGTCTCCCACCGTACCGGGACCATCGGTGCCAGGGTACAAAACATCAAACTTATCTTTAGGAACTTGCGCTTGATAATTGTATGCTTCTGCCCTGAGACCGATATTGGCTATCATCCCGGAATACTCCATTTTATCCTGAATATAGAAAGCAGCATCAATCGGATAAGCTCTGTAATAATCTGCAAATCCGTTTCGTGCAACATATGTATTCGCCTGGAAACTTGAATTTACCCCGTTGTTAAACATATCCAGGTAATGAAATCTTATTCCGGATTTTAGGAGGTGTGCCTTGCTTATTTGGTTTACATAGTCAAATTTTAATGCAAAAATATCTGTCCGGCTGTCTTGATAATAATTAGTACTAAAACCAAAAGGATCCCGGAAATAATCCTTCATCCACCAGCTGCCGTCCTTCAACACCGTACCGCTCGGATCATTTAAACTATCCAGCCGGTCAACTTCGAGTCCGTAACCGGCTAAATACCTGTAAGGCATTTCATAGCTTTCATGCTGATGTGAAAGTGTTAGGTCAGAATATGAATCGGCATTGAAAGTATGTACCCAATTAACAGTTTGAGCGACTGTTTGTTCGTTTCTAACAGGATCTACGGTAACTAAATATTTTGTCGATACTCCCGGCGGGGTAAATGCGAGACCGGACCATCTTATATCGTCGGAGCCATCCCAAATTCCTCCTACATAATTCTGGTAGCTGCCCATTATCTTTATTTTATTATTCGTAATAGGCTGATACTTTACGTTCAGAATATAGTTTTGAGTTATTTGATCCTTCTCCGGTGTCGGAAGCCGTGTAGGATTTTTCTTATATTCACCGCTTAAATAAAATTTCAAAAGTTGTGAATCTTTTCCTAAGGGTCCACCGAAACCGAACAGATACCTTGTGTATGAATATTTCCGGTAATCATAAACTCCTAATACGTTATTATCACTGGGAGTGTGATTATTGACCCACACATTATGTGCCCAGGCAATTTCCTTGTCTACCATTTCATTATACTTTTGAGGATCAGTATTCTTCAAGTATTCATATCGTATATCCAGTTTCAACTCTTTAATAACGTCGGCTCTTTTCGCCATCCAATCGGCTAAAGTGCCCCACTGCTGCCATTCCAGGTTCGAATGATCATAAATATATTTTCCGTAATGATATTGACCCGGTGGTCTATATTCCATTCTTACCTCACCTGTAAATTTGGGCGTACCGTCTTTCAAAACTACTTTAACTACCCCGGCTTGAGCATTACCGTATTCCGCAGAAAAACCGCCGGTAATTAATTCCATCTGTTGTACTCCCAATGGATTAACATCAAATTTCCAGGAGTTATTTGCCTTTTGTGTTCCGAAGGTTCCGGGAGCACTTGTGTTCGAGGTTATTTGGTCGACACCGTTGACTTGAAAATTAAGTTCATACGAACCAGAGCCTCTAACCGAGTACTCTCCTGATGCGGTTTTCTGAAAACCTGCAGATAGATCCATGGCTCCTCTTAAACCTTCGATAGGCGCCGCCTCTATTTGTTCGGTATTTAATGTGGTGGATGTCGAAGTCCTGTCCTTTACAACCGGCGGTTTTTTTGCAACAACAACTACTTGATTAAGTTGAACAGAAGCCAGCGGTAGTTTGAAGTCAATCGTGGTAGTTCTATCTATAAACAATTCAACATCTTTTTGAATTACGCTCGTATACCCAACCATGCTTGCTTTTACATTGTACTTACCCGGTGGTATATTCAAGATGCTGTAATTCCCGTTAATATCTGTTGCTGCTCCGATGCTTGTTCCTTCGAGAATAACATTAACGCCTATTAAAGGTTCGCTGCTCTCGGCATCTGTTATTTTTCCTACTAATTTACTCTGGCCGAAAACTGAAAAATTTACCAGTGTTAACAGCAACAAAATATTATTTAGATAGCTTAATAATCTATTCATGATTCAATCATCTAAAGTTGAGTTTTGCTTTACATGAATCCTAAGATATTATTACGGCTCCATTTTAAAATCCATTAGTAAGCATCATTGCCCCATATCCAACTTAAATAATAAGGAATATTATTTTAAAAGAATCATTTTCTTACTGATTTTAAAAGACGGAGTTATTAAAGTATAGAAATAAATACCGCTTGGTAATTTTTTTCCGTTAAAAATTTGAATGTGTTTACCTGCCGTCATATATCCGTTTACCAGGGTTTTTACTTCCCTTCCAAGCATATCTGTAATTACAAGTTTTACGCTGGAAGACCGTGACAATGTAAAGGCAATCATAGTTGAAGGATTGAACGGATTAGGATAGTTTTGCTGCAAACTGAAGTTGAATTCAGCTAAATGTTTGTCGTTCACTCCCACAGTATTATTTTTAAATATAAATGCACACCGGGCATACCGGTCTACTACATAAGCAGTACCAGCATTGCTGTTTAAGACAACATCACTTGGACCAAGCATTGGTGCTCCGTTCGGGTCGGGAACATCCAAACTGTTTTTACTCGGAAGATCATAAAGTGCTTCGGCATTTACTCCGTCAACTTTAAAGCCTTTCACCCAGCGTCTTGTAGAATCTACACCTGCAACCCAGAGTATTCCATTTACATCAACGGTAATTCCGTAAGGGAAATAATTAATAAAATTCAGGTATCCGTTAAAATCAGTTATTCTATTGGGGGAATAATCTATAGGTTGAACTTGTGTTCCTCCCTGCCAAACTGCTATGCCGCCTGTTTGCTGTGAACTGGAAAGAGAATTCCTTGATGTATAAAAGACAGTGTTTTTATTATAATAATCACCGCCGGGTACTAAAGCTACATCTCTAATCAAATCCAGTCCGGAAGTTTGAGGTCCCCCTGGTTCGATGGCATTGCTGAAAATATTTATATTTGTTGTATCAGGCGGATTCCATGAACCTCTTGCCGATTTAGTGTAGCTATTACTAAAATTAAACCAGCGGAAAGTTGTTCCGAAATCAATTCCGACTATTAGCATTGAGTCTTTTGAAACATCTGCACCGTTGTTGTAGGAGCCATAACCTGATCCCGCAATACCCCATCCGAATCTTTCGACTTTATTGGTATCGGCATCTTTGTAATAATATGTTGCTGCCAAAGTGTTGGGTTTTGTTTTCGGGTAGGGTTGTGATGCTATGACTATTACATCTCCGTTCAGAGTAGTAATACCTCTTAATACACCGATGTTGCCTTTAAGTGTATCCGAATCCCCATTTGAATCATAATCGATAAATTCTGAAAAAACCGTATCGCCCGGATCAGCATAATAGACTGCGTTATGTGCCATTATATCGTCCACCTTCGAAGAAATTACATACAACCTTCCGTTTTTATCAAGTGTGCAAAGGTAAGGTTTTGCGGCAATGCTGTCTTTTACAGGAAAGTTAATTTTGCCGGTATAACTCCAGTCGTTCGACTGGGCATTTATTACGGTAAATCCGGAAAAGGCAATAATCATTGAGAGAAAAAGGAGTTGTAGTTGATTTCTCATAATACCCTCTTTTATAATTTGTTATATTTTCTGAACTTTTATTATCTTTTACATTGTATAACATCAAATTATCAGGGGATTGCAAATAGTTTTTAACCTATAGTTGAATTTGCGATTAAAGCGGTTTAGGTTCAACTACATCATGGTGTAGTTTTTTTGGCTCCCCTAATTCCTTAATTTAATATCGTAAAAATAATAATTTAGTAAAATGGAAATAATTCAGGTCATTGCGCTAATTAGTGTATTCTTAATAATGGCGCTATTAATGTTTTTGCGCAAAATACCGGCTTTAATTGCTCTCCCGGTAATGGCTTTTTCAATTGCCATTATAGGAGGGGTATCTCTTACCGATACAATTCAATATGTAATCGGTCAGGGTGCGCTTAAATTATCGAGTGCATACACAATAGCTATTTTCGGAAGTATGCTGAGCGTAATTCTCCAAAAGACCGGTGTTGCAGAAAATTTTATAAAAAAAGGCGCCGAACTTTCCGGGGATAATCCCTGGGTTATTGCCGTTATTATGCTTTTGCTGATTACATTACTTTTCACAACTTTAGGCGGATTGGGTGCAATCATTATGGTTGCCACAATAGTTCTTCCCATAATGTCGTCTGTAGGTATGGGTTCTATGACGATTGTGGGGATATTTCTTATCGGTTTGAGTATTGGCGGAATTTTGAATATCGGCAATTGGGCTGTCTATATTAGTGTAATGGGACTTACGGTCGATCAAATCAGACCCTTTGCCTTAATTATGTTCGGCATATCGTTACTGGCAGCCATAGCTTATATTACAATTCAGTTATACAGGGACGGACAAAATTTAAACATTAAAAAGATAGTAATTAGAAGTATCATCTTCTTTGCAATTGTCGGTGCAGCTTTGTTGGTATTTAATTACGCTCTGAACAATTCAACACAAAAGATAATATTGAAAATTTTCTCGGCAGCCGGTTCATTTTTAAAATGGTTGATAGCAGCCGGAATTGCTGCATTATTTATTACCGCAATTATACGGTTAATATTAAGGAAAAATGAGCATACTAAAGAAGTACACTGGATATCATTTTTTGCGCCTACCATACCGCTTTTTTTAATATTAATATTTAATATGGATTTTATTGCTTCCTTTGTAGTAGGTCTCATTTACACTTTTATTACTACTTATAAAAAAGGGAGATTAAATTTATTTATTCAATCGGTATTTGAAGGCGGTTCTGTTGTGATGCCTGCAGTTGTTTTAATGTTCGGCATCGGTATGCTGCTTATCGCAATTATGGGGCCCGGTGTAAAACTCAGTGCCTATCCAAACGGATGGCCGGTACTTGAAATAATAAAACCCGTTATGGCAAAAATTGTCCCTTCAAATCCTTTTACTTATATTTTAGTTTTTACACTTGCTGCTCCTCTTGCTCTTTATAGAGGTCCCTTAAATGTTTGGGGAATGGGTTACGGCTTGGCTGCAGTATTCTTAGCAAGCGGATTAAATCCGGGTGCAGTTATGGGTTTGCTTCTGGCTGTCGGACAAGTTCAGGGTATAAGCGATCCGACTAATACTCACAATGTTTGGTTGGCTAACGAAATGAGAGTTGATGTTCAGAAGGTATTGTGGAATACAATTCCATACACGTGGATTTTAGCATTTATAGGTCTCATTTTCTCGGCAATTATTTTTATGTAGAGCATAACTTAATATTGCACAAAAGATTATACAAATGGTTTGAAACAATTTACTCTAAATCTAATTCTTATTCTTTTATTTGATGTAACTACGAGTTAAGATTAAGAACAAAATTAATATTAAAAGAACAACAAGAAATTATTTGAAAACTAATTGAATTCCAGGCAATACATAAAACTTTAAAATGCAGAAAAGAATCAAAATAGGAATCGACGTGGGCGGTACCTTCACACATGCCGTCGCCATTGATATTACTAATTATACTATTGTTGGAAAAGCCTGCGTACCTACCACTCATACTGCCAATGAAGGTGTGGCAAAAGGTGTCGTCGATTCTATGTCCTTATTGTTACGGAATTCGAATATTAATCCGGACGAAGTTATATTGATCGCCCATTCAACTACCCAGGCAACAAACGCATTACTCGAAGGCGATGTAGCTGTGGTCGGAATTATCGGTATGGGCAAAGGTCTCGAGGGCAAAAGAGCAAAATCGGAAACAAATTTAAAAAATATTCAATTAGCTCCCGGAAAGCTTCTTCAGACAAAATTTAGATTTATAGATACCAAGAAACCTTTGGATGAAAACTTCCTACTCGATTCTATAAAAGAAATGGTTAAGGAAGGTGCAGAAGTAATCGTAGCTTCGGAAGCCTTCGGTGTTGATAATCCTAAAAATGAAGAAATAGTTGTCAAGGCAGCAGAGTCGTTAGGATTAAAAGCAACTGCTGCAAGTAAAATATCGAAGCTTTATGGATTAAGGGTTCGTACAAGGACAGCGGTAATAAATGCGAGCATGCTTCCTAAAATGCTTGAAACAGCTAACTTGACCGAGGAATCTGTGCGTAAAAGTGGTATTAAAGCACCGTTGATGGTAATGCGTTCGGATGGCGGTATCATGGATGTAAACGAGATGCGAAAAAGACCAATTTTAACGATGCTGTCAGGTCCAGCAGCGGGAGTTGCTGCTGCATTAATGTATGCGAAAGTTTCTGATGGGGTGTTCATTGAAGTCGGCGGAACATCGACGGATATTTCAATTATTAAGAATGGAAAACCGCAGGTAAAGAGTGCTCAGATTGGCGGAAACAGACTTTACGTCCGCACACTTGATGTACGTACGTTGGGAATTGCCGGTGGTTCAATACCACGGTTAAATGAAAATAAGATAATTGATGTCGGTCCACGGAGTGCCCATATTGCAAATTTAGCTTATGCCGCATTCAGCGAAGGAATTGATTTTAAAGATATTGAATTAGAAAAAATAAAACCGGCAAAAGGCGATCCTGAAGATTATATAGCAATTAGTTCAAAGAAAAATAAACAAAAATACACTGTAACACCGACGGAGGCATCCAACTATTTGGGACTAGTTGAGGTTGCCGGTCATGGCGAGGCAAATAAAGAAGCCGTTATAAACGTATTCGAATTCCTTTCGAAGAAACTTAACAGAAATCCTGAAGAAATTGCCGAAGAAATATTAAAAATTTCCGCCGATAAAATAAAACCGGTCGTTCACCAACTTGCTAGGGAATATAAATTAGATCTAGAACTGATGCAATTTGTGGGAGGCGGAGGCGGTGCGCCGGCGCTAGTTCCTTTCACTGCAAAATATATGAAAATGCCGTTCAAGATTTCGGATAATACCGAAGTAGTATCGGCTATCGGGGCTGCATTGGGAATGATAAGGGATTCGGTTGAGAAGACTATTATTAATCCGACAGAAGCTGACATTATTGCGCTTAGACAGGAAGCCGCCGAATCTGTGATGCATATGGGAGCTGTGCCGGATTCAATAGAAGTAAGTATTGAAATCGACAGTAAAAACAAAAAAGTAATTGCAGTTGCCATGGGTACCAGTGAGTTAAGGACAAAAAATCTTGAAATAAAAAAGTTAAGTGAAAACGAATTGCTCCGAATTTGCGCCGCATCGTTTAGAACAAAGGAAGAAAATCTTGTGGTGGCTGGTAAAACTTCATTTCTATCTGCTGTAGTTTTAAAAGAAAGCGATAAACATTTTTTCGGTTTAATAAAGGAAGAAAAACAAAAGCTCCGGGTAATCGATAAAGAAGGTACAATAAAACTTCAATTGAATGACTGTATCATTAGTTCAGTACAAAACGGTGAAGTAAAACCGAAGATTAAGGAAATGATAGAAACGATGACCGTCTACGGTGATGCCGGTGCATTAGTGCCTAATATTTATTTGCTTGTTTCGGCAAAGATTGTTGATTTAACCGGACTAATTAATGAAGCCCAGATCATGGCATTGGTTGAACTTGAGACAAAAAAAATACCTTCAACGGATGAAATAGTTGTAATAGCATCACCTAAAAAATGAAACCGTAAATATAAAATGAGCGATAAAATTTTCGATTATATAATTTACAGTGCAAGCATTCCGGGAGTGATTTATTCGATAGTAAAATCAATGAATTCAAAGTCGGTTTTGTTATTGAATAATTATGGATTTCCGGGCGGAAGTATAACCGAAAATTTGAACTGTCATCAGGATATAGATGTAAAAAAATTAGGTAGACTGACGCAAGAATTCTATGATTCAATAATATCAGGAAATGATAAACCGTTGTATCAAAAAGACAATTATGCAATTATAAATCCGGAGGCGGTAAAAATAAATCTTCAGCAAAAACTTGAGCAGAATGAAATCGACCTTCTATTCCATGTAACGGCTGAAAAGATAATATTTGATAATGATGGTATAATCAATGTTACGCTGCTCGGAAAAGAAGGTGAGATAATAGTAAAAGGTAAAAAATGTCTTGACGCATCCGATGATTATTCGGTTGTAAACCTGCTTAACGGTAATCGCTCGGTAAACGTAAGATTTATTAATTTGTTCATTACCCCCCCATCGGATAATAAGTTTTTATCATTTGACAGAATCAAAAAAGCGATTCCTTTAAGAGACGGGAGATACTGGATATCTCTATCAATTGAAATAGAAGATGAGACGTTTGTTGAAAATGAATCTCATGAAGTGCTCGAATTATTTAGAAACGAATTAGAAAAATCTAACAGTCGTATTCAGATTCTTCCCTTGAAATCGTATACTAGCTACAGGATTGATCCGGGATTGAAGATTTAATGAACACGTAAATTATGTTGATAAGTTAATAGGCAGATCATTCAATTACACAGAGCAATTTATAAAAGCATCAAAATTGGAAGAAAATGCTAATAAGTTTTAATTTATCATTTGTAGCACGGACTATCAGTCTGTGCCCTAAAACCAATATGCAAAATGGATAATATTTTCGAAAAATTAAAAGGCGGAATAGTAGTCTCATGCCAGGCGGAAGGTGATGTACCGTTTAATTCGCCTGAAGGAGTTGCGATGTTTGCACTATCCGCCGAAATTGGAGGTGCGGCAGGAATACGTTCCGAGGGAATTAAAAAAACAAGTATGATAAAAGAAAAGGTCAAACTCCCGATAATCGGTTTGGTGAAATCACAATTTGACGACGGTTTTGTCAGAATTACAGGCTCATTTAAAGATGCGGAAGACTTACTTTCTATCGGAACGGATATTATTGCAATAGACGGAACCTTTAGGAATAGAGAAGGATTAACAGGACCAAAATTTATCAGGGAAATAAAAAACAAATTTAATTGTAAGATAATGGCAGACATATCGACGATTGAGGAAGGAATAGCTTGTGCTGCAGAAGGTGCTGACTGTATTTCCACAACATTAAGCGGCTATACACCGGATACCGAACATTCAAAAAGTGAGTTACCCGACTTTGCACTCGTTAATAATTTGGTGGGGCATTTAAACATCCCGGTTTTTGCGGAGGGCAGAATAAACACACCTGAAATGGCAGCAAAGATGAAAGATCTTGGTGCATGGAGTGTTGTTGTAGGTACGGCAATAACAAGACCCTGGGTAGTAACAAACTGGTATGTTAAAGCTTTGTCTAATAAATAATAAATATTATTCTAAAGATATACAGCTTTTATGAAATTACTTACAGAATATGATATAATTGTGGTCGGCGGTGGTATTGCAGGAATAAGTGCAGCCGTTAAAGCAGGACGAATGGGAGCTTCCGTTTTATTAGTCGAGCAGTACGGTTTTGTAGGAGGCATGTCAACAGCCGGTATGGTCTCCCCTTTCATGAAACACGAAGTCAATGGTGAAACTCTGGTTAGGGGTGTGTTCGAAGATATAGAAATGGAAATGAGAAAACAAAACGGTATGATTGATAACGGTTTTTACGCCACGGCTTTTCGTTCTGCAGCATATAATTTGTTGAAAAAAGCAAGTTGCACAACTTTATTGAATGCGGTTATATCGGGAGTTCACCGTAAGGGGGAAAAAATTGATTCCATCAAAGTTCATTTGCCCGGAAGAGAAATTTCAGTAAAGGGAAAAGTTTTTATTGACACTTCAGGAGACGCACAGTTATTATACCTGGGAAAATTTCCATGGATTAAAGGTGATGAAAAATCCGGATTACTGCAGGCACTCACGCTTTTCTTCAGGATGGGAAATATTGATGTCCGTAAAGTCGCTGAGTATGCAAAACTGCACCGTGAAGATTTTTTCGACTGGATGAAATATGATTTTGATTTCAATAAAATTATTTCTATTGCGGGATTTTTTAGTAATGTAAAAAAAGCAATAAAAGAAGGTAAGCTTTCCGATCAGATTCAGTACATCTTTTTCACTACACTACCTGAAACCGGCGAGGGTTCGTTTAATACTTCAAATATCTTAAATCTTGATGGTTCATCATCTTCTGATTTAACGCAGGCAGAATTAATCGGACGGAATCAAGTAAACCAGGTAGTAAAACTTTTACAGGAAGAAATACCCGGATTTGAAAATGCATTTTTAATTGAAACAGCAGCCCAGGTCGGTGTGAGAGAAACCCGCCGTGCGATCGGGGATTACACAATTACCGGCGAGGATATAAAAGAAGCACATAAGTTCGATGACGCTATTGCCAGGGGATGTTACGGAATCGACATTCACGGGCAGAAGAATGAAAGCAGCAGGCTGGAGCATCTGAACGAAGGTGATTTTTATGAAATTCCTATGCGGGCGCTTATTGTAAAAAGCGCAGATAACCTACTCGCTGCCGGAAGATGTATTTCTTCAACACGCGAAGGACACAGTGCGATAAGGGTACAGCCCACTTCATCTGCTACCGGAGAAGCGTGCGGTGCTCTCGCAGCACTTGCGGCTAAAAAAGGGAAAAAGGTAAGAGAAATATTTTACAATCAAGTTCAAGAACAAATAAGTTACAATCTTTCGAACAAATGATTTCATCCATGAAAAATAAAATAATATTCGGCACGGACGGCTGGCGGGGACTGCTTGACAGGGAAATGAACGAAGAAAGTGTTTCACTGGTTGCCCAAGCTTTTGCCGATTATTGTAAATATGAATTCAAAGATGCAAGTATTGTTATAGGCTATGATGGAAGACGTAATTCCAAAGTATTTGCAGGAATATTTTTTTCTGTTTTAAAAGGAAATGGGATTCAAGTATTCATATCGAACCGTATTGTACCAACTCCCGTTCTATCTTATTTTGTAAAAGCAAAAAAATTGAATGCCGGTGTAATGATTACCGCTTCGCACAATCCGCCGGAATATAACGGAGTAAAATTTAAAGCATCTTACGGCGGTCCTTTTTTAACTGAGGATACTCTTCAAGTTGAAAATTATTTGGGTAAATCCGAAATAAAAAAATATTCGGGTAAAATTGAGGAAACAGATTTATTCGAGCCTTACCTTTTACATATAAATGAGCTTGTAGATTTTAATAAGACTAAGAAAAGTAATTTAAATACACTCATAGATTCTATGAGCGGAGCCGGAGCAACTGTAATTGAAGATATTTTGGAAGGACACGGTTGTCAGGCAAAAACAATTTTCGGAATTCCCGATGAAAATTTTTCGGGAAGATATGCCGAGCCGATCGAAGTAAATTTAAAACCGCTTTCCGAAACACTGCAATCAAATAATAATTTTGCATTAGGTGTAGCAACAGACGGCGACGCGGACAGATTAGGAGTTATACTGGAAAATGGGAAATGGCTGAGCGCCCAGGAAACAATCCTACTCCTAGCTGATTATGTGAAAAACGAAAAAGCGTATGCAGGTGATTTGGTAAAAACATCTTCTGTAACAGATAAATTAAGAATAAATTTTGCAAATGATAAATGTAAAGTATATGATGTTCAGGTGGGTTTCAAATATATCTGCGAAAAGATGATTATTTCCGATATTGCATTCGGAGCGGAAGAGAGCGGCGGATTCGGTTACAGCAGGCACATACCGGAAAGGGACGGTATACTTTCTGCTCTTTTCATGATTGAGATGCTTGCTTCTTCCGGTTATAAAAAACTTAGTAAATATGTGGAATCAAAACGAAAGCAATTTGGTGAAATCTTTTACGATAGAATTGATTATAAATATGAAAAGGAAGACCGGATAGAGAAACTCCCCTCGCTTTATGAAAATCCACCTGATTCAATTTCGTCGTATAAGATAGTGAAAATAGAAAAATACTTCAGCAGCAGAAACATTATTAACGGACTTAAATTTTTTCTAGAGGGCAATACCAGGTGGCTATTGCTCAGGGCATCGGAAACCGAACCTTTAATACGTATTTATGCGGAAGGTCAATCAAACAGCGAAGTTAAAAATTTACTCCATTTTGGAGTTGAATTATTTAATGTTTAATATTAAGAAGAGAAGATGGATGATAAAAAACAAGTACGGCTACTTTACTGAAGATTTCAGAGAATTTGTAATTACCAATCCCCGTACTCCGCGACCATGGTTTAATTACATGTGGAATGAACATTATGCGGGATTAATCTCCCATACAGGAGGAGGATTCAGCTTCCTTGACTGTCCGCGTGATAATAGAATAACCAGGATGCGTTACAACAGCTTACCCTGGGATAGACCCGGCAGATACATAATTGTAAAGGATACTGAAACCGGGAAGTATTGGTCTTTAAGCTGGGCTCCTACAATTGAATTAAAGTATGATAATTATGAATGCAGGCACGGTCAAGGCTATACAAAAATCTCCACCGAAATGAATGAGATCAAAGCAGAGTTAACGTATTTTGTACCGCAAGATGTTAATGCGGAAATATGGCGTGTAAAACTTAAAAATCTTTCAAACAAAAAAAGAGAACTGGAGATTTATTCCTTCACCGAATTGATGATGGGAAATGCACTCAACGATATAATAAACCAGCCTAACGACAAACATTTCACCGATGTAAAATTCGACAAAGAGCATGATACTATTATTGCAACCAGAAGATACTGGGTGCTGAATAAAAAGGTCTCCGTTGCACAGCCAAACATCGATTGGAAGTACAGAGTTTATTTCACTAATACGTCACCTGTAAGCGGATTTGACGGAAGTTTGGATAAATTCATCGGAAAGTGGAGATCCGAATCTAACCCGGAATCAATTGAAACCGGCAAAATGAAAAATACGGAAATAACCGCCGGTGATCCGATCGCTGCTCTACAATCTAAAATAGAATTGGAAGGTGGAAGTGAAATTGATTTTGCATCTATTTTAGCAGTTGTACCCAAAGAAGAAACAACACCTTTTGATTTTTTAAATTGGGAAAAAATAAAGGACATTAAAACAATCGATAACAAATTTGAAAATCTTAAAAATTACTGGAATTTATATCTTGATAATGTAAAGGTAGAAACTCCCGATGAAAAAGTGAATGCGATGTTGAATGTCTGGAATCAATACCAATGCGCAGTTACATTTGATATGGCAAGGAACGCCGGGTACTACCACGGCGGTTTATTGTTCGGTACGGGAATGCGGGATCAGTTTCAGGATATAATAGGAACCGTAATAACAAATCCCAAACGTGTACGTGAACGATTACTGAATGCTCTGCGGTTTCAATTTAATGACGGTTCAACACTTCATAATTTCTTTAAAATGACAGATTCAGGCGAAAGGACAAATCATTCCGATACTCCTCTTTGGATTCCTTTCGGGTTAGTAGAGTACTTAAATGAAACAGCCGATTTTTCAATACTCAATGAAAAAGTTAGTTTTTATGATGAAGGTGAAGGAACTGTTTACGATCATATGGTAAAATCTCTCGACTTCGCAATCTCTGCTACAACCGAAAGAGGCATGCCCAAAATAATGAACGGTGATTGGAACGATACTCTCGATCATATCGGTCCGAAAGGAAAAGGAGAAACTGTTTGGGGCGCTTTCTTTCTGGCGTATGTTCTTAAAAAAACTTTCGAATTGCTGGAATACAAGAATGATTCGGAAACTTTAAAGAGATGGAAATCTTTTTATGAAAAAATTAAAGCCCTTACAAATGAATATTGCTGGGACGGAGATTGGTATTTGCGTGCATTCAGAGATAACGGCGTACCTGTAGGTTCACATAACCACAAACAGGGTAAAATATTTCTAAATGCTCAAAGCTGGTCGGTTATTTCCGGACTTGCACCTAAAGACAGAGCTGATAAAGCTCTTTCTTCTTGTAAACAATATTTAGCCACACCTTATGGAATGCAGATATGTCATCCTCCATTTACCGAAGTGGAAGATAATATCGGTCTCATTAGCCGGTGCGTACCGGGCAAAAAAGAAAACGGATCTGTGTTTAATCATGCTTCAGCCTGGTATGTACTTGCAGCAATTTTAAACGGGGATATTGATACTGCTTTTGATATCTATTCAAAAATGCTTCCGCTTAATTCATCATCCGATATAGATAAGTATGAAATTGAGCCTTATGTTTTTGCAGAGTATATTACCAGCCCTGATCACTTAACCGAGAATCAAGCGAGTCATTCATGGTTAACGGGTAGTGCGGTTTGGATGTACAGAATTGCACTGGATTATATCTTAGGATTTAAGACAAGTTTAAAAGGAATTACTATCTCTCCCAATATTCCGTCTTACTGGAAAAGTTTTAAAGCTGAGAGAACTTTTAGAGGTAAAAGATTAATCCTTAGTGTAAATAATCCGGATGGAATTAATAACGGAATTAAATCAATAAGCATAAATGGTGAAGATTATCAAGATGATTTTATTCAAGTAGGAAATTTCAAAACGGAAAATCTGCTAATTGAAGTAGTTCTCGGTAAAAGTAATAATTTTAAATAAAATGAGAATAATAGATGAAGAAGATAATACTAATATTTGTTCTGTTAGTTAACACTCTCTTCGCTCAAAATATTACCTGGAAAGACATAACTTCAAATTATAGCTTTCCGCAGGGAATTAAATTATTTGAAGGTAGCAGAACATCTCCGGTGCTTAAGATTTATTACCTGGATGTAGATCTTAATAATCCAAAGTTAGCCGTTCGACCTTATGTATCCGGTACAAAAATGACGCTGCCTGACTTCGCAGCAAAAGTAGGTGCTTATGCTGCAATTAACGGCGGCTTTTTTTCCGATTCTTCTCCCCTCTCAGCAGTGGTTTATCCAAACGAAGTTAAGGCGCTGAATGTTCAGACAGTTGGAAGAAATGGGAAGACTTATCCGGTTATGAGAAGTTTCTTCGGAATGAAGAAAGACAGATCATTAAGCGTTGATTGGATATTTCAGTATGCAGCTACCATGAATGATATTTATACATTTTCTGCTCCGATGTCATATATAAATAATGATCCTAATCCAAAACCTTATCCGTTTAAAACGGACGGACTACAATATAGTGATCTATTAACTGGAATAGGTGGAGGACCTACGTTAGTAAAAGGTGATACAGTTAATGTAACTTACGATCAAGAGATTATGTGGGGATCCGGAGTAGGAGAAACTAACGGCGATCCCCGTACTGCGGTAGGTTATACTGCAGATAAACATGTTATCATGCTTGTTGCAGATGGAAGGCAGGCAACCAGTCAGGGAGTTAGTTTACCTGAATTGGCACAAATAATGAAAAATCTTGGCTGTGTTGAAGCAATGAACTTGGACGGAGGAGGATCTACACAAATGGCTGTACCAAATAATTATATTGACTCACCGTCGGAAAATCGTGCTGTACCTGCAATTTTTGCGGTAGTCAATTCAGATTCATTAAATCTACCGAAGGAGCCTTTATTTGAGAAGATAATAGATACAGGTGATACTACAGCAATCTCAGTCGGTGGAGGTTGGTTTGGTAGTGCAAATCCCGGATTTTGGGGCAATACTCAGGCTATGCTGCATTCACCCGGCGACGGAAGCGCATATTATAAGTTTAATCTGAATCTTCCGGCGAATGCAAACTATAATGTATACGGCTGGTGGGTAGCAAGTTCAAACAGATGCACCGATACACCATTTATAATAACTCATAATGGAAAAATAGACACCCTAAAAGTTGATCAGACAAGTAATGGGTCCACATGGAAATTAATCGGCAGTTATGAATTCGGTAAAGATTCTACCAACACAGTTATTATTTCAGATGCTGCTCAGAACGGCAGTTATGTAGTTGCCGATGCTATAAAAATAAATTCCTTTGATCCTGCTGTACTAACTTCGGTTGAAGATCCGCAGGTTAAATCAGCACATATAAAATCTTTTAAACTTTTTCAGAATTATCCAAATCCCTTTAATCCTTCGACGAATATCAGCTATGAAGTAAATCATCAATCACGTGTTTCGTTGAAAATTTTTGACACTCTTGGCAGAGAAATAAAAGAATTAATAAATGAAGTAAAACCTGCAGGCAGGTATAATATTAGTTTCAATGCATCCGGCTTAGCAAGCGGTGTATACATTTATCAGCTAAAGTCTGATGGAAAAATCGATTCGAAAAGTATGATACTTTTAAAGTAAAAACTAAGAATCTCTATTTAAGAATTCACTTAAAATTTGCGCCCATTTTTGATATGCATTTGCATTTAGATGAAGTCCGTCTTCTGTGTAAATTTCTTTTAGGTTACCTTCGGAATCTTCAAAATAGTCATGGATATCAAAATAAAAACAGCCAAATTTTTCTGATAATTTTTTCAGTTTTTTATTAAATAATAAAATTCTATCATTTGTTCGTAGTTCATTAAATCTGGTTGGGAAAAGAGAAGTGAGGAATATTTCGGAACGGGATGACAGAGTACGAATCTTATTGTTGATTTTTTCAATGTTATCAAGTATAAAATCATCGTTTCTATTTTGTGCAATATCGTTGGTTCCGATACAAATAAATATTTTGCTTGGAATTTGTCCAAATTTTTCGGGCAAAATTCTACTATAACACTCAACCGTGGTATCGGCAGATACTCCGTTATTTATAATGTTAAATTCAGGCAAATATTTTCCGGTATCGAATCCCTCGGTAATGGAATCTCCAATTAACATGATCAGATTGTTACTCATACTCATTTTTCCTTTGATTTTTTATACTGTGAATGTTAATATGATCAATATTTTTATAAGAGAATTTTCTATTATCTTATTTTATTTTAAATTTTAGTCATAACTTAAAGCACATTAGTTAATATTCTATTTGTTACGATGAAATATTTAAGTTTGAGCTCAATTTGTGCATTACAATCTCGATTTAATTATTTCAAATAATCTTGAGTGAGCTGATTGATAATTTTTTGCTATTTATCGTCTTGTAACATTTATTTCCAAAAGGTATCAAATTTTTATTTGATAAGTATACTACTTTTTTCTCAAATAGTACTTGCTCAAAATAACGAAGTAAAATTTGAGCACATATCCATTGAGCAAGGGCTTTCACAAAGTTCTGTTTTTACTATTTTCCAGGATAGTAAAGGATTTTTATGGTTCGGAACTTTAGACGGACTCGATAAGTACGACGGTTACAAATTCTCAGTTTACCGGTCTGTCCCGCATGATTCTAATTCCCTCAGCGATAATACAATATTCAAAATTTATGAAGATCGAAACGGCATTTTGTGGATCGGTACTTTAGGAGGAGGACTTGATAAATTTGATCGGAGTACGGATAAATTTACTAGTTTCAGATTTTCCCCGCATGATTCGATGAGTCTTAGCAATAACAATGTAAGATCAATACTTGAAGATACACATGGAAATTTGTGGATAGGTACAAATAACGGTCTTAATAAATTTAACAAAAAATCCAGCAGATTCACCAGATATGTAAATGAACCCGGAAGCCATAACAGTTTAAGCAATAATTACATATGGTGTATATATGAAGCTCCGTCTCAACCCGGTATTTTATGGATTGGTACCTATAACGGATTAAATAAATTCGATATTACAACCAATAAATTTACAAGTTACAAGTATAATGCCGGAGATCCGCACAGTATCAGTAATAACTATGTATGGTCAATAATTGAAGGCAGCCCGGGAATTTTGTGGATCGGGACTAATAACGGTTTAAATAAGTTTAATACGAAAAGTGGGAAGTTCACCCGTTATTTACGTAATAACAAAGATACACATAGTATCAGCAATAATAATGTTTGGTCTTTATGCAAAGACAGCAACGGCTCAATTTTAGCAGGGACTCTCGGCGGCGGATTGAATAAAATGGTAAAGGGAAAATCAGAGCAATATAATAAAACAAAAGTAAGTTTCGTTCATTATGAATATGATCCGGGAAATCCAAACAGCTTGAGTCATAATTATGTTTGGTCTATTTACCAAGATCGTACGGGGGTATTGTGGATTGGAACGGATGTAGGATTAAACAAACTTGATCCTGAAAAAGAAAAATTCCGCCATTATAAAAGTTTGCCTTACGATCCTAATAGTTTAAGTAATAACGAGGTAACAGCAATTTATAGAGATCATCTCAATAAATTATGGATTGGAACAAGGAACGGTTTGAATAAATTCGATGAAAAAAATAAAAAATTTATTCACTATAAAGCCAATTCCAAAAATCCTTATAGTTTAAGCAATAATTATGTAAGATCTATCGGAGAAGACAGTGAAGGAAATCTCTATGTAGGGACAAACGGAGGGGGTTTAAATAAATTTATCCGCTCTAGTAATAAATTTATTCATATTTCAACAGGTAATCCTCCTAATGGATTAAGCAACAGTAATATTACTTCAATTCATCAAGATGAAACAGGATTGCTATGGTTGGGAACCTTAGCCGGTTTGGATATACTCAATCCCAAAACAGGTAAAGTTAACATTTATATCCATGAACCGGATAATCCACAGAGCTTAAGTCATGACTATGTTTACACGGTTTACGAGGACAGAGATAAAACAATGTGGATTGGTACTCTCGGAGGAGGATTAAACAAATTCAATCGCCGGACGGATACATTTACAAGGTATATGGAAAATCCGGAAGATACAACCAGTCTTAGCAATAATAATGTCTGGTGTATTTATGAAGATCAAGAAGGTACTTTATGGATCGGTACAAATAACGGACTAAATAAATTCAACAAGAGAAACGGTACTTTTACTCACTTTAATGAAAGATGGGGACTTGTCAATAATGTTATTTATGGAATACTTGAGGATGATTCGGGAAATCTATGGTTAAGTTCCAATAAAGGATTATCCAAATTTAATCCCGGAAACCACTCAATTAGAAACTATACAACGGGTGACGGTCTTCAGAGCGATCAGTTTGGAGGTAATGCTTATTTCAAAGACTCAAATGGTGAAATGTACTTTGGAGGAATAAACGGATTCAACATGTTTTATCCCGATAGTATAAAAGATAATCCGTATAAACCTCCTATCGTTATAACCGATTTTCAAATTTTTAATGAATCGGTTCCGATCGGGAAAAATTCACCGTTAAAAGAATCGATCTCGGAGACGAAATCGATCACGCTTCCTTCAAGTGATAATGTTTTCTCGTTTGAATTCGCCGCTCTTCACTATTCATCACCGGGTACTAATCAATATGCGTATCAGATGATCGGGTTTGATAAGAAGATGATTTATTCGGGAACAAGACGATTTGTAACTTATACTAATCTTGATCCAGGAAGATATACTTTTAAAGTCATAGGTTCTAATAATGATGGTGTCTGGAATACAAAAGGAGTATCGTTAAATATTATCATCACTCCCCCATTTTGGAAAACCTGGTGGTTCATTACACTATTTGTTGTTTTTATGCTTTCGGTTATCGGCTCGATAATATATTTCCGGATACGACATTTACTAGCATTTGAACGTCTGCGTGTTAAAATATCTGCCGATTTGCATGATGATATAGGAACAAGGCTTACCGAGATTTCATTACTGAGTGATATGGTGTATCATGTTGAACCGGATAATTCAAATTCATATAAAGAATCCGTAAAAAGAATAGGAGGAATTGCGAGAGATTTAATCGAAAGTATGAGCGATATTGTTTGGCTGATTAATCCTAAAAGAGATTCGCTGTATGAGCTATTTTTAAAATTGAAAGACAATTACGAAGAACTGCTCACATACAAAAAAATATTCCTCTACATCAATAATTTAAATAATTTGGATAAAGTTCGATTGCCGATGGAATATAGAAAAAACGTTTACCTTATATTTAAAGAAGCTATGAATAATTCGATAAAACATAGTAATTGCACGGAAATCTCAATCAATCCGCAAATTCAAGCTGGATTTTTAACTATTACATTGTACGATAATGGAAAAGGATTCGATTTAAAACAGGAAACACCCGGCAGCGGTAGAGGAAATATGTTGGACAGGGCTGAAGCAATCGGAGGAAAGCTGCGTATTCAATCCAAACCCGGTGAAGGTGTAATGATTAAATTTACGGGTAGAATATAATTCTTAAATATTCGCATAACTAAATAATAGATTTTGTTGCTTAAAATTCATTTTGAGTTTCCCGGTAATCTCAAACTTTACGGATCCTTTGAAGAAGATCTTAAGCAGCGTATGAAAAATATTTAATAACTATTTGGTATTTTGTGAATGGTACTCTAATTAATAATAATTGAATTGCATAAGTTAGCAGCGTACTGTAAGAAGGATTATAATGTTTTTAGGACAGCAATTTTGATAATATCATGATAAAAGTAATCATTGTAGAAGATAATAAGATAATCAGCGAATCCCTATGTTCGTTAATTAACCGGGCGGAAGGATTTAATTGCATCGGCAGGTACATCGATTGTGAGAGCATGTTGAAGGAAATAAATGAGAAAGATCCTGATATTTTATTAATGGATATTAAACTACCCGGTATGTCGGGCATCGAAGGTGTGCGGCGGACAAAGGCACTTAAGCAGGAGCTAAATATTTTAATGCTTACCATACATGAAGAGAATGATCTTATTTTTGATGCACTTTGTGCGGGTGCCTGCGGGTACCTCGTTAAGAAAACTCATCCTACCCGCCTCCTGGAAGCAATTGAAGAAGCATACGAAGGCGGTGCGCCGATGAGTTCACATATTGCCCGGAAAGTAATAACATTTTTCCAGGGAAATAAAAAATTATCTGCTGACGTTACATTACTGACTGACCGTGAACAGGAAATATTGAAAGAATTGATCAAGGGAAAAACTTATTACGCAATTGCGATGAGTTTAAATATTAGCAAAGATACCGTGCGTTTTCATATAAAAAGAATTTACAAAAAATTACATGTTCACTCTCAAGCGGAAGCAGTTGCGGAAGCAATAAAGAAAGGATATGTATAATTAAATTATTAAGAATTTTCTAAACCATAATGATTTTTTATCATCAATAATAAACGAATTAAGAATTATGAAAAAATTTCTAACCATCAGTTTCTGCTTTTTTATTCTTTTATCTGTTTTTTGGGGATGCAGTAAAAAAGAAAATAAAACTGTTCTTGAATTTTGGACTTTACAATTGAGTCCAACCTTCGATAATTATTTCCATAATTTAATTAAAAATTATGAATCGGAAAATCCGGGTGTAAAAATAAAATGGGTTGACATCCCGTATGATGCTGTAATTCAAAAATTACTTGCTGCTTCAGCCGCCGGTACACCGCCTGATGTAGTAAATCTGTCAAGTGATTTTCTTTCGAAATTTAACGGGATGGGTGCATTGGTGAACTTTAAAAATTTTGCCGAAAAAGATACATTCAGCAAATTTTTACCGAATGCACTGGAAGACTGTACATATGATAATAAAATTGTCGCATTACCGTGGTACCTAAACACGTATGTTTTAATTTACAACAAAAAATATTTTAGTGCTGCGGGGTTTACAGAAAAAGATATCCCCCATACTTTTTCACAGCTTGTAGCCATCACAAAAAGATACAAAGACCGAACCGGGAAGTATGCATTATTCTGGAATATCGGGAAGGACAGCTATTTACCGATGATGCTAGCTTCGGAAGGTGTGCATATGACAAATCCAGATATGACAAAAGCAACATTCAATTCCCCTGAAGGTATTAGACTTATTGATCAATGGGTTCAACTTTATAGAAAAGGATATTTACAGAGTGAATCAATTATCAATCCCGGGTCAACAATAATTCAGCCTTATCAATCCGGACAAGTTGCTATGGTTTTTACCGGACCGGTTTTTCTTAAACGTGTGAAAGAAAATGCTCCCGATATATATAAGGAAACCGGGGTTGCACCGGCGGTCGTTGGTAAAACGGGCAAAAGTGAACTCGCAACCATGTCTATATCGGTGATGTCGGGAAGCAAGCACAAAAAAGAGGCGGTAAAATTTGCTTTTTATTTGACAAACGCACGGAACCAACTAGAATTTAGTAAAATTGAAACAACATATCCTTCTGTAAAAGCAGCCCTAAAAGATTCATTTTTTACAAAGGACGACGGAACCCTCCAAGCAAAAGCAAGAATATTGGGAGCCAAAGAATTACCTGATGCAGTTAGATTAAGGAAATATCTAGAAAATCCGCAATTTGATCGATTAAGAGATGCTTTTGATGAAGCTATTCAAAAAGCAGCACTTGGAAAAATGAGTACAAAAGAAGCAATCGATGAAGCGGCGAAAAAGTGGAATGAGATTTTATCCCAGAATTAATATTGCCGGGTAAACGGGACCTATATTATATCCGTTTTTTCAAGAATAAATCACTTTAATAATTAAATAAAATTAAGTTACAAATCTTATAAGGAATTAATGAGAAAGAAAGTTGCATATTATTTTCTGCTTCCTGCATTTTTGTTTATAGTATTTTTCTCATTCTTCCCTACTATTCAAGTCTTTTATTACAGTTTTTTAAAATACAACGTTTTTGGTTCAAGCGAATTTATAGGGTTAAACAATTATATTAAACTATTCAGCGATTCAAATTTTTGGTGGTCGCTGTTAAATTCATTAATATTTCTCCTGGTCACACCAGTTTTGATGACTATATCATTGATACTAGCATTAATGGTGAGAGATACTAATCGTATCACGAATTTTTTCCGCTCTATTTATTTTCTTCCTGTTGTAACACCCATCTTAATTGCGGGTATTATATGGAAATGGATTTTTAATGAAGATATAGGTCTGTTTAATTACATTTTATCGATATTTTCTTTTTCGCCTGTTCATTGGCTAACAAACTATCCTGTTAACATCGGTTCAATTATGATAGTCACTATTTGGCGTGGTTTCGGATATTATATGATGATCTTCCTGGCAGGACTTGCGGTTGTCCCACGCGAATTAGAAGAAGCCAGCAGGCTTGACGGAGCAAATAAGTTACAACAGGTATATCACATAATTATTCCAATATTAAAACCTACTTTAATATTAATTTTTGTATTATCATCAACGGCTGCCATCAAAATTTTTACCGAGTTGTATGTAATGATTCCCGGTACACCCGCATCAAATAAAACACTGGTTTATTTTTTATATAAGCAGGCATTTGAAAGATTCGATTTTGGATACGGCTCTGCAGTAGGTGTGGTAATTTTCATATTAACCCTTGGTTTTTCTTATGCGAATATCAAGTTGATGGAGAAGGAGTAATGAAATTTTTAAGCAAGTGGGTTTTATATTCGGTGCTTATTACTGCGGGATTGGTAGCTTTAATACCATTTCTCTGGCTTATTACCACATCATTTAAAGGTGCTGAAGAGATTTTCTCCTATCCCCCATCTATTCTTCCAAAGGATTTTGTTCTGCAGAATTATTCCGGTGTCTGGAATACTGTGCCTTTCGGAAAATATTTTATCAATAGCATAATCGTTGTTGTTGCCACAGTTTTTCTGAACTTGACTATTTCTTCTTTAGCGGGATTTGGTTTCGCGAGATTCAAATTTAAAGGAAGAGAATTACTATTTATCCTTGTTCTCGGTTCTATGATGATACCTAAAGAACTGATAATAATACCTCTTTATTCTACAATATTGAAATTAAATTTAGCCGACAGCCTTGCTGGTGTAATACTTCCGTTCGCGGTGGAGGGACTGGCAATATTTATGATGCGACAGGCGTTCCTTTCAATTCCTAAAGAAATGGAGGAAGCAGCTGTAATGGACGGTTGTTCTTCATTTAGGATATGGTGGAACATTATGCTCCCCATGACGAAACCGACAATTGCCGTACTTGCTATTTTTACATTTATCGGAACGTGGGGAGATTTCCTTTGGCCGCTGGTTGTGCTTAAAAGTCCTGAACATTATACTCTTCAAGTGGGCTTAAGTTATATGATGGGAACATTTATAAACAATTATCGATACGTAGCGGCAGGAGCAGTTTTAGCCATAATTCCCGTGCTCTTACTCTTTTTATTTGCACAGAAATACTTTGAAAAAGGAATTTATACGGGAGTCGGTAAATAATTTGTTATGGAAATATTTGCTCGGTTACGAAAGGAATTGAATAATACCTATCATTAAAGCCCGGTCAAACACCGGGCTTTGTAAAAAATGTCTATTATTACTGGAAGTTGAAATTTACCAGCGTCTTCCGCCGCCTCTATTACCTCCTCCGCCGCCGCCGCTGCGTCTTCCGCCGCCGCCTCGGTTTCCGCCTCTTCTATCGTTTCTTGGTCTGGCTTCATTTACAACGATTTTTTTACCTTTTAACTCTTTCGTGTTCAATTCGTTTATAGCTTTTTGAGCTTCACTTAAACCCGGCATTTCTATAAAACCGAATCCTTTGGACTCTCCGGAGAATAAATCCCGGATGATTTTTACACTGCGAAGACTACCATACTCTGAAAATAGATTTTGCAAATCTTCATCGGTAACATCTTTTGAAAGATTGCCTACAAAAATATTCATTTTGTTTCCCTTATGATTTTATTATGTGATGTTGATTAATTCAATTTACTTGATAGGATATACCGAAGAAGTGCAATCTTGTGGTGTATAATCAAGTGTGTTACAATTTAATAAAAAAAATTATATAAAATAGGTCTAAATAGATGGTACATCAAAATATTCTTGAAATTCCCCTGCTTTGTTTTACAGTTAAGTTAAACGGTTTATTTATAATATTAAAGCCTATCAAAGAGTGTAGCCATTTCATTATGGAGAGCCATCTGGACTCGAACCCGCGCCTTTAAACAAGATAGACAGTCGCATTTCTGCTTTCCTGCCGTCATTCGTTAAATTTTCGTCAGTCGATATAAATGATGGTACATCCCGAACGCGTACCTATTAAGTTTCCTGCACCGTCGGATTTTCTCAAATTATTTATATTGTCAATGGTAAAAGAACAAAAAATACTAAGTGGACTTCTGATAGGGAACAAGCATAAAACGTCTTACTTCACTTAACCTGCCAAAAAATCCGGAGTTGATATAGATCCTCAAAAACGTATAGTAAAGCTAAGTAATTTTATTTAGAATACAAAAAATATGTTAGTAATTCCTATTCCGGGAAATATCTAAAATAAAGCTGTTCTCACTTATTTCTCAACATTACAAAATTATATTCATTATATGTACTTAACCAGATTTCAACAAGAATTATTGATCAATTCATATAACATCCACAAGTTCGAAACATTCTGCATCTCTTTATTATAATTCTCTGAAGGCTGCTTTTAATAAATCTGTCTTAGAATTACGTTGATGTCAATCCTTTTAAAGAATCCCCCTTTTAAGAAGTTGGATACTTTATTTAACTTAATTTCTTGAAATATAAAAAGTACTTCGAAATCCTTAAAAACGGTTAGATGGAATTCAATAATATTTTGATTATTTTGATACGGTACTATGTTCAAATCAGTGAATTCAATTAACGGAAATATTTATGATTTTGCTGCGGTAAAAAATTTTGATGCACTAAATACAAGTATTTTAATAAATATATCCTAATATTATAATAATAAAAGGAGTTCATCACTAAATGGATATTGAGAAAAAATTAAAAATCATTATCAGCTTCCGCAATTTCATAATTAGTACATTGCTGTTAGTCCTTGCTGCGTCCGTTTTATCATTTCCTCAAAACCATAT
This sequence comes from uncultured Ignavibacteriales bacterium, assembly GCA_963751355.1. Classification (GTDB taxonomy): domain Bacteria; phylum Bacteroidota; class Ignavibacteria; order Ignavibacteriales; family Ignavibacteriaceae; genus CAVVVS01. The sequence goes on along the minus strand of CAVVVS010000009.1, from coordinate 36,365 downwards.
TGAAAAGAAAATATCAATAGCTCCCGGCGTGATATATTATAAAATCAGAGACAATCATGATTCAACCACAGTACATGAATTGAGTATCAATCTTGAAAAAGGTAATTACAGATTACTTTCAGTAAAGGCACATAATAAATTGAAAGCGCGGGAAACGACCAGTTCGATGTTTAAAAGAATGCTGGGAAAAGGCTATAACGTTATCGCAGGGATAAATGCCGATTTTTTTAATATAAAGAACGGGGAAAATGAAAATAATATGATTATTGACGGTACGGTGGAAAAAGCCGTGCATATAACTGACTCTCCTTATGATACATTTAATAATATACATTCTCAGTTTGCATTCACTTATAAGAAGAAACCGCTGATCGAAAGGTTTAGTTTTGCAGGCAGTATTATTTGGCCCGACGGCAGTACTGACAAATTAGACCACGTAAATTCATATATCGATACAAACGGATATACTCTATTTAACAAGTATCAAGGAGCATGGCTCCCGATATCTAAAAGCCATCATGGTTTCTCCGCAATATATTTAACCAAATCCGGGAACAAAGGTGACACTTTGATTTTCAAATTGAATGGAAATATAGTTCATGACTCTGCTTTAAAAATCATCCCGGACGAATACATACTTACTGCTTCAAACAACCTGTCAGATTATCTAAAAGAAAAATCGAGCGAAGATGGAAGATTAAAAGTTGTGTTAAATTTTATCCCTGGTCATGGAAGGATTGAAACACTTGTCGGTGGATGGCCGCGGCTAATTAAAGACGGAAAAGAGATTGCATCATCTGCTGATTCAATCGAAGGTACATTTCCACGATTTTCGGTTGTGAAACACCCGCGTACCGGAATCGGCTTTTCCAAGGATAGCACCATTGTATATTTGTTTGCCGTCACGGACGAAGTGAATCTAATTCCGGGATATCGCTTTTACAGTTCGCTAATTTCATGCTATCGAGGGGAGTTTACCAGGGAATGAATTTAGATGGAGGAGGTTCTACTACAATGGTTATAAACAACAAAGTGGTAAACAATCCTTCCGATAAAACTGGTGAAAGAAAGGTCGGGAATTGTCTTCTCTTGATAAGAGCAAGTAAAAATTAGAAACAATTAATATTAATTATTTCGATATTTTATCATTAAAATTTTTATCGACTACTATAATATTTCCTTTAACATAAAGATGGGTTATCTCAAGAAGCACATTTTATTCTTTTGAATATTAAATAATCCATGTATTTCTCTGATATCAAATTTTAGCAAGTTAGAGCATAGTTTAAACATATAGTCAATTTCATTCCAACTTCTCAAAAAGAGTTAACCAAAATCATCAACCGGACTCTGTGACAACTTATAATAATCGGAGAACTCAATTCCGCCAAAGCCGGATAAAAATAAACTGCCGGTCAAGGGTAGAATTATCAACATTAAAAATCCAAATTTCCTTTGTCCAGGGATTTTTGCTTGAAGGCTTGGGATAATGATTTGATTTAATGGCAGTAGTACTTAAACAGTTTGATTGAATAAAAGAATAAGCAAAGAAAAACTTTTAATTAAAAAGTGCTAATCCTTTAACGATCCTGGATTTGATTAAACCATAAAAGGAATCCGCCGTAGACTGATTCCCCGAGTATTTCCATCCGAGGTGAAAGCCGCACCGGCTGCATACCGCAAAAGACCATGTATGATCTTTAAACCAGGTAAATGCCAAAGTTGGTTCCCCTACTTCGCGGCAGCCGTCCGCAGTACGGAAAGTAATTATATCGAAAACATATCCATCCGGATTTGTAAAATGGAATTCGGTTTTGCCGTCATAAGAGAACCTTTCCTTGTCTTCGGTAATTTTTTTACTGCACGCAACGCACAGCCAGTCATCCGGTTTAAGTTCTGTTTGAACTTTAACTTCACTTTCCGGTTCTGTTTTAGTTACGCTGATTTGATTCTGATTTTCTTTTGTGGGCATTTTATCTTTTTAGGCTTTTCAACTTAAAAATATCAAATTTGCTTAAAAGTTTCAGTGTAAAATGACGATATCTTTTGGTATCCGGTATCTTGAAATAATTTATTTTTAAATTTTCATTCACTTTCAAGTGACCGGAAGTTTTATTTGAAAACAAGTTTCCCCGGGTTTGGATTTAACTTTTATTTCGCCTTTATGTTTTTGATCAATTGTGTTGTGACTGATCTTAAGTAGGTCTCTGATTTTATTCCTTTTAGGGAATAAACGTTTTCACAACCTAGTCAACCCATTTACTGAACCAACCCGTACTGATTAAACTGCATTATCCGGTATCCTGTATCTAGTATTTTAAACTAAAATTTTGCAATAGTTTATTATTTAGCTTAAGTTTGTTAATAATAATGATTTAACAACGCGAATTCCCGCAATCTAGCGGGGGAAATGAAAAGATTCTATTAGCAAATGTTGATAAAAATAAGATCTAATTTTTATGTGGTTTTATAATTAATTTCTATTTGATCAATTTTCTAATGGAATTATGAATATCAATAAAGTTAATGAACCATCTTCAGGATGGGGTGGCATCTGGACAAGGAAAAAAATTGAAATATTGGTAGAGTATGCAAATGCATATTTATCAATAATGAAGGATCGTACTTATTGGAAACTTTTATATTTTGATGGTTTTGCTGGCTCAGGAATTATCTCCAAAGGGCATAAACCTGATATAGATGTTACTATTGGAGCGGCGCGTAGAATTGTTGAAATTGATGAGCCTAGGTCGTTTGATCAATACTACTTTGTTGAAAAAAATAAACAAAATGCCGAGTTGTTAAAACGTAATACTGCTGATGTTTTCCCATATAAAAATATATTTATAAAAAATGAAGACTGTAACGTAAAATTAAAAGACCTTGCAAGTTACCTAAGATCAGCTAAAGGTAAAAAGACAAAAGTATTAGCTTATATTGATCCATACCCTCCTTGCCTATATTAGTGAGACAAAAATAAAAGATAGAATAACCTTGAGGGCACAGGAGAATAAAATGATAATTACAAAAGAAATCACTGAAACATCTGTAACGGAAGGAGCCCGTAGGGCGACTGGAGTTACAGATGTTTCTACGCAAAAAACGGATGTCCCGGATTCAGAAGTAAGAGTGCCAATCAAACGTCGCAGACATACTGAAAAATATAAACAAGAAGTGGTTGCCCATGTATCTGAACTACGTGAGACGGGCGGTGAAATAGGGAGCTATTTAAGGACAAAGGGTTTATATTTTAGTACAGTAAAAAAATGGGAAAATAAGTTGAAGAATGGACATAAAAAAATAGTGGTAACAAGTTCCAAAGAGAAAGCTCTTGCAGAGAAAGTAAAGGTATTAGAAAAAGAACTGGAACGTACACAGAAGAAACTTGAAAAGTCAGAATTGATCATAGAGTTCCAAAAAAAAATTTCAAGGCTATTGGAGCAGGAGGAGGAATCATTTCTTCAGAAGAAGTAATTTCTTCTGCAGATAGAAAAATTATAATGGTAAAAACAATAACAGAAAGATACCGTGAAAAGATGTGTATACTTAACAAATATGAGATGTGTGATGCCCTTGGGATGTCCAGGGCAACATACTACCGAATGACAAGAAGAGAGTCGCACCCGGTTGAAAAGAAAAAGCAATCTTCTCCAAGAAAGCTAACAGCAGATGAAGAAGAGAAAGTACTTATGTTATTAAACAGTCCGAGATTCTGCGACATGGCACCCGGAGAGATCCATGCTACTCTGCTTGATGAATCGGTATATCTGTGCTCCCAGAGGACAATGTACCGTATACTGGAAAGGAATAGACAGAATGTTCAGAGAAGACAGAAAACAGCCGGAAATTATAGTCGTCCCGAATTATTAGCTACAAAACCCAACCAGTTATGGTCGTGGGATATAACGAAGCTAAAAGGACCGAAGAAGTGGACATATTACTACCTCTACAAGATTATGGACGTATACACACGGTATGTTGTCGGCTGGATGGTTGCCTATAGAGAATCGGCAGAACTTGCTGAAGACCTTATAGCGGAGAGCTGTTTTAAGCAGCAAATAAAAAGAGACCAACTTACTCTGCACGCCGATAGAGGTTCTTCGATGAGATCAAATCTTGTTGGACAGTTATTGGCTGATCTTGGTGTAACAAAAACGCATTCAAGGCCCCATGTTTCCAACGACAATCCTTATTCGGAATCAGCCTTTAAGACTCTGAAGTACCGTCCCGGTTTCCCGGAAAACTTTGGCTCTATCGAAGATGCAAGAACTTATTGCAGAGACTTTTTCTCTTGGTATAACAATGAGCACAGACATTCCGGAATTGCAATGTTAACTCCCGAAACGGTTCATTATAATTTAGTAGATGAAGTTATTGAAAAAAGAAATATTATTTTTCAAAAAGCTTATCAAGCAAATCCAAAAAGATTTGTCAAAGGATTACCGAAAGCAAAATTGCCGGATAATCAAGTTTGGATAAATAAACCTGAAGGCTTAAAACATGTTGCTTAATTAAATTATTTTTTTGTCTCATTTCTATTGACAAGTTCCGATATGGAATGCAATTAGAATGGGCTTCTATTTTGGAACTTGCTGATACAGGTATAGACATTTGGATTTTAGCTCCAACAGGAATGGGTGTTAATCGGTTATTAAAAAAGAATGGTGAAATTACTGATATCTGGATTAGTAGATTAGAAAAATTTTTAGGTTTAAATGAAGAAGAAATAAGAAAATATTTTTATAAAGAAAAAACTGAATTAACATTATTTGGAGAAGAGAAATATATAAGCAAAGAGGAGAATACAATTGAAAAAGCAGGTGAACTTTATAAAAGTAGATTAAATACTGTCTTTAAATATGTGTCAATACCTTTTATATTACAAAGCACAAAAGGAAATATCATGTATCATATGTTTCTCGCTTCTAATAATCTTACTGCTATCAAAATTGCAAATGACATCATTAAGAAATATAATGAAATGGATTAAATATGTCGCAATCAAAAATTGAATGGACAGAATTAACCTGGAACCCAACAACTGGGTGTAACAAAATATCTCAAGGTTGTAAATATTGTTATGCTGAAGTGATGGCAAAAAGACTTAAAGCAATGGGTCAGCCAAAATACGAAAATGGATTTAAACTGACTCTTCATGAATCTGCTTTAAACATACCGTATACATGGAAAACTCCAAAAATAGTTTTTGTAAATTCAATGAGCGATTTATTTCATAAAAATATTCCATTAGAATTTATTCAAAGAGTTTTTAATGTAATGAATGATAATCCTCAACATGTATTTCAAATTTTAACTAAAAGAGCAGATATTCTTTTGGAATACCATAAACAACTAAAATGGACTCATAATATCTGGATGGGTGTTTCAGTAGAAAATGAAAAAGAATTGTGGAGAGTTGATTTATTGAGAAAAACCAAAGCAAAAACGAAATTTCTTTCTTGCGAGCCTTTGCTTGGTCCATTAACAAAACTTAAACTAAAAAATATTGATTGGGTAATTGTAGGTGGAGAAAGCGGTAGAAAACCAAGATCAATGAAAGAGGAATGGGTATTTGAAATATTTGAAAAATGTGAAAAAGCTAATGTTAAATTTTTCTTTAAACAATGGGGCGGTACAAATAAGAAAAAAACTGGCAGAATACTGAATGGTAGAACTTACGATGATATGCCAGAGGTTCAAATCTTATTTTAGATTTAACTTCCCACCTACCCTCAGTTTTTCATAATCTCCCCAAAACATTCCATGCCGCTGCAGAAAACGCCACCGCAACCGGGGCCGGGCTTATTTTATTTGAAAGGAACGGCTGGCAATAACTTTGCCGTCCGGATCCTGTATTTCTACACGCCAATTACCTTTCCATGCAGGCATGATTGTTTTAGAAGACCAGGTATGCCATGATTTTGCTTTCACCGGCAAATTAATTTTTGCCATTTCTTTGTCCTTATAAAACCAGACATGTGAAATTTCCGTCGTATCGGCTTGGCTAGTGAGTCCTGTAAAACAATATAATTTTCCGACATCAGAATTAAAAACGGAATCGATTCCTACCGGCTGCCTGTTATTCACAGAAGTACAAACAGCAATATCCGTAACTTTTATTCCCGGTGAATTTTGTGCATATAATCCGCACGTCAAAAAAAGAGTTATCACGAAAGCAAGCATATATTTTCTCATCTTAGATACACCTCCATTTATTTTTTATAATAATTTAATTTAAAACTGATTCATCCACAACTCAAAGAAACATTAAGAGAAAGAATATATGAAGTTAGATCCGGTTGTCTAGTAGAGTGCTTAGCTGTTAGTAAGTTATTTTAAAATGAGTTCAAAAAACTAGAATCATAATTGCTCCGTAAGTATATAACTTGCGGAGCAAAATATCAAAAAGTCATTCATTTTCGTTACAGAACAATTTTATTTAAAGTAAGTAAGCCTTATATAGGTATGAAAGCATAAAATTAAATAATGATTTTGTAAACAAACAATTTAAGAAAGCAGTCAGGACAGCAAATCTAAATGATAAAATTCATTTCCATTCGCTCCGGCATTCTTTTACTTCTGCATTAGTTCAAAGAGGTATTTCCCTTTATGCAGTAAAGGAATTGCTTGGGCAAGGAAATATTAAGACAACTCAGATTTATTTTCATCTGCAAAAAGATAACCTAATGGAAACGGTGAATTTATTATAAAAATTGATGCCTAAAACGTACTATCTATTCGCTTTTCTTAAGTAGGGTTCTGGACTTATAAGTTTAAACTCCGGTGAGCATTCAAACAAATAATTAAGTATGTTCATATGCCCCGCTCCGAATATAACGAGAATTCTATTTGTGTCTTTGGTTATGTACCTCTGAACATTCCTGAAAATTCTTAAATTTCTGTCAAACCACCTGCCCGCTTCAAAATCCGCTCCTGTATAATCGTCTTTATTTTCTTCATATTTAAAGTGACCGATTAAATATGTTCCGAGACTTTCTCTTATGTGACTAGGATCGTTCATTTCGATAAGGTTTTTAATTATCCCGCGGCTGCCGGTAAAAGCCATATGATCTTTTTTATTCAAATAAATTGTATCCGGATTATCAAAGTAGTATTTACTAAATTTTTTAGCTTTTGAAGAGGTGTCGCTCATTAAATAATCCAGACTCTCATACATCTTACCCCATGTATCGATACAATTCAAATGATTAATATTTAATTCCTTGGCTAATCTGAATCCGAGTTGTTCTACTTCATTCCTGCCGAGAGAATGTCTTCCCTCTAAGTATGCTTTAAATAATGAATCGATATAATTTTGCTTTTCCACCTTTGCTTCAACAAAAATCCGTGTCGGCTTAAAATCTTTTAATTCCGAAACCAATTTTTCTATTTCTTCCTGGTATTTTGCATCCAGTACATCGATTTTATCCTTATCACTAGTTTTAACTACGTCCCGGTTAGGAAATTCAAAATGGAATACTCCTAGTGTCATCACCTTTGTTACGTGTGGTGTATTGTTCGTTTGCGGATAAGAATAGTAAATAAACGATATAATAATTATGATTATAAATGTAGTTAAGTATTTCAAAATATATTTCCTTTTAAATTATTTGTGTAATATATAATTATGACGAATATTTATTTATTATTGTTACACATGTTTACAATATTTAAAAATATAAATTGTCTATATAGGGATAAGGCACATTATTTAACATAGTAATAATCTTTTCTTATCAAGTGTTGCTCAGCGGATTAGCATGCACTTAGCAAAATATTTAACTATCAAACACAAATACCTAACACTAATAAAAACCAAATATTTTTTGCCGTTTATAAGATTTTTTTAATTCTTTTCTTCCAATAATTGTCCTAATGTGTTATTTTGTAATGAATATTTTATGGAATAATTTAATTATTAAACTTTTTTTAAAAAAACAATATGCCCACACTTAATTGGATTGGCAAAAAAGTCGCAAATATACATCATAAAAGACTAATCAAGAAAATTGCGAAAAGTGGATGAGAAAACGTCACGAGAAATATTTGACCATCTATTCAAGGATTAGTACATTTCTTTGTCGAATATTTTATATCAACTCTATTATTCTGGAAAACTTTTACAAATAATCAGCTCATCATGGAAAATATTTACAATTTTATTTCCATTCTCTAATTATTCCGGAAAACTTTTACAAATTTTATCAGACTCGTTTTCTTATTTGCTTTGCTTTTCATGCATAGGAAAATCAACTATTTTAGAAAAAACTTCTGCTTCGCCTCAATCTTTTGTCCAGTTTATTAATTAAAAAACTGGACATTTTAATTCTAAAGCCATTTTACATTTCTTTACTAAGTTTCCCTGACCCGCCGAAACAAAACTAATCATTTACAATTTTATTAAACGAATCGATTATTTTTTATTTCTATAATGTGAAAGCGGGCTTTTCATATTATGTCATCCCCGATATTTGCAACATAGTTCTTAAAGTGGTAGTAATTTTATTCACTGCTAAAGAAAAAAGTAAGTGCTATAATGTTAACAATTTTAACAAACTATATTAATCCATCACTAATAAGGATGCACAGATAAAAGTCGGTACATTGACAGTGGCATTTTAGGAAAGCGCAAAAATGAAAAAAGCCTCAACCCAAAAAGATTTCGGGATTAAGGCTTTTAAGAGCGGGGCCGACGAGACTCGAACTCGCGACCTCCTGCGTGACAGGCAGGCGTTCTAACCAACTGAACTACGACCCCAATTTTAAATATTTAATCTTCTTTAGATTAATTATTCTTTATACTACTTTTTAACTTTTAAATTTAACCACTAAATTTTTTAAAAAGTAGATTCAAATATATACGTTGCATTTACTAAAATCAAATTAAAAATATGATTTTTTATGCAATATTTCATGTTATTCGCCGAATGAAATGCCGACGGCTTTAGCTGCCTGAACTGCTTGATTATCAGGTTTTACGAGCTTTTGTCTGGCAATAGCGTCTTCCACTTTTACATTCTTAATTTCAGTACCTTTTAAGGCTACCATTCTGCCGAATTTTCTTTTACCTGCAAGCTGTACTGCAAATGCGCCAAACTTTGTAGATAATATTCTATCATAAGGAGTCGGACTTCCGCCTCTCTGCAGATGTCCCAAAACAGTGAACCTGGTTTCCCGTTCTGTATTTTCTTCAATTTTTCGTGCAACAAGTTCGCCTATACCGCCTAGTTGAACAGGATCATGCCTTTTTATGTCATGTCCCTTAGTAACGATTTCTCCGTCAATAGGCTTTGCACCTTCGGAAACACAAACGAGACTGAATTTTTTTCCCATCAATTCACGCTTTAAAATTTTATCATAAACCTTTTCCCATGAGAATGGGATTTCGGGAATAAGAATAATATCGGCACCTCCTGCTAAACCGCCGTTAAGGGCAATCCAACCAGCATATCTGCCCATTACCTCAACAACAATAACCCTATGGTGCGATGAAGCTGTTGTGTGTAATCGATCGAGTGCGGTTGATACCACATATACTGCCGAATCATGACCGAATGTCATATCCGTTGCTTCCAGATCATTATCGATAGTCTTTGGCACACCAATCATATTCATGCCCATCTTCCCCAGCTTGTTACAAATGTGCATTGTTCCATCGCCTCCGATTGCAATAAGTGCATCAAGATTCCATGCCTGGTAATTTCTATATGCTGCTTCGGATTTATTTACTATTTCAATCTTTCCCTCTTTTTTTATAGGCCAATGAAAAGGATCTCCTTTATTTGAAGAACCTAGGATTGTTCCTCCGCGGGCTAAGATGCCGGATACATCATCATTTTTTAATTCTTTTGCTCTTCCCTCAACAAGGCCTTCAAATCCGTCAAGTATACCTAAAACAGACATTCCATTATCCTGCGCAGGTTTTGTTACTCCCCGGATTACCGCATTTAAACCGGGACAATCTCCGCCGCCGGTTAATATTCCAACTCTCTTTACCTTTGAACTAACGACCATACTTTTTCCTTCATATTATATATCTGAGATTATGTCAAAAATACTTTGTTTGTTGTTTTAAAATGTAATTTCACCAAATCATTAAGTATTTTATCACCAAATTGTTTTTTTATCTGAATAGCATATTTCTCAATACCTGCCGGGGCTCCCTTTGGAAGAATCATTCCCAGTTTTTTGTTTTGAATTTCAAACCAATCTATAAATTTTTCTCTTGCTAATATGGATGCTGCAGCAACAGCAGTGAATCTTTCCGCTTTGGTAAATTGATGCAGCAGTATACTCTTGCCTTTTTCCTGCAGAGAATTTCTTATTAAACTTTCATCTCCGAATTTGTCGCTGACTGCTTCTTGACAATCCACAATTTCCAGAAGATTTTCAAGAGCTTTTGCATGTGCCCAGCCTAAAATTCTGTTTACATTTTTTACTTTCGAATGTAATTCGTTATATTTTTTTGGCTTAATTTCAATTATGCTGTACTGATTTTTAATAACCTTTTTTATCTCTCCGGCAATGTACTTAATAGAATTATCGGAGAGTTCTTTACTATCTTTAACACCTATTTTTTTTAAACTTTTTAACGTTTCGGGATTCACAAAAACACTTCCAATTACGAGGGGCCCGAAATAATCACCTTTACCAGACTCATCTGTACCGATATATCTAGAAGGTTCTCCTATCTCTTCAATTTTATTTTCAAAAAGTGCAGGTCCAAAAACTTTATCGCTAACTTCTTGATACAAGGGTAAATCTTTATTCCCTTGTATTACGGACTTTATTCCCTTTTTTCCAAAATAGACTAATAATTTTATTCTATCACTTTCATTACTAACCGTAACTTCAAAACAATATTGACGTTTTACCGGGGCGGAAGTTGTATACCCTTTTTCTTTAAGTTTATTAGCTGTTGAAGAAATTGTTTTTTGTGCAATATTTTCCAGATTATTCATTTGGTTTTTTTTATTTAAACTGTAAAAATATGCAAAAAGCGTATAATTAGAAAATAAATTTGCTAGGAAATTACTCCTTTTTTTAAGACATGTTAAAAAAGAAAATAATACTTTTGCTATTCTGGCAATCTCACTTAATAAATTAAGTAATTGGCTAACATCAGCCACATAAGAAAGTTATACGGATTAATGAGTTCATACTTTTCGAATATTTTGATCAATTAAACGAAAAATATGATTGAGGATGCTATTTTCTTTTAAACAACCGGGTTCAAATGTATCCTATTTCACAAATTATTAACTTTTAAAGTTTATTCGATTAATTAATCATTTATAAACATTAAATTTTCTTATTAACATTGATTTTGCCTGAGATACATCTTAGATTAAGAATAAGAAAAAATTAACCTCCTAAGGAGAATGCAATGAGAACGCTTTTATTTATTTTCTTGACGAGTTGCATTGTAATTTCAATGGTTAGTGTTTCTCTCTCTCAAACGGACTCGTTGAATCATGCGAATACTTATAACATCAAAAAAGAATGCGCCGTTAAACTTCAACAAAAGATTTTACTGTCACAAGAGCAGACTACAAGGTTAGAAAGCATTCTCAAAGACTTCTTTGATGCCCCGTCTACAAATAATCAAAAAATTGCTGAGAAGAAACTGGAATCAATTTTGGACTCTCGACAAAAAATTAAATATGAAATCATCAGGAAAGATTGGTGGAATACCATTTATAACTCTGTTAAGAAGTAATAGAGTCAGTATCATTTTAATTAATTTAGATTCGATAATTTATTTTTAATAACGGTAAGTAAAAATCAATTTAATAAAAAATTTAAATCAAAAGGTCATCTAGTCAGCCTGTTTGGATTATCCAAATCTTATGATGAACTATTTCACTCCTTTCAATAAACCCAATTAACATTTGAAGTAACCGGAAAGTTAAGTTTTGTAAAAAAGATTATATAACTATGTTTTATTTATTTCAGTACTTGAGGTATTTGCCCTTTCATCCCAAAATCCATACTGTTTTTGGTACAACAGGTTTTTAATTAAATAATGCATTTTCAATTTTAACTTTTAATTCATTTTGGTCAACCGGTTTTATAATGTGACCGGACACCGTGGTAGTTTTCAAACGCCGCAGATTTATGTCATCAATATATGAGGTAACATATATAATCGGTATATGATGATGTTTCGAAATCTCGATAGCGGTATCTATACCGTCAATTTGCCCTCTTAAATAAATGTCCATTAAAATCAAATCCGGTTTAGATTGCTCAACTAATTTAATAGCTTCTTCTCCCGTAGCCGCCACAGCTGCAACCGAATATCCTAAAGAAGTCACTCTTTTTTTCAGGTCAAGTGCAATAATATTCTCGTCTTCGACAACCATTATTTTTTTAGATAGATTCATTTGTCTAATATTTTATAATAACTCGACAAATATACTTTTAAACTATAAAAGGCTGTGTGATTATAGGAGAATGAGGTATGCCAATGTGATTTAGGATTTGTTAAAATTGCATAGATTTGGTTATGCTTTAAAAGTAATCTTGAATTCAGTAACTCCATTCCGGTTCAGGGATATATTGCCCCCTAGTTGATCCGTAAGGGTAGTTACCAATTGTAAACCTAGAGAATCAGTATTTCTATAATCTATATTTTCCGGGAATCCGATACCATTATCCCTCACGACGAGAGTATACCCGTTATTTGTGCTTTTTGTTAGTCCTATTGAGATTTCTCCCATTTTACCGTTGGGGAAAGCATATTTTAATGAATTTGAAATCAACTCGTTAATAATCAATCCGCACAAAATTGCAGTATCTACACCAAGAAATATTCCTTCCAGATTACAGTTGAGGACAATTTTATCGGGATCAACATTATAAGATGTAAATAAGTCTCTCACAAGAGTGTTAATATATTCGTCAAATTCAATTTTGTTTAAGTCCTTGGATTGATATAATTTCTCATGAATAAGAGCCATCGACCTTACTCTGGACTGGCTTTCTCTAAAAATTTCAAGCGATTTAGGATCATCTATACTAGCTGATTGTAAATTAAGCAGGCTGGAAATCACTTGTAGATTATTTTTAACGCGATGATGAATTTCTCTTAAGAGCACTACTTTTTCCTGAAGAGAATGATTTATCATTTCTTCGGCTTTTTTTCTCTCACTAACTTCTTTTCTGAGTTCCTCATTTGCATTAGAAAGTGCCGCAGTTCTTTCTATAACTCTCTTCTCAAGTTCTTCTTTTGTTCTTTCGAGTGCCTCCTGTGCGTGTTTTCTCTGGGTGCTTTCCCTTATGATTGCTATTCCTCCTGCCACATCTCCGTGGTCATCAATAATAGGCGAATAGTACGCCTCAAAATAGCCCTCTTTTTCTGTTTCGGGTATATTGAACCATCTATCTTTTGCAATTACATAATTACCCTTCAGAGTTTCATAATAATATTTGTCCTCTCCTATTTCTTTTAAAAACGGTAATACATCAAATGCAAGTTTTCCTAAAGTTTGAGATTTTTTTATTCCGGTCATCGACTCCATACCGGGATTCCACATAGTATATTTACATTCTTTATCAAAAGCAATTATACCGTCGATGCTGCTATTAAGTAACCTTTCTGAAAATTCCATTTCCCTGCGAATTGCTTTTTCTATATTTCTTCTTTCCGATATTTCGCTGTCGAGTATATAAAATACTGTAAGGAAAATTACACAACTAACTAAAGTACCCACAATAATAGTTACAAAGGTATTTTTCACATTAGTTACCAACATAATATCCCATTTCTGAAGTCTGCTATATTCAACAGACTGAATCTCTCCCAGGCTTTTGCTAATCTCATCCATAAATTTTTTGCCTGTCCTTTGTTTCATCCTTTTCTCGACCATTTGCAGATTTCCATTCTTTCTAAACTCAATCGTGTTCTGCAAACTTTGAAACCTGAGTTTTATGCCTTGATATAGAGCATTTAGTTTTGCAAGCTGTTCTTTATTATCCTTGAATAATTCTTTCAGTTCATTAAATTTTAAATAAATATTCTTCTCCCCGTCGGCATAGTGTCGAAGATAATGTTCATCCCCGGTGATTAAATAACTCCTTTGCCCTTCTTCAGCACTGACCAGCTGTGTTAAAACATCTTCAACGGTATTTAATATTTTGTATGTCTGTCCCCTCCATTCAGCTGTTTCATATACTTCATTAATATTTCTATAGGAAGAAACACCGATACCGATAATTAGTATCAAAATAAATATAAATCCACCTTTTACGGTTTTGATCTCTTTGAATATTTTCATAATGATTTATTCACGGAAGATTGGGTAAAACTGATAAAATATATGTTCTGCATATAAAAAATACAGGATTATTTTTAAATAATCGATGATATAAAAGAAGTGAAAGATAAATTAAATGAGCCAGATATATTATACAAATTCTGAATGAAATTATTGTTCCATAAAAAAAAGCCCCTCAAAGAGGGGCTTTGTAAAAAAGTTACTTTTTAACTTATTAGTAATTCAAAGAGACACCTACATTTACAGTTCGAGGCACTCCTAAGAAAACTTCGGCTCTCTGTGCAGAATGACTTGGAGCACCTTTAACGCCATTGTATGCGCTATTATCTGTTGCATCTTGAATATAAATAGTATCGAAAAGATTAAATACATGCGCATATAAATTTATTTTTACCTTGTTCAGGTCGATAGGAAGCTGATACTGGAAGTCTGCGTCAAATACTCCGGCGCCAGGAGCTTTCCAAACTTGTCCTTGATCGTTCACATTTGTTCTTGAGAATGGATCCCAGTTGGCATAATAGTTTTCATAATTTCTATAAATAACCTGTGCTTGCATCCCTGAAACAGGAAATACAGATGCCTGTAGTGAGAATTGAGTCTGCGGTGCATCACCAACTTTAAGATTTTTAACATAATAGTGATAAGGCACCTCTTTACGTGTATTATTGGAATAAGTTTTATACACTCCATTAACATCATCAAGATATTTCCAGTTTCCAAAAGATGCTGAACCATCCAGCCTAAAGTAATGTACCGGCTGATATGCCGCATGCAGTTCGAGACCGGCGTGCAAAGAATTCATACCGGATAAGAAAATAACATCCGAACTTCCATCAAGATTCTGGACACTAACAGATTTTGATTGATTCTTCCAGACTGTATAATAAAAGTCTCCGTTAAGCGCCAATTTACCCGCCAAGCCATGATAATTAACACCGGCTTCAGCGGAAGTATACTTTTCATTCTGCGGATTATTAGCTAATGTACTGGTAATATCGTCAATAACATTATCAAAAATCGGTACTTTTGATACATAACCCAAGTTAGCATAAAAATCAGTATTCATAGTCATTCGATAACTAGCTCCGCCTTTAAGCTGGAAGCCCGGAATATTTTTAGACTTTAATACGAGTTCGCTGCCGCTTGCAGTTTTAGAAAAATGATCTGTATAACTGTATTTAACAGCTGACCAGCCATATGTACCGTAGGCGGTTATTTGGCCTGATGAATATTCGGCTTGACCGTAGAAACCAATCCAATTTACCGTGTTGGTATTATAATAGTCTATTTTATCGCCGAGACCTTTTGCGTAATCACTCTTAGAATCGAAATTATTGCCCTTATAGATAAAAAACTTACCGCCGAGTAAATCTCTTACTTCCCGGAAATGATCAATTGAAGCCGTTCTCCAGTCAATTCCGAAAGAAGTTTTTACTTCATCTGAAATTTTATAATAAGCCTTAGAAATAGCACCTAAAGTCCACTGATTATTAACGCTATTTCTTAAAATTCCACGGGATGTATCGCCGGGAGCTTGATTTTGTGCAATTGTAGCATCCCAATTAACGATTCTGGATGCCCCGGAATAATCCCATATCATATTACCGTAAGTACCGCTTCCGCCGCCGTTGCCGCCTGAGTAATATAAAGTTGTGTACCAGCTTAATTGATTCGAAAGCTTGGTAAAGTAATTTAAATTAACTATTGGTTTATTATAATAGTTAACTCTTTCTTGAATGAAATTAGGACTGTGGCGGTTATGCAGACTGCCATCCCAATATTGTTTTCCTATGTATGATGGATTAACACCGTTCCAATTTTCATTATAATAACGTCCCTCATCCGCATATTGATTTAATTGCGCATTCGTATAACCTAATTTTTTTGCATACGAATGGCTGTAAGCAGCAATATTTTGAGCATATAAATTTTGACCATGATCTTGCGGACCGCCAAGAGCATAAAGCTCTATTCTATTATTTTCATTAATATTATAAGTTGCACCAAAATAATATACCCATGAATCTGTCCATGTTTTATCTATTAATCCGTTACCGGTTTTACGAACAACTTCTGCATTGAAAGCATATTTTCCGTCAATTAAACCTGTACTGGCTGCAATTGTAGATTTAAGAAAATCGCCGCTCCCAAATTCTTGTTTGTATTTAATACCTGCTTTTTGTGAAGTAGGATCGGTTATAATGTTAATCGTACCGCCGATAGACGGGACAGCTAAATTTGTTGCACTTAAACCACGCTGAATTTGAATAGAAGAAGTTGCGTCACCAACGCCGCTCCAATCCGACCAATAGAGCCAGCCGTTTTCCATATCATTCACGGGTACACCGTTAAACATGATAGCAACGTCTCTTTGATTAAAACCACGAACATTAATACGTGCGTCTCCGTCACCACCGCCTTGTTCTGTAGCATAAACACTAGGTGTAGTATTTAATACCATGGGAATATCCCTGGAACCTAATCTTAATTCCAATCCTTTCTTTTCAACATCGCTGAAAGCAACCGGAGTTTCACGCTCTCTTGCCCTATCAGCTAACACCGTTACATTTAATGTGAATTGATGATCTTTTAGAGTAAAATTTACTTCAGTATTCTGAGTTAAATTTACTTTTTCTTTTTGTGTCTGGTATCCAATATAGCTGCAAGTTATTGTGTACTTCCCTTCCGGGGCAACTATCGAAAAATGACCTTCCGCATCGGTTGCGGCACCCAACCCTGTATTTTCAAGGTATACATTTGCTCCGATAAGTTTTTCTCCGGTGCTCGAACTTTTTACAGTACCAGAAAGAGTATACTGTTGTTGCGCAAGCAGAGTAGAAGAAAGGAGCAAAACTGCAAATATGAAAAATTTGTAAGATTTTGCCATGAGATAAAGCTCTCCTTAAAGTTAATGATTAATGAAATGAATTAGTTTGGTTATTTTTATTGGTTTTGAGTTAAGATGTGTCCACAATTGTAAACATGTTAAATGATTAATTTTTACGAGGTTAAATATCGAATAATCTTCAAAATTTTTAAACACTCAACATCATACATAACTAGGTTTAACAATTATTTAATATTCGATTAAAAATTTTGGTTAATTTATACAGCATACGATTTACAGCGGATTATGATGCTTTAGCTCAAAAAAATATTTCTCAATTTGGAATTTTTAATTCTATTGTCCAATTGTACTCGTGCAATTTAATGATTCAATAAATAATAATTAGTTCCTATTGAAAAATTATTTTTAAAGCAATTTAAAGTATCAAAAAAAAATGAAAATTTTATTTTATTCATTAAGCATGTGATATAAAACAACGGAATAAATTAATAATTGACAAAAAATTCAGGACACTATATGTTTGCTGAAACAAAATCACAGTTAATAAATATCCTGTCGAAGGTTTTCCCCTTCCTTCGACTATAAGAAGGATTATTTTACCCGGTGTTTCCCCAACACCGGGTTTTTTATCGCGTAAACCTCAATTGATGACAATCGTAAATTGTTAGCAGAGTCAAAGTTAGTCTAAAATTTTTAGTCCAATTATAAGATGTAACCTGGGATACAAATCATAATAACGAGGATGATAAAGCCTTGATTACTACTTAATTATTGACCACTTTATATAAAATCATGAATTCCTTTAATTCTACCGTGTTAAATAATTTTGATCATTAAGTTTTTACTCTTGGTTGGTTTATCAATAAGAATTCAGATATTCGTGTTTATAGCAGAAAAATAAATTTCAAATTAGAATTCTATATAGAATAATATCATGAATAAGGGATTAAAATTCTGAGGATCAAATTATAGAATTCGTTTACTTTTAATTTTTTTATTGGGATGGGTATGTTCAGATTATTGATTCTATTATTGTTTATTCTATGGCTCGCCGGAATAATATTTAGAATAAATTTACATGGTTACATTCATCTTTTTTTAGCAATAGCTGTAATTCTATTTATAATAAACATCTCAAAAGAAAGACGCATAAATTCAGATAATTGAGTAAATGAAAACAAATAATAACATTATCATATTTTTAATGTCTATATAATACTAATTCAATTCGATATTTATAGTTCATCAGTTTGCTCCCCACTTAAGGACTTCCAATTTTACTTTTGCTATTCCGCTTATTAGCATCCCTAATTTTTTTGCAGCCTCGTGAGTAACATCGATTATTCTTCCGTTATAATCAGGCAACCGGTCATTAATTCGTAGTATTACCGATTTATTATTATTAAGATTTATTACCCTCACAATCGTATTAAAGGGAAATTTATGATCTGCAGCAGTCATTTTATTCATATCGAATATTTCTCCGTTAGCTGTAACCTTTCCATCATATTCGTGTGAATAATACGATGCAATTCCTTCAACAGACTCTAAGGGTTTGTTATCAGAATAAAGGGAATATGTTTCACTTACTGTCGAATTACCATTGTCCACTTTATCGGAAGGCTTCGATTCTACCGCGTTATTAACGGAGGTGAATCTAGGTACGCTGCTACAGGCAGAGAAAAAGAAAGTGGATATTATCAGTGGAAATAATAAGTATTTCATTTAAGTTACGCTTACATTTACCGGTTCATTAGGAATAATTCAAATATAATAACGTCAAAAGCGTTTACTTCCTGACGAATAAGTATTTTCTTCCTTAAAGTAAAGAGGCACATTTAATTACTGCTGTTTCGGTCCTTAACCTATTTTTGGTAAGACAATACATTCTGTTATCTTTGAACAATTCGACCTCTTCCCTGCTTAATCCGCCCTCGGGGCCGAATATGAAGTAGAAATGATCATTCTCATTTAAGTTCGAGGAGTTGAATTGTATCTCCGAAGTCTGTTCAAAAATTATTTTTTCGCCTTGCAGCAATTTAATTTCGTTCAATGAATTGATCACTTCAATTCTTGGTAAAAAACTTAATAATGATTGTTTCATCGCAGATAAAACTATCCTATGCCATCTCGTAATTTTATTTCCTTTACTGACACTATGTTCCGCATCATAAATTATAAAATTTGTTATACCTAATTCCGTACATTTTTCCAGGGCGAATTCGAACCTTTGAGAATTTTTCAGCTTAGGTATGCAAAAAGTAATATTGCTGAACCGTTTTTCATATGATAATATATCTTTGATTGAGATAATTATATATTCTTTATTAATCCCCGATATATTTCCGGTATAAATTTTCCCTTGTCCATCAGTAACATATATTTCATCACCTTCCCTGTGACGCATTACTTTAAGAATATGTTTATATTCCTCTCCCTCAATTTTAAATTGATTTCCTTCTATATGTTTAGCATCGGAATAATACAACTCTATATTTGATAAAAATTTATTTTTCATATACTGTTTTTGTCGGATTCATAAGTTTAAGCTAATCTGTAACCCAAGAAGACGAACGTACTACTTTATCATAAGTTTATGTTTCAATTTTATTATTTTTAAAGATACCGGTTTTTATTATTACTAGTTAATACAGTGTGCTTCAAATTTTTATATAAAATGATTAGTTCTAATTTAATAAAATATTTGTCTCGTTTCTATTTGCAAGTTCGGTTACGCCTGCAAACATTAGTAGAAAGGCACCAAAGCTTAATTTACATTTACTAATATATTTACCCCGGAGAATTGAACTCCTAAAACTATCATTTATTACTGCTGAATTTTGTTATACATAATTTATTAAAAGAATTTTCAAATTTTTTATTCGGCTATTTTTGCATATTTTAAATGGTATTTTATCCATAATATTTTAGGAACAAATCTTTTGAATACCGGGGGTATTGTATTCGATTTAAAAAAATATGCCGTTCACGATGGTCCCGGGATTCGTACCACAATCTTTTTTAAGGGATGTCCGCTCAGCTGTGTTTGGTGCCATAATCCGGAAAGCCAAAAATTATCACCTGAAACAATTATAAAAATAAATCGAAACAAACTACTAAAACTTTCCTATTCGGAAACAAGGGATACGATCGGTAGAGAAGTTACTGTATCGGAATTAATGACGGAAATTGAAAAAGATATTATGTTTTATGATGAGTCTTGCGGAGGTATAACTATTTCGGGAGGTGAACCTTTGATGCAGCCTGAATTTCTGCTGGAATTATTGAAACAATGCAAAGCAAAAGAAATTCATACGGCAGTCGATACATCGGGATATGCAAGCAAAGAAACTTTTAATAAAATCTCTGATTATGTGGATCTATTCTTGTTCGACCTAAAAATAATGGATGAAAATGAACATTTAAAATATACCGGTGTTTCCAATAAACTAATTTTAGAAAACCTGCTTTATCTTACCCAAAAAAGTAAAAATGTCAGAATCAGAATTCCATTAATTCCGGGTATTACCGATACCAAAAAAAATCTTAACCAAATTATTGAATTCATTTCTCCGTTAAAATCAATTTCCGGCGTTGACTTGCTACCTTATAACGAACTGAGTGAAAACAAATACAAAAAAAGATCTAAAAGATTTGATCTCATAAATCTGAAAACCCAACCGGAGTTTACCATTAATATGATAAAAGAAATATTTCAGCCGTTGGGCTGCGAAATCAGTATAAGGGGTTAGTAATGAATGAAAGAATTAAAAGATTAAGGGAGGAATCATTAAATGCCGTGTCCTCCGTTTCACATGAAAGAGCTGTATTATTAACCGAATTTTATAAAACAGGCATATCCGAAAAAACCTCGGTCCCGATAACAAGGGCACTTGCCTTAAAATACATACTTGAACATAAAAGTCTATTCATAGATGAGGGTGAACTGATAGTCGGAGAACGCGGTCAGTCTCCCAAAGCTACATCTACCTACCCGGAAATTTGTATTCATTCGATGGAAGATTTAGAAATCTTACACTCAAGGGAAAAAATATCTTTTAAATCTACTGTAGAAACGAAGAATATTTATAATAATTCTATAATTCCTTATTGGCAGGGAAAGTCTATTAGAGAAAAGATTTTTGACAAGGTTGACCGCGAATGGATTGATGCTTTTGAAGCGGGTGTTTTTACGGAATTCATGGAACAAAGAGCACCGGGACATACCGTGCTTGATAATAAAATTTACAAAAAAGGCCTACTTGACTTTAAAGACGATATTGGGAAAAGTATCAAAGGATTAGATTTTTATCATGATCCGAATGCATTTGATAAGCGTGAAGAATTAGAGGCAATGCTTATTTCTGCAGATGCGGTTATTGCTTTTGCTAAACGATATTCTGAAAAAGCAAAAACATTAGCTTCTCAAGAGAAAAACACGAACCGTAAAAAAGAGTTTGAAACTATCGCTGCTATTTGCGATTATGTCCCTGCAAATGCACCGCGAACTTTCCGGGAAGCACTTCAATACTATTGGTTCATCCATATCGGAGTTATTACCGAATTAAACACCTGGGATTCGTTTAATCCGGGTAGGCTTGATCAGCATCTCTACCCTTTCTACAAAAAAGATATTGACGAGGGCAGCCTAACTGAGGAAAGTGCCAGGGAACTTTTGGAAGCGTTCTGGATAAAATTTAACAATCAGCCCGCACCTCCTAAAGTCGGAATTACCGCGCAGGAGAGTAACACATACACAGATTTTTGTTTAATAAATATCGGCGGATTAACCACGCAAGGTGAAGATGCTGTTAATGAATTATCTTACATTCTTCTCGATATTATCGAAGAGATGCGTCTGCTCCAGCCAAGTTCAATGATTCAGGTAAGCAAAAAAAATCCGGATAGATTTATAAAGCGGGCACTAAAAATCATAAAAACCGGTTATGGGCAGCCTTCAATTTTCAATACCGATTCTATTGTTCAAGAACTTGTTAGACAGGGGAAATCTATTTTCGACGCTAGGAACGGGGGCGCAAGCGGATGTGTTGAATCCGGCGCATTCGGAAAAGAAAGTTATATTTTAACCGGATATTTCAACCTTGTAAAAATTTTAGAGCTTACGTTAAACAATGGTGTTGATCCTCGAAGCGGCAAAAAGATAGGGGTAGAGACAGGTAATCCTGTCGAATTTCAGTCATTTGAAGAATTGTTTAATGCTTATGCTAAGCAATTGAATTACTTTATTGATATCAAAATAAAAGGTAATATTATAATTGAACGATTATACGCACAATACCTCCCCGCTCCGTTCATGTCAATACTAATAGATGACTGCATAAAAAATGGTAAAGATTACAATGACGGAGGTGCAAGATATAATTCTTCTTACATTCAAGGCGTTGGAATCGGAAGCATTACGGACTCGCTCGCATCGATTAAATATAATGTGTTTGATAAAAAAACTATTACAATGCAGGAACTACTGAAGGTATTAAAAAATAATTTCGAGAATTCGGAAACAACCCGCCAGATATTTGTAAATGATACTCCCAAATACGGAAACGACGATGATTATTCTGATGAGTTGTTAAAACAAATTTTTGAAGTTTATTTCAATTCGGTCGATGGACGACCCAATACAAAGGGAGGACATTACAGGATTAATCTTTTACCTACTACATCACATATTTATTTCGGCAGCGTTACCGGCGCTACACCGGACGGCAGGTTAGCCTTTGAGCCGTTATCGGAAGGAATCTCTCCTGTCCAGGGTGCCGATGTAAATGGACCAACTGCAGTTATAAAGTCAGCAGCAAAAATTGATCACTTAAGAACCGGCGGTACTCTACTAAATCAGAAGTTCACCCCGCAGCTTTTAGAAGATGAAAGCGGAATTACAAAATTGACACAACTTGTCAGAACTTATTTCCGGATGGATGGTCATCATATTCAATTTAATATTGTTAACGCAGAAACCTTAAAAGAAGCGCAAAAAGAACCGGAGAAATACAAAGATTTAATTGTACGTGTTGCCGGATACAGCGATTACTTTGTTGATTTAACAACCGAACTTCAAAATGAAATTATTAAAAGAACCGAGCAGTCATTTTACTAATTTACATACTTAAAATTTACTAAAATATTTTCTTCCTGTCAGTTAACTCATGTCACTTCATTTAAAATGATTTATTTTTAAAGTTTGTATTGCTAGTGTTTGCCGCTTTAAATTATTTTTTATAAGATTGTAAAAGTAATTCTTTCAGGCTCAAATATTCTTTTATTACAACTCAGTATCAAAAATGTTCTTCACAATTTCTTTATCGCAATACAGCTTAAATTAAAAAATTATTTATGGATAAAATTACCTTTTCGTTTTTGTTTAGATTATTTCTTACTTACTTAGTTAGAGAAAACTTATGAACGATTATTCACAAAAATTTAATTCGATTAAAAATTGGAAACCACCCTCCGGATGGCAAAAAATGATTACAATTGATGCTCACACAGCGGGTGAACCGCTTCGTATAATTTTAGGAGGTTACCCTGAAATTTTAGGTAATACCATGCTGGAAAAAAGAAATTATTTAAAGGATAATTTCGACTACCTGAGAAAAGCACTCATGTGGGAACCGCGCGGCCACGCAGATATGTATGGTTGTATTATAACTCCGCCTGTTTCGAGAGATGCCGATTTCGGAGTACTTTTTATGCACAACGAGGGATACAGCACAATGTGCGGGCATGCTATTATTGCTTTCACCACGGTAGCATTTGATACAGGAATGATTTCAAAGGAAAACTCTCAACCGGTTTTGAAAATTGATACTCCCTCAGGGCTTGTAACTTCTTATGCTAAAATTGAAAATGGGAAAGTCAAAAGTGTTTATTTCCGCAATGTCCCTTCTTTTGTATTTGTAAAGGATGAGACAATAAATATTCCAGGATTGGGTAAAATAAAATATGATATTGCATTTGGAGGCGCTTACTATGCGTTTGTTAATGCCGATAGCCTTAATTTAAAAATGGTTCCCGGTAATATCAGCCTTTTGATAGAAAAAGGGATGAAAATAAAGAAGGCAATCATGAAAGCACGACCTATTATTCATCCTTTTGAAAAAGACTTAAATTTTTTATACGGCACAATATTCATTGGGAAACCTGAAAATAAATCTTCACACAGCCGCAATGTTTGTATATTTGCCGATGGCGAGGTTGATCGAAGTCCTACCGGTACCGGTGTAAGCGCACGTATGGCTCTTCACTTTGAAAAAGGTGATGTTAAATTGAATGAATCAATTATAATTGAAAGTATAATTGGGAGCACTTTTAGAGGTAATGTTGTCGAAAAAACTAAATTTGGGCAGATGGAAGCTGTCATCCCCGAGGTGGAAGGCAATGCATTTATAACAGGCAGAAACGAATTTTTTATTAATCCCGATGATCCTTTTAAACATGGATTTATCCTAAGATGATAATTTTTTAATCGAAATTAATATCAATAAATTTCTCTCGCATTAATTATTGACGGAGAATAAATCAGTGGGTATTGCAAGAACTATTTTGTTATGGGGATCAGAGAATCATTATCTGCGAAAAAACGTTCCCAAATTAAAGTTTGTCAGGAAAGCCCTAAAACGATTTATGCCTGGCGAACAGATTGAAGATGCAATAAAAGCAGCAGATGAATTTCTTCAAAACAGTATACCCACGGTTTTTACTCATCTGGGTGAAAATTTAACTAACTTATCGGAAGCCGGACAGGTAACCAGCCATTACCTGGACGTACTTGATAAACTTCATCAGAATAAATTAAAAACTGAAATTTCATTGAAACTCACACAGCTCGGTTTCGATCTTTCGGTGGATCAAACTTACGAGAACTTTAAAAAGATTGCCGTTAAAACTAATGAATTGATGAACAATATTCTCTGGATAGACATGGAAGGAAGCGACTACACCCAAAAAACAATAGATTTTTACAAGCGCATAAAGCAGGAGGTTCCCAATGTTGGTTTATGTCTGCAAGCATACCTCTATAGAACGGAAAAAGACGTTGCAGATCTTCTAGTATTATCACCGGCGATACGATTAGTAAAAGGAGCATATAAAGAACCGGCAAATATCGCTTTTGAACAGAAAAGTAAGACAGATGAAAATTATTATAAACTGTCAGTTCAATTAATGAAAGGGATTTTGCTAAACGGAGGAAGGGTTGCTTTTGGAACTCATGATATTGATCTTATTTCAAAAATTGAAAATGCTGCAGCGGAGATAAATTATCCAAAAGAGAATTTGGAATTTCAGATGCTGTACGGAATTAAACCAGCCGAACAATTACGACTCACAAAAGAAGGGTATACAATCCGTGTTCTGATAAGTTACGGCGAAGCCTGGTATCCGTGGTATGTAAGACGACTTGCAGAAAGACCCGCAAATGTATTATTTGTTCTAAAAAATTTGCTGGCATCATAAAAGGTAACTATAAAAAATGATTGAGAACTGACTATTTTTAGCTGATTCATATTATTATTAATTTTAATTGATAATTGTTTTCACCCGATATGATAGTAAAAAAGGAAAATTTAATATGATTCTTAAAGGGATATTTTCTCCTATCGCTACCCCGTTTCTTAATAATGAAGTTTCTTATGAAAAGTTAAAGGAAAATTTAAATAAATGGAATGAAACCGGGCTGGGCGGTTATGTAGTTCTAGGCTCAAACGGTGAACCTGTTTTTCTAACCAGGAACGAAAAGCTTAAATTGATTGAGATTACTAAAGAAAATATTTCCGGCAATAAAAAGTTAATTGCCGGAACCGGTACCGATTCGATAAAGGAGACCATAGAATTATCTAATGAGGCTGCCAATCGTGGCGCGGATGCGGCTTTGATATTAATCCCGTCATATTTCAAAGGACAAATGAAAGATGAGGCATTCATCCGTTATTTTACAGAGATAGCTGATAACATAAAAGTACCATTGTTAATTTATAACGTACCGAAATTTACCGGAATAAATATAGAAGCAGAAACAGTCACTAAACTTGCCGAACATAAAAATATTATTGGACTGAAAAACAGCTCCGAAAATGTTGCACATTTATCTGAAATTATTTATCAAACTCCTGATGAGTTTATTGTTTTAGCAGGTACCGCTTCTATCTTGTACCCCGGATTGTGCATGGGAGCAGTCGGGGGTGTACTGGCACTTGCAAATGTTGCACCCGCTGAATGCATTATGATTCAGAAGTATTTTGAAGAAGAAAATTATTCCGCAGCTCAGCAGCTCCAGATGAGAATGCTTGCGCCGAATAAAGCCATAACTGCTAAATACGGAGTTCCGGGTTTAAAAGCAGCAATGGATCTAACCGGATATTTCGGCGGTGAACCGAGAAGACCTCTGAAAAAACTAAACGAATCACAAACAAATGACATCAGATCAATTTTATTAAAAGCAGAAATTAAAATTATAAAATAATCGAATAAACGGAGTTTTTTATGAATACAAAATCTTTTCAACCGCCGAACAGAATATTAATGGGACCCGGTCCCTCAAATGTTCATCCACGAGTTTTGGAAGCGATGGCCAGACCAACTATCGGTCACCTTGATCCTGCATTTGTTAATCTAATGGAAGAAATAAAAACATTGTTGAGATATGCATTTCAAACAAAAAACGAATTAACCTTCCCCGTTTCCGGTCCCGGTTCGGTAGGAATGGAAACATGCCTGGTAAATTTAATAGAACCGGGCGACAAAGTGGCAGTTTGTGTTAATGGCGTTTTCGGCGGAAGAATGAAAAGTATTGTTGAACGGTGCGGGGCGCAACCCTTAGTTGTCGATGCAGATTGGGGTTCCGCTATAGATCCCGGGAAATTAGAGGATACTTTAAAAGCTAATCCCGAAATAAAAACTGTAGCGTTTGTTCATGCAGAAACTTCCACCGGAGCGCGTACAAATATTGAGGAACTTACAAAAATAGCACATAATTATGATTGCCTCGTAGTCGCCGACACCGTTACTTCATTAGGCGGAATACCGGTCAAAGTTGACGATTGGAACATTGATGCGGTTTATTCAGGCACTCAAAAATGTATATCGTGCCCCCCGGGATTATCACCTGTCAGTTTTAATGAAAGAGCTCTAAATTTTATTAAGAATAGAAAAAGCCTGGTACAGAGTTGGTTCATGGATATTAACTTAGTAGTCAGTTACTGGGGCAGCAGTTCGAAAAGGTCATATCATCATACTGCCCCTATAAATGCTCTATACGGACTTCATGAAGCTCTGCTGCTCCTGCAGGAAGAAGGATTAGAAAATGCGTGGAAAAGACATCAGAAAAATAGCGAAATTTTCATCAAAGGTTTGAATGAACTAGGATTGAATACATTCGTAAAAGATGAGGACAGGCTTCCCGAACTTATTACTATTACCGTACCGGAAGGCATAGATGAAGCAAAAGTAAGAGGTCATTTATTAAATGTGCACAATATTGAAATCGGTGCAGGGTTAGGTGCTCTCGCCGGGAAAATTTGGAGAGTCGGTTTGATGGGGTACACTTCGAATCAGAAAAATATTGCTCTTTGTCTAAATGCATTGAAAGATGCCATAGCTGTTTCAAAATTGTAACACGCTATCTATCTTTTACAAATTTAGATTTTGAAACTGCACCTTGGTTTAATGATAATTCAGAAGTACAATTGTATTATTGAAAAATCGGATGTTTAATTGTTGAGGCATCTTCAAATTAGTCCAACTTTACTCCTTCAAGTTGACAGTCTAAGATTTTAAATTCAATAAAGCTGCAAACTTCATAGCCCGTTCCGACAGGTCTCATAGCCGACAGCCTAATTTAATCGTTATTTTCACCAACCCTTGCCCTAAGAAATAATTAAACCAATTCTGATGTTCATAGTTCATTTATTAGAATTAGTTAACTTACGAAGACCGGGCGAGGACGCCCGGGTTAGAAATATTTCTGAAAAGCATATCCTCAAATAATAATTCCATTCTAATTTTCGCTGCTGTTCAATGAATACTGCCAGGTAACCATATAAGAAGTTACTGAGATTTTGTTAAATTAAATAAATTAAAAAGTGTATATGATTCCTGCAGCTGCGTAATTAATCAGAGTAAAATTATATACTTCGTCATTATTGGCACCTCCTTCTAAAATCCGATAACCGGCTTTAACTAATAATTTTTGAGTAGCATTAAAAGATAGAGCTAAAAGAATATCCTCTGCTCTTCCCTGCTTTGCGGCTAAGGCATCCCCTTCCAATATTAAACCAAATCCATCCATAAACTTCCATGTGAAGTTGAAATTAATTAAAGGCACAAAACCGACATTAGTTTTAGATGACTGCAAACCCCCTCCTTCCAAACTAATTTCTGCATCCCGAATTTTGGCTGTCAATCCAAGTCCAAATTTAATATTATCAGATTTTACTAGTTGATATCTATACGTTAATCTATAAGAATTAAAACGGTATTTTGCGTTTATCGAAGTATTAGCGGGAAATGTTTTGTCTTCAAATATAATTTTTTTGTTTAACTTTCCGCTAGCATTTATTTTGAGCGGCGCTGCTAAAATCGAAAAAGTATTACGGCTAAATGCATAACTGATTCTTCCACGATAAAATACGGCAGGGTCCGATTTAAAATCTTCAGAAAGGGATATTAATGTGCCTGTATTTCCGGGTATTCTTACATCATTGTACCCGGTGAAGGCTGCTCCGGTTTCTAAATCTATAGAAAATTGTGCATAGCCGGAAACGGTGATCATAAAAATTAATAATAATAATTTTATAAATACTCTTTTATTTTTCATGTTTTGTCCCCTATTTGTAAAAAATGATAAATACATCTTAACAAGTTTGCCGATGTTCACTGCTGCGCAATATCTAACCTCTCCTTTACAGAAGTATTTTCGCTTAAATCAAAATAAGTCATAAAGAATATAACCAGCCCTCTTAATTTAGTTAAGAAAAGAAAATTTGATAAACATTATTATAATTTCAGAAAAA
Organism: uncultured Ignavibacteriales bacterium; assembly: GCA_963751355.1. GTDB lineage: Bacteria > Bacteroidota > Ignavibacteria > Ignavibacteriales > Ignavibacteriaceae > CAVVVS01. The sequence goes on along the minus strand of CAVVVS010000009.1, from coordinate 7,209 downwards.
AAAGTTCCCTTAAAGATAATTAACCCCGGTATTATTGTTGAGAAAGGGAGAGTGTATTTTTATTCAGCGTTGAGAATAGTCCAGGTAAAAATAACTGTTTAAGGATTCTACAATCAAATTGTACTTGGTCCTAAATTAACTCTGGATAGTATAATATTTCGACTTGGAATTATCCCCTAACCGGAAATGTATAAATTAACTTAAAGTTTATTTTCGAATAATACAAGAATTTCTTTTATAGAATACTTCGAATATATTAACTCATTTGCTACAATAATTTATTTTTTGCATTACATAAGACAGATTAATACAATTCAAAATTAAATCCTTTATCGACCAATTTTTTATACATTTTCCTATCAAATTTGTAAAGAGTGGCTGCCCTCCGCACGTTATCTTTTTCTTTCTCATCAAGTTTTATCAAAAGATTCATATTCAACAGTTTTTTCCTGAAATTCCTTTTGTCAAGCTTAACACCGAGAATACTTTCGTATAGTGACTGAAGTTTCGGGAGGGTAAATTTTTTGGGAAGCAGTTCAAATCCCACCGGCTGATGTTTCACTTTTGTTCTTAACCGATGAAGTGCTTCTTTGATAATTCTATTATGATCGAACGGAAGTTTGGATATTTTTGAAAAAGGAAACCATTTTACCTCACTTGTATCAATACCCGTATGCAAGACATATTTATCAGGACTAACAAGAGCATAATATCCGATTGTGATAACTCTTCGATCAGGGTACCTTTGGACATCACCAAAAACCGAAAATTGTTCCATGAAAATATTTTGAATACCAGCAGTTTCATTTAATATTCTTTCAGCAGCTTTATCTATATCTTCTAACTTTAAAATGAATCCGCCCGGTAATGCCCATTCTCCTCTTGAAGGCTCAATGGCTCTCCGGACTAATAAAACTTCAAGCCCGCCGTTCTCAAATCCTAATATCACACAGTCTATCGACAAGTTATCTATTACTTTTCCCAGTTGATGCGACAAGATGTTTTCCCTAATTATTAATACGAAAAAAGTCAAATCTTTTATTTAACTAAGATTTATTTCAAATTTAGTTAATTGGTACAATATTTCAAAAAGTGTACATATTACGTTTTTCCATTGCGGATTATTAATAATAAGTGTAATTTTTACACTATAATATTATAACAAGGATATTTTTATGATTACACTTGGGTACGATGTCGGAAGTTCATCAATAAAAGCCGCGCTTTATGATATTGATACCGGCAAAGAAATTGAACACGCTGCGTTTCCGAAAAATGAAATGGAAATATCATCCCCAAAACCCGGCTGGGCTGAGCAAGATCCTGAAGTATGGTGGGAATCTGTAAAAACGGCAACAAAAGAATTGCTTTCTTCCTCGAAAGTCAATGCTGCCGATATAAAAGCAATCGGCATCTCCTATCAAATGCACGGGCTTGTTGTAGTGGACAAAACATTGAAGGTTTTACGTCCTTCTATTATTTGGTGTGACAGCCGGGCTGTGAAAATAGGTAACGAGGCGTTTAAAGATATCGGCAGGGAAAAATGTCTTCATTCTCTTTTAAATTCGCCCGGAAATTTTACCGCTTCAAAACTAAGATGGATAATTGAAAATGAACCCGGTTTGTATGATAAGATTTATAAAATTATGCTGCCTGGTGATTTTATAGCGATGAAACTATCCGGAGAAACTACCACCACAAGCGAGGGACTTTCCGAAGGAATTTTATGGAATTTCAGGAAAGATGAACCCGCTGAATTTTTAATGAAATATTACGGTATAAAAGAAGAATTACTTCCGGCATTGACTCCCATTTTCGGTGAACAATGTCAATTATCGAAAAAAGCAGCCGAAGAAACCGGGCTGCCGAAAGGAATTCCTATAACTTATAGAGCGGGAGATCAACCAAACAATGCTTTTTCATTGAATGTTTTGAAACCCGGAGAAATTGCAGCAACCGCCGGAACTTCCGGAGTAGTATATGGAGTAAGCGAGGAAATTAAGTACGATGAAAAGAACAGGATTAACACATTTCTACACGTTAATCATAAACGGAATTTAAGACGACTCGGAATTCTTCTTTGTATAAACGGTACCGGAATATCAAACAGCTGGATGAGAAAAATATTATTCGATTCCTCGATATCTTATAATGAAATGAATCGATATGCAGAACAGGTAAACATCGGGTCAGATGGCCTTACTTTCCTTCCCTTCGGGAACGGCGCGGAAAGAATGCTCGAAAATAAAGAACCGGGAGCTTTATTCTCCGGATTAGATTTCAATCATCATTCCCGCAATCATATGCTTCGCTCGGTGACGGAAGGAGTTGCGTTTTCATTCATTTACGGAATAAATATCTTAAAAGAACTTTCTGTTTATCCCGGGGTAATTCGCGCTGGAATGGCGAATATGTTTCAAAGTAAAATATTCAGAGATACAATCTCAACTTTAAGCAGAGCGTCAATTCAGTTATATAATACAGATGGGGCTTTGGGTGCAGCCCGTGCAGCTGCTTACGGGGGAAATTTTTATTCTTCTTTTGAAGAAGCATTTAAAGGATTGGAATGTTTAGAAACTATCGAACCGGATGAAAAAGATAAAGAGCTTTATCAGCAGGCTTATGAAAAATGGGAATCGGAATTAGAAATTAATCTAAATAAAAGGAGTGGGAAATGAAATTAAAATTATCAACCGGTAATCAAGAATACTTTAAAGGGATAGAACAAATTAAATATGAAGGAAAGGATTCACGAAATCATCTGGCCTTTAAATGGTATGAGCCGGAAAAAGTTGTTGCAGGTAAAACCATGCAGGAGCATTTTAGATTTGCAACCGCATACTGGCATTCATTCTGTAATACAGGGAATGATCCTTTCGGACCAGGGACTAAAAATTATCTTTGGAACTCGCCAACAGATCCTGTTGAAAGAGCAAAAGCAAAAATGGATGCAGCATTCGAATTTATTACAAAAGTTGGAACACCTTATTATTGCTTTCATGATTTTGATCTGATTGAAGAAGGATCGTCCATCGAAGAATCTGACAAGAGACTCCAAATTATCACAGAGTATGCAAAGAAAAAACAAGAGGCATCTGGAGTAAAACTACTTTGGGGAACATCAAATCTTTTTTCAAATCCGAGATATATGAACGGCGCAGCAACAAATCCGGATTTCAATGTAATAGCTTATGCCGGTACGCAAGTAAAGCGGACACTTGATGCTACTATAACTTTAGGAGGTGAAAATTATGTCTTCTGGGGCGGACGGGAAGGATATTTTTCTCTACTTAATTCAGATATGAAACGTGAAAAAGAACACCTCGCTACATTCTTAAAAATGGCCCGTGATTACGGAAGGAGTAAAGGTTTTAAAGGAACTTTTCTTATCGAACCGAAACCTATGGAACCGACTAAACACCAATATGATTATGATGCCGATACTGTTGTCGGTTTTATTCATAAACATGGATTGGAAAACGACTTTAAATTAAACATAGAAGTTAATCATGCTACACTTGCAGGACACACTTTTCAGCATGATCTGCAAGTTGCGGCAGATGCCGGGCTGCTCGGCAGTATAGATGCAAATAGAGGTGACTATCAAAACGGGTGGGACACGGATCAGTTTCCTTTGAATATTTATGAGACTGTCGAATCAATGCTGGTTATTTTACAAGCAGGTGGATTTAAAACCGGCGGTATAAATTTCGATGCAAAACTTAGGCGTAATTCCACGGACCAGGAAGATCTTTTTATTGCACATATTTCCGGGATGGATATTTTTGCGAGAGCTTTAGTTATCGCGGATAATATTTTGAATGATTCAGATTATACTTCTCTCAGAGAGAAAAGGTATGCTTCTTTTGACAACGGGACCGGGTCAGATTTTGAAAAAGGCAACCTCACCTTAGATGATTTAAGAAAACATGCAGAGCAGAACGGCGAACCGGCTCAAATTAGCGGTAAACAAGAATTGTACGAATCTATTATTGCAAATTTTATTTAAATCTATGGAATAAAAGTAAAATGATTATAAAAAAACACGACTTCGGTAATATAGAAGCTTACAGATTATTAAATAAACAATCCGGTGAGTTCGTGGAAATTATCACTGGTTTCGGGGCTGTATTAAATAATTTTGTGATTAACACCGGGAGTTCTTTGCAATCTATAATTGATGGATATGATAGTCAGGATGATTTACAAATAAATTATAATCAAAAATTTAAGGGCGCAAAGCTTTTCCCGTTTGCCAACAGAATAAAGAACGGGAAATACAATTTCAACGGTAGAGAATATCAATTGAATATGAATTTCCCGCATGAGAATAATTCTATTCACGGATTTTTATTAGATAAAAAATTTGAAGTCGCTGATCAAACTGCGGATGAATTCCAAGCTACGCTGGGAGTTGAATTAAAGTATAAAGGGAATGAGCCAGGCTTTCCTTTCCGTTTTAATATCAGACTGAATTACACTTTAACACAAGATAACCATCTAACGTTAGAAACTATTATTAAAAATGTAGATAACATCACTTTTCCAATTGTGGATGGCTGGCATCCATATTTTACATTCGGGGATAATATAGATAATGTTCAGCTTGAATTAAAATCATTATATACATTGGAAGTTGACAACTGTTTTATTCCTACCGGCACATTCATCGAGCATAAAGAGTTTAATAAACTAAAACAAATAGGCGAATCATGTTTCGATAATTGTTTCCGTGTAAAAGAAAACGGAGGGATGACAAAGACGGTTTTATTTAACCCTGTAAATTCAACAGGTATTGAAATCTGGCAGGAAACGGGAGAACACAAATATAACTTTGTTCAGGTCTATATACCGCCGTCACGCAAAAGCATAGCAATTGAACCGATGACTGCTCCTCCCGATGCATTTAACAATCAGCAAGATATCATTGTGCTGCAGCCTTCAACGACAATAAGAACTAGATGCGGAATCAATATTAATAAAATGGTTAAGCATTAAAGAATTTTATATTTCCCCCTTTGATGTAAACCCATGTTAGCGGTAGATTTTATAAGATTTATCTTCTTTAAAAATCATATTAAAATTTAGTATAATTACAATATGCTAATTGACTCACAATTGATCTAACTGGCAGTAAAAAGGTAAAAGTAGAAAATATCCGACTTTAAATTGCAGAAATTACATGGATTCTGCAAAATGTTTAAAACAAAAAAGCCCGATATTTTTCAAAATACGGTATTTTTATTTCATCTATATTTTCAACTAATTTTGAAAAATACCACCAATCATATTTCTTTAATTTATTGTCTTTTTTTTCACTATACTCTACAAGCTTATTGAAAAATTCAATTTCACTATCTTCCCTAATAATATTCTTAAAATATTCTTTGGAATCATTTGTGGCTAATAATAATGGATTATAATAATGTTGCTTAATCTTTTTAATTTCGGGCAACTTTATATCTTTATTTTTTTTAATTTCTTCTAAATATAACTTCAACTGTTCTCTTGTAATGTTCCTTCTATCATAAGCATCAAGGAGCTCATCTTCGGATTTGTATTTTCTACTTTCTTGTGATATAATACTTTTAATTAATCTATTTATCTCATCAATATCTAAATTTGTTTTAATTTTCTCATTTAACAAGGCTGCCAGCATCCAGAGTTTCTTTTGGTGGACATTTACCTTTTCCGGGTTTTTCAATTTGAACGAATTTGGGAGAAAACTTACCTATAAACATCAATAAACGATTGCGGGGATTGTCTCCCATCTTATCTACAGCCGCTGTAAAAGGGATATCATCGTAAGGTTTGTAAGTATTTCCTGTAAGTAATCTATTAACCGCTTCTACAAATTGCGGCCGCAATTTTCATCAAGCGGATCAGAAACAAGGCTTGCAAAAACAACTGCTCGGCAAACAGGTAGTGGTCTCCTAGCCCACCATAAATGCAAAGTAGAAATATGCCCGTGTCTGAAAGATTTATCTCTTACGCTTTCTGCAGATACCTCTTTTACTGGCATTGCAACTTCAATTAACTTTTTACAACTCATATTTTATCAATAATTAGAGTTTTAATTTTTTCCCAGGCTTTTGGCGTTTCGTATTCAATTCCCGGTCTTAACAATCCCACCACATCGCCGTGAAATTCACGATCTTTAATTTTTTGTTCCATGTTAATATTGAATTCTCTACTAGAGATAGACAAGCTATCATTTTCTAAGTACTTGTGAAAGGTATCAATAATTTTAGGCACACTCAATTCCAGGTTTTCACTTGCGTACCACAGATCAAATAAATCTCTTCCTTTATTGCGCTGGTATAAGGCTCGAAGTTTGGTTGCTAATAATTCTTCCACTTCAAAAGTTTTTATATCACATTTCCCAGTGAAAAATTCACTTTCAATATTGTGTGAAATGAACTTATGACCTAATACAGTAAAGTGTTCTCTTGTATTTATTTCAATCTTTAATTTTAATTTTATTCCTTCATTTTCGGATACAAAGCGATAATACAAAGTATTATTATGTATGGAAGTATTACTGTTTGCTTCACCAAGAAATTCAAGTTGTTTTCTTAAATTTTTTAATATTTCTTTAATTGGCCCCGCGTCTACCTGAACTAAATCAATATCTTCAGAATATCTTACTTGGGGATTTAAGTATAATTTATGTAAAGCTGTTCCCCCCCTAAAAGCAAGCTGTTCTTTTAATTCATCATGCGAGAATATTTCAACTAATGCTCTTTCAATAATTAGATCCTGCTCCACCTGGTAATCGTTAATCCAGGGCGCTTTATTCCTCCATTCGGTTATGTACGCTTTAGGAATCATTAAAAGTCTGTTTCAATTTTGAAATTTTCAATAATCTTCCAATCAGCATTTACTTTAGCTCCTTCTTTGGGAGAACCCGCTTTCAATGGAACTCTAAATAACCTCTTTGTACTAAGATATTGTTTTAACACTTCAGTTAGCTCTTTATTTTCTAAAACAACATCTAAGATATAACCTAGCCTTTGCAGCACGCTAAATTGTATATCATTTTTTAGAACTTTTTCAAATCTTTGAGGTGTCATCGATTCTGTTAATTCGTATAATATTGTTGCCGCTCTATTTAATCCTCCTATTCTATGCTGATACGCAACTAAATCACACGCTGTTAATTCAGCATTAGAAATATTTATATACCCGGCATCGGTTTTTTTCTTTTCT
>CAVVVS010000008.1:0-19955 GCA_963751355.1 uncultured Ignavibacteriales bacterium | reverse complement strand
TATAACTAAGCAAAAAAAGGAGAAGTGCTTCGAATTAATTACCCAATTTAAAACACCTGCCATCATTTATACATCATCAAGAAGGAAAACTGAAGAAATTACTGAATACTTGAATATGAAAAGGATCTCATGCAGATATTACCATGCAGGATTAGCCTCTGAAGAAAGAAAGAAAATCCAGGAAGATTTTATTGAAAGCAGGATACCTGTAATCGCAGCAACAAATGCTTTTGGAATGGGAATCGATAAAAAAAATATTAGATTAATAATTCATTATAATACTCCCGGATCAATCGAAAATTATTACCAGGAAATCGGAAGAGCCGGAAGGGACGGCGAAGATTCCAATATCTTCCTGCTTCACGATGATTCTGACATTACAATTCAAAATTATTTTCTGTCAAATTCACATCCCGACAAAGAGCTGATTCAGAAAATATATTCGGCAATATGTGATTACGGCAAAGTTGCGGAAGGGAATATATCAGAAAAACTTATTCCTATTAACTTCGAATACATTTCGGCATATATTAATAAAAAAATGAACCGGGGACTAATATACGCTGCCATAAAAATACTTGGAAATGCAAATTATATAAAACTGCTCTCGGAGTACGAACAAAAATCGACTATTCAAATCAATGTCGAAAAAAACCGGTTGAAGGCCTTTTTAAAAAGTTCCGGTAATCCTCTTCTCAAGCAGACCATTCTGTTGATGTTAAGAGAATACGGTGCCGAATTGTTTCAAAGAAAGGTACGCATTTCGATTCCGGTAATTGCAAATAAACTTGAATCTTCCGAGCAGGATATCGAGGACGTTTTTATTACGCTGGATAATCTCGGAATCGTCCTTTACGAAAGACCCTCAGGACGAGAAAATTTGATGTTAACAATGCCAAGAGTAAAGTCAGATAGATTACAACTAGATTATATGAAAATGAATAAGAGTTATCTCTATCATCAAAAGAAACTCGAATCTATGATTGATTATGCTTATTCCAGTGAATGCCGGTTCAAGTACATACTGAATTATTTCGGTGAAGATGTGGAAAACTATAAATGCGGAAAGTGCGACAAATGTACTGTCACCGAAAATATGCCGGGAGATTCCCTCGAATATATTAAAGAAATTATTCTGCGGACTCTAAAGCAAGCCGGAAGATCGGTTCATGAAGCTTCTTTAGTTACTATTTTAAAAGGAAACAGTAAGGCAGACCGGTATTCAGAATTCGATACATACGGAGCCTGCAGTAATTATGATAAAAACGATATCAAATTGGTAATTCACCAACTGCTCTCCGAACGAAAGCTAACTAAAAAATCAGGGAGTAGTAATAACTTAATCATTAATCAAGAGGGGCTAAACAGCCTTACTGTCGGCGGCTTGTTTGAAGAAGATAAAGATGATGTAAAACCTGGTTACGAGATTCACTTGGAACTCTATAATGAGTTAAGAGAAATCAGGAAATCTGCATCTAAAAAATTTATGCAGACAGGTTATATGATTTGTCCCGATGAAACTTTAAGAGAAATAGCCGAAAAAAAACCAATCACAAAAACACACCTTTTACAGATTAAAGGCTTCAACAAACGTACGTTCAATAAACTTGGAACGGATTTTCTTGAAGCAATAAATAATTTTATAGAAAAGAAAAAGGAGCCGGGGGACAATCCAAAAGCCAGTAGAACCGTACCCGGAAATATAAAAGAGACTTTAAATCTATTAGAGAAAGGATATTCGCTAAAAGATATTGCTTCTCTCCGCAACCTTTCGGAAGCAGTGATCTCAATGCAGATTGAGACTATTTTGGAATTTGAACCCGGAGTGGATATTTCAAAATTATATAAGAATGATGAACTTACAATGATAACAGAAGAAATAAAAAAAGGATTTACGGATTTAAAAGACCTGAAGCAGCGGCTCCCTGATGATTGCAGTTATCCTCTAATTAGAATTGCAGTTGCAAAAAATAAAGCTACATAGCTTCTTTTTTTAATTTTTCCACACGGCTTATTACCTTATCAAAAAAATTTTGCCAGCGTTCCGGTTTTTCGTTATAATATTTTAATGTGTTCTCGTAAAGTTTTTCGGTAATACCGTATTTTTTAAAAACTTTCTCCCTTACTTTGTAGAGTTTTGTGTTTGAAGAGGTATCCTGCACGATAACCAAATCAATATATATGTTGACAAATTTGTCTTCATTGATAATGTTATTCTTCGAACACCCGGTATAAATGAATCCGAAAGAAATAATAATGAAATAAAAAAGACATGAATAGAGAATAGCGCTATATTTTGGATTAGGCGAGATCAAATAAATAGCAGTATCATTTGTTTTAATTTGAAATATTTTCCTGGAGTAATTCTCAAGAGGTACAATAGATTATTTTTAAACCATACCAAACTTTCAGCACAGTAAATATTAAATTTGAATTCTCTGTAGTGTATATGCTTTATTCTTGAAGACATAAACCTTACCAATCTAAAACCCAAAATTATTTTTGACGAAGCAATATTCGAATTTAGGAAATATTTCACATAAAAAGTCGTTGCAAACCGTTGTTACAATAAGAATTCATCTTTGTAAAAGTGGTTTGAATAACAGCGAAAATGTTATTTCATTTTCTTACTAGCTTCAAACAGAATTTTCTTTTCTTTTTCTGATAAATTTTGATAGCCCGATTGGCTGATTTTATCGAGGATTCTATCAATATCCTCTTGTGAAACCGGAGAAGAATTCGTTTCCTCCTCTTCTATCTCATAATATTTCGCTTCCTGAACAGTATTCCCCTTTTTCTTGAAGGTCTCCGATATTTTACCGAAAGGATTATAAGTTGTACCCCTTCTATTTTGCGGTCTGGATTTTAACATATTTTTTAATGCAACGTTAATAGTAGGATCAAACATAATATAAATAAATCCGGCAAGGGCACCGCCAAGATGTGCAAGATGCGCAACATCGCTTCCAGGGCTGTCAATGGAAAAGAATTCTAATAAAACAAAAAACGCAATTAAATATTTTGCTTTAACCGGAATGAAAAAATATAGGAATATATATCTGTTAGGGAACAGCATTCCAAATGCAATAAGGACACCGAAAATTGCCCCGGAAGCTCCAATGGTTGGAGCCAATGCTTCACCGATTAATGGGGGAAGAAATAGCTGAAATACTCCTGCAACGGTACCGCACAATAGATAAAAAATCAAGAATTTTTTAGAGCCCCACATACTCTCTATTTCTATTCCGAACATCCATAACACGAACATATTGATAGCGATATGCCAAAATCCACCATGCATAAATTGATAGGAAATTAACTGCCATGGTAAAAATCCGTATCCAATCGGCATTAAAGCAAAGTATTTTGTGATAACATCATCAATCGTAAAGCCGTTTCCGATTCCAACTTGCCTTGCCATTAATTCGATAATAAATACAAGTACATTAATACCTATTAAATATTTAATTACCGGAGGTAAAAAACTGAATCCACCAAATCCGCTTGGTTTATAGTAGTTATTACTCACTTAAAATCCTTTTTTATCTTCCTTTGTAAATATAAGAAATCCCACATGTTTTAGATGAAATACATATCACCAGGATTCAACATCTTAATTTAAATAAAAGTCCTACACTTAACCACTGATATTACGCACATAAAACAAATTGATTTTAAAGATATGGTTTCCGGGTTACCTTTTATAATACCATTTAAATAATTAATTCACCTTATGCTATAAGTTAAGAAATAGTTTTTTTTATCTAATAGCCCGCAGAAAAAATCAGTTCGGAAGTCCAATTTTAAACTTTTTTGAAATGGAGTCCGAAGATTTCATGTGAGAATCTTTGCTGCTTTACACCGGCAAATGACACAACATAACTATAGCAAAAAGTGAACAATTATTACTGAATTTTAAGATTCACTCAATGCGGCTACTCCGGGTAACTCCTTGCCCTCAAGGAATTCGAGTGATGCACCGCCGCCCGTAGAGACATGGGATACTTTATTATCTAACCCGGCTTTGGTAATTGCTGATGCAGAATCACCTCCGCCTATTATAGTAATCGCACCTCCAGATGTTGCATCAACAAGGGTTTGTGCTATTGCGTTGGTTCCCTTTGCAAATTTATCCATCTCAAACACACCCATGGGTCCATTCCAAACTATTGTTTTGGCTTTCTTCAATTCCTCGCTAAACAATTTAATGGTTTCCGGTCCAATATCCAATCCCATTTTACTAGATGGAATATTATCAATACTTACAGCTTCCGAAGGAGATTCATTTTTAAATTCTTCGGCAACTATTACATCAACCGGTAATAAAAATTTAACCTTGGAATTTTCTAGTTTAGTCAATACTTCCTTTGCCAGGTCTATTTTCTCTGCTTCAAGTAAAGATGCTCCTATTTCTTTACCCTGTGCTTTGAAAAATGTATACGCCATTCCGCCGCCAATAATTAAGGTATCAACTTTATTTATCAGATTCTGAATGACATCTATTTTACCTGAAATTTTTGCGCCTCCTAAAATAGCACAGTAAGGTCTTTCTGGATTAGTTATTGCACTGCCTAAATAATCAAGTTCCTTCTGCATCAAATAACCGGCAGCACATTTTTCGATAAATTTTGTTACACCTTCGGTAGAAGCATGCGCTCTATGCGCGCTTCCGAAAGCATCATTTATGTAAACATCTCCGAGAACTGCTAATTTTTTAGCGAATTCACTTTCATTCTTTTCTTCTTCTTCATGAAAACGTACGTTCTCTAATAAAAGCACATCACCTGAACCCATTTTATCTACTAATCTTTTTACTTCTTCACCGATGCAGTCGGGTGCAAGTTTTACTTCTTTTCCAAGCAGTTCACTTAATTTTTGTGCAACCGGTTTAAGGCTGAATTTTGGATTTATCTTTCCTTTAGGTCTTCCCAGGTGACTCATCAATATAGCCTTACCGCCTTCTGAGATTATTTTCTTTATCGTAGGCAGCGATGAAACTATTCGTCTGTCGTCTGTTATATTTTGATTTTCATCCAGCGGGACATTAAAATCCACGCGCACCAATACTCTTTTGTTTTTAATTTCTAGTTTGTCTATTGAAAGCTTATTCATTTAATTTTCCTCTAATACTTCAATCGTATTTCCATATTTATAGATACAAATAATTAATAAAAGTTAGAAATGTAAATTATCAATTATTGAACTTGCATAAAAAACGAAGACGAAGCCAGGGCTTCGTCTTCATCTAATTATTCATTGTTACTTGGATATTTTCTTAAGCAGATCTACTACCCGGCAAGAATATCCCCATTCATTATCGTACCATCCAACAACTTTTACAAGGTTTCCGTTTGCCATAGTTGAAAGAGAGTCGAAAATATTTGAGTGGGAATTACCGATAATATCCGCGGACACAATCGGCTCGTCGGTATATTCCATTATCCCCTTAAGTGTACCTTCCGAAGCTGCTTTCATAGCTGCGTTAACCTCTTCCGCAGTTACGTCTTTTTTAAGAACCGCAACAAGATCGGTTATAGAACCATCCGGAGTAGGCACACGCATTGCGAAACCGTCTAACTTTCCGTTCAGTTCCGGAATAACTTTTCCGACAGCTTTAGCCGCTCCGGTAGTAGTTGGTATAATTGATACAGCCGCAGATCTGGCTCTTCTTAAGTCTGAATGCGGCAAATCGAGCAATCTTTGATCATTAGTATAAGAATGCACAGTGGTCATAAATCCTTTTTCGATTCCAAATGAATCATTGAGCACTTTGACCATAGGGGCTAAGCAGTTAGTTGTACACGAGGCATTGGAAAGTACCTTTTCGCTGCCGGTTAAAGTATCTTCATTAACTCCAAGTACTACGGTTGCATCTATATTGCCTTTTGCAGGCACTGTTAAGATGACTTTATTAGCACCTGCTTGAATATGTTTCATGCAGGCATCTTGTGTACGAAATACGCCGGTTGACTCTATAACAACATCAGCGCCTAAATCCTTCCATTTAAGATTTGCAGGATCTTTCTCTGCAGTAATTTTAATTCGTTTTCCGTTTACAATCAAATCGTTTCCCTCAGCGATTACCTCACCATTAAATCTGCGGTGAACCGAATCATATTTTAATAAATGCGCTAATGTCCGTGCGTCTGTTAAATCATTAATTCCTACAAATTCTATATCACCAAGATCGAGACTTCTTCTGAATACTAACCTGCCTATTCTTCCAAAACCATTTATTCCTACTTTAATTGCCATACTTTATCTCCTTTGCGTGAGTTTATTTTTTTAAATAATACTGAACAAAATTATATTAATTCTAACATACTAAATTACTTAAAGGCAGCCTGAATATCAATTTTTGTAATTCCTTCATCTAAAACAATTGTGCTAATATTACAAAAAGGTTAATATTTTTAGGAATAATTGTCGTTCTAACTTAATAATTCGAAGTTAAATAACAATTCTAATTTTCTTCTTGATCGTATTTGGATTATTATCCGGGGCTTAAATTGTAAGATTTGTAAAGAATGATTGAGAAGTGAAAAATAATTAAAAAGCCCTCAGTTCCCCACTGAATTCTGAGGGTTCAAAAATAGGTTTGTCGATAAAAAAATTACTTTGAAAAAATCATTTTTTTCAAAACATTTATATTATTACCGCTCAGCCTGTAGAAATAAATTCCGCTCGACAAATTAGAGGCATCAAAAGTAATTCTGTGAATTCCCGCCGAAGCTTCCGAATCGAATAAAGTTTTTACCAACTGTCCCAGTACATTATAAATTTGTAAAGTTACTTTTTCCTCTTTAGGCAGTTGAAATTCTATTGTAGTTGAAGGATTGAACGGATTGGGATAATTTTGAGATAGCATCAATCCGCCCGGAATGGAATGGTCGGAATTCTGATCGGATATACCAGTGGGATTCTTTAATGCTAATCCGGCATTGTTATTCATCATTTTACTGCCGCCAGTTAAATAGATAGTATTAGAGTAAGCAGTAGTATCGGTAAATCCATGCAAGGGAGAATCTTTCGAACTATCAATAAATTTATACTTTTTATTCGTACCCGCTAAGTCGAATCGCGTAAAATATGACCCTGGTGATAGTGTGTCCACGGAGTATTGTCCCAAAGAATCTGTCAAAGTATAGGTTAACCAGAACCCATTTCCGGAAAAGATATCTACCGTAACCCACCTTACACCCGGCTCATTTTTATCTTTAATACCGTTGTTATTAGCATCATACCAGACTGTTCCCCCTAAAGTAACGTTGGCATCACTATGTAATACGCCGCTTATATTTCCGTCATATGTTGTAAAAGAAACCTGCTGAGCCTCCGAGTTGCCTATTGCCACATTGCTTAAATTTATTTGTGTGCTGTCGCCAGTGTAAATGAAATTTAAGTTGAGTAATACACCGTTATTGATATTAATAGGATTATTAATATCGGCATAAATTATGCGGACTTCACCGTTCAAAATATTATATGATATATTCTTTGATTGCGTCTGAACATTTTGACAAATCAAAACATTTGGATTGAATTTGATAACGCAATTAAATCCGGCAATACCAGTAAAACCGTTAACAGTTACCGGAATTGAAATAGCTCCGCTGGAGTTTAATGTTGTGTCCGGCAAACTTATAGTAACTTGAGCATCGGTGACATTAACGAAAAAGATACTTAAAAATAACAGTAAAAAAATATTCTTCATAACTATTTTCTATTTCAAAACCACCGCTTAAGTACATGATTTAGATTAAATTGCCGGTTGAAATTAATTATTTATCCGTGTCCTCGAGAATGTAATAGATTACAACATATTTTATGCACACAAAATATACCCTAAAATATCAATAAATGTACCAATTCAAATTACAATAATTTTCACATTTTTTTCGATTTAAGCATCTCATTTTAAGAAGAGTGTTCAATCAACTGACACTTATTGAGAATTGTAAGATTTTTTTAAGCTTGAATAAAAGACACCTTCTTAAGTCACGCAAATTTAATTTTTAACAGAGTAAATATGTGTCTTTTATTTTGTATATAAAAACCTAGACTATTCCGAGCCCAAATCCAAGTAAAACAACATCTCTGGCAACCAAATAAATAAAGTTTACAGTCGGTATGTTCCAATTGGTATTTATGAAAAAGACGATGCCTCCACAAACTGCATTCATCAAGCCTTAAATAAAAGCTAGCGAAAATGCCCTAAAATAATATCTCAATTAAGTTTTTTTTCGATGAAGCGATAATAAATTTTAACGGATATAAATTGGGTCCCAATATAAAATACATCTCATATCAATTAAATAATTGATAGATGCCTGCCTGTAAAATTGTTAAGGTTTAAAATAATAATTATTCCGAAGAATTGGTTTCTTGATGATTGAAATTTTAGAAGACTGAAGAACAATGCTCCATAAAAACCTGACATGACAAACTGAAAAATAGTTCTGTGAGAAATAAAGATAGAAGAATTAAACATAATAAAACCTACTAGAATATTTCCAAGCTTCCCTAAGAAAGTTATTAGGTAATCTGATAGGTTTTTTCCTATTTCATATTCCCTCGTTTTTTTGTGGATAATAGAACCGGCAAAAATTAATTTTGATTTCATCATCATTCTTAAAAAGGCAATTTATTTGTAAAACGCATCTGATTTTTGTAACTATCCCAAAAATACATTAAAAGATTTTCCTCATTTAATAAAAATATACCTGAAAATTTTAAAGCTATATGAGAGATATTAGTTTTTGGGATTTTCTTTTCTCCACCTCTTAATATAGTCGGCAATCGCTGTGGTTGGAGCACCGGGAGTAAACAAATCTCCAACTCCCAACTTCTTTAATTCTCTGATATCCTCCTCAGGAATTATTCCACCTCCCGTTAAAAGTACATCATCAAGTCCTTTTTCCTTCATCAACTTCAAAACCTTTGGTAATATTGTCATATGAGCACCCGACAAAATACTTATTCCGATTACATCAACATCCTCCTGAACTGCAGCTTCAACTATCATGTCGGGAGTTTGACGCAATCCGGTATATATTACTTCCATACCTGCATCCCTAAGCGCTGCTGCTATTACTTTAGCGCCTCTGTCATGACCGTCAAGACCCGCTTTTGCTATTAAAACTCTTATTTTTTCATCCATTGTTTTTCATCCTTTTTTATTTTTTTACTGCATCACGGATTTTGTCCGCGAAAACTTGCATTGCACCGTTGCCATATGTTTTAAGATTTAACCTAAATTTAAAATCGTCATCATTAAACCGGGGAATTATGTGAAAGTGAAAATGAAAAACCGACTGCCCGGCTGCAGTACCGTTATTGGCTACTATATTGAATCCATCCGGTTTTACGCTTTCAATAATAGCATTCGAAACTTTTTGTGTTGCGAAAATTAATGCCTCCAGTTCAGTTTTAGGAACATCCAAAAAATTTTGATGATGATTTTTTGGAATAACCAGGGCATGCCCATAATTGACGGGACGAATATCAAGGAAAGATATTATCTCCTCTGTTTCAAATAAAATTTCGGCTTTTGCTTTACGTTCTATTATATCACAAAAAATACAATTCATACTTATAAAATACTCTTAAATAATATTTTAGGCAAAAAATAATGGATTAAATATTAATCATAAAAATTCATTTAGATTGTTGCGGAATGCACTGATCATCAGAAACAAAATATTTATACCGCTAAATATTTACCTCTTTTTGAAAATATTCCGAAGAATCCACCGGTATGAATAAAAATATATTTCATCCCAAGATTTTTTGTAAGAAAATTATCATAGTAAGCTTTAAATGCTTTTCCGGTATAGGCAGGATCAAAAATAATTCCGGAAGAATATGCGAATTTTTTAATCAGTTTTAACTTGTCCTGATCAATATTTTTATATCCTTCATTTGAATATCCGTCAAGAACCTGCAGATTATTTGCCTGTATTTCACAGTCGAGATTATAATCCAATTTACAGCCTTCGGCCAAATTTAATATTTTTTTCTTTATTGCTTCTTTCGAATGGAGTACATTTACCGCGTATATTTTTAAATTCAAGTTCCTTAAGGATGCACCAACAAGCAAACCTGCCGCTGTTCCGCCTGATCCGCAAGCAGAAACAATACCTCTAATCTTTTTCAAATCGCATTGAGTCTGCAATTCATCAATAAAATTTACATATCCCCAAATTCCGAGTGTTGTTGATCCTCCTCCGGGGATTACATAAACTTTCTTGTTTTTTTTCTCAAGTTTTTTCCGTTCGTCAAACATTATATCATTTACGTTAGCATACTCACTTTTGTTCAGAAAAGTTATATCCGCCCCCAGAAATTTATCCATGAATAAATTTCCATCGGGTTTAGTAGAATCTTTTCCCCAAAGAAATAATTTTGTATTTATCCCGTATTTTCTTGCCGCAATTACAGTAGCTCTGGCATGATTCGATTGTTCACCACCTTCGGTAAAAATTATTTCGGCTTTTTCCTTCTTCGCCTGATAAATTAAATATTCAAGTTTTCTTATTTTGTTGCCGGAAAGTTCCGAACCAGTTAAGTCGTCTCTTTTTAATAATAATTTATTGTCTTCGAATGAGACTGTTTCCAACGGAGTCGGCACATTGGCGATATTTAGCTTTTTAGGAATTTTCATGATTAATAGACTTTCTTTTATTGCAAGTGCCTGTTATAATAAATTCTGGCTTTTTCAAGATCTTCCTGAGTATCCACGGCAAGATTATCAAACTCGGTGACTACGACTTTAATTTTAAAACTGTTCTCAAGCATACGAAGCTGTTCCAATTTTTCTGCCTTCTCCAAATCGGTTTGAGCCAGCGAGGTAAATTGCAGAAGAGTCTCGGTTCTGTAAACATAAAGCCCGATGTGTTTGTATATATCAGTTTTATGAATTCGTTCATAATTAGTGCGTGCGTCCCGGACATAAGGTATTGGAGATCTTGAGAAGTACAGCGCGAAATTGTGATAATCAAAAACGACTTTAGTTACTGAGGGAGAATTGAGTTCTTCAACATCATGAATTTTTTTTGCAAGTGTCGAAACCTGCACTGAAGGATCGAATAACAGAGGTTCAATCGCCTGGTCGATCATCTCTCCTTTTATAAATGGTTCATCACCCTGGATATTTACAACAATTTTAGCTGAGGTAAGATTACGTGCGACCTCTGCAATTCTGTCCGAACCGGTTGAAATATTTTTTGAAGTTAAAACAGCTTCAGCTCCAAAATCATTCACTACCTGTTTAACTTTTTCATCATCAACGGCAATAATAATTTTATTAAGTAATTTCGATTTGAGTGCACTTTCGTAAGTATGCCTTATCATCGGTTTTCCTCCAATGTCCGCAAGAGGTTTACCCATTAATCTGGTCGAAGCAAAACGGGCGGGAATAATTCCGACAATCATACTCTATTACTTTTCCTGATTATATTTTCAGCAGTTATATATATTTTTTTAATTTCTAATTTTTAATTTTTAATTGTTAATTAGTCCCCGCTAATGACTTTTGGGACTTTAAAGAATTCCTCATTTTTATCCGGTGCATTTTTCAAAGCATCATCCCTGTTAACGGACGCTTTTACTTTATCTTCTCTGAACACGTTACTGCCTTCTACAGGGTGTGAGAGCGGTTTAACATTTTCGGTATCAAGTTCGTTCAGTTTTTCCACGTATTCCAAAATTTGATTCAACTGTTTTGTATAGCTCTGAAATTCATCTTCATTGAATTTTAACCTGGCAAGCTCTGCAATATATTCAACATCTTTTTTGGTGACTGACATAATACTTAATTCCCTTCTCTCATATTTTTAATTACAATTTCTCTTACTTGTTCCATAAGTGCGATTTCATCTTTTCTTGATTTTACATTTTCTGTATTAATTGGTTCACTGAAATGAATATTAATTGTACCGCTCTTTATTTTAAATTTTCCTTTTGGCATAATTTTACTTGAACCGCTCACAGAAACCGGAATTATCGGATATCCTACACGTGAAGCAAGATAGAATGCGCCGCGTTTAAAAGGCTGCACATCGCCGGTTTTACTCCTTGTACCCTCCGCAAATAAAAGAACTGAAACATGTTTATTCGACATAAATTGTTTTGCATGTTCAATGCTCTTCAGTGCATTTTCTACTTTTTGCCGGTCGATAACTATATAAGGCCCTAGCGAAAGCTGCCAGCCGAATAAAGGAACTTTTGTAAGCTCTTTCTTAAAAACTATACTGAATTTATTTGGAATTCCAAACTGAAGCGCGGGAATATCAAACTGGCTGCTATGGTTTGAAACAAAAACATATACGCTTTTCTTATCAAAATTTTCAAGTCCCGTTATCTTCAGCTTCACCCCGCTTATCAATAATATCCCTTTGGAGAATACCTTCGATAGTTTGAAATACAGGTAAAAACTCCTATCAATAAGAGAAAAAATTATTGCGAAAACAGACATTATTCCTGTATGAATAACCAGTAATGCCAGCTTGAGATAAGAGGACACTAATTATTCTCCAGATTTAAATTCTTGCCTATTCTGGCTTCACCAGATTCTGTTCCGGGATGTTTTACAGAATCACCGGGATTGTTGCTGTTATCCGGTAGATTATTAATTGCATCAATACGCTTCTTAATCGATGGATGACTATAAAAAAACCATTCGACAAAAGGATGGGGTTCCTTGTCACCTAAATTCTGTTCCGTTAATTTTTCCAGGGTTGAGATAAAAGCCTCTTTTTTCCCGGTAGCCTGAATTGCGTATTCATCTGCCTGATATTCAAACTTGCGGGAAATAATATTTGTCAGAGGTGTTTGAATAAACCCGATAATCATTGCCCAAAGAGTCAGAAGAGGCAATGCGGCTATCACCAGAATTGAACTAAAACCAAACCAGTGTATTGAGATACCGAAAAAATATGCAATTAAAAATAATGTTAGAAAACTTGATACCGTACCGATGATAATATTTTTGATTATATGTTTTCTTTTATAATGCCCCAGTTCATGAGCAATGACTGTTTCAATTTCATTATTGGAATATTTTTCGAGTAATGTATCACCCAGTAAAATTCTTTTAGCCTTACCTAACCCGGTAAATGCAGCATTGGCTTTCTTCGTATTTTTACTCATATCAAATTTGAACACATTCTCTACGTTTATTCCCGCATCTTCGGCTAAGGCTTTAATTCGATTTTTTAAGTCTTCGTCTTCCACCGGAGTGACTTTATAAAATAGTGGGAGAACCAGTACTGGCAAAATTCGTGCGAGGACCACGGAAATAATAAACAAGGCTATCGCAAAGGGAAGCCACCATAGATTTCCGAATTTATTGAGTACGTAAAAGAATAACAAAAGAACCGGAATACCAATTACCAAAGAGACGAGCAGAGTTTTAATTCCTTCCCAAATCCACTTGAAAAAAGTCTGATTAGAAAGTTTGTATTTATGCTCCAAATAAAAATCGGTATAATAATTGACCGGGAAAGAGATTGTCATGCCGGCTATTCCCGTAACAAAGACAAAAGCAAAAAATAGTAAATATTGATTTGAGAAATAATTACCGAGATATTTTTCAAGCTGCAAACTATAGCCGGTGGAAATGAACAGAAGGATAAGAATAAATCCCGCTAATCCTTTTCCGATACCAATGGCTAACTTAATGTTATTATATTTTTTTGAATCCATACCTTTAAAATACATAAGGTTTATCAGCTAATCAATTTAGTGAGCATGCACAAATTTGATACACCTGAGTTAGTCAATGGCGGTAACATGTTTACGAGACAAATATAGTTAGTCCGTTTTGTAATTATTGGGCGGAAATTAATATTGAGATCTGATTATTTTTACTGATGTTATACTTTTTTCAAACAAAAACAGGATTCAATATTTGGTAACCTGTGTTACGTAAAATGTAAAAAAAATAATATATTTGTAATAATAAGTTCACAGCATTAAAAATAAACATAAAACTCTCATAATATGGCGGGAAATATGAAATTCATCAGAGCATCCATTTACTCCGTTTTATTTACAATTTTAATCTCCTTTGCGGTTTATTCACAAAATGCCGGCAGCAAACTCAATTTAATGCCTATCCCGCAAAGTACAATACTAATGCCGGGAAAATTTAGAATAGAAAAGGACTTCTCTCTTACGGTCAGAGGAAATCCCGGAGATAGGATTTATTCCGCCGCTACAAGAATGCTAAGACATTTATCCGGTAGAACCGGTTTATTTTTCACCCAGGATTATATCACAAAAAATTCAGGCGGGGATACTTCTCAACTTGTTATTTCTTGTGAACAACCCGGGAAACTTGGGATTGACGAAGAAGAATCCTACATACTTAACATATCTGCCGATAGAATTACCCTTTCCGCAAAAACCGATTTGGGAGCATTGCACGGTTTACAAACTTTGTTACAATTGCTCAAATCCGATGAAAATGGATACTACTTTCCCGACGTTGAAATTAAGGATAAACCGCGATTCAAGTGGCGGGGACTGATGATTGATGTTGCCCGTCATTTTATGCCGGTAAATGTGATAAAAAGGAATTTGAATGTGATGGAAGCAGTGAAGTTGAATGTACTGCATCTTCATTTAAGTGATGACCAGGGCTTTAGAGTAGAAAGTAAAGTTTACCCAAAATTAACTCAACTGGGTTCCGATGGGAAATATTTTACTCAAGAACAAATAAAAGATATTGTCAAATATGCATCCGAAAGAGGTATAAGAGTAATTCCGGAATTCGATGTTCCTGCGCATACAGCATGCTGGTTTGCAGCTTATCCTAAGTTAGCAAGCGGACCCGGACCATATTCAATTTCAAGGACCTGGGGTGTTCATAACCCGGTGTTGAACCCAACCATAGATGCAACTTATAAATTTCTCGATAATTTATTCGGTGAGATGGCAAAGTTATTTCCGGATCCCTATTTCCACATCGGGGGAGATGAAAATAACGGTGTTCAATGGAGTGCTAATAAAGAAATTTTAGCATTTATGAAAAAGCACAATATACCGGATAATCATGCGCTTCAAACATATTTTAATAAACGCCTGCTTAAAATTATTACCAAGCAAGGTAAAAAAATGATTGGCTGGGATGAAATTCTCCAACCGGGAATGCCAAAAAATATTGTCATACAATCATGGAGAGGACAAGCAGCGTTATTTAAAGCGGCTCGGGAAGGATACATGGGAATTTTATCGAACGGTTACTATATAGATTTAAACCAGCATGCCGGCTATCACTATCTGAATGATCCTATTCCTCCTGATTCGATAGTTAGTGAAAAAGTTAAGAATAATGTTTTAGGCGGTGAAGCAACTATGTGGAGCGAAATGGTTACTCCCGAAAATGTTGATTCCAGAATTTGGCCCAGAACAGCCGCAATAGCCGAGCGTTTATGGTCACCGCAGAATATTAGAGATGTTAAAGACATGTACCGCCGTTTGGCTATTATTAGTGTTCAGCTGGAAGATTTTGGTTCTACCCATTTAAGAAATTACGGCATGATGCTGAGAAGACTGACTGACGGGAAAGATATTACTGACCTAAAAACTTTTGTTGATATCGTAGAGCCCGTTAAAGGTTACAAAAGAGGTCAGTTGGGAGTTACATATTTATCTTATTCCCCATATACAAGGGTTGTGGATGCCGCAAGACCGGAATCGCAAACAGCCCGGAAATTTAACGATATGGTTGACTCATATATTAAGACAAAAGATGAATCAACAATGAAAGAAATAATATCCTGGCTGACACTTTGGAAAAGTAATAATAAAGAATTATCAAAAACCATTAATACCTCCCATATACTCAAAGAAATAGAACCGATGTCGGAGAATTTGACAAAATTAGCTCAAGTGGGGCTTGAGACTCTCAGCTTAATTAAAGAGAATAAAAAAGCCGGTACTCAATGGCTAACGGAAAGTAATAAAATTATTAGCGATGCTCAATTCCCTTACGGACAAGTTGAACTGGCAATTATCCCTGGAATTCAGAAGCTAGTTGATGCGGTTAAGTAACAGCATTATTTAACAGAAATATTTGATTGCAAGATAATCGAGCGGCGCTAAACAATAGTTAGTGCCGCTTTTTATTTCGATGATCATTTTTCCTTATTAAATTCAATAATACTATAATAAGAAGCTTTTACAATTATAGATAAACAGACAAACCAATTTTCAAACCCCTTGAACGAACTTCATAAACCTTTTCAGTATAATTGAGAGTATCAAAATGAGGGCTTCCCGCAACCTGACTTTTCATTGAAATATCCGTATTCCTGTAGACAAATGAAATATCATACTCCGCAATCACGCTGAGATGCTTTATCGGGAACCATTCAAACCCTAAAGTACCAAGCGCGCCGCTTTCATTCGCATGGTTTTCCTGATAAGAATAATACTGTTCGGCTATGTCGGTTGAACCGTTACCTGTTATTAAAACATTTTGATTAAATGTTTCGTTGTAATGACTATATACAATTCCCATTCCGGTAAAAAATTGAATTATTTTATTAGTAAATGGATAATACAAATATGAAAATGAAAACTCATTCCCGCCGGCATTTATATTTCTATTTTCTCCCTTCCACTCCGAATGCGCATAATTCGCTTGAAAGGACGATGTACTGAATTTATCAACGAAAAAACCTATTGAACTGTATCCTGTTCGTATTGCACTTACCGGGGATAATTGTTTTTTTACGGTAACAATCATATCCTTTATATCGACCGATAGCGGCGACTGCGAATACATTAACTGAATTGACCAATTTTGTAACGGCCACGCTTTCGTTGAATCTTTTTCAACCGGGGGATAAATTTGAGAATAAGTGATGCACGGAAAGATGAAGGTTAATATGATGACGAATAAAAAGATATGGCGAAGGTGAGCCCGCATAATACTTTTCATTTTTTAACCCCTAAATTTGTGATTAGTCATAGTTTCTTTTTAAGGAAAGTAGATCTTTTAGATATGGGCTCCCTATTTGATGTGAAAAACTGTTATTGAAATAATTAACAGTGTAATTTTAATTAGCAATTTTGTAAAATGCAATGTAATTTAATAGTAATTTATCAAGATTAAATAATTTAACTTTTTAAAAGTATGTAACCGGATAAAATGGAAACAACAAAATTAATAATAAAAAACATGGTCTGTAACCGATGTATTAAAGTAGTGCATGAAGAACTTGAAAAAATTGGACTGGACGTACGAAGTGTTTTATTAGGTGAAGTGATAGTTGGGGGAAAAATTCAGACTCTACCTTTCGACAAAATCAAAAAAGCCCTTGAAGAAAACGGATTTGAATTAATTGAGGACAAAAAAGCAAGAACAATAGAACAAATTAAACTGAGAGTTTTAGAGCTTGTCCGTAACGATGCCGAAGAAAATCCTTTAACTATGAATTACTCCGAGTATCTCGTTAAAAAACTTGGAATGGATTATCACTATTTGAGTACTCTATTCTCGTCCGTAGAAAATATTACTATCGAGCAATACATCATTCTTCAAAAAATAGAAAGAGCAAAAGAATTATTAAAATACGGTGAACTGACGTTAAGTGAAATTGCATATAAACTCGGTTACAGCAGCGTACAGCACCTTTCGAATCAGTTTAAAAAAGTTACAGGTCTAACTGCAAGCCAATTTAAAAATATGACTGAAAATACACGTAAGCCGTTAGATAACATCAAATAACCATTCACCTCATTTCAGAACAACATAAAATCCTATAAATCTTTTTCATAAAAGTGTAACGCATCATGAAATTGAAATGGTTACATTTACATCGTAAACACTATAAAACAACTATTTACAATTGCAATAAAAAAGGAGTATAAAATGACATCAAAAGAAATTAAAATAGAAGGAATGTCGTGCCATCATTGTGTAATGGCTGTTCAAAAAGAATTGGGAAAATTGGATGATGTAAAAGTCAATGAAGTACAAATAGGAAGCGCTAAAGTTGAATACGATGAGAGCAAAGTAAGTAACAGCACTTTGGAAGATGCTGTTGAAGAAGCCGGATACAAAGTAATAAAATAATTTGAAACTGCAGGAGACAAAGATTATACCGGATTCTTCAATTGATCACAGACATGGATCATGATTATTAATTTGGGAAAAGGATTTTATGATGGAAACGAAAGAGATAAAAACAATTACGCTGCCTGTTGAAGGTATGACATGTGCAAGCTGCGTAGCAAGAGTAGAAAAGGCTTTGAAGAAGGCGGATGGAGTAAGTAATGCAAATGTGAATTTTGCAACCGAAAAGGTTACTTTTTCATTCGATGATACGCATACCGATGTATCGAAATTAGCTTCCATAATAGATGAAGCCGGATATAAATTGGTAACACAGGCGGAAAAACCAGGTAGGACAGAATCCGGTTCATCTTCTAACTCAGAACCGCCAGCAGAAGAACTTGAACAAAAGAAGTCTTATAAAAAACTAAAATCCGATTTTATATTTGCGGCAATAATGGCGGTGCCGATTCTAATCATCAGCATGCTAAGTTCAACTTCCTGGTTTATCCAATGGTCTCCGATACCTCTAGAATATGTTGACAGATTATTGTTTTTAGGCACCACATTGGTGATGTTTATTTCCGGAAAGCGTTTTTTTTCGGTGTCGTGGAAATTATTAATAAATCACTTTTCGGCTGATATGAATACTTTGGTTGCTGTTGGAACCGGGGTAGCCTATCTGTACAGCACTATCGCGGTTTTGTTTCCAATGGTACTATCGAACAACATATCAGGAGTCCATACTTACTTTGATACTGCCGTAATGATTATAGCTTTAATATTAATGGGCAGAGTTCTCGAGGCAAGAGCAAAAGATAAAACCTCCGCCGCAATTAAAAAATTAATGGGACTGCAGCCGAAAACTGCCCGCGTGATAAGAAACGGTATTGAAAAAGATATTCCTATCAGCGATGTAGCAAATAAGGATACTGTAATTGTCCGACCGGGAGAAAAAATTCCGGTTGACGGAATAATTAGCAAAGGTATAACTTCAATCGATGAGTCGATGGTTACTGGTGAAAGCATTCCCGTTGATAAAAATATTGACGATAAAGTTATCGGAGGTACAATCAACAAAAACGGAAGTATTCAGTTCAATGCCACTGCGGTCGGTAAAGATACGGTTATTTCTCAAATAGTAAAATTGGTTGAACAAGCACAAGGCTCTAAAGCTCCAATTCAAAGCTTAGCCGACAAAATAGCCTCCTATTTTGTACCGGTTGTTATTGGAATAGCATTGATAACTTTTCTTTTGTGGTACATTTTCGGAGGAGTATCATTTACTGTTGCAATGATTAATTTTATAGCCGTGCTTGTCATCGCATGTCCTTGCGCATTAGGTTTAGCAACACCCACTGCAATTATGGTCGGCTCAGGACTGGGAGCCTCGAACGGCATATTGATTAAAAATGCCGAAAGTCTTGAAAGAGCGCATAAAATTGATACAGTTGTGCTGGATAAAACCGGTACTGTCACAATCGGGAAACCGGTTGTTACCGATGTAAAATTATTCAACGGACAGAACAAACAAAAACTTCTACAGCTTACTGCTTCGGTAGAAAATAAATCGGAACATCCACTAGGGCTTGCAGTTGTTGATTATGCAAAAGAAAAAGGACTTGAGATTTTTGATGTCGAGGGATTCAATACAATTACAGGGCTTGGTTTGACAGGGGTTGTTCAAGGGGATGCAATTGCAATAGGTAATCCCGCAATGATGAAAGAATATTCGGTAAATACTAATGAAGCAGAAATAATTGCAGGTGAATTATCGCGTGAAGGGAAAACCCCTATCTTCGTTTCAATAAACGGGGAGCTATCCGGTGTAATTGCTGTTGCGGATGTTATTCAACCCACTGCCAAAGAGGCTATTTCCAAATTGAAAAAG
>CAVVVS010000007.1:0-5113 GCA_963751355.1 uncultured Ignavibacteriales bacterium | reverse complement strand
AAAAAAATGATTACTTTAGTTATTAAATATTAACCGCACCTGAACGCCCCGCCTATATTTAATTTGTATCTCCATTTATAAGCGAAGGATAATATTTCTTGATTTTCAAGCAAAAGATTTGTAATTATTATTAACTAAAACTGATTGGTTTTAGGGGGTGCAGGGAAATAAATTTTTTTTGTCTCCCGTTCTTTTCTAAAATTCATTTACTAATTTTATTTTTTAACAATAGTTTGGAGGGCAGCTATGAAAAAATTAATTATTTTTTCTATCGTTCTTTTTAGTGTTTTATTATTTTACAGTTGCAATGAAATGCCTCCTGTTAGTTCAACAGAGAATCAGGATGCAAAGACAGTCTCACCGCTTGCAAAAGTAAATTTCCCTACAGCGGATTATTTTGTTGTTCAATATACTTCTAGCGATAACGATTTTTTAAATGTTGTTAAAGAATCCGGTGGTGTTGTTGATATTATTCATCCCGAAATTAAAGTTGCGAAGGTAAGTAACTTAACAGATAAAAAAGCAGCCTCGCTTGAAAAGAAAAAAGGGATTAAATCGGTGACCCGTGATTTGCTAGTTCAATGGGTGAAACCGGAACAGAATGTTACTGAACAGTCAATTGGAAGTGACGAATCTTTCTGGGCTTATCAATGGGCTCCGCAGGCAATTCAAGCACCCGAGGCGTGGGACGCAGGGTTTACAGGTCAGGATGTTAGAGTTGCTGTAATTGATGGCGGTATTGCCAGTAATCATATTGATTTAAAAGATAATATAGATGTAGCCGCCTCAAAATCTTTTGTGCCCGGATTTAATTTTAACGAGGATGTAGGCACTTTTTGGCATGCTACACATGTTGCTGGAATTATTGCTGCTGAAGACAATGGTATCGGAACTATAGGAATAGCTCCTCATGCAACTATTATTGCAATAAAAGCCTTGCATGATGGATCTGGTTCTTTTGATGCAATTATTTCAGCTATACTTTATGCCGCCAACGAAGCAAACGCAGATATTATTAATATGAGCCTTGGTGCAGTTTTTCCCAGAAATTCTAATGAAGCAGCCAAACTTATAAATGCTCTTGGATCGGCAATCAATTATGCATATCAAAAAGGAGTAACTGTTATAGTTGCTGCAGGTAATGATGCGATTGATTTTGATCATGCGTATATGTATGTATCAGAGCCTGCAGAGATTCAGCATGTAATTTGTGTATCAGCAACCGGTCCAACGGGGTTTGCATATGGCGGGACAAACTTTGACGATCCCGCTGAGTATACCAATTATGGACAGTCTTTAATTACTTTTGCAGCTCCGGGAGGTAATGATTTATTATACCCAAATGGTTATTGGTATTATGATATGATTTTAAGTCCAAGTTATGGAACAGGCTCATATACTTGGGCAGATGGTACAAGTATGGCTGCACCCCACGTTGCAGGTGTTGCAGCATTAATAATTCAATCACATGGAGGATCACTTAGTCCGGCAAAAGTAGAAGCTATCTTACGTTCCTCTGCAGATGATCTGGGAAAACCCGGCAATGATGATTATTATGGACAAGGAAGGGTTAATGCATATAAAGCTGTAATGCAATAATTCAACATAAATTGCTTATTATTAAATATAATCCCGGAATTTCAATCCGGGATTTTTTTAAATGATAAATACCTCTGAATTTTCATAGCTTATTTCTGAATTCAATACAAATGAAAATTTTTCCTTTTTAAAGAATTATCTTGGAAAATAAATTTTTTCAATATAATTTGAAATGGTCGTAGATATTTGTAGGCAACTACAATGAGGTCTGGGGAAAAATGGGGTAATTTCTCTTCATCCCAGCCATTCTGTTTATCCTCATTGGATTTTATAAGTAAAGATTAAATTAAGATATGCATCATATTATGTGTTTATGGGAGTGAGGCGGCGGAGCTGTGTTTAATAACTAGACAGATCCGACGGACTCTGGATAATGTCGAATGGTTTACAAAGCATTCTTTATAAATATCCCGGCCATGCCGGGGATATATGGCATTTCTTTGCAGATTCAGTCATTATAGTTTCTAAAGATACATTAGTCAGTACTTCTCTAAACAAATATACTTGTTATTTATATCGGGTATTTTATAACGGTAAGCCAATAGTAGATGATTATCTTTCTCCAGGTGTAGAATTAGTAGCTGAGGACTACTATTCAAGTACGATTTCAGGACAAGTATATATAAAAAATAGTCTGAGTCCTATTTCAATTACTCTTAAGTAAAGCATGTTGATAATTAATTTCTGATTTCAGCGGTTTGTTTGTTTTTTCTATTCTTATAAGTAAACTGTAAGAAATAAAAATAAATTAAGGAAATAAAATGAATGAAAATATTATTTTAAAAAAAAATAATCCAAGAATTGAATTCCAGCTTCTTGATAATGGATTTAAATTAATTCATGGACAAACCGAACGAAATACAGATTTTTACTCTTATCATGATATTCAGTCAATTGAATTAAATAAAATTTGGTATCCTAAACTAGTCAAATGGTTAAGATATACTACGTCTCCGATATTCGGAGCTCCATTGGTTGGGAAAATTTCGAAAGGAGCTAACCTCGTTCTTATTATTAGAAAAACGAAGCATACAATATGGTTGATAGATTCTGATATGGTTGATAAAGCAAAAAGGCTAGTGGAAGTAATAAACAAACAGACTATAAACTAACCATTAAATTCAAGTATATTTATTTTGTTGCATAAAACATAGCATTATAAGCCGTTATGTAAAAAGTCAATATGTACGGCAAAATTATTTTGTTGTTTTTTTTCTGAAAAATAAAACCCGCCCTTATTTATATGTCATTAATTCATAATATTTAGGAAGGAATTATAAGAGGCTGACCAAAAAGAAAAAATTCTTCTAAAATTTATTATTAGAATTTTAATTTAATTCATAATTATCATTACATAGATTACAGGATTTTTAAACAAAATTTATAATCTATGCTACAGTTTTTGATTAGCCTCTGAAAGTGTATTATATAAAATAATAAACTATAGCATCATGAAGTTTCTTGGAGGGACACAAAATGAGCGATAAAGAGCATAATATTCACGACTTTGATATTGCATTAATTTGCGAATATTTTTCCAGTATGGACCGTCAAGGCCCGGGAAGCCGGGAAGCAACACTAAGGGCGTTAAGCTTCATTGGTAATTTGCACGAGGAATCACGCATTGCTGACCTTGGTTGTGGTACCGGAGGTCAAACTATAGTATTAGCTCAAAACACTCCAGGGAATATTACCGCCATTGATTTATTCCCGGGTTTTATCGACAAACTAAATGAAAATGCACAAAAATTGAATCTTCAAAACAGAGTTAAAGGCGTTATTGGTTCAATGGATAAACTTGATTTTCAATTAAATGAATTAGACCTTATCTGGAGTGAAGGAGCAATATATAATATTGGTTTTGAAAAAGGGATGAATTATTGGAATAAGTTTTTGAAAAAAGGCGGCTATGTTGCAGTTACAGAAGCATCATGGTTTACAGAAGAACGGCCGGAAGAAATATTTGATTTTTGGAATGAAGCATATCCTGAAATAGACACCATTCCAAATAAAATTGCTCAAATGCAAAAAGCGGGCTATGTTGTTACAGCATCATTCATATTGCCTGAAACGTGCTGGATTGAAAACTTTTTTATTCCGGAAATAAAAGCACAAAAAACATTTTTGGATAAATATAAAGATAATAAATCTGCAGAAGAATTTGTAAAATATGAAAAACTTGGAGCTGAACTTTATAATAAGTATAAAGAATATTATGGGTACGTATTTTATATTGGAAAGAAAATTTGAAGCCTCGCCAGTATCCGTGTAGATGGGTAACGTAGCATAAATAACGGCATATAACAACGCAATTTTAGCCGTTATGTAAAAGTCAATATGTGCTGTAAAATTATTTATTGTTTATTTGTTTTCCTAAAAAATAAAACCAGCCAGTTATAATTAAAGTAGTTCTAAAATAAACAGTCCGGTGCAGAAAAACTGCACGCTGGGATCTGTGTGGGGGATGTTTGGTAACAGGCATTCCTACCATAACGGTTTTGATAAATCATGATTGCAAATTGTGCTAAAATGGTATAATACTTTTTGTGTGATTTAATTATGAAAGCAATTGTATATACAAAATACGGTTCACCTGATGTTCTTGAATTGAGGGAAATAGAAAAGCCCACTCCAAAGGATGATGAAGTTTTAATACAAATTTGTGCTGCTTCAGTTAATCCACTTGACTGGCATATTATGAGAGGCTCACCGTTCATTCTTCGAATAATGACGGGGTTATTCAAACCCAGGATAACAAGATTGGGGCGTGATGTTGCTGGTAAGGTTGAATCAGTTGGAAGAAACGTAACATTGTTTAAAAAGGGAGACGAAGTATTTGGATCTTGCGCTGGAGCTTTTGCAGAGTATGTGTGTGCTTCTGAGTTGAAATTGGTTTTAAAACCAGAAAATATGACCTTTGAACAGGCTGCTACTTTAAACGTGGCAGCATTAACCGCATTGCAGAGTCTTCGCGATAAGGGGCAGATTAAAGAAGGTAAAAAGGTTTTAATTAATGGTGCGTCGGGTGGTGTAGGAACATTCGCTGTGCAGTTTGCAAAAGTTTTTAACACTGAGGTTACTGGTGTATGCAGTACAAACAATATTGAGATGGTCAGATCAATTGGAGCTGATTATGTTTTTGATTATACAAAAGAAGATGTTACCAGAACAGGGAAACATTATGATATTTTTTTGGACTGTTATGCGAATCGCTCATTGCTTGCCTGCAAACGTGTCTTGAATTCCGGGGGAATATACATTCCAGTTGGAGGACCAGTCAATTCACTAATAAGTATTTTAATCAGTTCGATGACAGCAATAGTATTGTCGTGGTTTGTTAGTCAGAAATTCGTCAATTTTCTTACAAAAATAAACAAAGAGGACTTGACGTTTATTAGTGAACTAATTGCATCTGAAAAAGTAAAAGCAGTTATCGGCAAGCAATACAAGTTAACTGAAGTGCCTGAGGCTATTCGCTATATTGAAGAAGGTCATACTAAAGGGAAAGTAGTAA
>CAVVVS010000006.1:0-21838 GCA_963751355.1 uncultured Ignavibacteriales bacterium | reverse complement strand
CAGGAAAATTCATATAATTGTACTAGAGTAATTCTATGGACATTACAAATAAAAATAAAATCCATCCGAGAGAGGTTGCAAATAAATCTTCTAAAGAAAATTTATATAAAGCTATATCGATGGCACTTGACGTTGAAAACAATGCGCTTCGTCATAATACGCAAACCTTCAATACAAACAGATATAAGTCGGTAAAAAAAATAGATGACTATGAGGAGTTAAAAGAAAGAGCAAGGGAAATAAAAGAAAATTCAATTAAAAATTTGCCTGAACTTATAAATAAAGTTACAGAAACTATTGAAAAAAGAGGCGGCAGGGTATTTTTAGCAAAGACAAAGGAAGATGCAACAGACTATATTAAAAAAGTCTGCAAAGAGCACAAATCTAAATTAGTAGTTAAGTCAAAATCTATAACTTCCGAGGAAATTGAATTAAATCATGTTTTGGAAAATGAAAAAATAGAAGTTGCGGAAACAGACCTGGCAGAGTTTATTCTTCAAGTATCCAAAGAACAGCCTTCCCATATAGTAGCGCCCGCCATCCACAGAAGTAGGGAAAGAATCTCACAATTATTTAAGGAAAATTTTGATACTGATAGAGCGTTGGAAACCGGCGAAGAATTAACTGAATTTGCCAGAGATATACTTAGGCAAAAATTTCTTGACGCAGACATCGGAATTAGCGGCGCAAATATGGTCTCGGCGGAAGAAGGCACTATATTATTAGTTGAAAGCGAAGGTAATATTAGACTGACAACACAGCTTCCCGCAGTACATATTGCCATAGCCGGTATTGAGAAGATAATTCCGAGCAAAAAAGATTTTGGAATATTTATAGAACTTTTAGCAGCAAGCGGCACCGGTCAACCGTTAACATCTTATACTAACATATTGGAGCCTCCGCTCAATCTACCTATATTAAATTTAAACGGTAAAAATGATACCAAGAGAGAATTTCATCTTATTTTATTGGATAACGGCAGAATGAATATGCGGAAGGATGATGATTTTAGGGAAGCTCTTTATTGTATAAGATGCAGTGCGTGTATGAATAGTTGTGCAAACTTTCAAGCCGTTGGCGGGCATGCATTCGGTGGTGAATGCTATACAGGCGGAATAGGTGGAGCATGGACGGTAGGGACAACCGCTGATATTAAAAATGGTAGATTTGCCGAATTATGTTCCGGATGTACAAGGTGCGTTAATAATTGTCCCGTAAAAATTGATATCCCCAGATTAAATGCTGTTATAAAAAATAAATTAATTGAAATAGACAAAGGGCCGTCTTTACAAAAATTATTCTTTGGAAATTTTTCAACATTAGCTAAATATGCGTCGATTACCCCGGAAATATCTAATTGGATTAACAATTTTAGTTTTATCCGGACAGTAATGGAAAAAGCAGCCGGTGTAGATAAAAGAATAAAAATTCCGGGATTTGCTAAGCATACTTTAGAGAAACAATATATAGATTATCGAAAACATAATAAATTAAGCGAGAATAAACATAAAGAGATTCCGGAACTCGTATTATTTGCCGATGTATTTACTAATTATAATAGTCCGCACATAGGTTTGGCAACAATTAGAACTTTTGATAAGCTTGGAATTCCTATTACTTTGAGCAGAGTTGTTGCGGACGGAAGGGCATCTCAATCACAGGGCATGCTGGCAGTTGCGGATAAAAGAGCAATTGAGACAGCTAATTACCTGGCAAAAATAATAGACCAGGGAAAAGAAATAATAGTTTCAGAGCCTAGTGTCCTTTCCATGTTTAGATATGACTATAAAAGAATGCTTAATAATGATGCACTTTTCAAAAAATTAAAAGAACATACATATGATCCTATCGAATATATATATAAGCTAATCTCAAATAATTTATTAGAAGCGGATAAATTATTTAAAAAACCGGTAAGTGAAATAAAACCTCTGTTTTACCACGGTCATTGCCAGATGAAAACAATTGGTGTGGGAAATATAGTACCGGAGTTGCTTACAATGTTGGGCTACAAAGTTAATATTTCTGATGTGGAATGTTGTGGAATGGCAGGTAGTTTTGGGTATAAAAAGGAGTTTTATGAACTCAGTAAAAATATCGGAGCTGATTTAATAAAGCAGATTGAAAATTCCGAATCTTTTGATGATGACACTATTATAATGGCAAGCGGAACTTCTTGTAGAGAGCAGATTAGTGATGAATTGAAAAATACTATTTATCATCCGATAGAATTTTTAGAAAAAAATATTAAGTAAATTACTTACTAACTCACGTTACGCATAATCTTTCAAAGTCACTATTTTAGACTTTGAAGGATACTTTTTTATGCAATATTGCTTTGATATTAAGAGCGCAACCTGGAATAAACGTGAATGTAACCGGAGGAGAATTTAAGGCTCCAACTCTTTCATTAACAGGTCAAAAAAGCGCCGATTTTTTTCAGAATATACATGTTGATAAACTTTTTTTAGCTGCTGAAGGAATAACACTAAAATCCGGGCTAACTTACCCTGGAATCAGTGATATTTGTGTTAAAAGGGCTATGATTGATTCAGCTGATAAAATTTATATTGTGGCAGATTCTTCCAAAATAGGTAAAAATTCGTTTGCAAGTTTGGGAACTGACTCATTAATAAATTTCTTGATAACCGGTTCCAAAATAAAGCCGGAAGATATTGAAATGTTAAAAAAAAACGATATACAATTAATAATTGCTGAATAGAAGATAGGCTATAATTACTAAATGTACACCGTAATCACAGTTTAGTTGGGATTGGCAAGAAAATTAGTCTCTAATTTTTCCATATATACTAAAAATTGAGTTCCAGATTTTAGTGCTTACCTTAAATAATAAAAAGATTATCCTCACAAAATATGATCTTTATACCCATAAGTAGAAAATATTTCAAATAAATTTCTTCGCCGCAAGCGACGGTGAATTTTGCACAAACACTCTATTCCGCAGAAATCCGGCAGGACGAAGGCGGATTCAATTCTTCATATACTATATTTAGATATATTCGGATTTAATTGGTGGAAAATATATTGTTTGCTTTCGTAATAAGTGAAAATAGCAAGAATACGCAATTATTAATGAATGCATAAAGATAAATAATAACAAAAAAAGGAAAATAAAAGAAAATAATATTTGCATTTTAAAAATGAAATCATTAATATTTAATAAGAAAGAATATGGTTCGTATTTGTTTTCTTTCTGTTATCAAAATTAAATAAAAAATAAATGTAAAATAAGATATAACTTATAAATAATGATTAAATGATTATAAGAATTATTTATTGCCGGTAATTGTGAAATCAGTTAATAGACGCATGAAATATCATCAAGTTAATGTATTTTTTAATTATGCTAATTGATATTGTTTTTTTTTAATTTTTTCGGGAAATAAAAATGATTGGAAGATTAAAACATCTTTTCTCGCCAGGTCTTATATTTTGTTTATTCCTATGTATAGCTTCATTTTCGGAAGTATTTGCTCAAGGCAAAATTGTTGGTCGTGTAGTAGATAAAACTACTGGTGAACCTATCATAGGTGCAAACATAATCATACTTAATACTACTATGGGGGCTGCCACCGATTATGAAGGGGACTATTTTATAGTTAATGTACCTGTAGGTTCTTATTCCCTTCGAGCCAGTATGATCGGTAAAGCAAAAGTAGTTAAAACCAATGTAATAGTTTCGGAAAATCAAACTACTAATGTTAATTTTGAATTGAGCGAAACAACAATAAAGGGGCAAGAAGTTGTAGTTTCAGCAAAAAGAGATGTTATTCATAAAGAAGTATCAAGTAGTCAGGTTGTTATTGATGCTCAAGAGATTAAAGCAGCGGCTGGTTTAAGAACATTAAAAGATTTTCTTGCTACACAATCGGCAATTACAAGTGATAAATACCTCAATATCCGTGGGGGTTTAGCCAGTGAAACCGGAACCATG
The DNA here is from genome assembly GCA_963751355.1 of uncultured Ignavibacteriales bacterium. GTDB lineage: Bacteria > Bacteroidota > Ignavibacteria > Ignavibacteriales > Ignavibacteriaceae > CAVVVS01. The sequence goes on along the minus strand of CAVVVS010000006.1, from coordinate 17,883 downwards.
ATTAATGGATTAACATTTGTTAACCAGAGAGTAGGCAAGGCAAACTCTTTTATACCTACCAGTGCCATTGAACAAGTTTCAGTTACCTCGGGTGGAATGAGTGCCGAATATGGTAATTACAATTCCGGTATTATAAATGTAACTACCAAAACAGGTTCAAATGAAGGTTATCATGGCTCTTTCAATTTTACAAGAGATCTGGCTCATATGAAAAGATTCGGTAAATCGTTGATGGATCCTGAAAATAATATTTTAAGAGCACACCTTGATCCCACTACGGCTTTTATTGGGGTTGATGAAGCTGTGAAGCAAGGTCTTGTTACTCCTTACGAGCAGCAGCAGATGTATAATTACCCAGATTTCAGGGGATTTGATTTTTACGCTAAATTCCTGCCTGCTACTTGGAAAACTTCTCTGCAGAAAACACCCGGGGCAGTAGTAACTCCAGTCGATCTTTATCTTTATGATGCATGGATGCATATGGTTAATCCTGATTGGAATAAATTAAATAAGGAAATACGTAAATTAAATGGTCAGGGATTAAATATAGGTAATGAAATTACAGACCAATCATTGAAGAATGCATTTGCAAATCATCAATTAAAAGAAGGTCAGAATGCCGATTTCAACTTTGACGGAGGCTTTGGCGGACCAATTCCTTTAATTGGAAAAATGTTAGGTGATGCAACATTTTATTTGTCAAACATAACAAATCGCACCTCTTATATTCAGCCTTTGGAGCTGCCTTATGATATTCATACAAATTCCATGCTTGTAATAAAATCGAACATTACGAATCATATTAGGTTAAAATTAACAGCCGCTTACAGCTATGAAAAAGGTATGAATTCTGCGAGAGGGGCAGATGATGAAATCCCATCCTTAGGGAATGATATAGGAACTGGCAGTACTAATGGCCTTGATAGAGGGGCAATGATGCCGGAAAACAATATCCCGCTATTTACTAACCAGGGGGGAGGGTATAATTGGAATTACTGGTGGTATAATACCATGCTTCAACCCTGGGAACAAAGAAATCTATTGATAGGTGGAAAATTAACTCAAGCTGTCAGTTCGACAACATTTTACGATCTTTCCGTTAGTTATCAGGGGACAAAAGATTATATCAATCCCGATCTAAGTAATCCGAGAAGTAATAATATTGTAGCCTATTTTGGGCCTATCCCCGTTAATGAAATGCCTTATGGTAGAACAGTATTGCCGGTTGGCGTCGCAACACAACAGGTAGGGGATTGGACATTTGATGACTTTTTAACTGTTCCTGGACTGGCCGAGAGATTTGACAGTAAAGGCGGTGCGCTTTATGATAATTCAGCAACCAACCAATTCAGACTTAACTTTGATTTTGGAAGCCAGATTTCAAAAACGAATTATATTAAATCTGGTATACAATTTAGCTATGTGTCGCTAGATAATGCCCGGTGGGCTTATTGGCCTGAGCAAGGTTATTTTAGTGCTTATGAATATAATATTAAAGTATCCCCTCGTACCTTGGGTGCATATGTAAATGATCAAATTACATTTGAAGGGATGGTTGCTAATATCGGTGTTCGTGCAGATTATTATAGCAATGGTAATTTAAGATGGCCGACAGGAGATCCTTTTAATGTTGATGCATTTTCTGCTATTAAACCTCCTTCAGATTGGCTTCAAACTTTACAGTCCGGCGGATCTGTTGTATGGAATAGATGGAATAATGTAGATGCTCAATTACGTAGTCAGGGACTCCCGGGTCTCTTACAAAAAACGAAAGACTGGTTAGTATTCAGCCCCAGATTCGGTATTTCATTTCCGATTTCAAATAAAGCTAAATTCTATTTTAATTATGGACATTTCAGACAAATGCTACCCTACAGTGAATTGTATTTTTATAATTTAAGATGGGATAAAAATGGTTTGTATAACCTTGGAAATCCAAATTTACCTCCAATTAAAACAATACAATATGAACTTGGCGCTGATGTTAATATATATTCTGAATATTTGCTCCATGTAGCAGGCTATTATAAGGACGTTACAGGTGATGTTAGAAATATAAACTATACTAATAACAGCGGTTCAATTTCTTACAGTTATAGGACAAATGATAGGTATAGAAATATTGAAGGTCTGGAAGTTCAATTAACAAAAGCCAATGGTAAAATTTTTACAGGTTGGATTAATCTTAGATACTCATATCAATCTTCTGGAAATACTGGAAGACGACTGGTTTCAGAAAATCCAGCTACGAATAATGCGGAATCGGCCTTCTTTAACAGTGATCCAAGTAGACCTCAACCGGTTCCATCAATCTATGCAAACATAAATGCAAGATTACCGAAAAAATGGGGAGTTTTTGGGGACTGGAATTTCAGTTTCTTACCGCAATGGAGGTTAGGGAGTATATTATCCGGAAGTGCAACCAATCCTCGTAATATTACAGGGGTTGATAATGAATTCAGATGGCCGGATTATTGGATGGTTAATTTGAAGATAAGTAAAACCTTTGATTTTAATTTTATTAAAGCCACATTTTACGTAGATATAAATAATCTATTTAATAGGAAAGTATTTATGTATAATTATGCATTTAGTGATGGGATCGGAGGTACCGATTTCACAAACTATATGAAATCTCTTCATCTTCCCCAATACAGTCAATCTTATTATGATCCCATCAGAGACCCCAAAAAAGGATATTATATGCCAGGTAACGATAAGTTAGGTGATCTTAGGTCAGCTGGTAAACCGTATATCAATGACCCCGATAATGCTTTTTTTACATTCGGTCAACCAAGAGCAATATGGTTTGGAACAAGGTTTGACTTCTAATTCCAATATAGTTACTGAATACTGTTGTTAAACATTGAAATGAATAAATTGGAGAAAAGATGAACGAAATAAGAAAAACTAATCGAAATTTTAGAATTCGAATGGTTGTCTTAATTACCTTCCTTTTTATAGGTAGTTTTCAAGTTTTTGCTCAAGATAAAATTGAAAACTTTCAGATCAACAGGTTTTGGGGAGGGGTAAGCGAAGAAGGTGCAAAGACCAATTTTGGACATAATAACCTGGGATTGTTTGCGGATTACAGCGCTTATGGTGATAGGTTGCAAAGTAATGAAACTACCTTTGGAGGATTTATTGCAATTACTCAAACTAATTGGACTGCTCCAGACGGTAAAGTTATACCTTATGCTGTCTTTTCTCCTACTAGTCCAACGTATTTGCCGAATGGGAAGGTTATAAAACCTATTGAATCATATCTGAGGTATAAAAATCCGGAATATAATGTTGAGCAAACAAATATAGGCCCGATAATTTCCAACCTCGGTACCGTTGATCCTTCAAAATGTATTGGTACTAGTGATCAGACGATTACTGTAACAAATGAGTACGTTAACGGAATACAGATTCAAAGAAAAATAATTGGATGGTCTCAACAATTTAATGATAATTATGTTATTGTTGATATGACATTCACTAATACCAGTTCGAAACCTGTTGATGGCATGTATGTATCTTTGCAAGAAGGTCCTTATTATATGCTAAGAGCTGATGGGCGAAACCCTGGTGTGGCTTCAGTAGATTCTCATAATGGTGCTCGATGGTTCCATTATACGGGTGCTAAAAATACTGATTCGCTTCGGGTTTTTTATCAATATTCTGCCGATGACCAAACCAGAGCCGGTGATCAGATGGGACAACCTCTTACTCAAGAAAAAGGAAGACTACTTCAAAAAGACTTTACTTTTCTTGCAACACTACATGCATCAAAACAGCCTTACACACCAACACCCAATTATTCAGGTGCTATCGATCCTAATGATCAGGATGATATGAGTCAACCAAGTGTTGCATTAGTAGCAAATTTACAAAAGGCAGGTATTCAAAATTATCCTATTGATCCGGATCAGAAAAATATTTATGATTTCATTGCTGGTTTGCAGTATGCATCCGAAGATCAAACCGGAGCGGACATAAGACCCGGTCACTTTAGAAAAAACCTGGATAACTTAGGTCTCGAATCTGCAGGAGGTCAACCTGGTATTAGTGCACAATGTAATACGTTCGAAAGTATGTGTGTAAGCTATGGCCCTTATAATTTACAACCAGGTCAGCAAATTAGAATAATTAAGGTTTCAGGTATCGCTGGTCTTAGTAGAAAAAAGGCATTGGAAATTGGTGAAAAATGGTTAAACAAAGATCTGCCTGATCCGATGCCGAAGAAGCCTAAAGGTCTTTTCCCTGATAATTTTGTCTTTCCTTCAGGTGCTACACAAAATGACATAAATAAGGACAAATGGCTAAGTACGGGAATTGATTCTGTTTATACAACAGTTCAGAGAGCAGAATATAATTTAAAGACCGATTATAAGATCCCGGTTGAACCACCACCTCCAACAACTTTTACAGTTCTTGGAACCGGTAAAGGTATTGAACTTAGTTGGTCTGATACCCAGGCGGAACAGATGAACGGATTTATTGGATATAGAATTATGAGAAAAGTCTCTGCTTATGATACTACTTTTTATCAGCAAGTAGCAACCATACCTTCAACCGACAAAGGTGCGTCACATACTTATACAGATAAAAATATTTTGTTCGGCGCTCAGTATTACTATTATATTCAGGCCGGAGTACGCATAGGTGATAATGACCAAAATGCCTTCCCTTCGTCACGAGGTAAAATAATATGGACAGGTAGAATCTGGTATCCTCAAAATACTTATTCTTTCGGTAAAAGAGCAAGCCAGGACGATTTGAATAAAATTGTAATTGCCCCAAATCCATACAACTACAACGATCCTTTGATTAAAGACTATGGCTGGACAGGGGACCGCGGAATCTTATTCTTTAATTTGCCTTCGACAGTAACTATTAAAATTTTTACCGAAAATGGTGATCTGGTAAAAACTATTTATCATGATGAACCAGTGACTAAAACGGGAAGCGACTACTGGAATATGACTAATGAAAGTAGACAGCCGATAGCTAGCGGTATCTATGTTGTTGTATTTCAAAAGTCTAATGGAGAATTATCATATAAGAAACTAGTAGTTGCACGCTAATAAAAGATGGAGAATTAAATAAATGAATCGAAAATTAATACTTGTAGTGGCAATCATATTAGTATCAAGTTTATCACTGTTTGCTCAAGTTAGTAATCTGGACGGCGGGGGCTCGGACGGCGTTAATTTGAAGCAAACCGGTCAAACTTCAATGAATTTCCTTCTTATTCCAGTTTCAGCTAGAGCTTCCGGCATGGGCAATTCTTTTACAGCTTTAAGTAAGGGCATCGAAAGTGTTTTCTATAATCCGGCTGGTTTGACAGAAATGGATACTAAGACCGAGTTCTTTTTTTCATCGACAAAATGGTTTGCGGATATAAATTATTTGGCCGGTGCAGTAGCCTACAATGCTGATAATTATGGTAGTTTTGCACTTAGTTTCGTCTATGTAGATTATGGAACAATTCAAGGTGCCTCGTTAATTCCGAATTCTCAGGCGGGGTCGGACCCACTCGGTTATACATTAACAGGTGATATTAAAAATGTCGGTGCTTATTCTTTTGGATTGTCTTATGTAAAAAAAATAAGTGATAAATTTTCCATGGGCGGTACTATGAAATATGTAGGTCAACAGCTTGGCCAAAGTACGGGCATAGATGGAAATACTTCTAATAACAATGAGAACAAATTAGCGTTTGATTTAGGTGTGAAATTTTTCCCGGGTATTGAGTCACTTAGGCTTGGAATGTCCATGAGAAATTTTTCTACATTCGTTAAATATCATAGTTTTAGCTCGCCTCTACCGATTATGTTTGCAGTAGGACTTGGTATGAATGTGATGGATGTTATAAATAAGGATATAGCAAACGAGCACTCGCTTATGGTTTCCGGTGAATTCTTACACCCTAATAATTATACGGATAGAATGAATTTTGGACTTGAATATACTTTTAAGGATATTTTTTCACTAAGGACAGGTTATCAAACTAATAATGATATTCTTAGCTGGTCAGGTGGTTTAGGAGTTAAACAATCATTAGGCGGTGTAATCTTTAATGTTGATTATTCATATTCAAAGACGAAAATATTTAACGGGATTAATCGTTTTTCTATTCGCATAGCGTATTAAGAGGATAATAATGGAAAACATGATTTTATTCATTGCAAATAATTAACTTAATTCATTATTTATTTATTAAAAGAAAGAGGAATCTCATGAAACTTTTTAAAATATCTTTAACATTAGTATTATTACTATTGTTTTCATTTCCCCTCACCTATGCTCAAATAGATACATCTTTGGTGGCTCATTATAAGTTTGACGGAAATTTGAGCGATGCAACGGGAAATTATAACGCTGCTGATTCAATAGGTGGTCAACCTCAATATGTAGCTGGATATGACGGTACTGCAAACGGAGCACTAAATTTCCCTGGGGATTCTACATGGTATAGGGTAGATTGTGGAACTTTTTCAGCTTCCCAGATGGGAGTAAAAGGGGAATTTACGGTTGCTTTTTGGGCTAATTGGAACGGAATTCCAGCTGATGGTCATAAGTATGAGGACATTATAGATAAGCGTGATGCATGGAGTGATAGCGGTATGGTCTTTTCAATTGGGCAACATGCAAGATGGAACTGGCACTTAGGATTATGGCGCGGAGGAAGTGGCGACAGAGAATACGGTAGTCTTGATAGTATAGAGGCTGGACATTGGGATTTTTGGACAATAACATTTGATGCTAACAGTAGCATTGCAACATTTTTAAAAATGGTTTACAGTATGATCAAGGAATATACGCTCCTGCAGTCGGATATGATGCAATGATAACAATTGGAACGTCTCCTAGTGGTCAGAGTAATTCTTTTAATGGTAAGCTTGATGAGGTCAGCTTCTATTCACGTGTGCTGACTCCCGACGAAGTTACCAAGCTTTACGTAGATTATACTTCTACAGCCGTTAAACAAGTTAGTAATAGGATACCTTCAAAGTTCGAATTATCTCAAAATTATCCAAATCCGTTCAATCCTACAACAAATATACAGTTCTCAATTCCGAAAGCAGGTAATTACTCATTAATAGTTTACAATACCCTCGGTCAGAAAGTTGCAACATTGATCGATGGTCACGTAAGTACTGGAATTCATGAAGCATCGTTCGATGCTTCCAGACTTTCGAGCGGTATATATATATACAGGTTATCAGGTAATAACGTTAACATGATGAAGAAAATGATTTTAATGAAATAGTTCATTTGATTTATAGAAAAGGATAAAAAATAATAGTCAGTCGATAATAAGAGAATTTTATCGGCTGACTAATAATTTTGATAAAATGGTAATTAGAGAAATATTATTTAGGTCATCAAATTAAGAATATAATAGATCAACAATTTCAAATTCAAATATAATATTCAACCGAATATTTGGAATGATTTACGTTCTTTAACAAATTATAGAAACTAGATATTTATCAAGGTAATCAGAGATAATTCATGATAATGAGTTTTCCATTCCGAATTGCCTCTAATTTACTTCTTGTAGAAGAGATTCTAATTTAAAGTGATTGATAATTCAGGGAATATCCTGCAGAAGTGTCATTAAAAGGCATCGACAAAGTCATATAACGTTAGGCAAGAAGTCTTCCTTGTTTAAATGCTAGCTTAGTCTAACGTTCAAATTTTATCGTATAATTTTTTTTGGAATAAAGAGATCCCGTCAAATCTATTGTTTAACTTTTATAAATTATTTCTTAGACAACAGATTTAATTGCAGTTTGATAAATTGATTTACCTTTAGCATATAATTCATCAATCGTTACATCCTGTCAAGCCATTTGTTCTGGTTTAAGAAAGAAATTATAGTTACATCGTAATTGGATACATTAACAATTTCGCATAGCGAGCCGATCGTTGTGTGAAATCATACAATGACGATAATCCTCAATCGGTAGTAGATACAGTACTGATCGCTCTCTGCAAGTAAAACCAGGTTTGTATTACAGGTAAGTGCGGTAGGAAGCGGTGATCCGGGTTCGGATGACCGTAATTTTAGCTGTTGGCAATATAGGAAACATGAAATATATGACGAACTGGTCGAAATCCAAGATGCTTATGGACAAGACGTATCGATTAGCTGAATGTGTGCGTTGTCGATAAAGATGAAACAATTCGTATTATTTGTGAATAATGAATACCGGTACCAGACCGCTTATTCGTTACAAAAGTGAAATCCAAATAGTAGAGTTGTATTATTGATTTCAGTTTAGTTGGCATATTTAATTTATCCAGTAACATTTAATCTCTGTAGGTTAAATTCCCTGTCTATAGGGGAGAAAAATCAATAAGAAATCCCGTCCGTATGTGCAGGTTGTTGCATAATGGTCATTTAGACCCTCGTCCGGGACGGGCAGGCAGAGGAGAAATCTCTTGCATTCATTTGGTTCCAAAATTAAAAGATTTCTCACTCGATGAATCGTTCGAAATGACATTTTTGTTATTCTGCATCAGCCTGATGTAGCGGGTAGAGTACTCTTATGCCAAATCCAATTAAATAAACTATTGAAGTAAGGATTTCTAATGAATAAACATCTATGGGTATTTATATTTTTCGTTTTTACATCTTTCTTTATTAAAGAAATTAAAGCCGATACCAAACCTCGCGTAGTAGTACTGACAGATGCGGAGATCGATGATGAATGTTCTATTATAAGATTTTTGCTATATGCAAATGATTTTAAGGTTGAAGGTATTGTTACAACGAGTTCACAATATCACGCTCTTAACCATAATTGGGCCGGTAATAATTGGATAGATCCTTATCTAAATGCATATGAAAGTGTATATCCTAATCTTATCAAAAATGACAGTACTTATCCGACTCCCGATTACCTTCGTGCACATTACTTTATAGGTAATGTTGATGCAGAAGGAGAAATGGATAAAATAACGCCAGGTTCACAATTTATTGTTAACCTACTTTTGGATTCAACAAATAACACTCCAATTTGGTTTGTATCTTGGGGAGGTGAAAATACCTTAGCCAGGGCTTTGAAGACAATTCAAGAAAATTATCCAAGTAAAATGGACTATGTAGCAAGTAAACTCAGATTTTACTTTACTTGGGAGCAAGATAACACCTACCAGACATATATTCGCCCAAATTGGGGAAAGTACAATATACTCACTATAATATGCGATCAATTTTGGAGTTTTGCCTACGACTGGAGTAAAATTATGCCGGCTGATAAACAAGCATATTTAAGAAGTTCCTGGATGACGCCGAACATTCTAGACGGTCATGGTCAACTCTGTTCGCTCTATCAGGCATATAAAGCAGGAGAAAAATCGGGATTTAATCAAGGAGATTTCAGATCGGAAGGAGATTCACCTTCGTTTATATATCTTATTCCAACCGGACTTCATAATCCTAATTATCCCAATCAGGGCAGCTGGGGTGGTCGCTTTAAAAATGTTCGCGCAAATACCTGGCTTGATTCTGTTCCGGTGGCCAACTATACGTATCCGTCCGGACGGTGGTACACAGGTTCTGCCTGGGGTCGTCAGTACATGAAAAATACATACCCAGCAGAACAAAATCTAATGCGAATATATTATAATCCAATAGTGCGTTGGGTTGATGCTTTACAAAACGATTTTGCGGCGAGGGCAGAATGGTGCGTAAAACCATATTCGGAATGTAACCACCCGCCGGTTGTTAAACTGAAGAATGATTTAAACATAAAAGCAAAACCCGGAAGCAAAATTCAACTTAGCGCTGAGGGAACCTATGACCCGGATGGTAATTCACTTGTTTATAAATGGTGGCAATATGATGAAGCTGAAACTTATAAAGGAAATATTGTAATAGAAGATTCCCTGAACCAAAATGCATCCTTTACGGTGCCTGAAGATGCATCCTACGGAGAAACCATTCATATAGTTTGCTCTGTTCATGATAATGGTTCTCCGGAACTTACGCGTTACCAGCGGGTAATAGTTACAGTGGATTCAGTTAATACAACCGGAATTGAAGAACCCAAAGGAGAAAACAATTTTCCCAAGGTTTTTAATTTGAGTCAGAATTATCCTAATCCGTTTAATCCATCTACTATAATTCGATTTCAAATTCCAGAAGTCGATGCAATGAGTTCTACCGAAGTGCATGCCACATTAAAAGTATATAATTTGTTAGGAAGAGAAGTTGCAACTTTGGTTAATGCAGAAAAAAGACCGGGCAGATATAAAGTGAAATTTGATGCAAGCAGCTTAGCAAGTGGAATTTATTTCTACCGGATTCAGGCTGGCAATTTTGTTTCAACAAAGAAGATGTTATTGTTGAAATAATCTCAAATTATACATTGGGAACGATAAATTAATAAAAAGTCAGCCTTTTTTTATAAATTATAATCTGTGACTGAGATAGAAACATAAACTACTTAAATAAAAAAGAGACCGTAAATTGAAATAAAAGATAGTCATGCAGCAAATAAACTAATTAACTATGTAGAAAATCTTAATTTTATGATTATTTTGTCGTGGACCAAGTTGAGCAAAATAAACTATATAACTAGGATGACAAACTACACCATTCATCCGTAAATAGATTGAAATCTACCGGCAAAATTTAATGTATATATAAAACCCCAGTAATAGTTGTTTTCATTATTCTTTCTTTCGTGGAATGTTTTTTTTCAAAGATTTTAGTTTTAGCTTAAATATTAAACAGAATTATAATTTCAATAAAACATTTATATTTAATGTCTTATCCTACTTTTCAATAGGCATTTTTATAAGATAAATAAACTTCTTTTCTTGTTCATGTCTTATCAATATATGATCATTCATATATAATATTAAATAATATGGTTTCGTTATTTTACTAAATAACTTTCGTTATGTTTGTACAAATTATGAAAATTCATATATCTATTTGGCGTTGAGCTTTTTATTAAACAAGTAATTATATATAAAGAAAGCAAAATGATTATAGTAGCGAAAAAGGAAAATAAAAACAATAAAAAGAAAATAATAATAACGAATAGTTTGCTTTTAGAAATCTAATTCCATAAATTATGTATGAAATTTTCAACTAAACAAGAGATAACAATAAAATTGGCGATTTAATAACAGAAAAAGTTATCGGTTAAGTAGCCAGTAAATTAAAATTTCAGAACTTACTATAAAAGAATAGGTATTACTCTGAAAATTTTTACTACCATATTTAGAACTCAAGAAAGAGAAATAGTTCTCAAAAACCTGTCTTACAATTTAGATCTGATATTCCGGCATTTATTTTTTAATTCGTTTTTTACAAAACATATAAGTGGTTGTGAAAATCCTATTTATAGTTGGCTGATTTTAAGTAGAAATTACAAGAAAAAGTAGTTTATTAGTTGTTTTAGATACTCTGAGAAACAGAATAATTTATAGGTAAGGGTCATTGTTTTTATTCCCTATGGAGTGAAATAATGTGACTTACTATAGCGAAGCTGTAAATTAAACTGGATTAAACATTTGATACATAACTTAACCGAATTTAAATCTATTTAGATTAGAATTTTATATCCTATCTTTCAATATAATCGTTAGATAACGAAACTATACGAATACTAAAATATTTATCTAAACTTTTTACAAACCATAATGCCATATGAAGATAATAAAATTTATACCTTACGTAATCATTCTTTTCACAACAATTATCAGTTTTGGCTGTTCAAAAAAGAAATCGGATGAACATTCCAAAACTTTTATTTTTAACATTACAAACACTTCTGCTTTAGCAAGGAATAATGAAGTAATTCAATTTCCTCTGAGTAAAATTAAAGCGAAATACTCTGCTTTTAACGAAAATAATTTTTACATAACCGATGGAAAAAATGAGATTCCAAGTCAGCTTGAAGATGTTAATGCAGACGGCAAACCTGACAATCTTCTTTTTTTAGATTCTTTTTCACCTAACCAAACAAAACAATTAACAGTTCATTACAATATAAAAGGTGTCAAAAAACATTCCTATACTAAATTGACGCAAGCAGTTTTGGGCGAAAAACAAGATTACAAATTAAAAAAGAGTTATTACACCGGCGGTAAATTTGTAGATGTAGTTTCCGCTACAGTTCCTAAAACTCATTTTGCACATGATGCGCTTTACAGAATAGAAGGTCCCGGCTGGGAATCAAATCTGATTACTTACAGATACTATCTCGATTCAAGAAACCGGAATGACATCTTCGGTAAAAAAATAAACGGATTAGTTTTGCAGAAATTAGGCGTTAATGATTTGGTTTCCAACAGCAAGGAATCTTACACCAAGATGCTCGATTGGGGAATGGATATTTTCAAAGTCGGGGAATCAATGGGAATCGGTTCTATTGCAATGTGGAAAAATTCCAAAGCAGTTTTTGTTAGTGTTGTTGATACTACAAAATGCTACATCGCTGATAACGGTTCTATTCGCTCCGATGTTTATACAAAGTACTTTGGATGGAAAGTGGGGAAACAGAAATATAACTTATTCTCAAACCTCTCAATTTCTGCCGACAGCAGATTAACAAAAGTTGATTTAAAAATTGAAGGTAATTCTGCTGAGTTATGTACAGGATTGGCAAAACATCCACACACAAAATTAATTAAATTCTCTTCCGATTCGAAAAGCGAATGGAGTTACTTGGCACTTTATGGTAAACAAAGTTTAGCCGGTGATAATTTAGGAATTGCTGTCTTCTATAGAAAATCAGACCTAATAAAAACTACACAAAATAATACCAGTTATATTATTATCCTAAGACCAACCGATGGTTATTTAACGTATTATTTCGGAGCAGCTTGGAGCGAAGAACCGAATGGCATTAAGACACAATCTCAATATGTAAAATATCTTAATGATGTTATTCAAAAATTAAATAAACCTATTGAGGTTAATTTATAGTAGATAGATAAATTCGATAATTATACTGAAGTCCCCCAAATTGTAGTCAAAAAGAAAGACAACGATATTAAAAAAAATAATATAGGAACAAAAACAGTTAGCCGTTGGCGGATGGATTTCTTTAATGATTTTGCAGAAAGATTTCTAAGATGTAAAGAGCCTAAGAAAAATGTTGAATAAATTTCTGAGGCAGAGAAATATGAAAAAATATGAAGGTATACAATATAAAGATGAAATATTTTTTAGCAGTGCTAATGTTTGTTTTCGTTTTAATTTTGGGAACGTTTTCTCTTTCTGCCCAGATTAAAGTAGCCTGTGTAGGAAATAGTATAACTGAAGGATGGAATGGCAACCCCTCTTATGTACCGATACTCCAAAAATTATTCGATTCAAATTATATCGTTCAAAATTGTGGTAAAAGCGGAGCTACAGTCTTAAAAAAAGGCAATGTGCCCTATTGGAAACAAACTGCATTTTCAGAAGCGCTTAAATCTAATGCTGATATTATAACCATTATGCTTGGTACTAATGATACTAAACCACAGAATTGGGACTCTTATGGAAGTGAATTTACGTCGGATTATAAAGCCCTAATAGACACACTTAGAAACCAAAATAAAAATGCTAAAGTATTTTTAGTTCTGCCTACGCCTGTCTGGCAAAATCCATATGGTATTAGAGATGAAATTATTAAATTAGAAATTCCAATCGTTAAGGAAATAGCAAAGGAAAAAGGATTGAAAGTTATCGATGCAAATACTCCATTACTCCAGGATAGCAGCTACTTTGGTGATGGTGTCCATCCAAATGATTCAGGTGCAGATAGTATCGCCAGTTTGATTTACCGAAGTATTGTGCATGGTGACAAGCCTAGTCCGGAATTTGAAGTATCCCCCAAATTGTAGATAAAAAAAACAACTATTTAGAAGCTTCTGCTTCTGCAATGTTTGCTTACGCCTTTGCCAAAGAGGCAAATAAAGGATATCTCAATAAAAAAATATTTTTCAATTGCAGAAAAAATATTTAACGGAATAAAAAGTAATTTAATTAAAAACGATAAAGATGGCTTGCCGGATTTATACGATACAATAAGCAGTGCAGGACTAGGCGGTCATCCATACTTAGACGGAACTTTCAGTTATTATATAAATGAACCTAAAAGGAAAAATGATTTCAAGAAATTAGATCCTTTAATTTCTGCCGCTTATGAACTTCAATCACCTTCGCAACTTGTCAAAAAAATTTTTAATGATTGGTGATTTAAATAATAGATGAGCAATTTATTTATAACGGTTTATAAAATATAAAACAATATTTTCTTTACACAGAAATTTAAGAAGTGATTATAAATGAAAACTATTCAAAAAATATTGGGAGCGCTTACCGTTCTTTTAATTGCAATTACAGCAATTCATTTTATCGGTCATAACAAAGTTAGAATTTATCTTATCGGCGATTCAACAATGGCAAATAAAAAACTTGCCGATAATCCCGAAAGAGGCTGGGGACAGATGTTTCCAATGTATTTTAATGAAAATGTTGTTATCGAAAACGATGCAAAGAACGGGAGAAGTACCAAAAGTTTTATAGATGAGGGAAGATGGAAAGCTGTTTACGAAAAATTAAAACCTGGTGATTATGTTTTCATACAGTTCGGGCATAATGATGAAAAGAAATATGATTCAACAAGATATACTAAACCTTTTTCATCTTTTGAAAATAATCTGAAGAAATTCGTAACTCAGGCACGAAAAAAAGGTGCTATCCCAATTTTAATTACACCGGTAAATAGAAGAAAATTTGATAAAAATAATAAACTAGTTGATACCCACGGTGATTATACAAAAGCTGTTCGTCAATTGGCAAAGAATGACAGCGTGCCTTTAATCGATCTTTATAAAAGAAGTAAAAAGTTGTTCAATAAACTTGGACCTGAAGGTACAAAGAAAATTTTTGATTGGGTTCCGTCGGGAGAGTATAAAGTATTTCCCGAAGGGAAACATGACAATACTCATTTCTGTCAGCAAGGTGCAATTACAATTGCCGGATTAGTTGTTGACGGAATAAAAAAATTAAATCTTCCTTTAGTCAAATACTTGAAGGATAAAAATACTATTTCGGAAATAGGTAAAGGCAAAGTTGTTGGTTTAGATTATTATTACAACGATGAATGGAAAGTAGATAAGAAAACCGGTAAGAAAGTAAGGTATCATTACATCTGGGAAGATAAAACTAATTCCGGCTATTATGAATTAGGAAGAAGTATAACGTTACTCGACGGTGAAGTAAGCGAAATAAAAACAGCACCGACTAAAAAAATACTGGATGGTTTAAGCATTTATTTCATTGTTGATCCGGATACACCAAAGGAAACCGAACATCCAAATTATATAGAAGAACCGGCAATTAAAAATATTGTTAACTGGGTAAAGAATGGCGGAGTTTTGGTGCTTTTTGCAAATGACAAAGGTAACTGCGAGTTCACGCATTTAAATAATCTGGCGGAAAATTTTGGAATTCATTTTAACGAAGTTAGCCTTAACAGAGTTAAAGGTCATCAATTCGACATGGGAAAATTTGATAAATTCCCGGATCACCCCATCTTTAAAGGTGTTAAGCAAATCTATCTTAAAGAAATTTCAACTCTAAAATTAAGCAATCCCGCTTATCCTATTTTTACAAGCACAGGTAATGTTATAATGGCGGGATCAAAAGTGGGGAAAGGATTTGTCTTTGCCGTAGGCGATCCGTGGTTGTATAATGAATATTTTGATAACCGCAAATTACCGGTAGGTTATGAAAACTATAAAGCGGCAAAAAATCTATTTAGCTGGCTTTTAGGGAAAGCCGAAGTTGTTAATAAAAATTAATTCGATTTATAAAAATAAAATTTGTGATGCAGCTTCATTAAATAGACTGTAAATAAAACATTTTAAAATTTGAAAATATTTTTAGAGAAGGAAATGGAAAATACACTGTTAAATGATTATCGTTATTTCGATTCCGATGTGAAAATTCGGGAGATAGCTTATGAATTATATAATAACGTAAGAGATTTACCTATTATTTCGCCTCATGGGCATGTAGAACCAAAATTGTTAGCTAATAATGAACCTTTCCCGGATCCTACAGAATTAATTATTATTCCCGATCATTATATCTACAGAATGCTATACTCACAAGGCATTTCATTGGAAGCCTTAGGAATTCCCACGTCAAACGGCTCGGAGGTTGAAACAGATCATAAAAAAATCTGGCAAATTTTTGCCGATAATTTCTATTTATTTCGCGGGACACCATCCGGGGTATGGCTGACAAATGAATTATCAAACGTTTTTGGAATTACTGAAAAACTTAATTCGGAAAATGGATTGAAAATTTATGACATAATGAATGAGAAATTACAGACTAAAGAATTTTTACCTCGAACACTTTTTGAAAAATTCAAAATAGAAGTTCTTAATACTACGGATGGTGCAGCAGATTCTTTAGAGTATCATAAAAAATTACAAGAGATTGATTGGAATGGAAAAGTAATTCCTTGTTTCAGACCTGATGCTGTTGTAAACATTACCAAGAAAAATTGGAAACAAGAAATTGATAAATTAAGCAAAGTTTCGGGAATAGATGTAATCTCGTATAAAAGTTATATAACCGCTTTGGAAAATCGACGCGAATTTTTCAAATCGATGGGAGCGGTTTCTACCGACCAGGGAATTGAAAGTCCGTATACGCATCAATTATCGGAACATGAAGCCGAAGCAATCTTCCAAAAAGCAATAAGAGGTGAAGCTACTGAATCCGATGCTGCATTGTTCACGGCAAATATGCTGATGGAAATGGCGAGAATGAGTTCGGAAGACGGACTTGTTATGCAAATTCATCCGGGAGCTATGCGTAATCATAATATAAGAATTTTTGAAAAGTTCGGACTTGATAAAGGCTGTGATATTCCGATTCAAACAGAATACACCAGGAATTTACATGAATTGCTAAATAAATATGGTAACAATTCTGAACTTACAATTATCTTATTTACACTCGATGAAACAACTTATTCAAGAGAATTAGCTCCGTTAGCCGGTCATTATCCGGCATTAAAACTTGGTCCGCCGTGGTGGTTCCACGATAGTATTGAAGGAATGAAAAGATACAGACAAATGGTTACTGAAACTGCCGGTATTTATAACACTGTTGGTTTTAACGATGATACAAGAGCATTTTTATCTATTCCGGCAAGGCACGATCTTTCAAGAAGAATGGATTCTAATTTTTTGGCTGGACTTGTTGCTAGACATATAATAGACATGGACGATGCCAAAAGTATGAGCCGCAGTTTAGCGTATGAACTGGTTAAGAAAGCGTACAAACTTTAATAATTCTTAGTTGTAAATTTACCCACTAAAAAGAAGGACTTGGTAATGGCGAAAGACAAAGCAGCTGAAGCACCTTTTGACAGCGCTCAATTTAACCAGGTAAAAAAGAGCCCCGGTAATTATCGTTGGACTATTGTGGCGTTGTTATTCTTCGCGACTACAATAAATTATATCGACAGGCAGGTCATCGGTATTCTCGCCCCGACATTACAGAAAGACATTGGCTTCAATGATATTGATTACGGTTATATTATAACCGCTTTTCAAGCAGCTTATGCTATCGGTTTGTTGGTCTTCGGCAGGTTTATAGATAAAATTGGAACTAAAATCGGATATCTGGTTTCAATTATAATCTGGAGTGTGGCTGCTATGGGTCATGCTTTAGCTTCAACAGCATTTGAATTTGGATTAGCCAGATTCACATTAGGACTTGGTGAATCCGGAAACTTTCCGGCAGCTATTAAATCAACTGCCGAATGGTTCCCGAAAAAAGAAAGAGCTTTTGCAACAGGATTATTTAATTCGGGCGCTAATATTGGAGCTGTTGTTGCACCCATTGTAGTT
>CAVVVS010000005.1:0-70042 GCA_963751355.1 uncultured Ignavibacteriales bacterium | reverse complement strand
TAAAACTCTCATTTGCCTTCCGGCATTATTAAAATAGTATTCCCTGTCCACTTGATAACCGACCCATTCAAGCAAATTAGCAACAGTGTCTCCAACAATTGCATTTCTTCCGTGACCCACGGTTAAAGGTCCGGTTGGATTTGCCGAAACAAATTCTACATTAGCTCTTTTACCGGAATATTTTTTGCTTTTCCCGAAATTATCCTTCTCACTTAATATTTCCTTAGTTATTCCGGCAATAAATTCGGATGAAAAGAAAAAATTTATAAAGCCGGGACCGGCGATCTCAGTTTTTGAAATAATGGACGGATCTAATGCGAGGTTATTAATAATTTCTTCTGCAATGTCACGCGGTTTTTTCTTTAACTTTTTTGTAAGAAGCATTGCCGCATTCGAGGAAAGATCACCGTGCGTTTCTAATTTGGGCGTATCAAAAGTAAGTGTTAGGTCTTTTAGGTATTCTAATTTTCCGGAGGCTTTATCAAATGCCGAGTGTAAGTATTCTTTCAATTTTATCCTGTATAAAAGTTATAATTTGTAAAAAATTACCCTCTATTAAATTATTTTTTTCTTGCTTGTTTTTTCTTGAGGGTTGCAGGCGTTTTTAATGCAGGATCTTCAACTTCTATTACCGGTGCATCGCCCCATAACCTTTCAAGATTATAATATGCTCTTGACTCTTTTTAAATACGTGAACAACCACATCAACATAATCGATTAAAACCCAATTTAGAGCTTTATAGCCTTCCTTATGCCAGCTTTTTATACCCTCATCACGTAAACTTTTATCTACTTCATCAGCAATTGCTTTTACTTGCGTATCAGAATCGGCAGAGCAAATTACAAATAAATCAGCAAAGCTAGCCACATTACGTAAATCCAGGATTTTTACATCATAACCGTTTTTGTTGAAGATAAGTTCTGTTATCTTAT
Organism: uncultured Ignavibacteriales bacterium; assembly: GCA_963751355.1. Taxonomy (GTDB): domain Bacteria; phylum Bacteroidota; class Ignavibacteria; order Ignavibacteriales; family Ignavibacteriaceae; genus CAVVVS01. Next base: position 69,109 of record CAVVVS010000005.1, on the reverse strand, counting down.
TAGCAAGTTGCAAAGAGTCCAAGGTTATTCCTTTTTATTTAATGAATGGTTTTAATTGATTAAAATCCTTACCAATTACCAAAGAAACATCCAAAAAATAATCTTTATTAATTTGTTGGATTACATTTTTTCTGCTGATCCCCAGGGCATCGGCAACTTTAAAGGCATTTTGTTCATTGCCGGTTCTATCGATTACAAGAGTATTTTCAATATCAAAAGAGATATAATTACCCATCTGTACTACATCAAATTTATTTTGACGTAAATAATTTGTAATTTTTTTTGCTACACCCGAAACACCGCAGCCGTTTAACACTTCTACTTGAACAATTGCCGCGGCTTTTTTATTGTTAGTAGAATTGCTGGAATTTGAATTTTCTTCAATCTTAACAATAAGCGAATATGAAATGAAAATTATGAAAACGCCGAGAAGCAATATAATAATATTTAAGAATAGATTGGTTGCGGAAGTTTTTAAGGTGATATCTTTAGGCAACTTTTTAAATCGTTTTTTCCCTTTCACGTATATATATCTCGCGTGGAAAAGCTATAATTTGTTATCAATTTGAATTCTATACTATCTCCCGAAGAACTGACCCTCGCCAAGTATACTGTTATATAAACCGGAACCATATCCGCCGTAATAATCCGAATAAAAGCCTCCTGGTAAATTTCTGTATTGCAACGAGATTGAAACATCTTTCAAAGGTTTCCAGTTAACGGCTGCACGACTAATATAAAAGCCGTTGATGCTGTTTGAAAAATTCTTGCCGAAAGTATTGTAAGGTGAGTTTATGATACTGGCATCTAATTGAACATTTAATTTATTATTGAATTTGTACATCATTCTATTAGTATACACCCCGAGAGCCATTCCCTGCGAACCAAATGATGAATATGACATGCTATAAGATTGATGCATTTCAAAATTGTTTGGATCAATAAATCCAAACAAATTAGATGAATTTTTAGAGAGAATTCCATCTTTTACGTTTTCTTGCGGGAATGCCGGATTTTTATATTGCGCAAATAGCGGAAAGGAACAAAATGTTAATAAGATAATTAAGTATTTTTTCATAACATCACCAAAAATTTGAGTACATTTTAACTAAATCGTACAATAAAATCAATGATCTTAATAAACTCTCACTAACTGCATCACTAATTTAATTAAGCGTATTAAATATAGGTAATTATATCCGGCTTTCCTCATTTTATGATTTGAGAAAAACCGTTTTGTATTAAAAATATGTCTCTCTAAAGAATCTCCCAAATCATGTATTTGAGGGATTCTTTCATTTCAATTTTCGCAGCTAAATAACTTTCTTTACTTTATTATCCCCGTCCACCAATACAATTTTAGGCTTATGATTTCGTGCTTCTTCCTCGGTCATCTGCGCATAGGTGATTATTATTATTTCATCACCTACTGCACCCAACCTGGCTGCCGCACCGTTCAGACAAATCATCCCGCTGTCCGCCGGTCCTTCCAATGTATAGGTTTCCAGCCTGCTGCCTGTGTTTATGTTCACAACCTGCACTTTTTCAAAAGGTAATATATTTGCCTCGTCTAACAAATTTTTGTCTATTGTTATACTGCCTTCATAATACAAATCCGCCATAGTAATGGTAGCGCGGTGAATTTTGGATTTAAACATTTCCCTGTTCATATTAATTCAATTTTTTATAAAAATATCAGTTTCAAATATACATCTATTTTATTTATACTTTCAAGAAATTTAATATTCAGGGCATTTGCTCACTCCCTTTAATTAAAGAAGTTAGCATTTAAAATGAAATGTCTGTTCAATTGGGACTTGACAAATACAAAAAGTATTGTATATTTGCTTTTCAAATTATGAAAAACATTACCGGAACATATTATCGCACTAATAATCAATTTTCCAAAAGTTATTGGTGGTGGTTTAGTACGTCAGATAGTATGATCCAGTGATTTTGAGATAAATAATTATTAACTATAAAAACCCCTCTCAGTTCACTGAGAGGGGTTTTTTATTTTACGGCAACTTTATGAATTTAGAAAAGTTTATAGAGCTTTCAAAAAAGTATAATTTAATCCCGGTCTATGAAATTATAACTGCGGATTTACTTACACCCGTGTTAGCTTATCTTAAGATAAGAGAACGCGATAAACAGAATTTTCTGCTGGAATCCGTTGAAGGTTCGGCATCTATGGCAAGATATTCTTTTATCGGAAAAAATCCCGAAAAAATTATTTCTAATTGCGGGGGAAAAATATCCGCCAAAAATAACGGTAATCCGGAAAGTGTGAATGATTCGATATTCAATTTCATCAGAGAAGAAATTCAAAAATATAATCAGCCTAAACTGGAGGAACTGCCGGATTTCACCGGAGGAATAGTTGGATATCTTGGTTATGAAAATATTGCTCTCGTTGAAAATGTTATAAAATTCAAATCAAAAAACTCCAATAATTCCGACTCTATATTCGGGATATACAATACCATCCTTGCCTTCGATCATTACAAACATCAAATCATACTAATTACAAATGTCAAAATTGACGAGAACACCGATATAACTGCGGCTTATCAAAAAGCTAAAAGGGAAATTCATAAACTTAAAGAAGAGTTAAAAAAGCCTATAGAATACACATCCGACTTTAATCTAAAAGGAACAATTCAAGAAAATTTTGATCCGGATGAATTTTATAAACAAGTAGAAGCAGGCAAAAATAATATCGTTGAAGGTGATATCTTTCAAATAGTATTGTCCAAAAGATTTTCAAGCGAATTTTCGGGTGATCCGCTGAATGTGTACCGGGCATTAAGAATAATTAATCCGTCTCCTTACATGTACTACCTCGAATTCGAAAATAATTTTAAAGTTATCGGAACTTCACCGGAAGATCTTTTAAAAGTTAAAAACAGGAAAGCACAGGTACTTCCGATTGCAGGTACTAGACGCCGCGGAAAGACTCCGGCGGAAGATAAAGCATTGGAACAAAATTTAATCAATGATCCCAAGGAATTAGCCGAACATACAATGCTGGTGGACTTAGGAAGAAATGATCTGGGAAGAGTTTGTGAATACGGTAGTGTGAAAGTAACGGAAACAATGAAAATTCAGAGGTATTCTCATGTAATGCATATTGTTTCCAAGGTTGAAGGCATAATTGCGGAAGAAAAAGATTCAATTGATGCATTGATGTCATGTTTCCCTGCAGGTACCGTTACAGGCGCTCCGAAGATTCGTGCAATACAATTAATAGATGAATATGAGAATGTCCCCCGGAATGTCTATGCCGGTGCAGTAGGTTATTTTGATTTTTCGGGAAACCTGGATATGTGCATTGCTATCAGAACATTATTTGTAAAAGATAATACTATTTACTGGCAGGCTGGTGCCGGAATTGTAGCCGATAGCCTTCCTGAACTTGAGGCAAAAGAAATAAAAAATAAATCAGCGGCTTTAGTTAATGCATTAAAACATGCAGAGGTAATTGATGATAATCCTGGTAATTGATAACTACGATTCATTTACGTTCAACCTAGTGCAGCTATTGGGAGAATACAACCATCAACTGGTTGTGAAGCGAAATGATGAAATAAATGAAGAACAAATTTTGGAAATAAAACCTGATAAAATATTAATCTCTCCGGGACCCGGTAAGCCGGAAGATTCTAAAGTTTCTCTCACCGCCATAAAAATATTCGGAGAAAACGTTCCGGTGCTGGGAGTTTGCCTCGGTCATCAGGCAATCAGCGTCATCTACGGCGGAAGAGTCGTTAAAGCGCCTGTTTTGATGCACGGTAAAACATCAAAGATAAAACACGATAATAAAACCATCTTTAAAGATATTGAACAGGACTTTACGGCAACAAGATATCATTCTTTAATTGTAGATAGAGAATCTCTTCCTGATATTGTGGAAATTTCTGCCGAAACGGAAGGCGGAATTGTTATGGGAATCCGGCATAAACATTTTCCGGTTGAAGGGATTCAATTTCATCCGGAATCAATATTAACACTTGAAGGTAAAAACATAATCAAAAATTGGTTGTCATTATAGTTTAACGGGCTTAATTGGAGGAATCATGATAAAAGAATATTTAGAAAAAGTTATAGAAAAAGAAGATCTTACTTTTGAAGAATCTTCCAAAGTTATGAACGAAATAATGAGCGGCAATGTTAATAATGCACATCTTGCTGGATTCTTAATTGCCCTTAAGTCTAAAGGGGAAACTCCTGCCGAAGTTGCGGGCTTCGCAAAAGCAATGCAGGATAATAGTCTAAAACTTGACGTAGATGAGGATAATGTAATTGATGTTTGCGGAACCGGCGGTGATAATTCGGGAAGTTTTAATATATCAACTGCTACGGCTTTTGCAGCAGCGGGTGCGGGTGTGAAAGTGGCAAAGCACGGCAACCGCTCCATTTCGAGCAAATGCGGAAGCGCGGATGTTCTTCAAGAACTGGGAATAAATATTAACATGTCAAAAGAGCAGTCCGCAAAAGCACTGAATGAAGTTGGAATTGCATTTCTATTTGCACCGCAATATCATCCTGCAATGAAATATGCTGCCCCGGTAAGGCGTGAATTAGGTATTAAAACAGTATTCAATATGTTAGGACCGTTGACGAATCCTGCCGGTGTTAGAAGACAAATAATTGGGACGTTTAATTTACAAGCGGCTAAGACAATGTCGCAAGCGGCAAAATATTTAAATTTCGATAAAGTCTGTTTCTTATGCAGCATTGATAAGTATGATGAAATTTACTTGGGAGACATTACAGAAATCCAGGAATACAACCTTGGTGAAGAAATCAAGTCGTATACTATCTCGAATGAAACTTTCGGTTATCCCAAAATATCCTTCGATGCAATTGAGGGCGGAACACCTGTTGAAAATGCACGAATCATTTTGGATGTGTTTTCAAATGAAAACAAAAACGGTGCATATCATACAATTGCAGCTAATACGGCTTTAGCCCTTTATAGCGCAGGTTACTCCCAGAATTTGAAGGATTGCCAAAAAGCTGCTGAAGATTCCCTTCTGAGCGGTGCGGCTTTGGCAAAGCTTAACGAATTGAAAAAATTCTCCGTCGCTTGTGCTGCATAGAACGACATCACTCTGTTTTCCTCTCCTTATCAAGGCGTGGAATTAGAATTGAAAGTGAGAATATGATTTTAAGATATTTCAAAATGAACAGATTATGAACATTCTCGAAAAAATATTAGAAGTAAAAAAAGAAGAAATTCTTCATTTGAGAAAACGTTACAAATTAAACTCGTTTTCAAATATGGAATTTTTCGAAGAAAAGTCATTGAGTTTTAAGAACGAAATCACTAAAGACAGTGATATTTCAATAATAGCCGAAATTAAAAAAGCATCTCCGTCAAAAGGAATTATTCAAGAAGATTTCAATCATATGAAAATAGCAGAAGAATATTTGGAGAACGGAGTCAATGCTATTTCTATTCTAACCGATAAAAAATTTTTCAGCGGCAGTATTAAATTATTAAGTGACATCGCAAAAATAAAATCTGTTCCTCTACTCAGAAAGGATTTTATAATCGATGAATATCAGGTGTATGAGGCAAAAGCATCCGGTGCAGATATCATATTACTAATCTGTGAGGCACTTTCAGGAAATCAAATAAATGCATTAAGTAACGCGGCTTACGAAATAGGACTCGAAGTTTTGTTGGAACTTCATTCGGAAAGTCAACTAAATAAAATAGATTTTAAGTTAAATCCGGTCATCGGTGTCAACAATCGCAATCTGGAAGACTTCTCCGTTAGTCTGGAAACAACGGCAAAGCTTTCAGAAATGATTCCGGCTGAAACGATATTAGTTTCCGAAAGCGGGATAAATAAAAAGGAAGATATCGAATTCTTAAAACAAATTAATACCGATGCAGTATTAGTGGGTGAACATCTCATGAAATTTAAAAATACCGGAGAAGGTGTTAAGCAGTTAAAAGAATGGTGTTCAAATGAAGGTTAAAATTTGCGGAATTACAAATATAGAAGATGCACTATTATGTGAATCACACGGTGCCGATGCATTAGGCTTTATATTTTACAGAGAGAGTAAAAGATATATTTCACCGCAATCTGCATCCGAGATTATTTCGCGTCTCTCCCCTTTTACACTTAAAGTCGGAGTATTTGTTAATGAATCCATTGAGATTGTAAACAACATTACAGAAAAAATAAAACTTAATGCAGTACAATTACACGGTGATGAAAGTGCCGAACATGCAGAGGAATTATTTGCACCGGTTATCAAAAGTTTTAGAATTAATAACGGGTTTGATTTTACTGTATTAAACGAATTTAAGAATGTTTCATATTTGTTAGACACGTATTCAAAAGCCGGATACGGAGGGACAGGGAAAATTTTTAATTGGGATTTAATACCGGAACATCTTAGAACCAGAGTCATTTTGGCAGGCGGTATTAATTTAGATAACATTGAGTTCATTTATAAGAAAATAAATCCGGCTGCCGTTGATTTGTCATCGTCGTTGGAAGTTAAACCTGGAATAAAGGATGGGGAAAAAGTAAAGATTTTTTTTAATAAACTATCAAATATTAGGAGCTAAAAATGGTAATTATGATGAAGTTGGATACACCTAAAGAGGACATGGATAAAGTATATGATAAAATAATCGAAAATAATTGCAAACCGCATCTAATAACCGGTAATTTCAAACTTGCTGTCGGTGTAACCGGGCCCACAAACGAACTGACATTAGAAGAATTTTTAATTATGGATTCTGTTGAAGATGTTTTCCGAGTATCCAAACCTTATAAATTAGTAAGCAGGGAAATGAAACAGGAAGATACTATTATTGAGATGGGTGATTCATTAATCGGAGGAAAAGAATTAACGGTTATCGCCGGCCCGTGCTCTATTGAAAGCCGCCAGCAATTATTTGACATTGCCGGAGAACTTAAAGAAATGGGTATCAAGTTTTTGCGGGCAGGTGCTTACAAGCCCCGTTCCAGTCCGTATTCCTTCCAAGGACTTAAAGAGGAGGGATTGGAATATCTTGCGGAAGTGAAAAAAGAACTTGGAATGATGATTGTAACCGAAGCAAAAGACACGGATACTCTGCCTGCTATTTCGGAAGTGGCTGATGTCATTCAAATTGGTGCAAGAAATATGCAAAACTTCAGCCTGCTAGAACAGGTAGGTTTATTGCAGAATACGGTTCTTCTAAAAAGAGGACTTGCTGCCACAATAGAAGATCTTCTAATGAGTGGGGAATATATCCTTTCGCAGGGCAACCGGAATGTTATTTTGTGCGAAAGAGGTATAAGAACTTTTGAAACGATGACCAGGAACACGTTAGACCTTAATGCAGTACCCGTTATTAAAAAACAATCTCATCTTCCCATATTAGTTGACCCGTCCCATGGAATAGGTATGTGGGATAAGGTAACGCCCATGGCAATGGCAGCTATCGCCTGCGGTGCAGACGGTTTAATGATTGAAGTTCATAACCACCCGGATAAAGCATTATCCGACGGTTTCCAATCATTAACCCCAAAGAATTTTAAAAATTTATTAGAAAAAGTCGAACAGCTTGCTCCAATAGTAAATAAAAAAATGAAGTCTTATGCAGAAATTAGATAATTATCTTCAGCCAGATGAAAATGGACGTTACGGAAAATACGGAGGGAAATTTGTACCGGAAACACTTATAACCCCTTTAAAAGATCTTGAAGGAGTTTATTTAAAATTAAAAACAGATGAGGATTTTATATCCGAACTAAATTCATTGAATAAGGATTATACAGGCAGACCAACTCCGTTAACTTTTGCCGATAAATTGACAAAACATTTCGGTAAGGGTAAAATTTATTTAAAAAGAGAAGACCTCTGTCATACCGGTGCACATAAAATTAATAACGCATTGGGACAGATTCTTCTGGCAAAAAAGCTCAATAAAAAAAGGATAATTGCGGAAACAGGCGCAGGGCAGCACGGTGTTGCAACCGCGACAGCTTGTGCAAAATTCGGTATGAAATGCATCGTGTACATGGGCGAAGTTGATATAGAACGGCAAAGTTTAAATGTATTCAGAATGAAATTATTAGGCGCCGAAGTAGTTCCGGTTACATCCGGCAGCAAAACTTTAAAAGATGCAGCCAACGAAGCGATCCGTGATTGGGTTACAAATGTAGAGACTACACATTATATTATTGGTTCTGTTGTTGGTCCACATCCATATCCCATGATTGTAAGAGATTTTCAATCGGTCATCGGCATAGAAACAAAACAACAAATATTTGAAAAAGAAGGCAGACTGCCTGACTATATTGTTGCCTGCGTCGGGGGAGGCAGCAATGCTATAGGAATCTTTTATCCTTTTATAAATTCGCAAACCAAATTGATTGGAGTGGAAGCCGCAGGTATGGGAACTGATACGGAGAAACACTGTGCTACTCTAACGCTGGGGCGTGAAGGGATTTTCCAGGGGATGAAAACTTATTTATTACAAAATAGCGATGGACAGGTTACGGAAGTTTATTCTATTTCAGCGGGACTCGATTATCCCGGAGTTGGTCCTGAACATAGTTACTTAAAAGATGAAGTCTTTGCAAAATATAATTCTGTTACCGATAATGAAGCTCTTGAGGCGACTCAACTTTTATCAAGGGCGGAAGGAATTATTCCCGCTCTCGAATCTGCTCATGCGGTAGCCTATTTAAATATTTTAATGCCACAAACAAAAAATGAAGATATAATAATCGTTAATATCAGTGGCAGAGGAGATAAAGATTTGAATACAATAAAAAATAGTTTAGGAAATTTAATTTAATGGTTTCAATATCAGAATACATTACGGCAAAAAACGAAAAAGGCGAAAAGATACTTTCTGTTTTTTTAACCGCAGGTTATCCCGATAAAAAACATTTCACCGATCTTGCATTGAGCATTCTTGATGCCGGAGCTGATATGCTGGAAATCGGTTTTCCATTCAGTGATCCTTTAGCGGACGGACCCGTAATTCAAGCTTCCTCATATGCAGCTTTGCAGAACGGAATTACTCTTGAAAAAACTATCAAGTATGTTAAAGAGATAAGAGAAAAAACAGATAAACCTTTAATTATGATGGGATATGCTAACCCGGTTTTATCCTACGGAATAAAAAAATTTGCGGCAAATGCAAAAGAATCAGGAGTAAACGGGGTGATAATTCCCGATATTCCTATTGAAGAATATGATTATTTTTTTGATGAATATTTTGAAGGACTTGACAGAATTCTTTTAGTTACACCGACTACTCCGGATAAAAGGATAAAATTAATTGACAATAAAAGCAGTGGTTTCGTATATTGTGTTTCGGTTAGCGGAACAACCGGAATTCATCATAAAGACAAATCTACCAGCGTTGAATTCATTAAGAAAACACGCTCATTGGTTAAAAAGAACAAAATGTTGGTTGGGTTTGGAATTTCAACCGGCGAGGATGCAAAGGCTTTTGCACCCTATTGTGACGGGGTTATTGTCGGCAGCGCTATTATAAGATCATTAACAAACGACAATAGCCGATTCAGTGATACTCTCGAATTAGTGGAGAAACTAAAAAGCAATTTGAAATAAAATAATCGCACAAAATGAAAATACTATCATGGAATGTTAACGGGCTGAGAGCTGTTCACAAAAAAGGATTTCTTGACTGGCTAACGGAAGAAAAACCAGACATCTTATGTCTTCAGGAAACAAAAGCACATGAGGAGCAGCTCCCGGAAGAGTTAATAAATGTAAACGGTTATTATTCTTACTTTTGTTCGGGAGAAAGAAAAGGCTACAGCGGTGTAGCTCTTTATACGAAGGAAAAACCTCTTAGCATAAAAAAAGGATTCGGAATTAAAAAGTTCGACAATGAAGGAAGAATTTTAATTGCTGAATATCCGGATTTTATCTTGTTCAATATTTATTACCCGAATGGAAAATCTCGCCCGGAAAGGTTACAGTACAAGATGGAATTTTACGATGCATTCTTAAAATATGTGAGCAAGTTGAAAAAAGCGGGTACTAAAATAATTATTTGTGGTGATGTAAATACTGCACATAAAGAAATTGACTTAGCACGCCCAAAGGAGAATTCCACAGTTTCCGGTTTTTTACCTGAAGAAAGAGCTTGGATTGATAAATTTATCGGCAACGGATTCATCGACACATTCCGCTTGTTTAACTCTGAACCAAATAATTATACATGGTGGAATATGGTTACTCGTGCGCGGGAAAGAAATGTTGGATGGCGTATTGATTATTTCTTTGTATCCGAAAATACAAAAAAGGATATTAAGGATGCTTTCATCTTAAGCGATGTAATGGGTTCAGATCATTGCCCGATTGGTATTGAAATCGCAAATAGTTAATCCTTTTCAGGAAGGTTTACCTTAATTGAGAAATTAACAATAGATAAATTAACCTCAGAATACTTCCGAAAAATAATTTCTTCCTATTACACCTACAAGCGTTGTTTGAAAAAGTGGTGCTGAAAAGTATTCAGCACCACTCATAGGGTTATCTATGTTTTACATAGAAAAATTAACTCTCGTATATATATATCTTCCGTTGTAACCGGAAGGTGAATAACCCGTATACTGAAATATACCGTTAAAGCTGTTGGCTTTTAAGACTTTGTCGGGATAAGCGTCAAACAAGTTGTTACCTCCTACAGCCAATGAAATATCTTTGTTAAATCTGTATGATATTTCTGCATCGGTTGTCCAAACTGGACTAAATGTTTGATCTCTGTTACCGGATACATCACTTTGATATATAATGAAAGTACCATATCTCATAACTCTTACATTCAAATTCCATGCATTATAGGAATAATTACCCATGAAATTCCACGATGTAGTTGGCTGCCCGTCCTCAATAGTACCTTGAGCAACTCTTCCTAGTAAGGGAATAGTAGTAATTGCCTTAATTTCTGAAGGGGTCGTGATATCACCCTTATTAGTTATTTTTGTTTTATTAAAATTCATAGCTACGGTGAGCTTGAATGTAGATGCTTTACCGAGTCTCACACCATAGCCGGCTGTTACATCAACACCCTGGGTACGTGTGCTGACGGCATTGGTAAAATACCTGCCGCCGGTTGCGGAAATACCTCTATTGTTTAAGAAATTTTGTACTCCGCTGCCTCTAAAGTTTTCAGTCAAAACTATTCTATCCTTGATGGCAATAATGTAACCGTCAACCGTAAGGGATAAATTATCACTTGATAACGTAAACCCACCGCTTGTGTTCACAGATTTTTCTGCCTTCAAATTTTTAGCACCCAATGCTTTTGCAACCGGTGTGTTTACCGGAAAAGTTCCTACTTCAAACGGAACTCCACCGATAAAGTTTGTGGCAATAGAAGAGAAATATTCTTGTGCTAATGCAGGCGCCCTGAAACCGTTGCTGATAGCGCCTCTAATTGCAAAGGCTTTAGTGAAGGCATATCGTGTAGCTAATTTTCCGCTGATGGTTGTTCCAAAGTCGCTGTAATTTTCAAATCTTCCGGCTGCACTTAATGTCCATTGAGCGGTAAGGTTGTTTTCAAGGTTAACATACAAACCGATGTTAGTTCTGGAATGATTTTGTGCATTTTTTGGAGCGAAGCCTGGAAATACTTGTGATCCGATAGGAGCAGGTTTACCTGAATCGGGACCATCCAGAATAGGTACGCCACCGTTTATGTATGAATTCGGTTCACCTGGCACAAGTTTATAATTTTCCCATCTAAATTCCCCACCTGCTGCGAAAGTTAAAGGAGCCGATGTTCCGATATCATATTGATTAACCAAATCAATATTTGTAGTCGCCTGATAAAACTTTAATGATCCGGCATTGAACAAGGTTGGACTTGCTGCTCCCATCGATGTATTAAGAGAATGAATTACATTAAAGTTAAATGTATTACCGCCGAATGATTGACTAACATCATAATTCCATCCGGATAATAATCCTTTTAAACCCGCAACAATTTGCCCGTCGTAAATCTTTGTCGAAATTGTAGGTAAAAACCCATTAGGATAAATAGCTCTAACATCCCTATCATCCAATGCTCTCCGATAAAAACCTCCGGCTGCACCTGTTCTATACGTATAACCGCCGAATGTATAGAAGTGAAGATTATTACCCAAAGGAATTTTCCCATTGATAAATCCACCCACATTTTCAGATACGGCATCACCCCAATGATGATTTAATCTGTTAAACGTAGCTTCACGGGGATCGGGTTGACCGTTAGGCAGATTGAAATATTGTTGACGCGGATCCAGGCCTGCTCTATTAGTTGGATTATTTTTACTGTAAACACCGCTTAAATAAATTGTACCTGTCTTATTTACCGCAAAACCGTAACCTATATGAAATGCTTTACTGAAACCATCGTTAATTTTTACATTATTCACACCATTATCCCATGTGTATGATGAGGTAGATTGACCGGAAAGATCGGCTTCACTTTTAGAGTAACCTCTGGGTTCGGTAGTACTGAATCCTCCGATTGATGCATCCGCATCCAATCCTCTTTTATCTTTTAATATGATATTAATTACCCCGGCAATAGCATCTGAACCATATTGTGCCGAAGCACCGTCCCTCAATACTTCAATACGTTCAATAGCGGAAGCCGGAATTGCATTTAAATCAACACCAACGGCGCCACGACCGATAGAACCGTTAACATGCACCAATGCGCTGGTATATCTTCTTTTTCCATTAATAAGTACTAATACATGGTCTGGATCTAATCCTCTTAAAGTAGCCGGTCTAACTTCATCCGAACCGTCCGTAATTGTATTCTCCGGTGCATTAAAAGAAGGGATTAACATTTTCAGCATTTGCCTTGTTTCGGTATACCCGGCATTATCAATATCTTTTGCAGTTATAACATCGATAGGAACCGTAGAATTTACAACAGTTCGATTAGTGGTATATGTTCCTAAAACTACTACCGCATCAGTTCCCAAAATATCGGTTTTAAGTTCAAAATTCTGAGAAACGGTTTTTCCTGCTTCAATTGTTACATTTTCAGTTGATGGTTTATAACCTATATAACTTGCTTCAACTTGATAACTACCCGCAGCTAAAGAAATCGAAAAGTTACCTTTTGAATCAGTAGCGGTGCCGGTATGTTTGCCGACAATGATAACATTAGCTCCTATTAGTGCTTCACCGCTCTCAGCATCTGTGATTTTACCTTTAATATAACCTGTACCTTGGGCGTATAAAGCGGAATTTCCCAGTAGTATTAAGAAAATTAAAAGTGTCATGTACATCCCCCGTTTTGCTGTTTTGAGTAAATTCGGTAGAAGTTTACCTCGCATATAGTACTCCTTTATTATTATTGTTATGATTGATGAATTAAAAGAATTCATCTTAAATTCACATGAAACTTAACCCGGTTTAACGAATACGAATATTCATACCGTTGTTATCAGTATTTAATTTTTAAAATCCGATTGCCGCACCGATTTTACGAGGATCGGAAGCGCCGTAAATAATATTATCCTTATTGTCTATCATTATTCCTTCAGCTAATCCAAGTATGGGAAATTTGTTATTTGCGTCTTCAAACTTGTAACCCATTTTTTGCAAGTTTTGTTTAACATCTTTTATCAATGAAAATTTTTCATAAAATATTTTATCGGGCATCCACTGATCATGAATTCGTGGAGCATCAATCGCTTCTTCTATATTCATATTAAAATCGATACAATTCATAATAACCTGTAACACAACCGTAATTATCCTTGAGCCGCCCGGGGAACCTATAACGATGTACGGTTTACCATCCTTTAAAACGATTGTAGGTGTCATCGAACTTAACGGTCTCTTTTGGGGTTGTATAGAGTTACCTTCGGTTCCCATTAAACCAAATTGATTCGGTGTTCCCGGTTTTGCACTGAAATCATCCATTTCGTTATTCAAAAGAAATCCGGCACCGGCAACTACTATTTTTGAACCGTAACCAGAATTGAGGGTGTATGTATTACTTACGGCATTTCCGTTCTCATCATAAATAGAGAAGTGAGTAGTTTCATGACTTTCAACATAATTGGAAGGATGCCCTGCTTTGATTTTACTCGCGGGAAGAGCAATTCCATTTTGTTTTTGAATTTGATTATAAATTGACTTTGCGTAAGCTTTGGAAATTAAACCAGCTTTGGGAACATGATAAAAATCCTCATCACCGAGCAGGAAAGTTCTATCGGCATATGCATGTTTCATAGTCTCAACGAGTTTATAAATATATCCGCTGCTCCCCCAATCATCAGGCTGAAAATGATAATTTTCGAGAACATTTAGCATCTCAATCAGGCAGATTCCACCGGAACTGGAAGGCGGCATTGATACTATCCGGTATCCTCTGTAAGTACCTTCGACAGGTTTTCTCTCAACAGCTTTATACTTATCAAGATCAGCCTGAGTAAAATATCCGTTCAATGATTGGACTTGTTTTACCAATAATTTGGCTACTCTTCCTTTATAAAATCCGTCAACGCCTTTGTCCCTGATTAACTCCAGGGTTTTAGCAAGATCGGTTTGCTTAAAAATATCACCCTCTTTATACGGCTGCCCGTTATTCGAAAAAATCTTAAAAGAAGCCGGATATTTTTTAAACTGCGGTAAATATTTTTTAAATGATTCGGCTGTCATATAATCTAAAGCCCATCCGTTTTTTGCCAGATCAATTGCAGGCTGTATTACTTCGGCAAGGGACATAGTTCCGTATTTTTTTAAAGCGTAAATTAGTCCTGCAACAGTTCCGGGTACTCCCGCAGAAGTTGTTCCGGTTTGACTTAACGCAGGGACATAGTTGCCGTTCTTATCGAGGTACATATTCCGGCTTGCTCTAAGCGGTGCTTTTTCTCGGTAATCAATTGCAACATTTTTACCGCTTTTTAGGTGAATAACCATAAAACCCCCGCCGCCAATGTTTCCGGCAAAAGGATAAGTAACCGCTAATGCAAAACCGACTGCAACACCTGCATCAATAGCATTGCCGCCTTTCTTCATTATCTCAACGCCAATTTGAGAAGCTAATTTAGAAGCTGAAACTACCATCCCGTGTTTTGCTCTTACTGGCTGCTTGGACTCTGAAAAAATATTTATATTCAGAAAAGCAATGATTAAAATAGAAATAACTAATCTTTGAGTTGTAAAAATTTTAGCACTTTGCTTTTTTAACACCATTACTAATTCTCCATTAATAGTTTTCATAAATTGACAAAAGATTTTTTTTCACTAATACCATTCATTCTTTCACAAAATAAAGCATAGCATTCTGCAGAATGAATAATATCAACCAACCGGTTTCCGTAATAATTTTCGGAACCGTCTGATAATTTCTCAATCGATTATTTTCAATTAAATATTTCTTATTTTCTGATGTCGTGGGTTATGACATCTCAATAAACCGATAAATTTTCTGATTTATCCGTTGTAATTCAGCGGGAAAGAATAATGGAATGAATGACCGCTACAGAATTTATGATTGCCAAATGACTTTGAAGCTTGTTCTTTGTCAAAACAGAATAGCTTACTCAGCCGCAGCACTTTCAGATCTATAATAAATTCCTCTTTATTTTTATTTGTATAATTATTAATACTAAACCGGTTTGTTGGTAAACATGCTACAGTATATCATTATAATTGTTTAATAATTATCTATGCAAATTTTAATAAATATATAGACCTTAATTAAATTAAAGAGGTAGGACAGGATTAAGATGAGAACATAATAAAATTTTAACTAAGGTTATCCGCAAAAACCTTAAATGTAATTCTATAAAAAAAGAACATTTTGTGTGTCTGAAAAAAGTAGTTCCAATATAATGAATTCGATTAGTATTTAGCAATAGTTTTTGATTGCGAAGGATATTGATTAGACCTCCGTCATATTGATCAAACTTCTTTAAAATTTGATTTGAATAAAACGAAACACGAAGAAATATACTTATTGATCTTCTTTCATATAAAAGGTTACAAATGAAAAGAGGTAAGATTTAGAGATAAATTAATCTAGTCTTATAGGCGAATAACAAAGAAATTGGGAGATTTTGGCTTGTTCAAGATCACACAATATTTGTATATTTTTTTGATGTTTTAACAAAGATTAACTAAAAATTTTGTCTGCTATAAAAACATCCGCAGATTTATAATATCCTAATTAGACGTAAAAGATGAGTAATGCAAATAATCTGTTCAAACAAAATAATATTATAAAGTATCTCTTTTCAAAGACAAATTAATGATTGCGGCCGCCTAAGTTCAAAATAATATTTTTGTTCATGAGTCCATTTAAAATGCTCAGACAAGTCTTTTTGAACGAAGTGAAGAATCTCTAACTCAATATAATATCATAGATTCTTCAGTCACTTTACTCCTTCAGAATGACACTAATACCCTTTTTAGAGTGGACCCATTCATTTATTTTGTTGTTCTTTCCACAACTTGAATTTACGAACACGGGCTTCAATATTAGCGGGTTTTTGCCAGTTATGTTTCCCCTGTAACCCTAATCTTCCGGCACACTGCCTTATTGCTTGAACCGAACGTCCAAGCTCTTTTCCAATATCTTCGGCAGTATCTATTGAATAACGATTACGAACATATTCTAATTCCTTTTCGGACCATAAGCGGCGGTGAGATTTTCTAAACATACCCTTTCTATTTGCGTACAAAACAACCGCATCACTACTCAATCCCAGCACATCTGCTATATCCTTAAACCTTTTCTTCTTATAATTTTTAGCTAAATAGTCATGCTCTTCTTTAGTCCATTCATGATCATGGCGGGGTCTGCGTATATTTAAAATTTTCGCGTATGAATGAATCGATTGAATTGAGCGGTTTAAATTTGAACAAATTTCATCGAGGGAAATGGAACGGTCAGGGTAATTTTTTCGAAGGTATGCTTTTCCCTTTTCAGTCCATTTTTTACTGCGATCAGTTGTAATTCCTAATTTTTGTGCCCTGTTTAATATTGCATGACGGGAGCGTTTTAAAGTTCTGGCAATTGATTTCGCTTCGCGATCTCCATAATGACGTTTAAGAAAATTGTCTTCCCAAGTTTTCCAGTGTCGAAACTTCTCCCGGGTTATGCCGAATTTTATTGCTTGTGTAATTACTGCATTAACCGAACGACCTAAATATTCTGCTGTTTGTTTGGCACCTTTCCGGGAATAATACCGTTTAAGATATTGGATCTCTTTTTTTGTCCAAATTTTTCCGCTCATATCATATATTCAATTTTATTGTATGAATCTAACTTATTCTCGCTATCATCTCAATTTCTACAGGCACATTCAAAGGAAGTTCATTAACACCTACGGCACTTCTTACGTGCTTCCCTTTTTCTCCGAATATTTTCCCTATAAGCTCCGATGCCCCGTTAGCAACCAAATGCTGATTTGTAAATCCTTCGGCACTATTCACAAATACCGTTAATTTTACAATTCGCTCTATTTTTTCCAAATTGCCTGCAACGCTTTTTACGACACTAAGGCAATTTAATGCGCACACTTCCGCTGCTTTTTGACCGTCTTCTACTTTTAACCCGGCACCTAACTTTCCTGTATATTTTACCTCACCCTTCACAACCGGAATTTGTCCGGCAGTAAAAATCAAATTTCCCTCCATTATTGCCGGAATATATGCAGCAACCGGATTCGGAGCTTCAGGTAGTTCAAATCCTATTTCTTTTATTTTTTCTTCAATCATCACTCCTCCTTTTTAGCACGATTTATTTTTATTATTTTTAGAGTTAATTCTGTAAAAAGATTAATAAAACTCAATTAAAGGAATTATCAAATGTCCGAGAACAAATTTAATGAATTTGTAAGTATTGTAAAAAAATTACGGGCCGAATGCTCATGGGATAAAGAACAAACCAATGATTCAATCAAAGCAGCCACGCTGGAAGAAGCATATGAAGTTGTGGAATCAATCGATAACAAAGATTTTGAAGAACTGAAAAATGAGCTTGGTGATTTGTTTTTTCATGTCTTATTCCATTCCGTTATTGCGGAAGGAAATAACAAATTCACTATAGATGATGTAATTGATTCCATTCAATCAAAACTAATTCGGCGGCATCCCCATGTTTTCGGCGATGTAAAAGTTAATAATTCTGAGGATGTAAAGAAAAATTGGGAAGTAATTAAACTGAGTGAAGGAAGAGAATCCGTATTGGACGGTGTTCCGGAAAGGCTTCCCTCATTGCACAGGGCTTACAGGCTGCAGGAAAAAGCAGCCAAGGTGGGCTTTGACTGGGAAAAGAAAGAGGATGTGTGGAAGAAGGTTATTGAAGAAATTGAAGAAATGCATCAATCTGAAAAGCAGGAGTCGAAAGAAGAGCTGGAACTTGAAATAGGTGATGTTTTTTTTGCTCTTGTCAACTATGCAAGATTCCTCGGAATAAATCCCGAAAATGCTTTAAGAAGAACTAATGATAAATTCATCAACCGGTTTAACTATATTGAAAGTAAAATAAACGAAAGCGGAAGGCAGATTAATGAATCCAATTTAACAGAAATGGATAAGTATTGGAATGAGAGTAAAACTCAATTAAAAATTCAAAACGATAAATAAAAAATTAGATAGGTTCAAATAACGCGGACCACTAAATTTTCAAAGATTGATTCCCTAATAATCACGTGTAATAGTATTAAATCCTATATTGATTAAAAAAATTCAGAGTAATTGCGGTAAATTATAATCGGGCTATTTTTTAACTGTTATGAAAAAGCTACCGGGAATTAGTTTCTTGTATTTAAGAAGAAATTTTAGTCTCGGCGGAATAACCTCACAAATTTCGAAAATAAAATCAGCTATTTTTTGATTCGTCAATGTTATTGAATTTTTCATATGCATTGATAATATCCTTTACTAACTTATGACGAACAACATCGGATTTATCAAAGTACACAAATCCCACCCCTTTAATATTTTTCAATATTTCTTTTGCCTGAACAAGCCCGCTAATGGTTTTAGGCGGAAGATCAATTTGGGTTATGTCGCCGGTAATTATGGACTTAGAATTAGCTCCGAGACGGGTAAGAAACATTTTCATTTGCATATCCGTTGCATTTTGTGCTTCGTCTAAAATCACGTATGCATTATTAAGAGTTCTCCCACGCATATATGCGAGCGGTACAATTTCAATAATTCTTTTTTCAATATAACTTTTCAATTTATCGGAAGGCATCATATCATCGAGAGAATCGTACAGAGGGCGTAAATAAGGGTCAATCTTTTCGCGAAAATCTCCCGGAAGAAATCCCAAACTTTCACCTGCTTCAACAGCAGGGCGTGCAAGAATTATTTTATTAACAATCCCACGATTTAAAGCAGAAACTGCCGACGCTACTGCAAGATAAGTTTTCCCTGTACCAGCCGGACCGATAGCAAAACAAATATCATTTTTTTGAGCAGCTTGAATATAATTTAATTGTCCGGGAGTTTTTGCTTTAATTACGTCATTTTTTGTGTACAATACAATAGCTTCAAGTTCTTTATCATTTATAACCTCTTTTCCCTGGATCGAGAGATCCAGTATTGTTTCAACATCGGAAGACTTAAGCGAACCATTCATGTTCAAAACATAAACCATTTCTTTAATTACTTTTTCAATTGTTTGAACTTCCTGCTGCACTCCTTTTAGTACGATGTAATCACCCCGGACAGTAACTATGGCATTAAACCTGTCTTCAATAGTTTTAATATTAATATCATTCATTCCCAGGAGGGAGAGCATATCAACGTTTTCCAAAGTCATTCGTTTTTCAACAGCGGTCATATATCTCCATTTAAATAAAAAAAGCCCTTATCATAAAAAATGACAAGAGCTTTTTCAATACTATATAATCTAACATCCAAAAATTTACAGCCACATTAATTAGCAGGAGCAGGCTTATAATTTTTCTTAATTTTATCGTATTTAGCTTTTTGTTCGTCAGTTAAGTGAGGAATAGTAAATACTTGCTTCGGGAAAATCAAGTTTGGATTTTTTATTTTATCTCGATTTGCCTTATATATTAAAGGCCATGCAAAACCATTGCCGTAAAATGTTGGTCTCCTAGCAATAAACCAGAGACAATCGCCTTTAACAACAGTATAATTAACTTCTTTCGGGGCTTCAACCCATGCGTCCATTGCTGATTGCATTTGATTATGAACCTTGTCGAAGAATTCGGGAAGAGCACTTATCTTATTGGACTTTAAAGCATCCAGATCTTTTTGCCGGTCTGCTTTCGGTCCTTCTTTCCTATTAATTTTACCATCTAATTCGGCAACAGCTTGTCTGAAATTATCAACATCGGCTTCTGTTGCACCGACTAATTGATAAAGCTCTTTCATACAGTCATCATAGCTCTGCATGCCGTTTTCTTTATTCTTCAAATTGTTCACATCGGTCTGCAATGAACTTATTTCTTTACTGAGACTTTCTTTCTGAGTTGTCAAGCGTTGTATTTCTGCCTGCCATTCATCTTTTGTCATCTCTTTCTCTTGAGCAAACACTGCAACAGAAAAGAAAAGCAAAAGAGAGAAAACACCGATTAGATTTCTACTTAATTTCATAATATTTCCTCCAAATTCAATTTTTTAAACTTTCAAATTATTGACCAATTTTTTCTAAGTTAGCTTTGGTCTCTTCTTTTTGTTTGTTGCATTCTTGAAGCTTTGCTTCCTTTTCTGAGATTTGTTTTGTCAGGCTTGATCTTTGATCTTTCAAAGAATCTGCTTGTTTCTGAAGTGAAGTTACTTCGCCTCGAAGACTGTTTAATTGTGCCATTTCAGCATCACTAACGCCTCCGCAACCGCTCATGAATGCTACAGTTATACCAAAAGTAGCGACTATGGCAGCATTTCTTAGGACTGTTGTTACTTTCATTTAGGACCTCCAATGATTTATTTGTAGGTAGCTCATATTGATTATTTTCGAAAAGAAACACATAATGATAAGATTTTCATAAATAATAAGTTATACAAAGAACCTTTTTAGTATGTTACAATATATAATAATTTAGATTATTAATTTCAAGTGATACGTTTTATTGAATATCATCTATGTTTTGGAATACAAGATTAAATTAATCTTCTCTCCACAAAACTTGTGAAAGTTTCCCCCGCAGTTATGATATGATCGTAGACAGGAATATCAATAATTTTACCCGCATCTACAAGTTTCCGAGTAATTGCTATGTCCTCATTACTTGGTTCTGGATTACCGCTCGGATGATTATGTACTAATATAACACTTGCTGAGTTATTTTCAATAGCTACCTTAAAAATTTCTCTGGGATGAATCACACTGGAATTTAAGTTCCCGACGGAAATAACTTCATATTTTATGATTTTATTGGCTGAATTCAAACAAATTATCAAAAATTTCTCTTTCATTTCATCTCTTAGTAGCGGAATAAAAATTTCTCCGATTTCTCCCGGAGATGTGATTTTTTTATCGGAAAACCATTTGGATTGGAATAGAATTCTTCTGCTCAATTCGAATGCAGCCAAAAGAGTTGCGGCTTTGTCCTTGCCAATGCCTGGATTTTCGGTTAAAGATGAAAGTGATTTTGATGCTAACACAGCAAGGTTGGTATGCTTACTTATCAGATCCTGGGCTATGCTGATCACGGACTTTCCTTTAGTTCCTGTCCGTAATAAGATCGCCAGCAACTCAGCATCAGTTAAACTTTGTGCTCCGCGTATTGTTAATTTTTCTCTTGGTCTATCATCTAGAGGTAAATCTTTAACTGTTGAAATTTTATCCCTCAATTTTTTTTAATTCATTTACTGGCTTTAAATTTATCGACAAGTTCAAATTTTCCGTCTCTATAACGTACAATGTTTAAAAATTTATTTACCCTGTTTTGATCGAAAAAGATATTGTTATGAAAGCCTCTGAATATCTTACCTGATTCCAATTCTTTTTTAATGATATCTCTGCTGCTATTAAAATTATGAACAATATCTAATAAATACTCAGCCATATCATATCCGTACAGAACATTTCTGTTCGCATCGATATTGGTGATATTTAAAAAATTCTCACTAAACTTTTTATATTCATTATTATTAAAATCTATATAAAAGTCCGATGTAAAAGTTAATTTATCACTCAATTCAGGCGATGTTTCGTAGCCTTTTGCTAAAAACCAGTCTTGATTTCCGTAAATCGGTACATTCAAATTATGCTGCACAAATTGAGAAAGAATTGCAGGTACATCTCTTTTATCCGCTAAGGGCAGATAAACTCCGTCTAATACCAATGAATCCGCGGCTATCTGGGAAACTTGATCGCTCAATTCGAAACTGTTACTTCTGTAACTTTGCTCTGTAAGTATCTCTCCTCCCAGTTCCTTGAATTCTTCAACGAAAGCGTTTGCGAGTAGCGGAGAATACCCGTCTATTGCATTCAACACAGCCATTTTTCTTTTATTCTCAACATAATAGATATATTGAGCCATCACTTTTCCCCGGATTGCAAATGATGGATTAGCCTGGAAAAAATTCGGATACTTATCTGTCAATCCGTTCTCGGTTGCAGTAGGGGAAATAATCGGAATATCGGTATCTTTAAATGCGTCCAGTGTTTCACGCACTTCATCGCTGTAAATTGGACCAACTATTACTTTCACCCTTGGAATGTTAATAATCTCATCTTTAATCTTCTCAATCTGTTCTCTCTTTCTTTCCGTATTGCGAATAAGTAAACCAATTTTTGAATCATGAGTTTGATTATAATTTGAAATCGCAAATTTTATTCCCGCAAGAATTTCGGAACTTGCATCGGATACATCTCCGCTGTCAATTTTACTTATAGGCAGCATAACACCAATGAGCGGAGTTTCGGTAAAAGTAGAATCTGTTTTGTCCGATTTAATCTGTAATAGTTTGCCGGCTTCAAGTGCTTCATCGGTACCAGGATATAATTTTGTTGTATTATCAAAAGCTATTTTAGCGCTGTCGTAATTACCATTGCTCAAATACATTTTTCCGCTTAACAGGAGTAAATAAGCCTTTAAATTTTGGCTGCGGGTTGTATCGCTGATACTTTTTATTTGATTCAACGTTAAATAATTTAAAGCGATTTTTTCACTGCCGGCTTTGGCTTCTTTAATATAATTGCTTGAATCGGATTTTACAATAATGGTTAATAATTCTCTAAATGCATCCAGATAATTATTCTGCTCAAGATTTATTTTAGTCAATACAACTCTAGCTTCATTTATGTACCTGCTTCCGGGAAATTCATGAATAAAATCATCCAATATTTTCTTCGCTTCATCATATTTTTTTAATTGAAGCAAAGATTCAGCTTTAAATAGAGTTGCAACTGTGGTTCTGGAAGTAAGGTTCTCACGATTTATTATTTTATCCAATAATTGTAATGCGTCCTGATACTGCCCTGATTCATAAAGATTAAGCGCAAGCTGGAATTCCATTTTGCCGTTATTCTGATTTTCAGCTTCTTGTGCATACGAACCGGTATAAAAAGTAATTAAAATAATTATTATCAACAATTTTATTTTAGGCATCATTAACCACATTATTTTTTAGGAGGGATGAAGCGTTTTTTTTACCTTCTACAGCCCGGTCATTCAGAGGATCTATTTTTATGGCAATATCATAATAGGCTATTGCTTCTTTTGTTTTTTCGGATTTGAGGCAGGCTTCAGCCAGTTTAGTATATATATCGGAGGATACATCATCAATGGAATCTATATACTTGATAAATTCTTTTTCCGCTTTTGTATAGTCCCCTGCTTTCAGATAGATTTTTCCGGCCAATTCTCTGGTTGCCGACTCTTTCGGATTTAATTTTATTGCTTTCTCAACTTGCGCAACTGCATGCTCAATCATATCCATTTTGTAATAAGTTTCGGCATAAATTAAGTTCAGCTCCCAGTAATTTGAATATAACATCTCGGCTTTCTTTGCATACTTCAAAACATTTTCAAGACTTCCCAGTTTCAACTCAATCTTTGCCAAATAAATATATGCTTCGTTTAAAAGTTCCGAACGCTCCTGATATGCTAAGAAATTCAGAAAATTAAGCTTCGACGCTTCATATTCTTCAAGCATGAAATACGAATAACCCACAAAAAATGAAACCACCGGTTCTTCCTCCGGTAAGATATATGAAAGGATATCTATTGCTTCATCCCATTTAGAGTTTCGTAAAAGATACTGACCTAAAAATATTCTAATATCATTATCTTCAGGATACCGGGCAAGAAAATTTTTCAGCAATTCTATACCCGGTGCAATATTTCGCATTTTTTCAAAGAGATTGGCTAAGTTCAAATGAACATCCGCAAAATCGGGATTGTCATTTATAATTGAAGTATAGATTTGTCCGGCGTGAAGAAGTTTTCCTTCACTTTCAAAATCATGGGCAATTTTCATTTTATGTTCAATTTGATAGTTAGGTTCCATTTATTCCCATTCAATTGTGGAAGGCGGTTTCGAACTGATATCGTAAACCACTCTATTTATACCTTTAATTTTATTTATGATTTTATTCGAAACGTCAGCAAGAAAATCATGATCGAATTTGTACCAGTCGGCAGTCATTCCATCGACCGAAGTTACGGCTCGTAATGCTAAAACATTTTCGTATGTTCTTGCATCACCCATAACTCCCACAGACTGCACGGGGAGCAATACCGTAAACGCCTGCCAAATTTTATCGTACAATATTGCTTTTTTAATCTCATTAATAAAAATATCGTCAGCTTCTCTTAGAATGTCAAGTTTCTGTTTAGTAATTTCACCAATTATTCTCACTGCCAGTCCAGGTCCGGGAAATGGATGCCTTTCAATAAATTCCTCCGGTATCATAAGTTCACGCCCCACCCGTCTTACTTCATCTTTAAACAATTCTCTGAAAGGTTCAATCAATTGAAAATCCATCTTTTCCGGCAAACCGCCTACATTGTGATGTGATTTTATTGTAGCAGAGGATCCCTTTACCTGAACTGATTCGATGACATCCGGATATAATGTTCCCTGAACTAAAAACTTAGCATCGTCGAATTTTTTTGCTTCCTCTTCAAATACTTCGATAAAAGTATTCCCGATAATCTTTCTTTTTTGTTCAGGATCGGTAACACCTCTTAACCTGCCAAGAAATTTTTTAGAAGCATCAACATGAATATGATTTAAATTTAATTTCTCTTCGAACATTTTACCTACTTTTAGACTTTCATCTTTTCGCATCAACCCGGTATCGATATGAATGGAAATTAAATTATCGCCCAAAGCTTTTTTAACGAGGACTGCTGCAACCGTTGAATCTACACCGCCGCTAAGTGCACATATTGCCTTGGAGTTTTTGGCTATGTGTTTAATCTGTTCAATTTTTTCTTCGATTAAATTTACCGGAGTCCAATCTCTTTTGCATTTGCAGATATGAAACACAAAATTGTGAATTATTTTTGAACCTTCTTCGGTATGCACTACTTCAGGATGGAATTGCACACCGTAAATTTTTTGTGATTCATTGGAAATAGCACAAATAGGTGAGTGTTCCGACTCGGCAAGAGTTTTAAATCCTACCGGTAATTTAGTAATATAATCGCCGTGACTCATCCATGCGATAGAGTTGGGGGTTACATTGTCGAATAAAACCGAATCATCGCTAACTCTTAAAACAACCTTGCCGTATTCTCTGTCTTCGGCAGGTTTCACTTTCCCTTTGAACGCTTTACTAATCAATTGAAGCCCGTAGCAAATTCCAAGTACGGGGATCCCTAATTTTAATATTCGCTCATCAATTAAAGGCGCTCCTTCATCGTATACACTGAGCGGTCCTCCCGAAAGAATAATTCCCGATGGATTCATTTTTTTTACTTCGTCTAGCGTAATACTGTTGTGATGTATTTCGGAATAAACATTAGCTTCTCTGATCCTCCTGGTAATTAGCTGCGTATATTGCGAACCAAAATCTATGATTAAAATGTTTTCTCTATTTTTCATTTCTTTTAAGTTACTTTCTTTCCTATAAGTTTTTTAAAATAAAAACAAAATCCTGTTTAAAAGGATTTTGTTTTCTTGCCTCTAAATGGTTAATAATATCCGATGGAATAACAGTGCGAATACAACTTTATATAATAGTATTCTCATACCGGGATAAAGGATAGAAGAATTTTCCAAAATAATTGGGTTATTGTCCTATTAATTCTTTATAAGTCGTGCTATCCAACAAATCGTTTAAATCTTCCGCATTGTTTATATCAATCTTTATCATCCAACCTTTATCGTAAGAATCGGTATTTATCAGTTCAGGTGAATCAGTTAATTCTTTATTTATTTCCAACACTTTTCCACTGCAGGGTGCATAGAGATCGCTAACTGTTTTAACTGCTTCAATAGTTCCGAATGTTTCTCCTTTTGTTATTTCACTCAGGTTAGGATCAATATCAACAAAAACAACGTCGCCTAATTCACCCTGTGCATATTCCGTAATACCGATAATGCCTGTTTTTCCATCAATTAAAATCCATTCGTGATCCTTTGTATATTTTAATTTTTCAGGGAAGTCCATTTTTACCTCAATGTTTAGTTTTGATCTAATAAAGAACTTTAAAGTGCCATTATTTAATAATAGTCGGGCAAAACGTTACGGTTTTGCTTTTTTGTAATTCCTATCTTGTCCAGGGTTGACCAGGAAATAATTTTAAATATAAAATCCATAGTAAATGATTAGTCTGTAAATAATTTCCCGGAAAAAGATTAATTTTTGTACAACCTCTTGTAAATTTTAATGAAAAAGGACTAATAATAAAGATTATTTAAATTCGAATTTTTCAAGGAAACCAGTGTCAAAATTTCCGCTGACAAATCTTTCATCCTCCAAAACCTGCCGGTGGAATGGAATTGTGGTTTTAATTCCTTCGATAACAAATTCTTCAAGTGCTCTTTTTCCGCGCTCTATTGCATGTTGTCTGTCTTCCCCCCATACAATTAACTTTGCAATAAGAGAATCATAAAAAGGAGGAATGGAGTAGGAGGCATAAATGTGCGAATCAATTCGAACTCCGAATCCGCCCGGGAAATGACATGAATGAATTTTCCCCGGGGAAGGCCTAAACCCATGTTCGGGGTCTTCCGCATTTATCCTGAATTCAATACTGTGACCGATCGGTTTTTTTGTAGATTTCTCGATTTTCTCTCCGGCAGCAACCAAAATTTGCTGACGAACAAGATCAACACCGTAAACCCATTCGGTTACGGGGTGCTCTACTTGAATTCTTGTATTCATTTCCATAAAGTAGAAATTTTTATGTTTATCAAGCAGAAATTCGATTGTGCCGGCGCCTTCATAATTAACTGATTTTGCACCGAGAATTGCGGTCTCTCCCATCTTCTCCCTCAACATTTGATCGATTGCCGGGGAGGGTGATTCTTCAATCAACTTCTGATGACGTCTTTGAACCGAACAATCTCTTTCGCCATAGTGACGAACATTCCCATGCATATCGCCCATAACTTGAATTTCAACATGCCGGGGGTTTTCGATAAATTTTTCTATATAAACTTCGGCATTACCGAATGCAGACTCAGCTTCGTTCTTGGCGGTTTGAAAAGCTTTATCAAAATCATTTTTTCCCCAAACAATACGCATTCCTTTTCCGCCGCCGCCTGCAGAAGCTTTTATAATAACTGGGAAACCGATGCTTTCGGCAATTTCTTTACCAAGTTCTGAATCATTTACTACTCCGTCACTACCGGGCACTACGGGAACACCGTTTTTTTTCATCGTATCTTTAGCAAAGGATTTATCTCCCATAGCGGAAATCATTTCGGGTGAAGGTCCGATAAATTTAATATCCGATTCGGAACAAATTTCCGAAAAGCCGGCATTTTCTGCCAGGAAACCATAACCGGGGTGTATTGCATCCGCTCCCGTAATTTGGGCTGCCGAAATTAACGCCGGGATTTTTAAATAGCTGTCTTTGCTGATGGAAGGGCCGATACAAACGGCTTCGTCTGCAAACGTAACATGAAGTGAGTCTCTATCAACTTCGGAATATACGGCAACGGTTTTAATTCCTAATTCTTTACAGGTCCGTATTATCCTAAGTGCAATTTCGCCCCTGTTGGCTATTAAAATCTTATTAAACAAAGTATCCTCAATCTCTTAAAATAGGAATCAAACAGAAGTATCAATTAAGAACAAAGGTTGATTGTATTCCACAGGTTTACCGTTATCAACCATAATTTTCATAATTTTTCCGGCAATGTCGGATTCTATTTCGTTCATCAATTTCATTGCTTCAACAATGCAGAGTACTGAACCGGGAGAAACCATATCTCCTATCTGAACATATGAATCTGCATCGGGAGCAGGTGATCTGTAAAATGTTCCGACGATTGGCGACCGTACTTCTTGTAAGTCTTTCGAAACAACTTCCTTTTCCGGTGCTTTTGATTCGGTATGTGTGTCAACCGGTTGAGGTGTTTGTGTTTCGGATAAAGGCTGCCTGTAATATACTTCCGGCTGACCTGTAACACCGGAGTTCTGCACATTCTTTGCAATCTTTACCTTAAAACCATTCTCCTCTACTTCCAAATCGGTTATTTCGCTTGTATCAACTATTTTTACAAGCTTTTTTATAATATTTAAATCCATCTGGCTACCTTAAATTTAAGATTTTACTCTTTCAACATATTCCCCTGTTCTAGTATCAATTCTTAATAAATCTTCTTCGTTAATGAATAACGGAACGCTTACAGTGGCGCCGGTTTCAACTTTTGCAGGTTTCGTAGCCCCGGTAGCGGTATCGCCCTTAAACCCGGGTTCGGTTTCTACTACTTTTAAATTAACGAAGATGGGAATCTCAACATTGATTATGTCGGATCCGTTAAATAATAACTCGACCTCTTCACTTTCTTTAAGATAATCGACACTCTTACCGAAATATTCTACCGACACATTTATCTGCTCAAATGTATCATTATCCATACATACTAAAAAATCGTTATCACGATATAAATATTGGTATTTTCGTCTTTCAACTCTTACTGTTTCAACACTTTCGCCTGCCCTAAAAGTGTTATCCAAAACTTTTCCGGATTTTATATTTTTGAGGGTGGTTCTAACAAAAGCTCCGCCTTTTCCAGGTTTTACATGCTGGAATTCAACAATTGAATATAAATCATTCTTAAATTTTATAATTAATCCATTTCTGAAATCTGAAGTATCTGCCATATATAATATTTGAATTTGTTAATAAATAGATGGAAAAAATATATATATAACGCCTGAAAGTCAAGGAAGATGAGTTAACAAAGATTTGTTATTTTTGTCTAAAAATTAGTGATTTTTGCCCTAATTTAAGTGATTTTTGCTTGAAAAATGATAAAAAGTGAAATTTTTATTTTGGATGTATTTACCGGAGTTACAATACATAATCAAAATATATTAAATCACCGGATCCGTAAAATCCACCCTACCGTATTTTACACGTAAAGTGATAAAATTAAATTTAGTACTAGCATAAAAGTAAAGATTCACCCCCGTTAAAGTTATTTACCAACCAGTCATTCTTCGGTAACCGGTTTAAGCCTGAGTAAGGAATAATTTTTACTTGCCACAAGATTGCCTTCGTATGTGAGACTGTCAGCAAAAGTAATATCGTATTCACTTTCTTCTTGAACTGTTAAATCATTAAGAATATTAATTTCCACCTTCCCCGTACCAATCCCGTTTTTGTGTCTAATATTAGATGCGGGCTGTGAGGGTGCAACATAACCGGTTGAACGCGGACCGGGAATTACTTGAACGGTTACGATTATACATGTGATACGTATGGGACAATAGTTTCGCAATCAGTTGGAAATATAAGAACTCTATTTAATGCTAATACAAATGAAAATTTACGACATCCTCGGAAGAGAAGTAGCAGCTCTTGTTAATGAAAAAAACAACCTGGGGAATATGAAGTTGAATTTAATGCATCATCACTTCCAAGCGGAGTTTATTTTTATCAGTTAAGGGCATCTGATTTTAAGGAGACTAAAAAAATGATAATTCTAAGATAAGATATAATTCCAGAAGATTTTTTTATTATAATATGTATGTAGCTTGGGTTATATTTTTTTTTAAGACATTGATTCATTTTTATGTGTAATCATTATTTAGGTTTTAAAAATGTTCCGGATTGAAGTTCCTGAAATGCTTTTCTGAGTTCGTCCTGAGTGTTCATAACTATTGGACCGTACCATGCCACAGGTTCTTTCAATGGTTTTCCTGAGATTAGAAGAAATCGAATTCCCTCATCACCTGCCTGAACGGTAACTTCATCCCCGCTGTCAAAAAGTATAAGTGAACGGTTCTGTGCTTCTACCGGCGGAGTTGTGTCCGACCAGCCCACACTTTCAGTAGGAACAGCAAGCGGACCGGAAGCATTACAGAATTTTCCCGAACCTGCAAACACATAAGCAAACGCATTGTTCCTTGTATCAATCGGTAATGACTTCTTTTTTCCCGGAGGTACCGATACGTCCACATAAATAGGATTGGCAGCTATACCCTCAACCGGACCGACTTTTCCCCAAAAGTTACTACAGATAATTCGTGCAGCAGTTCCGTCATCTTCGGTTACCTCTGGGATATCATTTGATTTTATTTCTTGATATCGCGGTGAAGTCATCTTCAGCGAAGAAGGCAAATTTGCCCAAAGCTGAAAACCGTGCATTCTTCCCGCGTTGTCACCTTTCGGCATTTCCTGATGAATAATTCCGCTGCCGGCTGTCATCCATTGAATATCGCCGGATGAAATGACACCTTTGTTTCCCATGCTGTCTCCATGTTCAACACTTCCGGCAAGGACATAAGTAATAGTTTCTATTCCGCGGTGAGGGTGCCATGGAAATCCGGCAAGATAATCTTCAGGTCGTTCGTTTCTAAAATCATCTAAAAGCAAAAACGGATCCGATTCGGAAGGATCTCCGAAACCGATCGCTCTCCGGAGATTTACTCCTGCTCCTTCAATTGCCGGTCTGGCTTGAATAATTTTTTTAACCGGACGGATCGACATATTATACTCCTCTCTTTGTTCGAATTTAAACAATATTATTCAAAATAAAAGTGATAAATTATAAGGGACATGTACAGGGCAAAATATCGGTTGAAAATATACACAGATAGATAACTTTATCTCAATTTCACTTTGCTATAAACAATACAACACAGCAAGTATTGAATTTGAAATTATATGTTGGCAGTAATGGTTATTCGGTATTAACCTTAACCGCAGCCAAGTTCCATTCTTTTGTTATTTCCTTATTTTTCTCAAAGATTAATATTAAAAGTTTGAATTAGTTTTTAACAAGATTCATAAGACACAAAAAACATTTATCGAAAGTCATTTTTTAATCTTGCCTGATAAAAAGTTATTGGTTACATTTTGCTGAGATTTTAGCATGCTTTTATTTATAGTTAACCAGGGACGACAATGAAAATAATAGCAATTATGTTATTCGCGGTTTTGTTGTTTTCAAACACCTCCGTTTGCCAGGATAAAACCAAAGAGTAAGGAAAACAGTAACAACAACAAAGGGTGATACAACAGTTTTGGAATCCGTTATCATTTCCAAAACCCAGGATATTACACCACGGACCAACATGATTATTGTTAATCCTCTAAAATTTCTTTTATTCTACAATTTTTCTTACTATCATCAAACATCGGAACGAATAGTTATCGGCGGCGGTTTTCAAATACCGACTTTATCCGGTATTGACGGATTTGGAGCTAACTTTGAAACAAGAATTTATCCGAATGGAAAAAATATGCGGGGCTTTTATATAGCACCTAATATTTCATATAACCATCTTACTTCCGGCAATGTTTCGTCTGATCCTTTTTCTTTAGGTGTGCTGATCGGATGGCAGTGGTTCCCGGGCGAAGAATTTGCTATGGGCTTGGGTATTGGGTTGGATTATTATTTCGGTTCTGTTTCGGATTCGAATAATAATTTAGGAAGCTATAACGGCGCAGCACCTGCACTTCGTTTTGATATTGGTTATGCATGGTAAATTAATAACTCAAGTTGACAGCTTAAGATTAACCAGCAAAAAAGAATTAAAAATTATTTTGATAGACTAAAGGGATTAAAATACTAGGATAATATGTTCAATCCATTGGTGAGAAGTTATTTGCAGAAAAAAAAGTTGTTAGTATGCTTCTAAACAGCAATTCTTAGTATCCCTTTTCCGAGTATAATATAAATTGCAGAAGCGGTTCCTTAAGCGGTTTTCGAATTTCTTAATCCCCTTATCAGTACCCCTTACTAAAATTCCCTCTCCATTCAAATGATTTTATGAATATTAAATAACAAAAATATCTTTATGAGATTATTTTTTTGGTTATATTTATACATTAAATTGTGATTCGAATTCTTTTGTTGCTCTAATATTTAAGGGGATTTCTGACTTGAAACATCTGTTTTTATCATCTGCAATAATAATCATATTCCTTTTTAGTGCTTGTAAAAAAAATAATTCCCCAACTTCCCCTGCTCAATTATCTAACAATTCTGTTTACGGCAAAGTAAAATTTTTGGACGGTTCTTCAGCCGGCTACGCAAAAGTTGAACTTAAAAGCTCAAAAAGCTATCTATCAACAAGCACCATCTGCGATAAGTCCGGTAATTACATTTTTTCAGATTTAAGTTCGGGAGATTATTTAGTCTCTTTCGTTAGTACGAGAAATGATATCAATACATCAAAGGTATCCGCTATACTTACTGAAGGAGACAGCCTGGAAAGGGATATTACAATTACTTACAATATGCTGGATGATTATTTTTCCGCTCACATCAATAAAGATGTTTTCTTCATGAAATTCTTACCGGAAGATGCTATGATTGGAAATAATTACAATCTGATTAATTATTTAAGCGGATTCTACAGGAGAGATGTTAATGATTCGGTAACCCTAAGCGCTGATATTTATAAAATTCCGGATACACTCGATTGGTATAATCCTGGCGTTACATTAACTTCCGATTACATTAGAAACAATTTTAAATATCTCACCGAAGTAATAGAAGAGCCGGTTAAAAATCATAATCATGAAATTAGGTTTAAGGATGATAATATAAAGATCATACTTTCCAATCCCGTCAACGGATTTGCGTTTGTTAAAAAAGGAGATGATAATAAAAGATTAGAAATTCCATGCGTGGATTTTCAAAATAATGATTTTGGACTAAGGATCATTTATAAGTAAGGTATATCCATCAAGTTAAACAATTGTCTATTATTAAACTTCACCGGGAATAGAGAAACAGCATTCATAACAGACTCACCATGATAATAACACCCGAAATAATTATTAAAATACCGGCAATTCTATTTACCCACCGAAGCCCCCCCATATCCAGCTTTTTTCTAAAAAGGATAACACCGGAGCTAAGAGACAAAAACCATAGACTTGAACCAATAAAAACACCTACAACAAGAGCTGCCGCAGAAAAATTACCTAGATCACTTCCTAAGCCTAGTGCGGCAAACACGGCAAGAAAAGCAAATACGGATAAAGGATTAGTCAGAGTTAGTAAAACTGTTGTGAGATATGATTTAAAAATTCCACTACTATTGATGTGAGCTTTAGGATCTTTAGGTTTAGCTCGAAATGTTCTTATACCCAGGTATAATAGAAGTACACCTCCAACCAGGCGTATCCATACCTTTTGACTAATAAGAGTATTCGAAATAAAAGTAAGCCCGAATGCAGCAACACAACCGTAAAAAAAATCGGCAGTTGCTGCTCCAAGTCCAATAACAAAACCTCTCATTCGTCCCTCGGTAAGTGTTTTTCGGATACAGATAATTCCAATCGGCCCTACCGGTACTGCCATAGCAAAGCCAATAAAAATGCCCTTAAATAAAATAATAAATTCCATTTACCAGTCTTTCAATTAAGGTATTGATGTGTAATGCTGAATGTTCATCAGATATTTGCTAATTAATTTGTCATTAAACTGTTACTCTGAAAAATATGAGAACAATTATTCTATCATTATGAATAAATTATTTAGACAATATATTCCCCAATTGTTGAAAAGTAAAAATAAAAATAGAAAATAGATACATCAAAAATTTCACTACCGTATTATGCTTTCATTAAAGGTTTACGATTCTAACTTCAAATAAAAGGTCGTTTTGAGCAAATGACGGCAGTTGTTAGTTTTCAAGTGATTATTTTCCCCTATATAACTCCTTTAAAATGAGGACATAATAATCACTACTTCAAGCATTTCCAATTAATTTGAAAGCTGAACATACTGCATTACAGCATCATGTTTTATCGGTCGTCATAACTTTGGGATGTTAATTTAACAACAGGCCTTAATTCAATTATGCACCAATATGAATCGTACTTAGACTGTCCATGACTCCAAAAGCACTCAATAGCCAGAGAATAACCACAATAATCACCACAGCATTCAAGATTTTTTTGATGGTAGTCTGCATCGGAATAAAGCTGTTAATCAACCATAGAGCCACCCCAACGACAACCAAGGTTATTACTAATCCAATCAATGACATAAAGTTTCTCCTTTCATAATTTATTACTCACCGAATCTGCACTGTTTCAAGTTTTTATTATTCTGCTGCATAATTCTGTATATGCAATAATAACTTCCCGGTACAACTGAACCATGCTTACAAAATTTCCAAGTTTTCAACATTACCAGCTGCCTCCCCGATCGACCCCAAGTAGAAAGCCTTTATCGAGGCGGATTGGTTCTTTGTCTAAGCTTAATTGAACGAATCAACTTGAGCGATTGAAAAATCAATCAACGTTTAGTCCTTTTTTTCAAATATACTCTTTAGAGTATTCTCAACACTATCCAAATTATTATTGAACCTGGGTTTGAATTTTTCCCAATTATCTTTTCCTTTATACTGATATTCATTTAATTGTTTCTTCAATTCAATATTTTTTTGCTCTAATGTGAGCACTTTGTTCTCATATTTAGCTTTGAATTTTGTGCTCGTTTTTTTCATAGCCTCTTTAAAATCATCAAGGTTCTTTTGATTAGCATCAATTTTTGATTTAGCATCGATGTCAAATTGCTGCCATTCCTTCTCAGTTTGGGCCTGCACATCCATCATATACTGGTTTGCTTGTTTAACATTATCTTTTGCATTTTCTCTATTATTTTCACAACCGGTTACTAGTAATCGTGAAATCAGCAGCATAGCTCCATTTTATTTGAATTAACAGATTTTATGCGATAACCTTGTTAATCACTATATATAATATGGAGGAATTTAGGATTGTTCAATAGAGCAAAAGGATGAAAAAGGATCTAAATCTTTTGGGTGTATAAATAATTCACTTCAGGAAGTCCCTTTTCGATAGGCTAATTGCTGAACATTGAGCTCATACTTTAAATCTTGTTTTATTATTCTATGAGCATAATAAAATTCTTTTAATTCCGGTTTCAAGACTTGCAAGCATCCCAATTTTACATAGCCAAAGTTTATTTCATTAATTATAAATATCTAATCTTCATTTTTTTCATATGCTGTTTTCTCTTCCTTGGACACCTGAAATCCGACTTCAACGGATTTTTCCGGACCTAGCAGAATGGCAATCCACTTCGTTTCTTCGTTGCTTTCAAATGCGAACTTCATACTCATAGTAAGTGGTATACTTAAAACCGCACCGACTAAACCGAGCAGACTTCCCCAAAATATCAGAGAGAGGAAGACAACTAACGTGGATAAACCAAGATTCCTCCCCATGAGTTTCGGCTGAACAATATTACCAATTGTAAAACCAACTAAAAGATATCCTGCAGCTACAATTACTGCAACACCTAATCCTAATTGGATAAGTGCAAAAAGAATTGCGGGAATTGCTGCTATATATGCACCTATATTGGGTATATAATGAAGCAGAAAGAAAAGGAATCCCCAGAGGACAGGATACTTAACACCGAAAATGGATAACCATATCCCGATCAAAATGCCTGCAGAAAGATTAATTAAAGTCGCGATAATTACATATTGTCTGATATCAATTACAAACTTGGTGAATCGTGGAAATATAGCTTCCTGGTTACCGAGAACTTTACGAAGCTTAACGGGAAAACTCGAAACTTCAAGCAGTACAAAAGTTACAGTTAGAAGAATAAGAACAATATTGGAAAGTACCGAGCTTAATCCAGTAAGCAGTCCGGCAGTAAGTTCCATTATACTTTCCGGATTAACATACTTTAATAGTAACTTGTCGGTGATGTTAATTCCCTTGCTTGCAAGCAGGGCTTCAAATGCCCTGACTTGTTCTTGTATGCGCATCTGATAAAAAGGCAGAGAGTCGGAAAAACTTTTAAGGGATGTCCCGATTAATGCACCAATCATTAGTAGAATAATAACCATGACAGATACTACCATTGCCACCGAAAGAATGGAAGGAATGCGTTTCCGCTCGAGCCAGAGTACAGGAGGTGTTCCTATCAAAGCTAAAAACATGGAAACAATAGAAAATACAATAATCGACTGAGCCAGATTTATTCCAGCAATTATGATTACTAGAGCAGCTGCGATAACAAGCCAGTGTACGCCGCCAAAAGGATTAGCAATTTTATCCATGTATTGCCTATAATGCAGTATTAAACCGCACGATGTCCTCTAATAATTCTGAGCAATATCATTATAATTGCAATTACTAGCAGAACGTGAATAACACCGCCCGCAGTGAATGAAGTGAGCAGCCCTAAAAGCCACAAAACTATTAAAGCTACCGCTATTAGATATAACATAGTAAGTATCCCTTCTGTACAAATTTAAAATGTTTCAATCCTGGTTTAATCTATTAAGAGAAATAGAGTAATTCAATCGAGCAAAGGGATGAAAAAGGATCTAAATCTTTTGGATGGATTAAAATTCTAACATTGTCAG
Organism: uncultured Ignavibacteriales bacterium; assembly: GCA_963751355.1. Lineage (GTDB taxonomy): Bacteria > Bacteroidota > Ignavibacteria > Ignavibacteriales > Ignavibacteriaceae > CAVVVS01. The sequence goes on along the minus strand of CAVVVS010000005.1, from coordinate 32,157 downwards.
GATTATTATATTCTGCAATGCGAAGGAATAAATTATAAACTATTTTTTCCGTTTCTAATTTCAGAATATTTTTTTTATACTTTTATTCGATTTTCAAATGCTGTAAAAGAATATTCAAAATTCATGGACACTTTGCTTTTCATTATTGATATTTAGTGCCCATGAATCCGTTCAGCATAGTCCTTCGCAAAGCCTTACAAAAAAGAAAAATTAAGTTCTCGTCGTAATTAATAAAGAACTATCAGTTAAGTCCGCCGTTTTCAGCAGCCTCTTTAAGCTTATCATTTGCAAAAATTGCAATCTCAACTCTTCTATTAAGCCTCTTCCCTTCAGCAGTTTCATTTGATGCTATAGGTTCACCTTCCCCTAACCCGATAGTTGATAGCCTTGATGAATTAATTCCTTGTCCCATTGTATAATTTGAAACTGATTTTGCACGTTTTTCGGATAACGATTGGTTGTATTGCTCTGTACCGTCAAAATCGGTATGCCCCGTTACCAAAATATTTGTATCAGGATATTTGTTAAGAATGATAGCGAGTTTATCAATATTAGTTTTGGCTTGAGATTGTAGTGTTGATGAATTGGTTGCAAATAAAATTCCCGAATCGAACGTGATTTTAATGCCTTCGCCAACCCTTTCTATTTTTGCACCGGCAATATCATTATTCATTTCTTCGGCCTGTTTATCCATATAGTTTCCAATCAAAGCACCTGCGGTACCACCAACAGCCGCACCAATAATTGCACCTAATACGGTATTACCCGAATAATGCCCGATTACACCACCAACTACACCGCCGCTAACTCCGCCAATAGCTCCTCCTTTAACGGTGTTACTTGCGCCGCACCCATAAATAAAAATCGACAAGACTAATGTTGAAATTAATATTAGCCCTTTTATTTTTTTCATGATTATAACCCCTTCATTTTTTATTATATTTAATTCAGACTTGAATCCAATATTCCTAAATCAGTATTCTATTTAGCAGCAACGATTACCTTTGCAATTGTAGTTTAGTTGTAAGAAGCATTCCTAAAAAAAACTTTCATTATTAGCTCGCTGAGCTACTGCCATCAGCTTAAAAACTACAGTGATTGTATCTACTGCTGTGCTTGATGTCTCGGTTCCCGTACAGTATATAAATTATTCAATAGCTTGTATAGAAGCTTTTGTTAAGTATCAAATTCTTGATTTAATTTTACTCAGTACGGATTAAGTGAGATAAATTAATTCACATTATTACTCTATAAAAAGATAGACAAATGTTGTGGCAGTGTAAATCGAGCAAAGGGATGAAAAAGGAACTACATCTTCGGAATCAGATTATTTATGAAAATCTCGGATAAATTAGCAAAGGTTCCAATAAATAGCAGCCGTTTCTGTAAATAGAAGTGCAGGTAAAAAATCAGGCTCATTATAATAACATTTTTGTACTTTGAGAATAATCTAGTTCGTTAGTAACCATTACTTTTTATCTTTAATCTTATCATATTCTTTAGGAATGAATGAGACTGTCAAAAGAATAATATCTTCCTTAAATAAGTTACTAAGTTTAATTAAGAGCAAACCTCATTTCGTACATAAACACCATATCCGTTGAGGGAATATCGTTCATTCAATCAGCCGAATCGGAAACATGTTCTTATCCCAACGAAGCAACATTTGTAGTTAGGTCTTTTTCAGTTTCTTCGAACGAAATAAATACGCCGGGTTCGTTGTATAGCGTTGCACCGTGGACAAGAAACTCCACAGCGAAAAGGGTCTTACCGCATCCGGCGCCTCCGCATAAAAGAGTCGGTATCCCTTTTGGTAATCCTCCGCCGGTAATCTCGTCCAATTATGCTTTTTATTACTTTTACAACTATATAATTTTAATTCCTCTCAAAAAATATTTTTATATTTTTTATAAAAAAGAATCTGTAAAACAAAACATTAACCCAAAAGGATGAAAAAAAATGATTTTGACTAATAACAAAAAATTATTTAGAAAACTGTTCTAATACCGTATTCGAGACTAACAACTCACTCGACTAAAAAATATATTTTACCTTCGCCTATATTCATGCCAGAAAGTAGAAATACCCTTTACTATTGCCCTAAAAGTTTTGTTAACTACCAAAACCCGCGTCTGTCCGTCTTTGAATTTCGCCCATAAATCAGAATTCGAGATTTTCCCTCGAACAGTGATGATAGATTGGTCGAGTTCCTCCCAGTATCCTTCAACTCCGGTTATGATCTTGTTTACACGTTGGGTAATCTTGTTCAGGTTATTCAATATCGGGATAGTGTTTTCAACAAAAAGATGGAATTCTTCATTAACCTCCTCAAAGTGCTCGGTAATTTTTTTCAAGTATATTATAAAAAAAATACAAACAGCGGAAACGGAAATAAATAATAAGGCAAGTATAATATTAATTAAAGTCATGATCTATCATGTTTCCTATCGGATTTAATATCATTTATGAGTTCCTTGATGGAGGATTTCAAACGTCCACTATCTTTTTCAAGTTTAACGTTTCCAATATGCATATAATCTTCTAATCTATCTTTAGTATTGTTAAGTATCTTTTCGGATTCATCTAAAAGTGAATCTAACTTCACTTCAGCATCTGCAACCAATAATTCCGACTTTTTTTTTACATCCTTAATTAATTGTGATGCGTCCTTTTTGGCAGTTGCAATATATTTATCGGCATCATCGATAAAATTTTGTGATTTATATATAATGTACTTTCGAAATTTTTTCCCGGATTTCGGAGCGAACAGAAGCGTGATGATTGATCCGATAGCGGCACCGGCAAATATTCCGACCATTAATCCTTTTCCCATTTCATATCTATGTTTAGCCAACTTAAACCTCCATCAGTAATGTCCTTTTTATTTTTCTACAATTTAAATCCCTTCTTTAGCTAAAAGAGATTCCTTGATTTAATTCCTAAAGCATTATCACTATATTTAAGGAAGTATTCAATAGGTCAAAAGGATGAAAAAGGAACTACATCTTTTAGGCCAGGTCCATGCATTACCAGAAATGCAAATTAATCCAAAATTAATGTATAGTCTCCTTCCCAAAAACTAATTGAGAATTAGTTTTTCGAATAAAAAAGGGTATAAATTCCCGCATCCAACAAATAGTTTTTTAAGGATTTAATTCATTAAATTTTTAACTTGGGAAATACAAACTGCCACCGTATTAGTAAATACTATATACTCAAAGATGTTTAGATAATAGACTTTTTGTAAAATAGTTTATTTGTAATTTCGAAGGAATCATCGACTGAGACCTTTGAGCCTAAAGTGCAAATCTTTTAGAATTGTAAGATTTCCCCACTCGGCCGAAATGACAATTAAGTAAAATTTGTTTTGCATAGGCTCTAATATTTACCTGACCTGATACCTAATTCGTTCATATCATTCCGCGCTTGCCTGTCCGCTGTGAAGGTATTCGAAATCTCAAAAATGAATTGTTTTCGCACCCTGAAATGCCGCTTTGCCGGCTCTTTGGAGAATCAACTTCAGCAAAGTGTTCACGTAATATCTGTGAATACAACGAGTTAACAATTACCAAAATTTTTATTGAATTTTAAATAAATAAAAACTACATTATTAGTTAAGTAATTAACACTTCATTATTTTCAACTATCAAGAGAGACTATGAGCTCTTTTGTAATAGATGAATCGTATCTTGATAACCTAATATCCTCCCAACGCAGCGCGATTAAATATTATTTGCTTTTTGCAATAGGCATATTTATTCTCGGCGTAGTCGTCATAATTATATCTGTAGCATTACCAGGGGAGCAAATAGCCGAAGGGATTAAAACGTTATTGAGTATCGGGGGAGGTTTTGTATCTTCATTGAGCGGATTCCAAATAAAAGAGATAATTCAACGAAAAGAAAAGATTGGTGTATTCAATTTAATAAAGAATCAGCTATTGGTGAATATAAAGGATGATTCAAATAGGGACCCGGAAGAAGTTAAGCGTCTGAAAGAAATAATGTGGAAAACATTAGAAAAAACAGCCTTATTATAAAATGATAACAGAACCAAAAGATCTGCTGGAACTAATAGAAAAAAAAGAACGCAAATCGCGCAATAGAACAATTATATATAGTATTATTCCTATACTACTAGCTTTCATATTAATTATTTTTACAGGCAATAAAATTAAGCAGTTGAATGAAATAAAAAATGAAAGAGAAAAGTATATTAAAGAAATAGACTCTATGAAAGTGCAAATCAATGCGCTGCAAAAACAATTAGAAAAATCCACTGATTTCGTATCCAACCTCCATCAGATCAACTGGTCGGAATCGAAAATGCTATTTTCCCTTTTTCCAAAACAAGCACGCCTGTTAAGTGAAATAAAGGATATGAAAAGAGGTAATATAAAATGGAAAATCGGCAGCATAAATCCGCAAAAGGGTTTTGATTCGCCTAGTTTTGCAACGTATATGATTAATAAATACTCAAAAACTCACGTTGATGAAAAGAACAGGTATAAATTGAAAGATTTCATTAAACCGATAGACAAGCCGGAAACAGGCGATTTAATATTTTATGAATGGGGATACTCAATGTTTTATTTCACGGACGAATCACACCAGCCTTATTGTATAGGAATGACCCCTGCCGGAATAGTTGCTTTAAATATAAATTTTGGTCCGAAAATTTTAGGGTATGGAAATATTGACTACTAACAAAGACTTATTATTAATAAATCTATAATCCTCACATTCCCGCCAATAAAATATTTTACCACAAAATTTTTCAAATCATTCACAATAGTAATAATAATTAAAAATATTTTTATAAATAATTCCACTTTAAAAACTCAGACGCGTCATTCTTTCACCGATTCAGAATAACATTTATATACTTTTTATAGTGGACTCATAAATAACTCACGTTTTGCTGACTACCTTTCACAAAATAAAATCATAACGCACTCACCTTTTTTAAGAGAATCTGTGTTTTAAAGCATCATTATAAATTAAATCGGATATTTTTGTCCTATTTTTGACTTAAGTCAAGGTTTTGGGAAGTATATCTCCCCTATTTTTCGAAAGTACAAAAAAACCGCAGGGATACAAATATTAGTTAGTTAAAAAATCAAAAATTCTCCATTCAAAAAAACAGGGATAAATTAATGAAGAAATATTGGATACCATTCATACTAGTTATTATTATTTCGTTTGCGGTACTCGGCTGGGTCGGTACAAGAATTTACCAGCAGGCTCCACCGATACCGAAAAAAGTTGAATCCTCTAACGGAAAAACAATCTTTACAAAAGAAGATATAGAAAGCGGACAAAACGTTTGGCAGGAAATGGGCGGTATGGAAGTCGGTTCGGTGTGGGGGCACGGCAGTTATGTAGCACCCGATTGGACGGCTGACTGGCTTCACCGCGAAGCTGTTTTTGTTTTAAATAAATGGTCTGTTTTAAATTTCAATAAAAATTATTCTCGCCTTCCAAATGATGATCAAGCATTATTGAAAGCCCGTCTTAAAAAAATTTACAGAACCAACACTTACAATAATAAAACCGGGATTATTACTATCGATAGCCTCAGAGCCGAAGCAATTCAGAGTAATATTACCCATTACACAGATGTATTCATGAACGGAAGGAATGCCTATTCCATTAGAAAAAATACGCTGACCGATCCCGCACGGATTCGTAAATTATCCGCATTTTACTTTTGGACATCTTGGGCAGCATCAACGGACAGACCGAATGATGACATTACATACACCAGCAATTGGCCGCATGAAGAGCTAATCGGAAATAATCCTACGGGAGCATCAATAATTTGGACCGGAGTAAGTATTATTTTACTGTTAGCCGGAATCGGCGGAATGGCATGGTTTTACGCCGGAAAAAAAGATGATACGGATTTCAGCGATATTCCTAACGATGATCCCTTGCTTAAAGCAAAAGCCACTCCCTCACAACAGGCTGTCATAAAATATTTCTGGGTTGTGTCAGGATTGTTCATTTTACAAATAATTATGGGTGTTATTACGGCCCACTACGGAGTTGAAGGAACTAAATTTTACGGCATCCCTATTGCAAAAGTTATTCCTTATCCAATCACAAGAACATGGCACCTGCAGCTTGGTATTTTCTGGATAGCAACAGCATGGCTTGCTTCAGGATTGTATATCGGACCAGCAGTAAGCGGTGTTGAACCGAGAGGACAAAAACTTGGAGTAAATATTTTATTCGGTGCATTACTCGTCGTCGTGCTTGGTTCTATGTTCGGAGAATGGTTGAGCGTGATGAATCTACTCCCCTCAAAATTATGGTTTTTACTGGGACACAGCGGTTATGAATATATCGATCTCGGAAGGCTCTTCCAGATTGCTCTGCTTGCCGGATTATTCTTATGGCTGTTTTTAATGTTCAGAGCTATCAAACCTGCGCTGCTTAAAAAAGACGATCAAAAACCCATTCTCACTCTTTTCCTCATCTCTTCAATAGCAATTGCAGGTTTTTACGCTGCCGCTCTTATGTATGGAAAACATACAAACCTCGCAATCGCAGAATATTGGAGATGGTGGGTCGTTCATCTGTGGGTAGAAGGATTCTTCGAGGTTTTCGCTACCGTGGTAATTTCATTTCTGTTTGCCAGACTAAAACTCCTGAGCTTGAAAACTGCGGGGCAGGCGACTATTTTAGCCGCAACAATATTCCTCTCCGGTGGAATTATAGGTACACTCCATCATTTATACTTTTCCGGTACACCGATATTTGTGCTCGCACTGGGTTCTGCATTTAGTGCACTCGAAGTTGTTCCGCTCCTGTTTGTAGGTTATGAAGCCTGGGGAAATATCCGGATGTCCAGATCAAAAGAATGGGTTAAAAAATATAAATGGCCTATCAATTTTTTTGTTGCCGTCGCTTTTTGGAATATGATCGGAGCAGGTCTGTTCGGATTCATGATCAATCCGCCTATTGCGCTCTATTATATGCAGGGATTAAACACTACTCCGGTTCACGGACATGCCGCACTGTTCGGTGTTTACGGAATGCTCGGAATCGGGCTGATGCTTTTCAGTTTAAGAGCGCTCCGACCGGAAATAAAATGGAATGAAAAACCGTTAAAATTTTCGTTCTGGCTTATCAACTTTGGTTTATTCGCAATGGTAGTGTTCAGCTTGCTTCCGGTGGGATTGATGCAGACCTGGGCGTCGGTGAAATACGGTTATTGGTATGCAAGAAGCGCTGCATTCCTTCAAAGTCCCACAATGCAAACAATACGCTGGACAAGGGCGTTCGGCGATACTATTTTTGCAATCGGCGCAATCATTCTCGTTTTCTTCATTTTCAATCTATCAATAAAGTTTGTGAAGGAAAGAGCTTAAAAATAACTTTGACGATTACCGTTAGTGACTTACAAAAAAAGCTGCTTTTCCGGCAGCTTTTTTTTAGAACCCCAGATATGCTAAAAAATAATTTATGAACAGAAGATATCTTTTTAAATCCAATCATTTGTTGGTATCAATTCAAAAATGAACAACTTACTCCATTTTTACTGATTTCTATTTTAGATTTTTAGTAAAATTTGATAGTTCGAAATGTTAACAAAAGGGAAAAACTTTCCACTAATTATATTTGTTCCAAATTGTTTCTATCCGTGTGGGACAGATTTGAAATTCCTTCATGATAGTAGTACAAAGTTTATATAATACCCATAAAATTCAAAACTTCTTTATTAAATTCATCGGGTTTTTCATATGGGATAAAATGTCCGCATCTGGGAATTAAAACCAGCTTTGAGTCGTAAATTTTTTCCGTCCCTTTCCGGGCAATTGCTTCTGTCGTTGTTTTATGAAAAAGTCTATTAGGAATAAATTTATCGTTTAATCCAAAAACTACCAATGTTGATTGCTTGATTAACCGAAGGCGCTCACTCACCGGATTGTCAAACATTCCGCATAATGAATTTGAAACAACATTACAGTAATTTTTAAATTCATCCGAGTCTCTTACAGCAATTCGATCGGTTATCATAAACTTAGCATCGGCGGGCATTTTGTAAAAATTGGCTCTTACATTTAACTCTATTTGCTTCGGGGTTGTTGAAGCAAAATATTCAGCCGAGTATGTCCTTTTTGACCATTTAATTTCATCTGCAGAAAATTCTTCAAACCCTGCAGGAGCAATAAGAATAAGTTTATATACAGTTTCGGGATATAATAAAGCAGTATTTATTGCAATTTGTCCGCCCATACTATGACCAGCTATAGTTACTTTTTTTAACTTCAATCTTGTGATGAAATCTTTTAATACAGACGAGTAAAAATTCATCTCACCCGAATGAATATTTTTACTAGATTTTCCGTACCCCGGAAGGTCAACTGCGATACATCTGAAATTATTTTTAAGAACACTTATGTTTCTTCTCCACGCCGGGATGTAACTTCCGAGGCCGTGAATAAATAATATTGTTTGTTCGCCGCTTCCTTCGTCAACATAAGCGAGTTGTATGTTTCCGTCGAGCAAATTTTTTTTTAAATCAAACGGATATTTGAGTTCGGAGAATTGCATTATAGATAGAATTTAGAAAAAGCTGACCTAAAACCTTAAGTCAGCTTTAAATATTATTTTAAAAAATTAATGACAGCTTCATTAAATTTTTCCGGCTGCTCCATCATTACCATATGTCCGGAATCATTAATTTCCGCAAGTTTACAATCCGGAATTAATTTAGCTCCTGTTTCAAAAACACCTGAAGGAAAGCCGGGATTTAAGTAAGGATTCGGAATTAGCCAATCATACTTACCGTAAATGATCAAAGTAGGGATTTTAATATCCTTTAATTTGTCCGAAGTCGGTTCATCAATCATAGCGTGAACGCATCTTACAACAGCATAACAAAAATTGTCAAAATCAGCGGCTTTTGCCATCCTCACACGCTCTTCAACCATCCATTCCAATTTATCATTCCAGGTATAAAAATTATTGGAAAGATTTTTACGTACACCTTCTTCGGTAGTTTCTTTAATTCCTGCCACAGTCAGAACACTTTTTAACCAATCGCCCTGTCCGCACGTGAACTTTTCTATTCCAGCAGGATCGGCAAGAATCAATTTAGTTAATCTTTCGGAATACTTTAACGCGAAAGTTATACCTATTTGACCGCCCATTGAATGCCCAATTAAAATAACTTTATTGAGATTCAAAGCATCCATGATTTTTTTTAACGTTTCAGCATAAAAAGACATTGAATATGTATAAACACCTTTTTGAGATTTTCCGTAACCGGGCAGATCAACGGCTATTACGCGGTAATGCTTTGAAAGTTCAGGGATATTATATCTCCAGAATCCGGCATTACTTGCAAGTCCGTGAACAAGTAATATTGTTTCGTCTCCGCTCCCGATATCGATATAAGAAATTTTCGGATCATCTAGAATAGTTTTAGTCGGGAAACCGTAATCAATATTCTCAAATTGAAGTGCCGGCATACCGGTGTATAAATAGCCCCCGGCACACCCGGCAAAACTAATTAGAAAAAATACAGCAGCTAAAAATTTTAAATAACTTCTTTTCATCATCCCTCCTAAAACATTAACCAGCTAAGAGTTGTAAAAAATACCCATGGATCTTTAGGATGCACGCCGGAATAAGTTACAGAAGGCGCATCATAAAAATCACCTAAAGCCAGATATCCTGCACTTACACCAAGTGTCAAAAAGACTTTCAGATTATATTTGAGTTCAGCATTAACTTCCGTTCCGATATAACTACCGCCGCCTTTTGGAGTAATATTTGAAATTGCGGAAGCAACCCCAAGTTTGATGTTTAATTTATTCGGGATGAAATCTTTTGACAGGTTTAGGAAAGCTGCCGTAACACCCAATCCCATATTTGATATATCATGAACAGCCGAATAATATCTGTTTACAACCTGGGGATCGGGAAAAAGCAGAAGAGCCCGGTGAGCGCTGTAAATACCAACCGGTGAGCCGTAAACGTTCCCGGTGATCACACTGTTAAGTTTACCGTCACTAACATTGTTTCCGTCACCGGTTGTGTATAAAGCTTCAATCGATATTTTATCGTTTACGGTCATTCCATATTTATATTGAAGTGAAGCGTTAGCTGCCACGCCGAATACATCCGCTGCTTTTTTTATTGAAGCACCTACGGTATCAATAAAGCCGATATTTGCCATGACAAATCCGTCGGCCCACCATCGTTCCTGTAAAAAGTCTCTGTTATAGGCAGCATGTGCCCCGACCCATGCGAGATCGGCTTGATATTTTTGTGTTATTCCGGGAAACTTTACTCTTACAGCTCCGTTGTATTCCGCCAATGCGCTGTTTAATCCCTGCCCCAAAACGGAAATTCCGCCGGAACCTTTAGCTCTGTCCCACACGTACCAAAAGCTGCCGCCTATTTCCAGAAGCGGTGCTACTCTCGATTCAAGATCTGTCATCCACAAAACGACGTCATCATTTTTACTTATTTCATTTTCCCACAATTGAAAGAACCCGATTCTTCCTTTAGTAACAGGCGAAAGATTTGCAAAAGCATTTATACCGACTGCCTGAGTTCCCCAATAAGAAAGTTTATAATCGCTTGTCTGTGCCGTTTGAACTGTATTGACGTTTGGATCGCGTACGTTGTCGAAAAGCCTTTGCAGTCCGATTACAACGTTCCAATCCGAGTCTTCGGGTTTTATTTCAACATTTGCAAGAAGTGTTTGAAGATTAATCTGTCCCGCATTAATGGCGCCTCCCCTGTTATTTCCAACGCCGTAAGCCTGATCGCCCCAGGTATAATCAATTTTGAACAAAGCTCTGAATGTAGCGTAACCGTCTAGTATGGAAGGTTTGTATACCATAAAAGGCACAAATCTCTGTTCGAGATAAAGTGAAGTTTGAGGCACCGTGTTCGTAGAATTTTGTCCGAACAGTCTGCCGATTACCTGTCCCTGCAGAATATCATTTGTCGGAGTTATATTTGATGATGTCATCCGTGTAAATGAATAGCCGATAAATTGAAATTCTTTAGGAGCGGGATCTTTAATTCTTTTTTTATCCTGCGCGTTTAATAACACCGTAATAAAAAGAAGAGCCGCTAATACAAAAAACTTTTTCATTTATATCCTCCATTGATCCAAGTAAAAATATTAATGGCGAAATCTCTTTCGCCATTGATCAATTGGATTATCATTGTTTAACAAAAAGTTGTATCCAGGTTTTACCTAACGGAAATCCGTTGTAAGCCGTACTTCCGAATCCGCCTGCAACCGTGGGTGCAGTAAACCCGCTGATGGCAGGGGTAGTTTGAATTACTTCATAATAAAGGACACCCGTCGCGGTTACTCTGCAAATTCCTGTTGAAGTAACCGATGCTGGTACAGTTTGGTTTAAAGTAATATTCTTTATTGAAGTATTTGCATTGTCAGTAGTAGTATAGGTGCCTTCATATGTAACATCAACATTGCTGCTATCGGTGGCGATTACTTTATATGTGTTGTTTGAATTAAAAACAGCGACAATCTTTTTCGTTTTTAATGTTGCTTTTAATCCCGGAGCTACATTATCACCTTCCGATAACCAGGAGCCGATTATCAAATCTTCTTTGGGAGAAGAAGGTGTGAACTTTTGAGTCCATGTAGCACCGAGGGCAACTCCATTGTAAGAAGTGCTGCCGAATCCTGCAGCAGCGTTAGGAGCCGAAAAGCCAGCAATTGCGGGAGTAGTTTGAATTACTTCGTAAGTCAAAAAACCGCTTTTATTAACTTGATAAATTCCTGTTGAAGTAACTGAAGTCGGTGCGGTTTGATTCAAAACTATTGATTTGATAGTTGTACCGGTATTTTCGGATGTCGTGTAAGTGCCCGAATAAGTAACGGAAGCGCCCGCAGAATCTGTTGCAACTACCTGATATGTTTTGTTTTCATTAAAAGTAGCAATAATTTTTGTTGTTTTTAATGTTGCAATTAATCCCGGCGCTACATCAACGGCTTCGGAAATCCAGGATCCTACTATCACATCTGCTTGTACTTCCGGTGCCGTCGGTGTGCTGTCCGAACTACTTTTACAAGCAGAGAACATAAGCGCAGCTGCTAAAATTGCGGCTGCTAAAATGAAACGTTTCATGATAACCCCTATTATTAATTATTTATTTTGTTTAATTAAGTATAACTGTAATAATTCTTTTTTATTAATTTTCCCTGCATCGTTTTTGGGAAGTTCTTCTAAAAACTCCGCATATCTGGGAATTTTGTACTTTGCAAGCTGTCCTTTACAATAATCCAACATATCATTTTCGGTTAACCTTTCTCCCCGGTTTAAAACAATGTAAGCTTTCCCGACTTCCCCCCATTTATCATCCGGAACGCCTATAACGGCTACTTCTTTTATTTTAGAATTTGTATAAAGAAATTTTTCAACTTCCGCCGGATAAACATTCTCTCCTCCGCTTATGTACATATTCTTTTTGCGGTCGACTACATAGAAATATTCTTCTTCATCTTTCTTCATCATATCGCCCGTATGAAACCATCCGCCGGTTATGCTTTCTGTAGTTTCTTTTTCTTTTCTCCAATAACCTGGAGTTACAACCGGCGAGCGCATCCAGAGTTCACCGACTTCATTTACTTTACACTCTTCATTTTTGTCATTTATGATTTTTGCTTCAATATAAAAATTAGGAAAACCGATTGAGCCTCGTTTTCTAATCGCATCATCTTGATGAAGTGAAAAGCAATTCGGACCGACTTCCGTTAAACCATAACCCTGGCGTATGAAAATCCCTTTTTCATGCCATTTATTAATTAAAGGAATAGGCATCGGGGCACCTCCTACAATTGCATATCTCACTGAAGAAAGGTCAACCTTTTCAAAATATGGTGAGTCAGCCAGCATCTGCAGCATTGTCGGGACACCAAAAAGAATAGTTGTTTTTTCTTTTTCCATTAATTGAAGAATTAAATCAGCATCGAACCCGGTTAACAAGGTATGCGAAGCGCCGTGCAGAACGAACGGCGTGAACAACACGTTCCATCCCCCGGTGTGAAAGAACGGCGCGAAACTTTGAGTATGATCGTTTGAAGTTAAATCGAGGCGTAATCCTGTATTAATAGCATTCCAAAACAGCATACGATGATTTATTATCACCCCTTTTGATAATCCCGTTGTACCGGCGGTATAAAGAATCATTACAGGGTCATCCTCTCCGGCTAAGTACCGGGGAACGAATTCAGCTTGAGTTACATGTTCATGTAGAAAAGCTGATAAATCTTCAAAGTTCCTTTTAAATTTTATTTCCTTTAATGTTTCAAGATTTTTTACCTGCTGTTCGAATTCTTTTTCAAATAGGAATAAAACCGGTTCTGCATCCGATATCAAAATATCGAGCTCCCGAGGCGTTAAGCGAAAATTCAGCGGGACAAGAATAGCGCCCATTTTTATACATGCAAAAAATAACAGAACATATTCGGCTCTGTTTTTAGAATATACCGCGATACGCTCCCCGCGTTTTATATTTAATTCATCAAGCAGGTAAATTGCCAAAGCGTTTGCCCTGTTGTTAAAGTCGGAATATGTCCATTGAACATGAGATTCATGTTCCCTAAGAATCGTTCTTGCCGGAGTATACTCCGCCCATTTTTTCAACCAATCAGTTTGAAAGTTGAACATCGGATTTTCCCCTAACTGACATATAAATTATTCCGCCGGCAATCAGCGAAACCGAAATTGCCACTGCTGCGGCTACGCCCGGATTCTCTCCCGTAGCTTTTGTAAACGGGACGGCTACCTTGCCGTAATAAAAAATAAAATGCACTATAACGGCAATAATAGATGCCGCAATAACTGAAGCCTTCGGAACATTTTTCAAAAACATCCCGAATAAAATCGGAACAAATGCTGCGGAAAAGTATGCGTAAACACCGTTTTGAGCAAATATCCCCACGCTTAATTTCGGGTTTACGAGTTGATTGTATGAAATTAAAACTGAAACAACTGCTAATATAATAATTACGGCTCTATTAATAATAATTTTTATGTGTTCACGTTCTGATAGTTCTTTAGGAAGTCTTTTGCCAAAGATCGGTTCAATAATATCGGTTGTAACGGTTGTTGATATAGCTTGAATTAAACCTTCGAGAGTTGAAATTCCTGCGCTGATTAAACCAAGCACTACAAATAATCCTACATAAACAGGGAATTCCTTTACAACATAAGCCGAAACGATTCCATCAAGCTTTAAAGGAACCCCGTTCACGGTTAAATTGGGAAATGCTATTCTTGCATATAATCCGGTAATGACTACTAAAAAGAATATCATCTCCGTAATAATTCCGCTCACAAGGTATTTGTTTACATCCTTATCTGTTTTCAATAAAAGAGATTTTGTGATGATATGAGGCTGACATACGATTGCGGCGCCGATAACAATTTGCGCAAAGATTATTTCAAAATAATCACGGAAAAGAAAACTGCTTCCATTTGTGGATTGAATTAAATGCGGATCGATACTGCTGAGTTTATTCAAAAAACCGTGTACGCCGTTACTGAAATTTTGATAACCCGAACCGAGAAGAATAAAAGCGACGGCTAGCATTATAACAGCTTGAACGGTATTTGTATAAACCATTGAATTTGCACCGCCGAACATCATATAACCGAAAATAAAAACGACAATTCCTATTAATATTGCCAGCTCGCTTACATTCAATGTTTTTGACAGAACTTTTGTCAGCCCGACGCAGATCAAAACGATAAATGTTATTAGCAGCAGCGAAAGAAATGCGAAAAAAAGCGAATAAGCTTTACTGTTATAACGGGTTCCCATCCACTGCGCCATTGTTAATGCTTTAACTGTACTGCCGTGTTTACGGAAACCTTTGGTAAGAAGTACTAACGATACCATAGCAGCAATTGGTAAAACAATTGCGTAAGAAATTACTCCGCTTATACCGTAAAGCGCAATAAAACCCGGATTAATTATAAAAGTTGCCGCGCTGGTCATTGAAGCTGCAAGTGCAAGTCCGACAGCGATTGGTGAAAATGCAATATTGCCGACGGCATAGTCATTCATATTTTTTATTTTTAACGCACCGCGCACAACAAGAAAAAGAATAACCGCCATGTAAATAATTACAAGCGCCCAACCAGCAGTTACAAGCTCATTTGAAGCTATGTTGTTCATAAATTATTTTTTTATGATAATAAAAATCAAACAGAGAAAGTTTACCATCTGAAAGCCGCACTGGCAAAAGCTAGTCCGCCCCCAGATCCTATAAACATTACAAGATCGCCCTTATTAAGTTTATTTTTTTTCACCGCGTCATCTAAAGCCATAGGAATACATGCCGACCCGGTATATCCGAAGCGGTCCATTATTGTATGCCCTTTTGCTCTGTCGACGCCAAGATTGTCCAATGTTTCCCAAATACTATTAATATTTATCTGGGTGAAGAAAAACGTTTTGAAATCATCCGGCTTAACGTTTAACCGTTCACAAATATCTTTTGCCATTTTCGTCCATGTATCGGGATTCAATTTCTTGGGAAATTTTTTAACGAATTTAAGCAACTGGTCTTTTCTTTGAATTACTTCGTTTGTTACAGGTGTGTGAGTCCCGCCAGCATAAATACCCATCCAATCCGCATATTGTCCCTCGGTATAAAGATCGCCGGTTAAATAACCTCTTTCGTTATCTTCTTTTGCAGAGAGAATGACAGCACCCGCACCGTCGGCAAAAAGAGTAACCGTTTTTTTATCGGTCATATCCAGATATTTGCTCATAGCGTAAGCACCCACTACAAGTATATGTTTATATTTTTCATCCCCTCTTATATATTTTGAAGCTATATCAACAGCGGTAACAAAGCCGGCACATGCAGTGTTAACATCAAAGGTTCCTGCGTTAACTGCGCCAAGGCGATACTGAACAACAGAAGCTGTGGAAGGCGAAATATACTCGGGCGTGTCTGTAGCGATAATAATAAGGTTTATGTCTTCCGGTTTTATGCCGGCATTTTTAAGTGCGTTGTTAGCAGCGTGTACACACAAATCTGCGGTTGATTCATCATCCGCGCACCAGCGTCTTTCTCTAATTGTTAAATTTTCGGTTAACCATGTATCAACATCTTCGCCCAGAAGTTCATTGAAATAACTATTCGGCAGAACTTTTTCCGGGGCGTAAGAGCCCGTGGCTATTATTACAGCATTTTTCATAAACTGATAGTAATTCCCTTTTAATGATTAGAGAACCAGACCTCCGTCAACACTTAGAGTAATCCCTGTGATAAACTTTGCTTCGTCGCTAGCGAGGAATAGATAAGCATCGGCAATATCAGACGGATCTCCTAATCTGCCGAGAGGAGTTTTTTCTTGAAGCATGGTAATTACATTTTCAGGAATGGTCTTCACCATCTCAGTAGCGATAAAACCGGGGGCAACGGCATTCACATTTATCCCCTTTCTTCCCAACTCACGTGCCCAAACTTTTGTCATTCCAATTATGCCTGATTTTGAGGCTGCATAATTTGTTTGTCCGAAGTTACCGTAAATTCCCACCACCGAAGACGTATTTATTATTTTGCCTGATTTACTTTTAACCATGTAGGGCGCAACGGCTTTTGTACAGTTGAAAACCCCTGTTAAGTTTACGTCAATAACCTGCTTCCATTGGTCGGGAGTCATTTTTAGTAATGTAGCATCCTTTGTAATTCCGGCATTATTTATCAGCACATCAATTTTACCATATTTCTCCGATACCTGTTTTGCAGTCGCTTCAACCGAAATAAAATTGGTAACGTCAATTTTAATGAAATCAAGATTTTCATTATTAAGTTCTTGTTTTAAATTTAGCGCCGCGGCTTCCATTACATCCCAAATTACAACACGGGCGCCTTCTGCTAAAAATTTTATTACGGCGGCTTTCCCTATTCCACTAGCCCCGCCGGTTATTATTGCAATTTTATTCTCTAATCTTTTCATCATTAGCCCCTTTTAATATTTGCAACTTTTGAAAATTTTCAAACGTTAAATTCAAAATAAAAATTCAGGAAAATTTCTTTACATCCATTTTATCTACTTATAAAAGTTTATTCTTTTCTTTCTCCCACTCATCAAGAAACCCGTCGAAATGTTTTTCCATTAGTTTATAAAATTGTTCCATTTCAATTAATCTCTCGTAAATTGTTTTTATCGCCGCGTTGTTTTTTTTCTCATGCGTTGCCTTCTGCTTAAGCTGTACGGCAATTCTTGTGTTATTCTTAATCAGTTCGAGATTATTACGAAAGGCATTTTCAAAAATTTCGGGTTCAATTTCGTAGTAATCTTTACGATTGTTTTCCGGTGACCATGCTTTGCGAATTAAATTTTTATCACGAAGCCTGCGCACAATTTGACTGATCGGTCCTTTACTGCGTCCGAGCTGTTCTGTTATTTCGTCGAGCGAAAGCGGTGAAGCTGAAGAAAGCAGCAGCGCCACAACATGCCCCATCAGTTTATTTAATCCGAAGGTTTTATATGCAACGCCAAACCTCTGGATAATTTCTTTTCTTACTTTTTCTTCTGCTGTCATATCAATGTTTTTAATATTTGAAATTTTTCAAACATTAAAAATTTAAGGTACAAATTGTTTAAAGTCAAGAAAATAATTTATTATTTTTTATTAAACGTACTTGACATGATTTGTAAGTCGTTTTACTAACATATGCGGCAAGGTTTTTATAAAAAAAAGATCCAAATTGTTTTTGTGAAAAATGATATGATGTTAATACTAAAAAATCTTTTTTACAAAACATTACTTTTCCCTTGATATAAGTATTCAATTTGAATAGTTTACTAAAGCTGTGATAAAGGGGCTTGCATAAATATAACCACACTAAGATATACTTGTAATTTATTTAACAAAACATAACTATCTACGTAACTCCGGCATCGAATAAATACAAAAATAATATGAATCCTCCCTAAAGATTTGGTGCTTTAGATGAATTTTATTCTGCAATAATTTGACATCTACGTTGTCAGAACAAACACAAGTGGCTGGTTTTAGTGACCCTTGACATCATACAAGTAACCGTTATGTGGCATTACAGAACTAAAATAGTCATACATAAATAATAGTCTTTCATATTATTACAAATGCAATAATCATTAATGAAGGGAAATAACATGAACTACAGAGTGCACCGCATCGAAGTTAATAGAAGTAACATACAGGAAAAACTAGAACAGTTCTTAAATAATCTAAATGGAGAAATAATTTCAGTACTTCCGAATGTTAGACCTACTTCCCAACTCATGGGAGCAACATCTAAAATTGACTTTTTATTAATAATTGAAAAAGTCAAATAGTCAAGTCAATTGATCTTGATTTTTTTTCTGAGGTAGTAATTACGGTTTTTTTTCGTTCCCTAACGCGGCACCGGGACGGCAAGCTTATTGCGGTAATTGTCTCCGGCTATGATGGTGACAGAGCAGACGCGCTGTGTGGTATAAAAGAAGCCGGTGGCTTACCATCGCGTAGATGCTTGATACAACTGCGTAACCCGATATGCCGAAAAATGCAATAGCAAACAGGAGTATTGATTTTATTCTTTCACCTGGGGAGATCGTTAAAAAAATTGTACTAATTGCCCACACAAAGCAAGTGTAACTTTAGTATTGAATTTTGCACACATGCTTGCAATTTTTACAAGTAAAACCGCATAACAATAATTGTAAAAGCCTGCTTAGCCAACCAGATTTTTTGCCCTTTTGTGTGAATTTAGTCATCTCTCAAAAGTAAAACAAATATGTTGGGGTAATTGTTCTTAGCTTCGGTTCTATTGCAAAAAAACTACTTACTATAACAAATATTTCGTAATTTCTTCATAAGTTTTGCGTAAATAAGTTATTGAAAATTACCGAATCTTAAGAATTACAAAGGATTCAGGTTGTGCAATCATAAACAATAGCTTAGTTAACAAAATGATGTAAATTAACTATTAACCGGACAGCTGTAAAAATGAACATCAACTCATTATTGCTCATCTCACTTCTAATTATCGGTAATACCGCCGCGCAAAATATTATCCTGACCGGGAAGGTATCAGATTCTAAAAATGGAAGCGCCATTCGAGGTGCAGCGGTTTTCATTTCTTATGATTATTTAACTTACACTAACAATGAAGGTTATTATTCTATAAACAATATCCCGAATGGGATCTACAAAATAAAGGTATCGCATCTTGGTTATAAACCCGCTTACGTGAAGATGAATATCAATTCATCTTCTAAATTGAAAAATTTTACTCTCGATCCCTCACCGATAGAACTTGATGAGGTAATGGTAAAAACCGACAGAATGGGAAGATATCTTCGTAACTCTCCCTACTCGGAATTATTAATCAGCAAAGAGCAGATTGAAAGCAAACCATTTCAATCCCTCTCCGATGCACTAAAAAAAGAACCGGGTATTTCTCTCTTGCGTGATGGCATTTGGGGAACCGAGGTTAGCATACGGGGACTTAATCGAGAGAATATCGTCGCATTAATTGACGGCAGTAGAATTGTTACTTCGACGAATATAGCAGCCCGGTTATCCATGTTTAATTTAAGTGATATTGAAAGAATCGAAATTATTAAAGGCGCTTCTTCTTCAATCTATGGCTCAGGTGCAGCCGGCGGAATTATAAATATTATAACAAAACGACTTCATGTGTATGATAAATTTTCGATGAACGGGTATTTATCGGGCGGATTTAATTCCGTTAACAATTTATCATCCTGGTCCGGCTTACTTTATAGCGGCAATACATTCTGGTCTTCAAAATTTTCCGGTTCATACAGAAAAGCTCAAAACATTCAAACACCTGCCGGTGAATTGAAGAATAGCCAGTTTGAAGATTACAGTTTTTCCGGTGCGCTTAATATAATTCCGTTTAGGAATAATTTACTGAAACTAAATTACCAGCTGTTTAAAGCCAGAGACGTCGGAATTCCCGGAGCTTCGGTTTTCCCGGGTAACGCAGAAGTCAGCTACCCGAATGAAAAAAGAGAATTTGTCTCTGCCGGTTATGAAATTCAGAATATTTCTAAAGTACTTTACAAACTTACCGCGAATTATTCTTATCAATTTATCGAACGAAATGTTGAGAATATTCCCCACATCGTTCAAAATATACCTGCAGACGGAACTACTCCTTCACGTAGGGTCAGCATACTTAAAATAACTCCCGGCGCAGATCATAAAAACAATAATCTACAAATTCAGGGATATTTGATGCTGTCGGGAAATAACAATTTTGTACTTGGATTAGATTATTGGGATAGAAGCTATAATGGTCATAGAAAAAAATATCAATTAATAGAGGTTTTAAATCCTCAAGGAAATGTAAATAATACAACCACCAAGATTATCGGTGAAAAACCATTACCCGATTCAAAGTTTAAAAGTATTGGGATATTTATCCAAGATGATGCGGAACTGATGAAAGATAAATTAACGGCAACCTTTGGAGCACGGGTTGATAAAATTATTGTAAACGGTGATAAAACACTTAACCCGGTTTATGAAATTGTTAACGGCAAAGTTGATTATAGTCCTCCAGGGCAGAAAATAATTTGGGATAAAATAGAAATTGCGGATAATTCATATAGCGGAAATATAGGCTTGAAATACTCAATAACTCATGATTTAGATTTTACGTTAAGTCTCGGTTCATCTTTTCGATTCCCTTCGCTTGAAGAAAGATTTCAATATATTGATCAGGGAAGTTTTATTCGTGTGGGTGATCCTAATTTAAAACCGGAGAAAGGAAATTCGGCAGATCTTGGTATTCGTTATTATACCGCCAATCTCAAAATCGTTTCAAGTCTTTTCTTCAATTACTTCAAAGATCTTGTTACGGAAGTTCCGGGAATATTTGATGGCAGGAATGCATATATAAAAACGAACATCAACAGGGCGCGGATGTATGGGTTTGACTTTCATGTTGAATATAATTTTTATTACACCTCAATTTTTTACGCAACGGCTTCGTATGTTAAAGGGGATGATATAACAGCTAAAGGTAACCTTCCTGAAATTCCCCCGCTGAACGGCAATATAGGAATTAAATTTGAATTGCCGGAAAAGATTCATGCTGATTTCTCATCAATCATTTTCGCCGCACAAAACATGACTGCCGCCGGGGAAATAACTACACCGGGATATGCATACTTTAATTTTTTCGTCAGTTCAGGTCAAATCTATTTGGATCCAATTGATTTAAGTATTACCGCGGGTATAGAAAATATTTTTAACAAAGCATATCGCAATCATTTATCCACAACCCGGGGATTCATTACTTTAGAACCGGGAAGAAATTTCTTGATTAAATTGATTACTAAATTTTGATTCTTACTAAGGATTTAAAATGAATTGGTTTATTCTGGCTTTTATATCGGCTTTGTTTTCGGCACTATCGGCGGTTTCCGAAAAAAAAGTTTTATTCAGGATCTCCGCACTTGATTTTTCATTTGTAGTTTCTGTTATAACTCTTCTTTTTTCTTTACCGTTTTTCATTCCGGTTCACCTAAGCGAATTATCTTCTATTGCAATAATTATTCTCCTATTCAAAACCATACTAAGCGCATTGGCATTTTTATGCGTTATGTTTTCAATAAAGAAGTTAGAAATAAGTGAGGCCCTTCCTCTTCTTGCACTAACGCCCGGATTAGTTGCTATAGCCGGTGTTATTTTTATCAACGATATTCTAAGCACTATTGAATGGATCGGAATTTTAATGATGGTAATTGGCGCTTACGTATTAGAACTTCGTAAAAACAGCAAAAATATTTTAGAACCGTTAAGGGCTCTTTTCAGATTTTCGAAATATTCTTATGTATTCACTGCTTTAATTTTATTCACGGTTACCTCCCTTTTCGATCGTGTACTATTAAAAGGATATAATCTTCCCCCTTACACTTTTATGGCATTTCAACAATTATTTTATGCGCTGTTCTTTGCCGTAATTGTTTTAGTAAATCAAAAGGGACTTATTAAGCAAGTTAAGAGGATAAATATAAAAACGTTTTATCTAATTATTGCTATTTCATTCTTCACTGTAATTTACAGATACACCCAAATTGAAGCCACAAAATTAGCCCCGGTCGCTCTTGTTCTTTCTGTAAAGAGACTTTCCATTTTAATTGCAGTAGTAGCCGGCGGAAAGCTATTCAGCGAAGAATATTTATACAGAAGGATAGCTGCTGTCATATTAATTCTTGCAGGTGCAATATTATTAATGAATAACTAACCGGTATATAATACAGAAGAAAACGAACTAGTAAATTGTGAACAAAGTAATTTAAAAATCTCACCAACCATATTTAATAAAGTGTCTTCTAGAATAGAAGACAGAAAGCTTATCATGTTCGTTAAAAAGCAAGAGCAGACTCTCCGGTATAGATGGGACCTAACATTTAATTTTTTTACAAATCATTTTTCTGCTTTTTGCTTGATATAAGTATATAATTTTAATAGTTTACCGATGTTATGACAAAGGGGCTTGCATAAATATAACCTCACTAAGAAATACGTATAATTTATTTAACAGAATTAAGAAGTAAACTTTTTATAATTTACCGTGTAGTTTACAAATTATCCGGAGAGATATTAAGACTTAATAAATCCACTTTGAGAAATAGGAAAATATTTGTTATGGGCGGCTGGTTAGGCGCCAACGTTATATTACTTAAGGTGTAAAAAGTAAGTACATTAATTTTACTTTGAATTGGCTTGGAGGATATAATGAATATTCCAAAAACAACTAGTTTAATAATGGTTTATCTTTGTTTTGTTCCGCTCATTGCAAGAGGGCAATGGATAAAACAACCTTTCCCTTCAAATGAAAATCTGTATGTGGTAAGATTTATTTCTCCTGAAACTGGATGGATACTTGGAGCGGAACATGTTTTTAAGACAACTGACGTAGGTAATACATGGTTAGTTAAAGATAGCGTTTTAGATGTTTGGAGAGGTCTTTATGTTATTGATGGCTCAACCGTAATTTATCTTGACTATGAAAGGGGCATTAGGAGAACAAGCGATGGTGGAGATAGTTGGTTTACAGTTGACAGTACAAAGAAAGATATAGTTAGTTTTAATTTTGTTAATTCAAAATTAGGTTTTGCTTCAGGCGGTTCTAAAGATAGCTCAAGTGTCTATAAAACTACAGACGGAGGGAAGACTTGGACAAAAATTAGTCGTGTTTACATAGGAGAAAAAGGGTGGGATTTTGAAAAGGTAAGTTTTATAAATTTACTTCAAGGATGGGCTACATCTTATGGCGGAGAGATATTTTATACCTCAGACGGCGGTTATAATTGGAATTTCCAGGATAGTACCGCCAGTAATCTTTTAGACCCTTTAAGAGATATTCAATTTACGACATCTGACAGCGGATGGGCAGTTGGTGGAATTGCAGGAAATTCAATTATTTTACGAACAACAGATGGCGGAAAGACATGGAATTATTCAACCAGTCTCTCAAATATTACAATTTGCAGCATCAGAGAAATAAGTATGCGGGATTCTAAGACAGGATGGTTTACAGGGATGAATAATGGTCCGGCTTATATTGCCAAAACTACCGATGGAGGGAATACTTGGATTGATGAAACACCGAGTGATGAAAGATTGGGATTTGAATCGGTTGCAATGATAAACGATACGGTAGGTTATCTTGTTGGGGATGATGGAAGATTTTATACAACTAAGAACGGTGGTATTACCAGTGTTGATAAAGACTATCCAAATTCAGTTAAACAATTCTCTCTTAGTCAAAATTACCCCAACCCATTTAATCCGACGACAGTTATAAGATATGAATTGCCAAAAGAAGCAGTTGTTACAATTAAACTTTACGATTTGCTTGGCTGTGAAGTTAAAATACTTGTAAATGAAGAAAAACCAATTGGGAATTATAAAGTTGAATTTAATGGAAGTAATCTAGCAAGTGGAATTTATTTTTATACAATGCAAGCAGGAAACTTTATTGAAACAAAAAAGCTAATTTTATTGAAGTAATATCTAACAATCGGGTACTAATGACATCCAATGTAAAATTTATCGGGGAATGCAAAACAAAATATTACTGTTTTACAATTTATTATACCATCTATCATATTTTTATCCTTTGAGAGTTATTATTAATGCAGTTAAAGTTGTTTTTGAATAACTTGTAAAGTAATGATAGAGAATTTTTATGACAGAAACTGATCAATCAAAATATACTCTGCAGGAATTATACGATATCTACCGGAAAATAGATAATGATGCTGAGCCCGAAAAAGCCAAAATTCTTTTTGATGAAATAGTAAAAATAGAAAAAGAAAATGCCGGACTAATTAAAAAGAAATTAGCTCCACGTGGATTAAGATTAATTGCGTTCGCTGTTGACCTGGGAATTATCTGGGTGATTTCTACATTTTCGTTTCGATTTCTTTACGGTAGTTTTTTTACAATTGATTTCCGAAGGATTTTTTCCGGAGATAGTGAGTATCTGAAATTGTTATTCTTTATTCTTGTGGGATTTACAATACTTGTATATTTTATAGTTAACGGCTACTATCTTTACAAATACGGACAAACCGTCGGGAAGAAGATTATCGGAATTAAAATTACCGATAACAACGGAAACCTTCCCGGGCTTTCAAAAACTTACCTTTTAAGATATTTAATACCAGCCGCAATTTCAGCATTTCCTGTTTTCGGAATTATTTTTTGGTTTGCCGATGCTTTATTTATATTCGGGAAAAACAGAAAATGTCTTCATGATTTTCTAGCAGAAACTAAAGTAGTATTTTCAGGGGAAGAAATATTTTTCTGATTTTTTATGCCCCGCCCTAATATCATACGAATTAGTAGTCAAGCATTCCTTAGGACTATTGAACTTCATAAAGTATTTAATATTCGATTATTTATTATAATATCCCATAGCTTCAGGAATCTCTTCCTTTATTTTCCGAATCCTTGTTTCATTTGAAGGGTGTGTACTTAAAAACTCAGGCGGAGCCTGCCCGTTTTGTGCTTTCTCCATTCTTTCCCAAAAGCTTAATGCTTCATGCGGATTGTAGCCAGCCATCGCTATAAAGATTAATCCGAGATGATCGGCTTCACTTTCCTGTAATCTGCTGTAAGGAAGTAATACACCAACTTGACTGCCGAGTCCGTACGCAGCCAGCCATAAATTTCTGGTTTCAGAAGGTTTGTTTTCAAGAGCCTTTGATAAGGCTACTCCACCTAACTGAGTAACTAGCCCTTGACTCATTCTTTCATTTCCGTGTTTGGCAACGGCGTGAGCAATCTCATGTCCAAGCACAACAGCCAGCCCGCTTTCTGTTTTA
Source organism: uncultured Ignavibacteriales bacterium (assembly GCA_963751355.1). Taxonomy (GTDB): domain Bacteria; phylum Bacteroidota; class Ignavibacteria; order Ignavibacteriales; family Ignavibacteriaceae; genus CAVVVS01. Next base: position 6,794 of record CAVVVS010000005.1, on the reverse strand, counting down.
GTTATCGGGAGAATCCCCGTATAAACAACTACCTTACCCCCAGGCATACACCAGGCGTTCGCTTCTTTACTTTCAATTAAGTGAAATTCCCACTTATAGCCGTTTAATTCTTGTGAGAGATTATGCTGAGCAAAATATCTTTCAACGGCGTCCGCAATTTTTCCGCCGACTCGCTTAACAAGATTAATTTCCTGCTGATTGGTGCTTTCTTTATTCTGCTGTAAAAACTGGTTATACTCCTGAAAACTCATAGACAACATTTCATTATCGGGAATCAAATCAAGCTGCTTTCTTCCCGTAATCGGAACGGTACTGCATGAATAAAAAAACAACGAAATGAAGGTGAATAAAATTAGAGACTTAAAATTTTTTTTCATAGCAAATCTGTAGATATTTGTTCATTTCTAATAATTTTTTTGGATTGTATTAAAATAAATAAGAAACTATGGTCTTATATAAATTAGTTAATTACTGAAAAAATCTTATATACAATTTATTGACATTCAAGTATCTAAGTACATTTTCCCGTGAGTTCAATCTCGAAAATACGGAGAAGTAATCATTAATTATGTTAATAATCTTAAAGCTGTTTTAAATATAATAATATTTTCATTTTGATAATACATAGATAACCAATAATTAAAAAGCAAATGAATACTAGGGTTTTAATTATTTCCATAGATAGGACAAAAATTCTTCTTTTACTTTTGGATTTAGGAATTTACCGTGATAGCTTGAGGTTACTGTAGAACTATTTACATCTTCAATTCCTCTTGAGGCAACACAAAGATGATCTGCATCGATTACCACTGCAACGTCGTCGGTCTGTAATGTTTCTTTCACCTCCAGTGCAATTTGAACCTTCAATCTTTCCTGAACTTGAGGACGTTTTGCATAATACTTTACCAACCGGTTTAATTTGGATATACCAATTACTTTTCCAGAAGAATAGTATGCCAGGTGTGCTTTACCAATAATGGGCACGAAATGATGCTCACAATATGAATATAATGTAATATTTTTCTCCACCAGCATTTCAGTAAATTTATATTTATTCTCAAAAAGAGTCGGCTTAGGCTTATTACCCGGTTTTAATCCGCTAAAAATTTCTTTAACATACATTTTAGCAATGCGTTTGGGAGTATCCTTTAAACTATAATCATTTAAATCCAAACCCAAAACATTCATAATTTCGCGAAAGTTTTTTCAATAAGTTCAATTTTAATATCAAATATTTATTATTTCAACAAAGTAATAGAAAATTAAATTTTATGAATTAAAAACCAGGGATGCAAGACCGTGTATTTATGAAAATATTAAAAAAAGATCTTTCCTACATCAGAAATACCCGGTCCGTGCAGAATTATAGAGATGGGCAGCACTTATTAACTATTATCGTCACTAAACCTTAAGAACCATAAAAAGGACAGCAATATACGGCGTTATGACAGCAACTGTTCCCCAAATATTCCATTTCTTTGAAAGCTTGCCGTACTCATCAAACGAAAATTTATCCTCATTATTGGCTAATGCTAATATTTTTTTCTGTATCGGTACAACCTTAGTCATAAATGCGTAAGCTGAGATTATGATTAAAATGATTGACCAAAAAATCCAGCTAGTTTCTATCAGAGAATAGTTCCGCGTCATTGCAGCACCCATACCGAATATGATCAGAAAAGTTACGGACGGCATGGTAAATATTCTATCAGCTTTAATTATATTTTTAAATGTATAAGCTATTCTCAATCTATCTTTTGATTTATCAGCCTGCATTTTCCAAAAAATACTCAAGGTAATATTACCTAGAAATATAATTACGAATAAAACATGTAATAATTTCCAGATATTATAGATCATTAAATAATCCTCATTTAATTTAAATAAAAGTACTCCACAAATTTAACTTACCAATAAACTAATTAATAAGACGAATATCACTTCACAAACAAACAAATAAAAAGTATCAATAAAAATTTCACGATTTTAATTTTAGAATTATTCGGTTAAAAAAAATCGAGGTTATTAAAATAAATCTTGGTTGATCCTTCTCTCCCTCTTCTCGACTTGTCGGGCGCATGCACTACCATCGGCATACAAGGGCTTATCTTGAAAATTTTCGGAATCTGAATGTAAAGAGGGGTTTTTAAAACGATAGTGATTATTATAAAATAAATTCATTCATATTACTTTAATAAAGTTTAAAATAAATTTAAGAAGCATTACAAATTATTTATAACCATTTTACCTCATTAAGGTATTATGATATTTAAAAATAAACAACCCCGGAAAACCGGGGTTGTTAAAATAAATCTTGGCAGCTACCTACTCTCCCACACACCTGCGCATGCAGTACCATCGGCGTACAGGGGCTTAACTTCTCTGTTCGGAATGGGAAGAGGTGTTTCTCCCTGGCTAAAACCACCAAAATTTAAACTCAAAAAAAATAAAAGAAAGATTGAAAGAACTGAGCCGGATAGAACAGCCACTAAATCTACTAATGAATAAAAATTTAATGGTTAAGCCTCACGACTTATTAGTACTGCTTGGCTGAATGTGTTACCACACTTACACCTGCAGCCTATCAACCTCGTCATCTCCGAGGAGTCTTTAGTGTCTTACGACAGGGATACCTAATCTTGAAGCGTGCTTCGCGCTTAGATGCTTTCAGCGCTTATCACAACCGTACATAGCTACCCAACGATGCCGCTGGCGCGACAATTGGTACACTAGAGGTACGTTCACTTCGGTCCTCTCGTACTAGAAGCGACCCTTCTCAAGTATCCTCCGCCCGCATAGGATAGGGACCGAACTGTCTCACGACGTTCTGAACCCAGCTCACGTACCGCTTTAATTGGCGAACAGCCAAACCCTTGGGACCTTCTTCAGCCCCAGGATGCGATGAGCCGACATCGAGGTGCCAAACCTTACCGTCGATATGAACTCTTGGGTAAGATCAGCCTGTTATCCCCGGCGTACCTTTTATCCTTTGAGCGACGGCTCTTCCACTCGAAGCCGTCGGATCACTAACTCCTGCTTTCGCACCTGCTCGACTTGTAAGTCTCGCAGTCAAGCTCCCTTTTGCGTTTACACTCGCCGCATGATTACCAACCATGCTGAGGGAACCTTTGAGAGCCTCCGTTACATTTTAGGAGGCGACCGCCCCAGTCAAACTACCCGCCTAACACTGTTCCTAATCCTGATTCAAGGATCGAGGTTAGAATCCAGATAAAACAAGGGTGGTATTTCACCATTGGCTCCACCGAAGCTAGCGCCCCGGCTTCAAAGCCTCCCACCTATCCTACACATGCTTTACCCGAACCCAATGTTAGGGTGCAGTAAAGGTGCACGGGGTCTTTCCGTCCATATGCGGGTAACCGGCGTCTTCACCGGTACCACAATTTCACCGAGCCCGTGGTTGAGACAGTGCCCAAATCGTTACACCATTCGTGCAGGTCGGAACTTACCCGACAAGGAATTTCGCTACCTTAGGACCGTTATAGTTACGGCCGCCGTTTACTGGGGCTTCGATTCAAAGCTTCCCCCGACAAGTCGGGGTGACCTCTCCTCTTAACCTTCCAGCACCGGGCAGGTGTCAGTCCCTATACATCGTCTTAATTGACTTCGCAGAGACATGTGTTTTTGTTAAACAGTCGCTTGGGCCTTTTCACTGCGGCCCCTTTCAGCTCGAATCGCGAAGATTTTCACCTACTTGGGGCACCCCTTCTCCCGAAGTTACGGGGTTAATTTGCCGAGTTCCTTAACCACGGCTCACTCGAGCACCTTAGAATACTCATCCCGTCTACCTGTGTCGGTTTGCGGTACGATCCGATAAATTTCTCCCATACGAAGATTTTCTCGGCAGTATGATTACGGTCAGTTTGTTCTCGAATACGAGATCCCGTTCGTGTCTCGACCTTAAGAAAGAGCGGATTTGCCTACTCTTTCAGTCTACGCACTTAGACCACCTAATCCATCAGGCGGCTGACCTTCACTCCTGCGTCCCTCCTTATGGTCAAACAAAATTTACCAGGTACAGGAATATTAACCTGTTTTCCATCACCTACGCCTTTCGGCCTCGGCTTAGGGATCGACTAACCCTGAGATGACTAACATTGCTCAGGAAACCTTAGACTTTCGGTGTCCCGGTTTTTCACCGAGATTATCGTTACTTATGCCAACATTTGCTTTTCTATGCGCTCCACCATGCCTCGCAGCACAGCTTCGCTGCACATAGAATGTTCCTCTACCACTCCGACAAGTCGAAGTCCACAACTTCGGTAAGTAGTTTAAGTCCCGAGAATTGTCGACGCCCGATCGCTTGACTAGTGAGCTATTACGCACTCTTTAAATGAATGGCTGCTTCTAAGCCAACATCCTAGTTGTCAAAGCAATTGAACATCCTTTCTCTGTTAACTACTATTTGGGGACCTTAGTTGGTGGTCTGGGTTGTTTCCCTTTTGGCAATGAAGCTTATCCCCCACTGCCTGACTCCCGAGAAACATGTATACGGAATTCGGAGTTTGTCTGGGTTTGGTACCGTTGTGACAGCCCTAGCCCAATCAGTGCTCTACCTCCGCTACACTATTACTCGAGGCTAGCCCTAAAGCTATTTCGAGGAATACGAGCTATTTCCGAGTTTGGTTGGCCTTTCACCCCTACCCTCACCTCATCCAAGCGGTTTTCAACCCACATTGGTTCGGACCTCCATGAGGTTTTACCCTCACTTCATCCTGGACAAGGGTAGCTCACCCGGTTTCGCGTCTACCGCACGTTACTTAAACGCCCGATTAGGACTTGCTTTCGCTTCGACTACTCTGCTTAGCAGATTAATCTTGCAACATACGAGTAACTCGTTGGCTCATTATCCAGAAGGCACGCTGTCATCCCGATAAATCGGGACTCCAACCGTTTGTAAGCATACGGTTTCAGGTACTATTTCACCCTCCTTCAAGGAGTGCTTTTCACCTTTCCCTCACGGTACTGATTCACTATCGGTTACGAGAGAGTATTTAGTCTTACCAGATGGTTCTGGCAGATTCCCACAGAATTCCTCTTACTCCGTGGTACTTGGGAACATATCTCAAAGAGTTATATCATTTTCGCTTACGGGACTATCACCCTCTGCGGTTAAACTTTCCAGAATATTCAGCTAATAATATAATTTCTTACTCTTCGGCTTATCAGTAATTCAGCCCAAATATGCCCCGCAACACCTCTAACACAACGGTTACTTCCTTTAACATGTTAGAAGGTTTAGACTGTTTCCCTTTCGCTCGCCACTACTCAGGAAATCGCTTTTGCTTTCTCTTCCTCTGGGTACTTAGATGTTTCAGTTCCCCAGGTTGCCTTCATGCACCCTATGTATTCAGATGCAGATACTGCGACATTACTCGCAGCGGGTTGCCCCATTCGGAAATCCACGGGTCTTAGGTTATTTCCACCTATTCGTGGCTTATCGCAGGTAGTCGCGTCCTTCATCGGCTTCTCGTACCAAGGCATCCACCGTATGCCCTTAGTAACTTAACCAAAATTTCTATTCACAAATAGATTGTGCTCTTCTATCTTTTACAGAAAAGACTTTACTTTTTCTGGCTCAGTAAAATTTTTATCCCGATCATTCGGGATTACTCATTTTTACTCTTTCAATCTTTCAAAGAACAAAACAATATAAAACTATAGTGGAGCTAAGCGGGATCGAACCGCTAACCTCCGCCTTGCAAGGGCGGCGCTCTCCCAGTTGAGCTATAGCCCCAAAAACTTTTTTAAGGTTTTATGGGGTAATAGGTTAAAAGTATTTTTAACACACACCCATAATTAGTGGGCCTGAGTAGAATTGAACTACTGACCTCACGCTTATCAGGCGTGCGCTCTAACCATCTGAGCTACAGGCCCAGTTTCCATACATTACAAATAAGAACTAAGTTACCGAACCATATTTCCAGATGAATTCAATAATAAGAACAAATGATCATCCAAAATTTCGGAACGATCTAACCATCTGAGCCACATGCTTAGTTTCTGAACATTACAATAAGAACATACTCATGTAAACAGTCTTTAAGTAAAATACTTAAAGAAAAAAAAGAAAGAGTGAGTGAAAAACCATCAGTGTTAAAGGTTCTGATTACTCTTAGAAAGGAGGTGATCCAGCCGCACCTTCCGGTACGGCTACCTTGTTACGACTTAGCCCCAGTCACCGGTTTTACCTTAAACAGCTCCTCCCTTGCGGTTAGGACACTGCCTTTGGGTACCCCCAGCTTCCATGGCTTGACGGGCGGTGTGTACAAGGCCCGGGAACGTATTCACCGCGGCGTGCTGATCCGCGATTACTAGCAATTCCAACTTCATGAAGTCGAGTTGCAGACTTCAATCCGAACTGAGGATGCCTTTAAAGGATTGGCTCCACCTCGCGGTTTAGCAACCTATTGTAGCACCCATTGTAGCACGTGTGTAGCCCTAGGCGTAAGGGCCATGCGGACTTGACGTCATCCCCACCTTCCTCACTACTTGCGTAGGCAGTCCCATTAGAGTGCTCAGCATTACCTGATGGCAACTAATGGTAGGGGTTGCGCTCGTTGCGGGACTTAACCCAACACCTCACGGCACGAGCTGACGACAGCCATGCAGCACCTGTACAAGCGCCCCGAAGGGAAGGGTGCTTTCACACCCGGTCGCTTGCTTTTCAAGCCTAGGTAAGGTTCTTCGCGTTGCATCGAATTAAACCACATGCTCCACTGCTTGTGCGGGCCCCCGTCAATTCCTTTGAGTTTCAACCTTGCGATCGTACTCCC
>CAVVVS010000004.1:0-38817 GCA_963751355.1 uncultured Ignavibacteriales bacterium | reverse complement strand
ATTTCTGAAAAATAAAATGTTTTGCATTGTCATTTACAAATAATTTATAACTATTTTAAAAAATATTTTGATGAGTATTTTTTATAAAGGTTTAATATATTATCTACCCAAATATCCCATCCAAAATTTGAAGCAACCCATAAAGATATTGTCTTATTATCCCATGGTGTTTCCGAAGCCAAATTTATTTTATCAGCAAGATCCTCAATAGAACTCGGTTGACACAAATATCCGTTAAATCCATTTTTAACGATCTCATTAGTACCCTGTATGTTTGTACCTACTACTGGAAGACCACAAGCCATTGCTTCTAAAGGAGCAGCTGGTAAGCCCTCATCTACACTTGGTAGACACAACAAATCATAATCCTGGAGATAAGACGGGACGCTTGAGTGTGAAACTTTTCCCGCAAAATGCACAATATTATTCAAAGAATTTTTACTAACAAAATTTTTACATTCTTCCATAGAAGGTCCATTGCCGATGAATAAAAGCTGAATTGGTGTTTTAATTAATTTAAGCGCTTTTAAAAGTACCATATGGCCTTTTTTGGGATTAAACATGGCAACCACTACTATTTTTAATATTTCAGGGCTTCTTTTTTTCTTTGATTCAACTAAAAAAAACTTGCTCTTATCATAACCATTGAGTATAACGTGTACATTTTTTAATTCTGTTTTTTCAGATATATGTATTTTCATTCCTTGAGAAACAGAAATAATAGCATCACAATTATTATTAATGATCTTTGTAAGATGATCAAAACCTGAAAATATAAATGGGAATTTATAAACGTCATTTCCTTCAGCTAAAGCAAAAAATGGAATTTTAAGATATTTTTTAAAATACTTTGCATACACACAAAAAGGATTCATCCATGTTCCGATTATAAAATCAGGTCCAAATTCCAAAGAAATTTTTTTTATCTTTTTACCGGCAAATAAATGCAAAAACACATATGTAAAACGATATAAGAATTTGTCCGGAGGTTTAATCCATTTGGGATGATAGACGGTAATACCTTCTATTTTTTCTTTATAGGGAATTTTTAATAGATCTAGCAGAGTCTTTATTTGCTTAAAAATTTGAGGCTTTGGCCATAAATATTTAAACTCCGGATTGAGCGAAACTGGAGCTATAATACACACGTCGTGCCCTTTATCCTTAAAAGCTCTAGCTCTTGATAGGTTAAACACACCTCTTATTTCATTCCTAGAATTAGGAAATAAATATGTGAATATTATTATTTTCATAAAAGTTTTTTTTGCAATTTTATTTGAATGATATTCATTTTATCAAAAGATTTTACAATAAAGATTTTTATATTTAGCCAAAACAACTATTATTGTCCATTTTTTACGAGACATATCCTTTTAATTTCATTGCAGGATGTATGATATCATCAATTATATTTCCTAATTTTTGTAATTTAATAGATTTTTCAGCTTTGCTATTTGTACTTTTTATTTTAGAAAAGTCAAATTTAAATTTTTTGAAATCGATGTTAAGGAAATTTGACAGATTCCGGGTAAATTTTATTGGATCCTCGCATAACTCCTCATAACTTACTTCAATCATCGAACTTTCTTTATTTGGCAATACATTTTTAACTTCTTCAATTTCAAGTATACAGCTATTCCAGTACTTCGCGCATAATTTATAGTATTCATCTTCAGAATATGTGTAATTAGAATATATTCCAAAGTTCTTCTTAAAATATGACTCTATAGTGGACGGGCCATTTCTGTATAAATGGATGAATTTTGCATTCGGAAAAATTTTTACTATCTGAGGTATCATGAACGAAATCATTGCACTCTTAACAATAAAAACTTTCCTTTTTCCCCTAATGAAATGATAACCATTAAACGTACCTTTTATTTTCTTTATATTGTTAGACGGCCAGCTATTTACCGAAATTTTAGTAAACGCTTTTGGATCGAATTCAATGGGAGGCACATTAATCTCAGCTTTATTTGTCGGATATAATTTGGGATGCCACAAATTGTTTGCTTCGCCCGGAAAAACTGTAATTCCCGAATGTGAGTTTAATATTTTCATGAGTAAAGAGGTTCCGCACCTTCCACTACCTACTATAAAAACAGGTTCTCCGATTTTAATTCCAATAACATTTAGGAGGTAGCCCAAAGCATAAATCCTTTTTATAATTATTTTTTGTATCCAATCCTTAACGGAAATCATTTGCCCTCCAATTACTGTTTTATACTTTTGAATATTTTGAAATTTAAATTATCTTTTCATTTTGGACCGCATTTTCATTTAGGCGACGCGAACTAATGCTCAGATTTTGGAAAAAATCATTCAGTCTATCGGCTAATTTATCCCAAGAATAATTATCGACAATTATTTTTCTTCCCTTCCAAGTATTATTTTTTAATTCTCTCAGATTCTCGTAAGCATATAATATTTTATCGGCGAGTTCATTCTTAATATCTGGATTAAAGTACACTACAAAATCGGAATTTTCTGGTATTACATCGGTATGTGCTTTTATATCGCTTAAAATAATTGGTTTCTCCATTGATGCATATTCCATCAATTTAAGCGGTGAAGAAATTTCCCACCATTTGATTCTGATATACGGAATTATTCCAGCGTCGGCTAATTTTATATATTGAGGCATTATTGCATTATCCTGAGTATCCATGTATAATATACTATCATCGATTTCGAGTTCATTCTCTTGACAATAATTTTTTAATAACTGATTGTTATTGCTAATCGATAAAAATAATATATTAGGTATTTTGGCCCTTAATATACTTACCGCATCCAAAATTAATTGGACACCTCTATTGGGGCTTATTGTACCGTGATATAACAACACAAAGTGATTCTTTAATTTGTCAACAATATTCTTGTCCAGATTTATTTCAACGTTCTTATTAAATTTATTTACATTTGCAGCAGATGTAACAATTGTTGTCTTCTTGAATTTTAGGCCGTATTCCTTTTCACAGACTTCTTGTGTAGCCTTTGTAATAAATATCGCACCGTCGCATAATTTGGTAGCAATTTTATAAGATAACTTCCGTCTGAATAGTACTTTTTTATATTCAACAGGTACGGTTCTGACATCAAGGATAATCTTAAAATCAAATATTTTCTTAATTAACATTAATATTATGGCGGAGAAGACGGTTTTTTCATCGATGACTACGTAATCCATCTTATTTTTTATAACATAGTACGGAAGATAAAATAAGATATAAAGCATATAATATCTATTCTTCCTTAAAGGATTTTTAAGTTCGATCAAATAAGGGATTTTTGATTTTTTACTACCCTTTACCATTAATCTGGCATCTATATTTTTTCCTCTCAATGCTTTTACAGTTTCTACCTGGCTGATAGTGTAATGGGATCTTTCGATATCTTCATTTCTAACATATAAAACCTTCATTTTACCCTTTGTCGTTTCAATTAAATGTTATTGCAAAAAGATAAGTGATTAGAAAACTGCAATATCCCAAACTCTTGGATAGCGTTTTACATCTTTTAAAGTTACTCAGATTATATTTTTGCAAAATCTTTTTATGACTATTCTCTTAAAATGTTAATAATCTATTTGTTCTTCGGAATCAAAAATCTAATTATCAGGGTTAATTAAATGAACGTTGTCATATTTTCCGGCTATTTCTTTTACAATAGCATTGCATTTCTTCATTCTGAATAAATCCTCACCGTTTAATAAATTATCAATTTTATGATAAATCATTTTGATAATATTTTGTGTGATTATTTGTTTAAGTGACTCACATTGATAGTTTGAGTTTACTATCATAAAAAAACCGGTAAAACGATTAATATCCAAGATGTATTTTTTACGCCTGACTTGAGATTGTCGTATTGAGCAAAGAAAAAATATCAGCTTTTTCAAAAATAACTTTCCAACTTAAGCATTATAATTTTCAAGTCGCTTCGCACTTTCAGGATAACATTTTTACCCTTTTTAGAGTGAATTCATAACTTAAAACTTTTAATTTTTTTTGAAAAAGATATTGTTTGGTAAAAAGAGAGTAAAGCAGCTCTTAACAATTTCCATTTTTTAATTGATACTTCTCCAGTTTGTCTTAATTGACAAGGGACTGTGATTTCTTTTATTCGCATTTTAGTTTTAGCTGCAATACCTGATAAAATTACATTTGGGGCAAAAGTGCTACTAGTTATCTTATTAAAATATTCTTCAAATTTCTCTCTCCGATATAGACGATAAGGAGAATTCACATCATAGATACCCCTTCCATAAAACATTTTTATAGTTAATCTTGATATTAATGAAATAATTTTACGAGATAACGGACTAAATCTGTCAGCACGTTTTCCTAAAATGAAATCATAATTCTCTTTTCCATTCCAAATTCTATAAAAATATGAGCTTTTCATTTCATTATCTGAATCTACTTGAAAAATCCATTCAGATTTACTTTCTCTATAACCTTGTAAAATTGTTGGCCCATGCCCTGAATTTTGTTTATCAATTACATTTAATGCGGGATATTCATTTTTTAATTCATTAAGTTTTCTTATTGTTTTATCCTTAGAACCATCATTATAAGCATTAATGGTAAAATCAATATGTAATTCGGTTAATTCATTAATCCAATCTTTAATTACATCTTGTATAATTTCTTCTTCATTATAAACCGGAATAACTACTGTTAGTTCACTTCCCATATATTTACCTATCATTTTAAAAAAATGATAAATTTCTTAAATATAAAGTTATAGGTCGTAACTATAAATAAGGCTATTATTTTCGCAAGTAAATAAAATATACCTAATATTGATACAGCTAAATACATAACGAATTGATTAATAAACAATCCAATTGAAGTTAAAGAAATGAATAATACAAATTCCCCTGCTCTGCTCTTAAATTTACCGCTATAAAAGATCCATTTTATACTAATTAAATAATTGATGCTACTACCAATTAGAAAACCAATAGCAGCAGCATAAAAATATCCTAATACATTGTAATGAACCAACAAAAATAAAATCAAAAAATCTAACGTTGCAGTAAATCCGCCCACTATTATAAATCTTAATAATTGTGCATAATTGTGTGTTGGTAAATTAACATTAATTACATTATCGATAATGCTTTTCATTTATTAGCCCATCACATAATTTTTAAATTTTTTAATTGCTGCTCCAATAACTTGATGCATATCATAATACCTAAATTCAGCCATTCTTCCTAAAAATATTACATCTTTTTCTAACCTAGCTAATTTTAAATATTTATTGTATAATAAATCACTTTCAGAGTTTCTAATTGGATAATAAGGCTCTTTTTTGCTGTTTGTAAAATCTGAATACTCTTCAAATGCAATAGAATTTTCAAATTTCTTTTCAGGTGTAAACCATTTATGTTCGTGAATCCTTGTAAATTGATTATTCATATCAGTATAATTTATTACAGCATTACCTTGTATATCCTTTCCACGAATTTCTTTAAACGAAACAGTTCTATAGGGCAAATAACCAAATTTATAATCAAAAAATTGATCTATGGCTCCGGTAAAAACCAATTTACGATATTTTGTCTTCCAATTAAATTTAAATTCCATAAAATCAGTTTCTAATCCTACTGTTATATTTTGATGGTCTAACATTCTATTAAAGATCTTTGTATATCCGTCAACAGGAATACCCTGAAATTTATCATTAAAATAGTTATCATTATAATTAAATCTAATAGGTAACCTTTTTGCAGTCGAAATATTAATCTTGTTAGGTTCAATACCCCATTGTTTTATCGTATAGTATTTAAAAAATGCTTCATATAATTCACTTCCGATAGAACTTAAAATATAATTTTCAAAATTATTTATAGGAATATTTTTTACTCTAATTTGATCGATATAGTTTTCAGCTTCTGTTGGATTAAATGTTCTATTGAAGAATTGATTGATAGTATGTAAGTTTATTGGTAAGGAATATATACTTCCATTAGTTCTTGCTTTAACTCGATTAACATAATTATTGAAGGTTGTATATTTATTTAAAAAATCCCAGATTTCCTTAGAATTAGTATGAAAAATATGTGGCCCATATTTGTGTATTTCAATACCGGTTTCTTCATCAGTATATGAGTAACAATTACCACCGATATGTTTTCTCTTATCAATTAAGTGGACGGAATAACCTGCATCTGCTGCATAACGAGCAAATGTTGCACCCGAAAATCCAACCCCTACAATAAGAAAATCTGCTTTATATGATTTTATTTTTTTATTCATGTGTCCATTCTAAAAAGGTTAAAATAATTTTGGCGTTTTAGAGCAGACTCATCAATATTATGATAAATCATTTCGATAATATTTTGTGTGATTATTTGTTTATGCGGCGCACGTTGATAGCTTGAGTTTACTATGATAAAAAAACCGTCAAAACGATTAATATCCGAGATTATTTTTTACGACTGATTTGATATTGTCGTATTGAGCAGAGAGAAAATATCGATTTTTTTAAAAGTTAAATTGAGTAATAGTTACTCGGACAGTTGGGATAGAAAAAGCTTGGAAAGACATTCTTTTCAGCAACTAACTCAAAAAAGCACTTTTATAAATCTTTGGAACTCTTTATATTTTTAACAATGGCGGTAATAATATTACGGTTTAAAGCAATATTAATGTATGTATATTGACAATTTCCTTTACTATCATTCTAAATTAAGGTTAATTTTTTATTCAGCACTGCTTTTTTTTAATTTTATTAAATATTTATAATAAAAAAATATTATTACAGTAAATCATTTTATAATTCCAATAATAAATCCTTAGCACGTCGTAACGTTGAATATCTTTGAAGTAAAACCGCAAGAATTACCCAATATGATAAACAGATTTGTTGAGACCATGCACTTGTATAAAATAATGAAAATACTGTGAGAAATGTAATAGGAACAATTGAAAAGGCGACAATTATCATAAATTCCGAAGGTTCCAGTTTGATGTAATTTTTTAAAAATTTTACTCCTATAAAAAAAATCGAAATAATTACAATCAAACCAATTATACCATTACTTGCGAGTATTAATACTGCATCTGGATATGATACTGCGTATTTTAATTTTGTACTCCCCGGCATTGGCAATTTTCGAGTGGGTAATCTCTTGGTTACCATTACCTAACAAATAATTTACATTGCTATTCAAGGTATATTTAAATAAAACATAATACGGATATGTTCTGCTAAATTTTAAGTTAGAACTGTCATATTTTTCGAAAGCTTTTTTATTAGTAAGAATATCTAGACTTAGATAGTTAGAAAATTTTGTATTCGGAATAATGATTAAAATTAATAGCAACATCATTATCAATGTGAACATAACTGTATAAATTCCTCTATAAACCTTTTTTAAGTTTTTATGAGGATTTATGAGAAAAAATCCAACAATTGTCAAAATAATAGTTATCGGAGATAATATAATTCCCATTCTGACTCCTCCTACTACTATAGGAATAAAAGTCAGAAGAATAAAAATTATTTTTTTTATATGAAAACCTTTTATCAATATATTGGCAACTAAAAATGCCTGAAAAAATAACATCAGGAATCCGGTAGTTCCCGTACCTCCAAGATTTGCGGAAGCAACGGTACCTGAGTTATAATCTGCACTCGAATAACCTAAAAATAAATATTGGTACAATGTAACGGGTATTTGGATTAAGATAAGTAAATAAACAAATTTAATTAAGTTTTTTTGCCCTTTATCATCCATGTCCATTTCAAGTATTGCAAGAAAAAGCAATAAATAGATCATACTATATGATATCATCGACTTCATCACCAATAATAAACTATTTGAATTTATAAAGGCGCTTAAAATTTCAGTCATTAAAAATGCAATGAATAAAAATGCATAATTCTTTAGGGTGGGATAAGAAATATTGAGCTTTTTATTTGAAATAATTGAATTTAAATATACAAATATGAAAAACCCTATAATTAAAAACTGTACCGATAGAGTAGGTAGTTGAGGGAATCCCATATACCTGATTGAAAAAGGATATAAAAATTCTAACCCGATAATAAAACAAAGAAAGGATAATAATATTGTCATATATCTGTAAAATATAGGTGAAAAAATATCATGCTATCAATTATTCCAAACTCTTCAACACTTCTTTAAATTTGGTAACATTAGTATCCCAATTGAATTTTTCTTCGGCAAATTTCCTTGCTTTTTTTCCCATTATATTTCGAGTTCCCGGGTTATTGAATAAGTATTCAATATCCTTAATTAACTGCTCTATACTGCCTGAACGAAATCCAATTTTTTGATTAACTATAAAATCATCCGGATCTACATCCAGACTTACTACAACCACTTCTCTTAACCAGGCCTGAATAAATATATTAGGCATGCCTTCACTTATACTGGTATTCACTAATATATGTGATTTTTCAAGCAATTTATTAACTTCATCATTTGGTAATTCACCAAGATAGTTAAAATTATTATACTTAGCCACTAAATTATCCGTTTTTAAAATAAAATCTTTAGAAGTATTCCTTCCGGCAATCAAAAATTCTATTTTTTCATTATTAGCAAATTTAGCAACAATATTAAAAAATAAATCCGGCCTCTTTATCATTTTGATATTACTTATCCATAAAACTTTAAATATATTCTCTTTAATTATTGTATTTTTTACCGGTTTGTGAATATTGTAAATAACACCTGATTTTTTTTTACCGTATGATTTTATCAATAATTTTTTTTGGTATTCCGCCTGGCATATAACAAAATCAACATTTTTGAATCCATAAGATGTAAGACCTCTTTCTATAATATCCAACATTATTGTTTTCTTCATAGATAGCTTTAAAGGTTGAACGTGTACAGGTGCAGAGGAATGAAAAACAAGTTTACAATCTTCACCACTACAATAAGATGCGGCTACCCCTCCCGACGAATCCGGACTTTTGACATATATTATGTCAGGTTTTTCTCTCTTTAATATTTTTACGACAGCACTATAATTGAGAAAACAATAATTACGATTCATGATCGATTTTGACTTTAATGCATAAACTTTTAAGCCGTCATTTATGAATTCATCATTTCTTTTATGCATTCCATGTATTGAGATATAAAATACCTCATAAATATTTTTTAGCTCATCACAAAAATACCTTGATTGGAGTTCTGCTCCTCCTCTGACCAGCGGATAATACCCGATAATAAAAGCAACCTTTTTCATATATAAATTATTTTCTGAGTCTATAATTATTAAGAATTCAATACTAAAATTTTGGAAATAATATTAAATCTAGTCGGTAAACGGCTTATTATTTTATTGAGTATATCTCTTTCATATTTATTAAAAGGCTGAAATTGTCTCCAGGCGATTATAAAAGATATTACACCTAAAAGAACCGGTAGGGCTAATCTAAGTATAATATTATCTGAAAAATATCCCACTGCTATAACCACAAAACCTATGATGAATAAAAAAGCAAATGTTTTTATCATATCAATATTGTAAGTTTTAATATTAAAAGTGTTCCTAATTTTTAGGAACAGGTAAAGATTTCTCATGATGTTTGATAATGTTGTTGCTAAAGCAACCCCGATTAATGCGAGGTTTGTATAGTTTAACACTATTATTACCAGAAAGATATTAATTACAGCAAATATTTTCGAAATTAATAAATACTCAACTTTTTCCCTTATTTCCATAACTGTCCCGGCAGGAAAAGCAATTGCCCTAAATATAAATGAGAATAACACAATAATTAATAATTCCTGAGTATTTATATACTTAGATTTAAAAACATAAACATGTATTAAATCTTGGTATGCGACTAAATAGAAGGCAATAATAGAGTATATAATCAAATATATTTTAAGAAAGAAATTATACATCCTTTCTAAATAAATTATACTTTCATTTTCTTCATAGTATTTTCTTATAAAGAAAGGCTTAACAATTTGCGAAATTTGGTTGATAGGAAGCCAGTTAAAAACAGAATCCAATAGTTTATACGGGAATGCATATAATCCCAGTGCTGAAGCACCCAAAAATCCTGAAATAAAATAATAATCTGAGTATTGACTTAATACACCGGCTTCCGGCTTCATTTGCAGTAGATAGAAATGTAAATCTTTTTAATCTCTTTAGATTTAAAAGTTTTTCTTCAGTAGTGATAACGAGCCCCTCTTCTTCATTTAAGGATTTTATCTTCTTTTTAACAAAATAAGAAGAAAAAACTGCTTTGATAGATTGTGATGCTGCCTCTATAATAAAGATTAGGCTTATAGTTATCACTGAGAAAAATACTGCATACAAAATGCCTCTTACCACAACACTTATTATATTTAGTATGGAAATTATTTTCTGTTCATGAAGAGATATCAGTATCGCATTGTTTAAACTTATAACGAAGTAAATAATTATATTGATAATAAATAACGAGTAATACTTACCGAAATGGTCTATATTTAAAAGATGTCCAACTTCAACCCTCCCAAAATATACTAATAGAATCATTAAGCTGCCTAGAGAGAGTGAAATAAGAATAAGCGTGTATACCATTGATTTTAAATAGGCATAATATTTCTTTTGAACTAATTCGGGAATAAATCTTCTGAGAGAAACTAAAACCGGGTTAATTGAAAAAATGGAAAAAACAATGAAGCTGCCCATAAACATACTGTATATACCAAAATCGCTAATAGCAAGCTTCCTTATCAAAAATACGCTGATTACAAGTGATATCAAATTTGTAAGTATATTACCAATAAACAACCATCTTATATTTTCTGTTAAAGGTTTATTATGCCGCATTATTATTTTTTTTACCGGATATAATTTATATTAATGATGAAAAGAACATAACTAATGGTTTTTAAATTGCTTGAATGAGGTTGGATAGTACAATTGAAATGAAATTTTTGTGTCAGCTCTTAATCAATTTTTTATTTTTTTTCGATTGGCTTTTATTCTTACCGTCTTTGCTATAACTATATTCATAACCATAGCCGTAACCATACTTATATTTGAAAGAAGATTTTTCTATATCGCATGCATTTGCTACAACTCCAATTATATTTATATTTTCATTTCTCAGCTCTTTTATTCCCCACGATACACTCTCTCTCAATGTATAGTTATACCTTACAACCATAACCATATTATTTATTATTTTACCTAATATCAGTGAATCTATTACCCGTGTTAAAGGAGGCGTATCTATTAGAATGTAATCGTATGAACTTGTTTTCAATGCACTTATCAGTTCTATCATTGTTTTTGACTGAAATAATTCGCTTGATTCTTCCGTTATATCTCCGGCTGGAAGTATGCTTAATATTCCCCCGCCCTTCGACCGACCCATTACATTTGATAGATTCATAACCGGTATCTTATTCAAATCCCCCTTCAAGAATGAACTTAATCCCGGGTAGTCCCTCGATATCTTAAACAAATCCGACAATCCGCATCGCTTCAGATCTGCATCTATCAGCAGAACCTTCTTGCCAGCAGATATTAACGATAACGCTAAATTCGCTACCGTTGACGTCTTACCACTATGCTCTTCACAACTGCTAAACATTATCACCTTATTCTCGCTATCCGGATTAAATGCAAGACGTGTTCGCAATACCTTATAGGATTCCGTTACCCCCTGGTCGTCCTTTGATAAAACCGGAAACCTTTCACTTAGTTCCTCCGACTTCTTTATCTTATTTTGAAGCGTTTTTGAAAACGTCGGAATTATAGAATACAAAGGAATCTTTAGACGCTCCTCTATTTCATCCAGCATCAAATATTTTCTCCCTCTGATTTCCCCAATTAGGATATAGACCACCACTAAAACTCCCCATAAAAAGAGGCTCAACATCAGAACTAAATTCCTCTTCGGGGATACCGGCATCTTTGGCAGTGATGCCGGATCTATTACTGTTATATCTTGAAACTGAGCCAGTTCCTTTACCCTTAACTCTTCACGTTTATCCAAAAGCAAGTTAAATACCTTTTCGTATACATCCTTGTCTCTCGTCAAACCAACCAATTTCATTTCCTTTGTCGGCAGACCTTGTATCTTCGACTGATAACGGGATATCAGATTCTCAAGATTCTTCGTCTTTTCTTGCAGTGAATTTATTATAATCCTATAGGCTGACAAAGTGTTTTGATTATATGAACTCATCTGCTTCTTTATCTGTGATATTTGATTATCTATGCTAACTATATCCGGGTGAGACTCTGTCTCTTTCTGAAGAAGCTCTATCTTTTTTATCTCCAATGTTGATAGTTGTTTCAGCAGTGAGGAAAATGCGTCTCCGCTTTCACCACCCTTTTCATCCGGTGATAAATATGATTGATCAAAATACCCTTGCTTCTTATATACATCTTTTAATTGGCTTTCCTTTTCCTTATACTGGCTCAACAATAAATCATTACTGACCTTTTCCGTTTCCAATTTGCTTAAAAAGTCTACCATATTAGCTGAATTCTTATCCAGATTGGTTATCCCCGTTTGCGATTGATATGAACTTAAATTATTCTCTGAATTCTTCAGCTTTCTTGATGTCTCCGTTAATTGAGAGTCGATTGATGTGTAGGATTCCTGGATGCTATGCCTTTTCTGCTCCGTTCTTGTTTCCATAAATTTCTTGACCAGCCTCCCGGCCTCTAACTGTGCTATCTCCGGTACTCTGTCCATTACCGATATTTCCATTAAATTCGTATTCTCTTGCTGCGTTACCGTAACTTTTTTCCCTAACTGCATGGATGCATCTGAATTTGTATATAACGTGAAAAACAATTCCGAACCCTTCTCTGCTTTAGGCCAGTTTAGGGTAAGTTTAAATGCTTTAGTGTTTATTTCTAACGGATTGACCGCCGGAAATGATCTGACCGGAATATTAATATCTTGCTCCACCTTATAAAGCATATAGCGCCCCGGTTCCTCATAACTCAAGAGCATCTTACCCGATTCTTTCAGAGTATCTATTTCAAAGCTTAATATCTGCGGTAATAAAGAATTCTTCGGACTCTGTGACAATAAATCATACGAAGGTAATGATCTGTTTATTTCATTACTTCCGCCGCCCGGGGTAACTATCTTATCAATATATAAATTCATTTTTAATGAATGAACTGTCTTTTCCAGAACGCTCCTGGTCGTTATCAACGCCATCTCCGTTGTTATTTCATCCTGGGATTGTAGTGATACCAATTGACTGTAGTCATCTCTACTGTACGATTTATTATCGTTCTGCTCCTTCTTTACTAATACGGTCGACTCATATACCGGCGTGGCTGTCTTCAGATAAAGATAGCCTAAACCTAATGCTGCTACCAACGATACTATTATGAATACTTTCCGCTTCAGAATTGAGCGAATTAAACGCTCGTAATTAATACCTCTATTCTCAGGCTCTGCTTTTAATAATTCTTTTAATTGGTTGTATTCCATATTTATACCTTATGATAACTATTCATATATCATGTGGAGAATAATTCATTCGCAAAAAAACGACTTAAAATGACAAATTCAATTCAAGAAGGGATGACTGATGTAAAGAGAGCTCATTCTCTTTTTCTTTTTTTTTCAATGTTATTTATATTTTTTAAAATATTTGTATTTATATGGAATAATTCCTCAAAATATCTCTTACTTTGCAAAGATAAAAAACCGATACTTAAAAACTGAATCGAAACGATTAATGTAATACCGCCCACAATAAACGAATACGGCCTCTGTTTAAAGACAATTGAAACCGATTCCGAGAACCGCGCATCGAACAAACCATGCATTTCCGGCAAGGATGCGAACACAATAAAAGTATTAATGAATATCCAGGCAAGTACATACATTGAAATGAGAAATAATAATACTCCTACTGCTATAAAAAAGAAGTAAGGACGAAAGATGAAGCCCGACATAAAACCGGATAATATTCCACGCAGCGTGCGCATATTTGAAACCCGGCTTTCTCCCTTTTCATTTTGTAAACCCCAGTCCAGGTGAGCGGGAACCTCTACTATTCTTGCTCTTAACAGTAACGCTTTATAGATTATCTCAGCATTTATTTCAAAATCTCTTGCTTTTAAATTTAGCTGTTTAATGAACTTGCTCTCGTATGCCCTGACCATGCCTGTAAAAGTATGGATGTCTTCACGGGCAATAAGTGATAAAAAAAAGTTAACCGAACGGCTCATGATTTTTCGTAATAACGGAACATTTGAGACTTTTCCGCCTTTCATATAAGGTGAAGCGATTACGACTTGAGCTCCGGTTTGCAAAATTGTACTTAGAAGTTTCTCTATATGGTTTGGTGCATAACTAAGATCCATATCCAGGGTAATTATAAAATCTCCTGAACTTCGCTTAAAACCGGTTCTTAAAGCACCTCCTAAGAGTTGATTTGTCTTATGATGAAAGACCTTAATTTTAGAATGTGTAGCGGCAAATTCATCGGCTAATTTTCCCGTATTGTCCGAACTCCCATCATTTACAAATATAATTTCCCACTCATATTTATCTTCCAGATTTGTCATATATGAATATACGATTTGTAAATTATTTTTTAAGACACTATCTTCATTATGACCAGGAATTACAATTGAAACAGATGTTTTTCTTTTTTGGGTTTCCATAATAAATCTTAGTTTTAGTTCCTCTATATTATTAACAGATTATATTCAATTTGGAATAGTATGGTTCATGATTTTTAACCGACACTCATTTAACGGATTTACTTACCTTCCGTAAAATTATAACTGTTAGAAATTTACTCTCCATATAATTTGCCGGTATTTTTTACTGTTTCACTCAATAATTAGTAACAAAATTGACTTTTTGTTAATGGGTACGTAATTTTTTTAATATTACTGGCTTCAATCCGGATTTTAATTCAGAATTAGTAAAAACTACAAGTACTAGTGTAGACCAGAGGAATAAATATGACACAAATGGATTTATATACATTATCGAATAAACTGCTGTTATTGATATTATATAAAGCCACCCCCCATTTAATAATTTTTTGCTGTCCATAAGTAAAAGTATTATCACCGGAATTATCATCGGTCCATATGAATTTATTGAACCCGGATAAATCATCAGCGCTAATAATATAATAATCGCGAAAGCCCATTCGCTTTTATCCACATCAATTTTGAAAGTAATCCAGAAAGAAATGGCAGTCAGAAAAAAGGCTGATATCAAAAATAATGGATGAATTAAAGGTGTTACGTAGGAAAAGTCATAGTTAGTTACTCTCAGTATTGTCGCTAAAAGAGATTGGTTCACCCATTCTGTGTAAGTGGTATTCGGAACACGTAAAGTTGGATTTCTTGTGAAAAATGTTACAAAAACGGATGAACCGAAAATTAATAATGTAACCAAAATTATAATCAAAGAAGTAATTGCCGCAATAATAATTGTTTTCCATTTGCGACGCAAAACAGGGTAAATAAAAAATATCGCTAATATTGGCTTGGTAAACATTGCTATTGATAACCATATTCCTGAATTAGGCAAATCTCTATTTTTCCAAATAATTAATAACAGAAATAAACATATAAATGTTGTCTGCTCAAATAATAAAGCCTTTTGAGTACCTGGAAGTAATAGAAATAATGAAAGTAAACCTAAAAAATACAGTAACTTTTTGGTCTTGAAAAAGAGCTTATAAAGAAGGGAAATATCGAGAAATATAAATAATATATTAATTGTCAGCCATACATAATTTGCAGAATTAAAATCGAATAATCCCAATGGGATAAAATAAAAGATGTTGGGCGGTAAATATTGAAATGCTAAAGTACTATTAATGAAACTATTACTTGGCGTAAATGGCAATGTGATATTACTTAAAACATTAAGAAAGTTTGTAATATTGTAAAAATTCGATCCGTTTATCGCGACTTTCCCAAACAAATAAAAACTTAGAAAATCCCACTCATGAGGATTTATAATATTGGCTCTTACAACCTTCATTGATATGTATAAAGATAGACTGCTTAGGAATAGTATGTAGCCCCAGATAATTGATTTGATAAAGTTACTTTGCTTATCATATATCTTTAAAAATAAAAGCAGTGTTGTAATTAAAAGTAATCCGAATTTAATGGGCTCACCGACAAACAAACCGCTCACATAATAAATTAATGCAGAAAAAATAGCCGATGTGACAACTATTAATAAATTAATATTTGGATTGTAATATTTTGCTATTGCCTTTTTCACTAAAGGTGCGGAAACCATAATGTAGTAAATTTTTGTTTAACAATTTTTTGTACAAAAAAAATTTTCTAACTTTACCAATTTTATTAGCTTAAAATTTTTCATACTGTAAAAATTCGTCAGGCTATCGATTATACTTAGTATAAATCCGATTGGTAAAAAATTTTTGTTTTATGTCTTTGCCACTTGAGAGTCTATTGGCAAAAGTTCTCATATTAACAATGCTAAAATTTTTTTTAATTTCGTTTATGATTTCAATAAACAGCTTGGTTTTGTATTTACTACTGACATTCATTCCGGGGAAAAAAGCCAGATCTTTAATTTGATCTCCTCCGATTAAATCTAAAGGATGCAATAAAAAACTCGGTTCGGTTTTTGTTATTTTGCATAGATTAATTGCGGTCCTAAGATACGCTTTCATTATTACCGGGGAGATATTATTTAAATAAATTAAATAACTTAAATGAAAGGGTATCTTAAATAAAGGTATTGTACTTACCGGAATTTCAAGCAGACGTCTGTTTTCTTTTAAATCCCAATAATAAGGTTTTAACGGTCTAAAACCGTCGGAAAATTTCCCGAATAATTCTTTCCTGTCTTTCTTTTCTTCTTTTGATAAATCCGACTTTTTGAAGTAGTACATCCTTGCCAGAGGTCCAATAAATGTTGGCAATGTAGATGCATCAAACAAATAACCAGATTCCGATAAGACTTCAAATAAATTATAGCTCCAGCTGAAACCGGGTCCTCTAAATCCAACAGGTTTCTGACCGGTTGCATTTATAATTGCTTCTTCTGCTTTTAGAACTTCGGAACGAATTTGTTCCTTTGTATATAAATGCAGCCATGATTCGTGATTATAAGAATGATTACCTATTTCATGATTGTGTCCCGATATGCTTTCAAGTGCCGGCGTATTTTCTTTTATATCCGCGTCTTTACCAACAACAAAGAAAGTAATCTTCAAATCGAGATCTTTTAAAATTTTAATCACATAAGGAACAAAGGTATTAAGATAAGAAGGATAATTTTTCCATCCGTTGTCACCGTGAATTTTCATATATGACCATTGATTATCCAGATCAAGCGAGATGCTGCATGATAGATTTTTACTTGATTGACTATTCATA
This sequence comes from uncultured Ignavibacteriales bacterium, assembly GCA_963751355.1. GTDB lineage: Bacteria > Bacteroidota > Ignavibacteria > Ignavibacteriales > Ignavibacteriaceae > CAVVVS01. Next base: position 21,448 of record CAVVVS010000004.1, on the reverse strand, counting down.
TAAGTTTTATTTCTTTGGTGAAAGTTGCAACGCGGTATATAACCGAATCCCTAAATTCAATCCGGGGAAGAATAATTGCTCTTTAACATTAAAATATTTGGTTAAAACCGGAATTGTCCTCTCCCTCTTATTTCCGTAATCTTTTGCGGCGCTTTCTCCGGTTAATATTTTTAAACCGAGATCAAGCAATTTTGAGTGCCCCGGAGTTACCACAAATAGATTGCCGTCATTTTTCAAAATTCGTCGTATTTCAATACATGCAGCATCAAGGTCATTCACAAATTCCAATGCACTTACAGATATAAGTGCATCAAAGAAATTATCTTCAAACGGTATCTTCTCAACGCTTCCTGAATATAATTTAGCTTTTGTACCGAAATTTAAAAGTGTTTCTTCTACAATTTTATTATTTAAGTGAATATCGATCCCGTAAATTTTTTCTGCGTGTTTAGAAAGCTGAGGAAGAAAAATTCCGCTTCCGTATCCAACCTCAAGTAAATTCTCAAATTTGTAATTATTAATCAGTTTTAAGATTAATTCAAAGCGTTGACGCTGAATATACCCCAAAAGGAACTTGTAATTCCAATCGGCATGATCTACGTTTCCGGTCTTTTTAAGAGCATTTAGCGGCAACAGTTTCAGGGTGTTTTTTGAATTTTTCATAAAACTTAAATTTAGAGTATTCCTTTTTATAAACTAAAATACTATATCTACTTAGAAAATATAAACCATTTGCGCGTACTGAAATTAAATAGAGCCACAACAAGGGAAACAATAATTTTAGCTAGTACGTACCACATCAGGACATAATCTACAAGTATAAACAGGAAGAATACATCTAAAAAGAAACTTATCCCCGAAAAGATGTAAAAAAGCGATATTTCTTTACGAAGCCCAAATTTACCGCTCTGAAATATAAATTTAACATTTAGTTGATATGCTAAAAAAATTGTAAAGATCACGGAAATACAGTTTGCAACAATAACATTCATTTTGAGTATTTCCACAAGAAATACTAGTATTGCTAAATCCGTGATAAAACATATTCCGCCGGATATAATAAACAGAAAGACCTGTTTGTGTACAGATGAAGTTACTTTACGTTTATCAAAATATCCCGAAATAAATTCCAAACCGTTCATACACGTTAGTTTTTCTTTTCAATTAGAAAATATTTTATATTTTTATACTATCCGGCACTTCTTGCTTTGGTCTGTTCATGGTCTGAAAATTGATTATATTTTGAAGGGTTGTATCCGCCAAGATGATTATTTCATTTACATTATTGGTTCCATTTATTATGTGTGCATTATTAACTACAAATAAATTTTTAACAGAGGTTATTACAGGCGGAAGTTTTTGTGAATAACTAAATGTAGGCTGCGTAAAAACAAACCTTGCTCTTGAAACATTTGCAGAAATCAAATCTGTCTGATCAAGATGCGGGAACACTTTTCTGAGCGCTTCATAAAAAGGCTTAACTATCTGATCATCTGTTAAATCAAATCGTTCATCATTCGAAGGAATGTATTTAGGTAAATATACCAGCGTTGCTCCTTTGAAGTTTGATTTATCAACTAATGCAGACATCTCTATTATGCCCGTAAATGGAACCCAAGAATCAGTGATATTTGTGATATAACAATTTCCAAGCGACTTTTTTAATAAAAAAGACGGACAAATTACACCTATATATTTTAATTCTTGAAGTAAATGTTTTTCCTTATCAGAAATTTCGGGACACAAATTGATTGCTTGCGGTGAAGGCGTAGTCACTATAACCTGATCATAATCAAAATAATCGTTATTCTCTAAACTAATTTTAATTTTTTGATTTAAACTTTTAGTAACTGATTTTACAGGAGAACCTGTTTTTATTTCAACTCCAATATTTTGAAGGTGGGTTACAAAGGATTTTAAAATTGTTCTGTAACCACCATTCACGTATCCAAACATTTCCTTTTTTACGCCGGATTTTCTTGCTGCATACATTCTTTGGATTGTAGCCCATATAAACGAAGCAGGTACTTCTTTATAACTTTCCCCAAGCTTGGAAATGAGCAATGGTTTCCAAATTTTCTCGAAAGTATTGTTCCCGGATAATTTCCTAAGCCATTTTTCAACAGAGATCTGCTCCAGCTTGCGCCAATTTTTTTCGGAGTAAGCGTACAAAATTGTGATGCCTAATCTAAACTTATCGATCAAAGAAATTGCCGGAAATTTTAAAAAGTCAATTACACCGGACATATATTGAAATTTTCCATCCGTATAAAACCCGGTTTTTGTTTCAACCCAGTTAATATTTTTCTCCAAATCAATTTCATTAAGCAATGCCCTTAAGCTAAGATCGGATTTCAAAATAACATGATAATAAGCATCCCAGGTAACATCATCCATTTGGGCAGATTTAAGCAAACCTCCCAAATTCATATTTTTTTCATATATAGTAACCTTGTGTCCGGCATTAGCTAGACGTAATGCTAAAGTCATTCCCAAGACACCGCCTCCGACTATACCCCATGAACTCATTTTATTAAATATCCTTTTAACAATTCGAAATTAAAGATTGGAAAAGTTAGATTACTTTTTTAGAGTACTCTTCGGATTCTATTGTATATTTTACAAGCTGAGAGATATCTTCATTATAAGATGGTATTCTGCATTCGGTATCCGGATCAACAATTTTGCAGCCTGTTGTACAACTTCCTGCAAGCAATTGGACTTCTTTAAAATCAATAATATTAAAGTCATCTGCTGCATATTCCCTGTTAAGAAATTCGACTATCCCTAACAATTCATTAGATACTCCTTTTTCTACAGCCCGGAATCCATCATAAACATATTTCACAAAATTGTCGGCAGGTAGTTTTGTTCCTCTGCCTATACCGGAGTAAATTATATTTGAATTACTAAAATCTTTGTGGCTATAAATATTACAACCGTCAAAAACGCCATTAAGCTTTTTCGAGAATTTTAAAATTGTCTCTTTTTCTTTAATATACTGTTCGTGAGCTGTGCATAAAAAAATGTATTCGGTATCCTCAAGTGCTTCTTCAAGATCGTTTGAAAAATATTCCTGAAGACCATATTTATTCAAATTTTTATCTTTTGCTCTTACAAATGGATCATGAATAACAATCTTACAGTTTTTTTCCAATAATAGTTTGGCAAGCACCAGAGTCGGAGAATTGCGAGTATCCTCGGAATTGAACCTGTATGCCGCACCAAGTAAAGTCACGCGTTTGCCGGAAATATCACCAAACTTTGTCTCAGCAAGTTTTAATGAGGCAGCCGGTGAATCGTTATTTATTTTGCGTGAATTCAAAATCAAGCTTTTACTCGTATCCGCACTGCTCTCAATTTTTCTCCACCATAATAAGATCCCGTCCTTTGGAAGACAATGACCGCCGACTCCTATCATCGGAATCAATAACCCGCCCGTTGGGACTTCATTCGGTTTACCCGAGGCTTCGTCCTGTTGATTCAACATACTGTTTACTCTGTCACGAACCACATAAAAATTTATATCTTTGAGGTCGCAATATTTAGCTATTTCAGCAGAATATGCGATTCGTACATCCCTGTATGCATTTTCGAAGGTCTTTACCACTTCAGCAGTTAGGCTGTTGGTTTTAAATAAATTTCCTTCAGTAACAATATTCGAATAAATTGCTTCTATTAATCCGGGAGTCGATGGATTAAGCCCTGCTATAAGCTTATCTGAACTTTTTATACGCTCGACCAGACGCCCGGGCATAACGCGGTTGGGACTATTTCCAAGTAATATATCCTTACCTTCAATCAAACCATGCTCGGCAAATAATGCTTTGATGATACTTTCCATCGAAGACGGAGCTAAAGTAGATTCGATTATTATAAGAGGCATCTTCCCCGGTTTTTTATTCTTCAGGGCTTCTGCAGTTTTATTAAGAGCCTCATATAAAGGTTCATAATCCGGTTTCAATCCGTTTTTATCCGTCTGTACGCATACAAGAATAACATCTGCATCAGCCAGAACATTATAATTATCGCTTGCGGATAAAATGCCTTCTTCAACAGCCGATTTTACTAGACTATCTAACTCAGGCTCAAGTCCTCCAATAACAGATTTACCTTCATTAATCGAATCTACTTTCCACCCTGAAGTTTTTGAGTTTCTTTGAACAACTACTACTTTGGCAGGCTCGTCCTGTCCGATTTTAATCTTTGAATACGCCAGCATAGCTGCCATCGGCATTCCAACAATTCCGGGACCTATTACGCCTATTTTTTCGACTCGCCAATTTTTAAAATCATTTGTGTATTGTGAGTATCTCATGCTCTTCCTCTTTTACTAATTTAATATCTCTATCGATAAATTGTTGAAACCATAGTTCGAGACAAAGCATTCCCCATAATTGCCTTCCGAAAGGTCTCTCTGATTCAATTAATTTTTCTACTTTTGAAATATCGAATATTCCGCGGTTTCGCGATGCCTTGGTTAATAAAACATCTTTTATAAAATTTTTAGCCTTGCCTTTAGCCCAAATATGCAAAGGCACCGGAAAACCCATCTTATCTTTTCTATCAAGTATTTTAGAAGGTACAAGATCGCGTACCGCTCTTTTTAAAATGTATTTCATTTCTGCGCCTTTAAACTTCATAGCAGGCGGCATTGAAGCCATTAACTGAACCAATCTGTAATCAAGCATCGGTACGCGGGATTCAACGGATACCGACATGCTCATTCTATCTTCAACCTGAAGCAGGGCAGGCAAGCTTGCAAACATATCGAAATGCGTCATTTTGTTATAGTAGGATAACGTATCGGGATGGTTAAATAACTTTTGAAATCTTCCAAAGATAAACTCTTTGTTATAATTATTACTGAATTCGTCAGAATAATAATTGAAAGCACCGCCGTTCCGGTCGATCAAACGGAAATATCTTTTATCCATTGGTTCAAATGTATCTTTTTTCCAAAAATCCTTTAACATTGGAACATACTGTTTTATATAAGGTAAATTTGGTAATATAGAAGTTAAAGATACTATATGTTCGCCTTCTTCATTTGTCTCAAAGATAGCACCTTTCAGAGCTTGCTCCATATATGCAATTAAATATCGTGCATAGCCGCCGTAAATTTCGTCGCCACCCTGACCACCTAATATTACTTTTACATTTTGAGAAGCTAGTTTGGAAACCATATATTGGGGAAATAACCCCGGTCCTGCCACCGGCTCATCGAGATAATAAATTAAATCCGGAAGAATATCGGTAAATTCATCAACCGAAGGATAGGTTACAAAAGGTTGAGCTCCGCTTAGAGAGGCTATTTCATTCGAATATTCAGTTTCATCAAATTCCGGTCCTTCATTAAAAGCACCGGTAAAGGTTTTTAGTGGCGAAGAAATATTTTTTGAGGCGAGCATAGTGACTATACTGGAATCGGTCCCGCCGCTTAAATAAGTTCCCAACGGAACATCGCTTCTTAACTGGAGCTTTACAGAATCCTCGAGAAGTCTTCTTAGCTCATGGGTAAAGTATTCTTCGTTATGGTAATTATCAATATTAAATTCCGGATCCCAATATTTAACGGTTTTAAAGTCCATTGAATCCAGATTAATAACCATAAAACAGCCGGGTACCATTTTATAGATGTTGTTGAAAAGCGTGGAGTCATCCAAAAGGAATTGGAAAGTAAGATATTCTTGTAAATGTTCGTAATTAGCTTCCGCAACAACTGCAGGATGCTGCAGTATTGCTTTAATCTCCGAGGCAAATATCCATCTTTCCGAATCGAAATAATAATAAAGGGGTTTTATGCCGAAATGGTCCCTGGCAGCAATTATTCTGTTTTCTCTTTTATCATATATCAGGAATGCAAACATACCGTTTAACTGCTTGACAAAATCAAGGCCGTACTCTTCGTACATTTTTAAAATTACTTCCGTATCTGAGTTTGTCTTGAAAAAACAACCTTTTTTCTTTAGGTCATCTCTAAGCTCAATGTAATTATAAATCTCGCCGTTAAATACAATTACGTTATCTCCGCTGATCATCGGCTGATGACCGGTGGTTAGATCAATAATGGATAAGCGTTTATGGTAGAGTCCTACATAATTATCTATAAAAGAGCCTTCGTCATCCGGTCCCCTGTGTTCAAGTACCGACGCCATTCCGGAAAGGATATTTATCGATACATTAGTTTTGTTTTTGTTGATTATGCCTACAATACCGCACATAAAAAAAACCGGGTTTTATTACTGATAACATATTTCGAAAAATATTATTATTTAATTAACAGATAGGTAAATCTGATCGATGTAATCTAAAGTACGAGTAAAAATGGTTCTCTAAAATAAGATAAGTTTATAGTCTAGTTTTTTACTATTTGTAGATCGGCATTAAAAAAGGAAAAGAAAATACATATTATTTAATGTTTTTCGGATTCTGAGCCGGGGTTTTTAAGGGAGATAGCTTTTTAACATCGAATCGACCAAAATTTTTATCATCTATTGTTTTAAAATTATTATTAATATAAGTATCTAAAAGATTATAGTGAAAATCAATACTTCTTTTAGAGTCAGAATCACCTTTATTTGTAATTAACCAGAACGTCTTTAAATTTTTATATTGTTCCCAATTTTTTTCGATGTCTTTCAAGTCCAGATAAGCCCATTCCGAAATATCATAATTTCCTTCAACCTCAATGGATTTGGGTAATCCGATTACTGTATTTGATCCTTTATAGTAGTATGGGAAAAATTTTTGTAAAAGATAATTATAAAGAAAAATCGGTTCATCTTTCTTTTCATTTGAAAGGATATAATCTGCTGCTTGAGTTAATGTTGAGCGTTTTTCTTTAGCTGCTGTATAATTTCTAATTATACCTCCGGAGAAAATACTGAAGATGATTATATACCATAATAACCTAGTCTTCTTGTTTTTCACCAAATTTATAAAGACATAAAAGACAAGCATTAGTGGAACAAAAATTACCGCTGTATGCTTCGCCATAAGATAAGGTCTTCCAAAGATTGATAAAATAACGAGAAAGAATAATGAAGATACAAAAAGTAATCCGATGATAGTTAAAACATTCCTGTTTGGATATGATTTACTTTTTATAATTAAATAAACGGAATATATAAAGACTGATATTATTATAACATATAAGAACAAACGAATACCAAAATTGACTCTCAATTCATTTATGGGTAAAAGATATGTTTCCAATCTAGTAGAAGTAAAATATAGATAACTTAAAAATGTATGAAGTTTATTTGTAGGATCATAAACACTATTTATCTGAGCAGGTAAAAACGGCAGAAGAACAATCAAACTTAGAACCGGTAAGGTCATATCAATTAAATACATCTTGAAAAGATTCTTCTCTTTCTTTAGTAATAATGATATACCTGCTGCTAAAAGTAAAAAGCCAAAATAATATTGAGTATAAAGACTAAATATTGATACAATAATATATAAAACTCGATCTCTTTTTTTATGATCCTCCCTTAAATAGGCTTTATTGTAGAGAACTATCAATGCAGTTGCTAAAAATAATAAGAGAGAATATCCTCTGGCATAACTTGTACTTTCAATAATAAACGGACTAAACGCAATGAAAGCACTAAATATTAGCGGATTAAATTTTGGTATGTAGTTTTTTGCCAAGTTGAATGACAATAAAACAATAAACGGATAAAAAATAACAGAAAACAACCTTGCCCAAGTAATAGAATTATCGACTACCCTCCATATGCTGACAAGGAAAAAATATAACGGAGGTTGAAGTTCAAAGTTTATTGCTTTTTCGATAGCATAAGATGGACCATTGGCAGAAGTCAGAATTGTATAAGGCTCATCCCCCCGCACAGGTAATGTGTTCACCATAAAAATATTTATTCCAAACCCCAGCAGAATAATCAAATATAATTTTTTAATATTATTTAAGTGATATATTCCCTTTCCTTTATTTAACCCAATAGCAATCTGTTTATTTTTTTTTGAAAATGTGATCATATCCAGATTATTCAATAACACTTCAATTTTTAGAATTTATCTTGTTTATAATGCCGCTATTTGCTTATTTTTCCTTTTACTTTTACCATTTGATTTATTTGATTCATATGCATATTCATAACCATAGCCGTAACCATACTTATATTTGAAAGAAGATTTTTCTATATCGCATGCATTTGCTACAACTCCAATTATATTTATATTTTCATTTCTCAGCTCTTTTATTCCCCACGATACACTCTCTCTCAATGTATAGTTATACCTTACAACCATAACCATATTATTTATTATTTTACCTAATATCAGTGAATCTATTACCCGTGTTAAAGGAGGCGTATCTATTAGAATGTAATCGTATGAACTTGTCTTCAATGCACTTATCAGTTCTATCATTGTTTTTGACTGAAATAATTCGCTTGATTCTTCCGTTATATCTCCGGCTGGAAGTATGCTTAATATTCCCCCGCCCTTCGACTGTCCCATTACATTTGATAGATTCATAACCGGTATCTTATTCAAATCCCCCTTCAAGAATGAACTTAATCCCGGGTAGTCCCTCGATATCTTAAACAAATCCGACAATCCGCATCGCTTCAGATCTGCATCTATCAGCAGAACCTTCTTGCCAGCAGATATTAACGATAACGCTAAATTCGCTACCGTTGACGTCTTACCACTATGCTCTTCACAACTGCTAAACATTATCACCTTATTCTCGCTATCCGGATTAAATGCAAGACGTGTTCGCAATACCTTATAGGATTCCGTTACCCCCTGGTCGTCCTTTGATAAAACCGGAAACCTTTCACTTAGTTCCTCCGACTTCTTTATCTTATTTTGAAGCGTTTTTGAAAACGTCGGAATTATAGAATACAAAGGAATCTTTAGACGCTCCTCTATTTCATCCAGCATCAAATATTTTCTCCCTCTGATTTCCCCAATTAGGATATAGACCACCACTAAAACTCCCCATAAAAAGAGGCTCAACATCAGAACTAAATTCCTCTTCGGGGATACCGGCATCTTTGGCAGTGATGCCGGATCTATTACTGTTATATCTTGAAACTGAGCCAGTTCCTTTACCCTTAACTCTTCACGTTTATCCAAAAGCAAGTTAAATACCTTTTCGTATACATCCTTGTCTCTCGTCAAACCAACCAATTTCATTTCCTTTGTCGGCAGACCTTGTATCTTCGACTGATAACGGGATATCAGATTCTCAAGATTCTTCGTCTTTTCTTGCAGTGAATTTATTATAATCCTATAGGCTGACAAAGTGTTTTGATTATATGAACTCATCTGCTTCTTTATCTGTGATATTTGATTATCTATGCTAACTATATCCGGGTGAGACTCTGTCTCTTTCTGAAGAAGCTCTATCTTTTTTATCTCCAATGTTGATAGTTGTTTCAGCAGTGAGGAAAATGCGTCTCCGCTTTCACCACCCTTTTCATCCGGTGATAAATATGATTGATCAAAATACCCTTGCTTCTTATATACATCTTTTAATTGGCTTTCCTTTTCCTTATACTGGCTCAACAATAAATCATTACTGACCTTTTCCGTTTCCAATTTGCTTAAAAAGTCTACCATATTAGCTGAATTCTTATCCAGATTGGTTATCCCCGTTTGCGATTGATATGAACTTAAATTATTCTCTGAATTCTTCAGCTTTCTTGATGTCTCCGTTAATTGAGAGTCGATTGATGTGTAGGATTCCTGGATGCTATGCCTTTTCTGCTCCGTTCTTGTTTCCATAAATTTCTTGACCAGCCTCCCGGCCTCTAACTGTGCTATCTCCGGTACTCTGTCCATTACCGATATTTCCATTAAATTCGTATTCTCTTGCTGCGTTACCGTAACTTTTTTCCCTAACTGCATGGATGCATCTGAATTTGTATATAACGTGAAAAACAATTCCGAACCCTTCTCTGCTTTAGGCCAGTTTAGGGTAAGTTTAAATGCTTTAGTGTTTATTTCTAACGGATTGACCGCCGGAAATGATTTGACCGGAATATTAATATCTTGCTCCACCTTATAAAGCATATAGCGCCCCGGTTCCTCATAACTCAAGAGCATCTTACCCGATTCTTTCAGAGTATCTATTTCAAAGCTTAATATCTGCGGTAATAAAGAATTCTTCGGACTCTGTGACAATAAATCATACGAAGGTAATGATCTGTTTATTTCATTACTTCCGCCGCCCGGGGTAACTATCTTATCAATATATAAATTCATTTTTAATGAATGAACTGTCTTTTCCAGAACGCTCCTGGTCGTTATCAACGCCATCTCCGTTGTTATTTCATCCTGGGATTGTAGTGATACCAATTGACTGTAGTCATCTCTACTGTACGATTTATTATCGTTCTGCTCCTTCTTTACTAATACGGTCGACTCATATACCGGCGTGGCTGTCTTCAGATAAAGATAGCCTAAACCTAATGCTGCTACCAACGATACTATTATGAATACTTTCCGCTTCAGAATTGAGCGAATTAAACGCTCGTAATTAATACCTCTATTCTCAGGCTCTGCTTTTAATAATTCTTTTAATTGGTTGTATTCCATAAATTAATCCTATAATAATCCTCTGTATATCAATGTTATAATTAAACTTGCTATTATACCTACCGATGTTAGAATTAAGGTAGATGTTGTGCCGGTAAACCATTTTTTTGTAACATAAATTTGATCGCCCGATTGTAAACCGATATCATTAAGTTTGCTCCCTTTTTCAATAGCCTTCTCACCGTCTATCTCAATCGATGTATTGTCTCTTGTTATTTTGATATCACTCAAATCAGCGTCTGAAGTTGTACCACCCGCTTTGGCAAGCAGGTCGGAAAGTTTGTCCGTCCCGGTTACATAATAATAACCCGGGGTTTTAATCTCACCGAATATATTCACTCTTATTATCGGTAATATTGTTAATTCCGGATTTTTATATAGTTTGCTGTACGCTGTATATATTTCATTTTTTAAGGTGTCGACATTTATTTTGACTGCCTTAATTTGACCTAGATACGGAAGTCCGACATATCCGTTTGCTTGAATATAATAGTCTCCTGAAATTTTATCTGAAATATTATAAAAGATAATCCTTATTCCATCTCCAGGATTAAGTGTTTGTGCATAAATATTATAAAAATGACAAACCGAAAATAAGACCATTATGAGAAACACTTTTTTCATCATCACCTCTGAAGGAATTAAATTACTAAACCATTATTTAAAGATAAAAACACTACCCCAGCATAATAAATAATTAGGCTAATGATTTTTCTCTCATAATCCTTGCCGGAACACCCGCAACAATAGTATTTGGGGGTACATCTTTTGTAACAACCGCACCTGCACCAATAATTGCATTTTCCCCTATCGTGATGCCACATAAAATTGTAGAAGAAGATCCGATAGAGGCACCTTTTTTTACGTATGTTTCAACAACTTTCCAGTCATCTTCCGTTTGAAGTTCGCCCGATTCTGTTGAGGCTCGTGGATATTTGTCATTGATAAAAGTTACATTATGCCCGACGAACACATTATCCTCAATATGAACACCTTCACAAATAAATGTATGTGACGATATTTTACAGTTTTTACCAATGACAGCATTTTTTTGTATCTCGACAAATGAACCTATTTTTGTATTGTCACCAATCGAACATCCGTAAAGATTTACAAAATGAAATATCTTAACATCTTTACCGAGCATTACATTACTGATGATTTTGTTTTCCATAATAAACTCCTAATAAAAAGATTGACCGAGGTAATGGAATCTGTATATTCTTACCGCTTTATTTTAATTCAGCATATTCTTTTTTTAATTGTACATTCCTGAACTCAGTATTTTCCGGTATTTCATCGAGTTCAACCAATAAGCCTCTATTTTTAATTGACCTATCCGAAGCTTCTAAAATTTGAACAATTTCCAATCCATCATCTGCATTAGTTAATGGTTTCCTATCTTCCAAAATAGAATCGATAAATTCTGCTGCAGCATTAGCTAATGCTTCAGTTTGTTCAACTTTAGGTGAATACATATCTCCTGTACGATACTGGACCAGTGCATTGTGCAAACTTTCCGTTGAGCGTAAGTCTACACCGCTGTTATAAATTTTTATCTTCTCGGAATTTTCCATGTCATCATATACCAGCATTTTCTTTTTACCTGCAATAATAATCCGTCTGATTTTTACCGGGGATGTCCAATTGACATGAAAATGTGCGAAACATGAATTTTCCTTAAAATGAAGTGATAATTGAGCCATATTTTCCAATTCATTATAATTGGAAATTCCACAAGCCGTAACGGCAGATACTTTTTTATCCCTCAAAATATATTGCATAATGGATAAGTCATGCGGCGCTAAGTCCCATATAACGTTTATATCATGCTGGAATAAACCTAAATTTATCCTCACCGAGTCAAAATAAATTATATCGCCTAATTCATCATTATCTACAAGTTCCTTTATCTTCCTCACCGCACCAGTATATAAAAAAGTGTGGTCAACAAATAACTTCAAATTACCGGAGTCGGCAATCCGGATAAGCTCTCTCGCCTGCGCGGATGTACTTGTGAGGGGCTTTTCAACCCATACATGCTTTCCTGCAAGTAAGGCCTCTTTGGCAAACTTAAAATGAGTATCAACCGGCGTAGCAATTATAATAGCATCAAGATCACTATTCAGTAAATCTTGATAGTTTCGAGTAAGTTTAACCGATGGAAACCTAGTCTTAATCATTTCTAATCTATCTTCTTTAACATCGCATGCAGTAATTTCGCTAACTTTTTTATTTGCAGCAAAATTTCTGACCAGATTGGGTCCCCAATACCCAAGTCCTATTATTCCAATTTTCATATCCCTCTCCGTTTCTTATATTGTACATTTGTTATAGTAATCAATTATTATATTATTCGCCTCCCCTAGCAAATAACATAACGGGAACAGTTTTAATAATTAGCTGCAGATCCAACCAGGGCGACATGTTATTGATATAATATAAGTCCAGAATAATGGAGTCGTTAAATGAAACGGAACTCCTACCCAAGACTTGCCACACCCCCGTGCACCCGGGAAGGACTTTAAATTTTTTCTTCTGCCAGCTATCATAACCTTCATATTCATATGAAAGGCATGGCCGTGGTCCAACCAAACTCATCTCACCTCTTATAACATTTATTAACTGCGGTAATTCATCAACCGATGTTTTCCTAATAATTTGCCCTATCCAGGTTACCCTATTGCGAGAAATTATCTTCTTGTTTTCGCCCAACTGTATATCACCTTTCATAAACTTGAGCATATTCTGTTTCCTTTCTTTATCATCTTCATCGGCAACATACATAGAACGAAATTTAAAAGAAGGTGAAAGGTTTACCGTTTTTACCGATCCTTGTTTGCTTGAACAGAACAGGTCCGGGTGATGTTAATTTTATTATGGCGGCGATTAACATCAAAAACGGCGATAAGAGAAATAATCCTACAGAAGATAAAACAAAATCAAATACTCTTTTAAATCTGATATTCGCATTGTTCTTGTATTTTGGTGAGACATCAATCACGGGCAGGTTTGCGTACTTTTCTGTATATATTTTTTGTGAAACAATTCCAAATAAATTGGAAGAAATTTTGACGTCAATTTTTGATTCCTGACAAAGCTCAATTAAGTTTATAATTCTATTATAATCATCCGTTTCTTCTGCTATAAGTATTTCATCAACTTTTTTTCGCTGGGCCAACTCTTTAATATTGATACTTTTCCCGAGGACTTTTTTCCCATTAATTATTTCTTCCCCTATCTCTTTTGAATCATCTATAAATCCTACAATATTAATTCCTATAGGATTTTCAAAAACTAATTTGGCTGCAAGTAATCTACCGGATTTGCCATCACCGACAATTATGATATTCCGACGGAATTTATTGCTATTCACATTAAGATATAGTCCTCTTAGAATTTCGATTCTGAATATGTACAATAAAAGTATTGCTGAAAATACAAATGAGAATATGTATACAAAAAGTACATAGGGCGAAACTCTTGGAGTAATCAGCGCGGCTATTATGATTATCGGTAATGAATACCAGAAAGATTTTAATAATGCCGCAAGATGGGCAGATCGGGTTATAATTATGTTAATTTTATAAAGATTATTTGCACCGAATACAAATAAAAACGAAAAGGTAAGTCCGATTATTAATAAAATAAAACCTATGTTGAAATTTAGAATTTCACCGCTTACACTAATTTTGTGCTGAAAAAGAAGAATTGAAGCCAGTAAGGCAACCGTTAATATTAAAAAATCGGATACCACAAATAAATATTTATATTTTTCCATTCTAAACATGTTCTACCAAAATCCTTAGTATCAATTATTGTTTTTTGTAAGACTCTTATTACTTAAATATACTGCCCTTTGCCAATACAAATCCTTGTGGATTTTTGAAAGTAGTCCTTAAGAAAACATTTCAAATAATCTTAAGCATTAAATTCTTGATAACCCACATTCGGGCTTAAATATTGGGCTTATAATTAATCCTTTAATAATGTTTTTCAATCAATTCACTTATATTCAATTTTTCCTCTTTAATCAAAACAAGCTTATCATTTCTTAAATCTAAAAGAGTCGGATTTTCTTCGTAAACCTTAGTACTGGAGTAAAAGATCCCATTAACTTTATTAGCATACTTTTGATTAATAAACTTTAAATTATCTTGCACATTGTTTCCGTTCGTATCAAGTGTAATACACATCAAAGGTTTTTTTATTTCTGCTAGAAATCTCAAACAAAATCTGTTATCCGGTATTCTAAACGCTGCTTCTTGAACTCCAAGAACCCGGCTCGTTTCTTCATTTAATTTGAAAAGTATGTTAACTGGATTAGGCCAAACAGACATTAAAAAATCAATGTGCCTCTCCCATAAAACCTTGGTGTACTGAATTAAATTGGAGATACTATCAATTAAAAAAATTAAATCTTTATATAAATTATCTTTAATAAACTCTTTTAATTTAACGATGGCTCCCTCAATAAAAGGATTCACGCACAAGCAATAAGAGGAATCAGTTGGGAGAATAAATATATCTCCGTCAAAATACATTTTTGTTAAAGCCGCTATGGACTCTTCAAACTGATTGTCAGTATCAAAAAGCAATGTATTTCTATCTGGTGTTAACATTTGCTTTAACCCCGAGTTTCTATGTTAAAATTTTTCATCAGTTAAAGTACCTGAAAGTGATTGGTCCTTTTTTCCAAAAAAACTTTTAATTTGAGAAGCAACAAATTCTATTTGTTTGTCGGACAATTCAGGGTACATCGGTAATGAAAGACATGAATCCGCCAACTTTTCAGTGACCGGAAAATCACCACGTTTGTAGCCTAAATAATCAAAACACTTTTGAAGATGCAAAGGGATTGGATAATGAAGTCCGACCGCAACACCCGAGTTCTTTAGATAATCTGCAAGTTCATCCCTTAATTTAGTATTAGCATTATTATTTTCATCCAATACCTCAACGACAAAAAGATGATAAACATGATTTGCGTAAGACATTTCTACAGGTAATTTTATTTGTTCCAAATCTGATAATAATAAACGGTATTTCTCTGCAACCTTACGACGTGAATTTGTCCATTGCTCTAAATATTTTAATTTTACTCCCAATACCGCTCCTTGAATTCCTTCCATTCTATAATTATGCCCGAAAATTTCATGATTATATTTTTGAAGAGTACCATGGTCTCGAATCATTTTTGCTTTGACAGCAATTTCATCACTGTTTGTAACTAACGCCCCGCCTTCTCCGTAAGCACCCAAATTTTTCCCCGGGTAAAAACTAAATGAAGCAGCATCGCTCAGCCCGCCTATTTTTTTATTTTTGTATTCTGCAAAATGGGCCTGTGCCGCATCCTCCACCAGGGAAATGTGATTGTCTTTAGCGATTTCCCTTAGCGCATCCATATCGGCAGGTTGCCCGTAAAGATGTACAGCAACAATTGCTTTAGTTTTTGGAGTAATAGCCTTCTTGACCATTTGCGGGTCAATATTATAACTGTCGGTTTCACAATCAACAAATACCGGCTTTGCTCCGCATAGGGTAGCGCCCCATGCGGTAGCAATAAATGTATTAGCCGGTATGATTACTTCGTCCCCCCCTTGAATTCCTAATGCCCACATTACTACGTGGTTTCCGTCTGTACCCGAGCTTAAAGCAACACAATGTTTTACGTTATGATATTCTGAAAATTTTTCTTCAAAATCATGCACGGCTTTACCTAAAACGAAAGCTGAACTATCCAGTACTTCTTGAATAGCCGGATCGATTTCATGTTTGATTGATTGATATTGAGCTTTTAAATCTAAAAACGGGACTTTCATATTTTTCCTCAAATATTTGTTAAATCAGTATCAAGTGTAGGCACTCGAATAAAAGAACAAAGCTTCGCCACGTGAGTCACAGTATCGTGCCTCTTAAAAAAATTTGAAAAAGAAATAGAAGGCTTTATAAAATAGAAGTTGTAAGACCCTCACAACAAATCCTATTTTAAATAGTTTTGTGTTTCGGTAATAAACAGTAACCCCGTTTATCTACCCCCCTCTATGATCACTCTGTTTAGATCCAGCAAATACATTTGTTCATCACGATATTTTAGTATCGCTATAACATTGGGAAGAGCATTGAATGATATGTACTCCATATTTGTTCTCATTTCCTTATCAATACTGTAAATATCTTCAACGCGCTCTACAAAAAATCCAATCATTTTATTTGATGCTTCCAGCACCAATATCCTTTCTGCTTCGGTTCTTTTAGGACGAGGATATCCAAACAACTCATAAAAATTAATGATTGGAATTTTTATCGCTCCCAAAACTATATGAGGATCATCAGATTCTATATTAACATCTTGATTTAACTCTTCTGGATTGATTATGGCGGTTATCACATTCATATCCGCACAAAATTTATTCCCGGAAATCTTAAATGTTAAAAGTCCCTTTATGTCCTCTAATGGAAAATTAGTTTCATTCATTTATATTAGACCCCTCCTGTCATAAAAGAGTCAAAAACCGTTCCGAAAGGAAACACTGATTTTTGTACAAATTCAATGGTTTATAGGTACATGCAGGGTTTAATTATTATACGGTAGTCCAAATATTATAATGGCTCCGAATAATTAATGAGATTAGTTTATCTGATCATTAGTTTGAGATGGCGATAAATTGTAATGTGCAATTTTATTGTATAGTGTGGTTTTCGTAATACCAAGTATTTTGCTTGCTTTGTTTTTATTCCATTTAACTTTTTCCAACACTAACTGTATATGACGTTTTTCCACTTCTGCAAGTGATATTAATTCAAATGAGTAAGTTTCTTTTTGGCTATTTTTCTGAATAAAATTGATATACTCTTCTTCCAAAACATTACCCTTAGCCATCAATACCGAGTGCATAAGAGTATTTTCCAGTTCTCTTATGTTGCCGGGCCAATCGTAAGATTTTAATAATTCCAGAACATTAAACGGCACAATGTTAACGCTTTTATGTAATTCCATGTTGATTTTTCTCAAGAAATGAACAACTAGTTTCGGTATTTCTTCTTTTCTTTCCCTTAACGGAGGTACATGAATTGTAAAAATATTTAGACGGTAAAAAAGGTCTTCTCTAAATTTCCCGGATTCAACAAGTTTCAATAAGTTTTTATTTGTGGCAGCAACAATCCGTGCTTTCATTCGTATTGTATCTTCCCCGCCTACTTTTTCAAATTCTCTTTCCTGGATAACCCGCAACAGTTTAACCTGCAGCGCAGGGGATATTTCGGATATCTCATCTAGGAAAATTGTTCCTTCACCCGCTAGTTCAAATTTGCCTTTTTTATTTCTGGTTGCCCCGGTAAATGCTCCCTGTACATGTCCGAAAATTTCGCTTTCCAATAAACTTTCCGAAAGTGCAGAACAGTTTACCGCAATAAAGGGCTCTTTTTTAGTAACCCCGCCAAAATGAATCATTCGTGTAATTAGTTCTTTACCCGTACCACTTTCACCTTCAACTAAAACATTTATCTTTGTTGCCGAAACTTTCCCGATTTTCTTAAATATTTCTTTCATCTGGAAAGTTTCCCCTATCATAAAATGTCGCTCGCGATATTCTTCATAATTTTCATTTAGGGTAACAATCAATCGATCGGTAACTTTTTTGCTTTCGAAGGTTTTTTGAACTACAAGTTTAATGCGCTCAAGGTCGTATGATTTTTCAAAATAATCATAGGCACCCAGTTGCATTGCTCTAATTATTTGTTCAGTTTCTGTAAATGCAGTTATCATCAAAACGGCAATACTGTTATCAAAATTTTTTATCCGTTTAAGGACCTCAAAACCATCCATCCCGGGCATTTTTAAATCCGTAATTACGATATCTGGCAGTATTTTATATACTAATTTTATTCCCTCTTCACCGCCGAGTGCAAACCTTACATCAGGATAAGTAGAAGATAGAAACTTTGTTAATGTTTCGGCAAACGCTTTATCGTCATCAATTATGAGAATCTTAACCATATATTTATCCGAGGGGAAAGATTAATTCAAAAATAGTTTCACCTTTTTTTGAAGTAATTAATTTTATCTTACCGTTATGCATTTCCATAATTTTTCTAACAATCGGTAAGCCTAATCCGGTACCGTAAGATTTTGAAGAAAAGAAGGGTTCAAAAAGTTTATCCAAATTTTCAATACCACACCCATTATCTTTAATGTAGATACAACATTGGATATTGTTTTGTTTAGAAGCAGTTAGTTCTATTTCACCTTCATGCTCAATCGCTTCAATGCTGTTTTCAAGTAGATTCAAAAAAACCGATCTTAAATTCATATAATCACCGTAAATCGTAATATCCTGAATCTTATTTATCAACTTAATACTTCTCTTCTCCAAGTTCAAATTAAGAAGTTCCCTAATTTGTTCTACCATATCCGATACATTAACTTCAACAAAAATCAAACTTTTGTGTTTCGAATATTGCAGAACATCTTTCATTAATTTATGAAGTTTATCTATTTCACTTTCAATCAAATTAATGTTCTTTTTTTTATCATCAGGTAAGACCAGTTCTGTTTTAAGCATTTCGATATTTGATTTAATCGAGTAGAGCGGATTTTTAATCTCATGTGCCAGATGTGCTGACATTGTTCCAATTGCTGCCAGTTTCTCCAGGTTATATAATTCCTCCTCTTTTTTCTTATAGTCGGTTATATCTCTAAATATCGCTAACAGGAGTTCTCCCTCGCTCAATTCTATAAATGAATAACTCACAACCAAATCCAATATTTTACCATTACATAAAGTAGACTTGGAAACACGCGTGGTGATAAAATTTCTCTCCTTAAAATGCTGCTTATATGATTCGATTCTACCTTCCCTTTTGTTCGTATCAATTTTATATGTATCAACCACCAGTCTTCCGGAAACATTCTTTTCATTGACCTCAAAAAGTGAACAAAACGCTTTATTCACCGCAATTATATAGCCTTCAGAATTTGATAACCTCATTCCATCGTAAGATTTTTCCCATATTGATCTGAATCTTAATTCAGAATTTTTTAATGCCTGTTCCGCCAATTTTCTTTCAGTTATGTCTCTGTGAATTGCTAAAAAACCAGCTATTTTGTTATTATCATCAAGTATGGGATCTATTGATTCTTCGATAGAAATTTTAGAACCGCTTTTAGTTACATTTACAAATTCGCTTTTTATGCTTTGTTTATTTAATAATTTACTCCAAAGTTCTCTGTAGAATTTTGATTTAACCAGCCCGCTTTTTAATATTCTTGGTGTTACTTTCCCAACAACTTCATCCAATTTATAACCGTATAAATTAGTAAATGCAGAATTGCTGTAAGTGATCGTACCATTTTTATCGGTTAAAAAAACTATATCAGTTGTCGAATCTACAGCTTTCTTGAATTTTAATATTTCCATCTCTTTTTGTTTTCGTTCTGTTATATCTCTAAAGATTGTAAGCAAAAGTGATTCTCCATCAAACAAAGGAATTTCGCTTGAAGACTCGATAATTGTACTACTTATTTCAACAAAAATGGTTTTACCTGAGTGTAGTTTAATTTCGCCTTCAAAGGATGACCTAAAATTTTTTCTGTTGAAAGATTGTTTAATGTTTTTAAGGGAAAATTCTTTACTTTCAAGCTGCGAATTATCATAAATGACGCTGTAAGATTCCCCTATCATTTTATCAGGTTCCATCTCCATCAATTCACAATAAGCTTGATTAACATCAATTATTTTCCCCATTTTGTTCATCAAACACATTCCGTCATTACTACTTGCCCATATGGCCCTGAAACGGGATTCGGATTTTCTCAAGGTTTTTTCAATACGATTTGTTTTAGTTATGTCCCTAATGATAATTATGATTTTGTCTGATTTTACGGGAGAAAGTCTCGCTTCAAATATCTTTTTTGTGTTCGCCAGTGGAAATACAAATTCAGTGGTAATTAAGGATTTTTGCTTTATTACTTTAAATATTGAACCAAATAATTTTTTACTAATATCATTAGGAAATATTTTTTCTAATCTATCACCGGGATTTATGCCTTGTGATAATTTCTCATCTATATTCCCTGAAATAAAGTCATGAATAACCCCTTCATAGTCAATTTGTATGAAAATATCGGGGAATACTCGAAAATGTGTTTCTAACTTAACTGCAAGTTCTTCAAATAAAGCTCCTTGTCGTCGTTCTTCATTGGAAATTACGGTACCAATATTTTCGTATCCCAAAATTTCGCATGATCCATTAAAAATGGGCATTATTTTTAAAAATATATTTACATGAGAACCGTCTTTTCTAATTGTATCAATTAAACCGCTCCAAAGTCCGTTCGAATCAAACTTAATTATGTTATCAAAAACATTTGATTCATCTACCGCATTAATGATATCTGTTAAATTTTTATTAACGATATCGTCCGAACTGTACTTATATTTGGATAGAAAAGCTTTATTAGCATAAAGGATGTTATGATTTTTATCTGTAATGGCTAATAATTCGGGCGAATCATTAAGATGAGATTTTGAATATGAAATTTTACGGTCCAAAGCAAGATTGTCATTTTCCTCTGTGTTTATTTTGTTTGACATAATCGCCGGATTATATCCACTATATTTGTCGGACATATTTCTCCTCCCAAAGATTCCCCTTTGAGCCTTTTAATGCTAAAAAGTTAAACATAATAATACACATTTATTACTTATGATCAAGAATTATCGACTAAATACATTTAGGTTTAGTTTAATGTAAAATTTAGTGAATAGAATATATGAAATCAAGTAAACTAAATTCCCCTTACTTTTTATATTACTTGCATTAAACAGAATTTTTATCTGTTAAAAAACTAGTTAATTCTTCTCTTTTT
>CAVVVS010000003.1:0-3091 GCA_963751355.1 uncultured Ignavibacteriales bacterium | reverse complement strand
TTTCAAAGATTCTTCAATTTATTTAGCAACAAATGATGGGTTTTACAAAACCGGATTAAATGACAGCAGCTGGAATCAACTTAATAACTCTTATGCATACTCATTTTTCTTTTATGATGGTGGGATTTTTTTAGGCCAATATAGTCAAATAATTAAATCTTATGACGAAGGGCAAACCTGGGAAAGCGTAAGTGATGGATATAATTCAAGAGATATTTATAGTTTAGCAGTTAATGATAATTATATGTTTGCAGCTTCTGCTGACGGCGGTGTGTGGAAGCGGCCACTTTCTGAAGTTGTAACTTCTGTGAATAATTCTGTTTCACTAGCCGGAACATTTTTCCCTTGAACAAAATTATCCAAACCCTTTTAACCCAACTACTAAAATAAGATATTCCATCCCATTCGTAGAGATGGGGCATGCCCAGTCTGTACAGCTGCGAGTTTATGACATCCTCGGCAGAGAGGTAGCAACTCTGGTTAACAAAGAACAACAGCCGGGAAATTATGAAGTTGAATTCAATCCCATGCAATATGGTCTTTCAAGCGGAATTTATTTTTATGAGCTAAAGGCAGGTAATTTTGTTCAAACAAGAAAGATGATTTTACTTAAATAGCGAATGAGGTAAATAGATAATTGCTTCGGCAGAACAATAAAATAGAATTTAATCAACTAACTATTTCTTTGTTCTGTCGAATTATAACATTTAAAAATACTTTCTGTTAATCAAATATTTTAATATTTTCAATCCGTACACACTTCTGTAATAATAAGTTTCTTTAATAACCGAAGTAAAATGAAAAACGAACCGTTCGAAATCGGCTGTAAAGCTTTATCCATTGGCGAGTGGGAAAAAGCAAAAGAATGCTTGGAAGAAGCGCTTAAAATAGATGCTTCACCTGATGTTTTGGAAGAACTTGCCTGGGCCTGCTGGTGGATAAATGATGCATCCGCTGTTTTTGAATATCGAACAAAAGCATACAATTTATTTTTAGATAAGGATGATAAGCTCGGTGCTGCAAGAAATGCTTGCTGGATAGGTATTGATTACATTGAATTCAAAGGTGAATTTGCAATTGCCAGCGGATGGTTCAAAAGAGCTGAAAGTTTACTTGGAGAAGTGCCCGATTCATGGGAACATGCTTTAATGAAAATTTTAAAAGCCAGGTGGGCATTTCAAGTTGATAAGAATACAGAACTAGCTTTTCAACTTCTGGATGAATCATTAACACTAAGCAAATCGCATAGTTACATTGACGGAGAAACGCTTGCCGGAGCATTAAAGGGATTTATTTTAGTGGTTGAAGGTAAAATCTCAGAGGGCATGCCCTTGCTTGACGAGGCAACTTTGCTGGCCACAACTTCTGAAAAAACTGATATTAATATCACAACGGTTACTTGCTGCTTTTTAATTGATGCCTGTGAACGAGTCCGCGATTATGAAAGAGCAAGCCAATGGTGCAACAATGTTAAAGAAATTTGCAAAAAGTGGAGATTTAAAGCCATGTTTGCAAATTGCAAAATGAAATATGCCGGGGTATTAATATTACAAGGGAAGTGGACGGAAGCTGAAGAAGAATTGTTATCGGCAATCTCGGAATTGAAGGAATTCAGGCCGGCACAAATTACTGCATGTTCGGTCAGACTAGCGGATTTAAAAAGAAGGCAGGGAAAATGGAATGAAGCTGAAAAATTATTAAACCAAGTTGAGTCACACCCTCTTAAATTATTATTCTATTCCGCCCTTTATTATGATAAAGAGGAATATGAAAATGCTTTGAATATGGCTGAAAAATACTTACGCAGGATTTCACTTAAGGAAAAGGTGGAAAGAACAATGGGGGCAGAATTGCTTTTGAGAATTTATATTAAGCTCGGGAAAATTGATCAAGCTCAAGAACTGCTTAATGAATTAAAAGATATAGCCGGGAGTATAAATATACTACCGTTAAAAGCTGCTTATTTAAGTGCTGAAGGAAATATGCTTTTTTCTTTAAAAGAGTATAAAACAGCAAGTCAAAATTTAGAAGATGCAATTGATATTTACGATAAAATAAAATTACCCTTCGAATCATCCAGAAACAGAATGATTCTTTCAGAGGTTTTAATCAAACTTGACCGGCCTGCACAGGCTGAAGGAGAAATAAACTTAGCCGCAGCTAAGTTTAAAGAACTTGGTGCAGAAAAAGATTTTGAAAAAGCGAAACAAACTCTGAAAAATTTATACAAAGATAACTTAATTGATTCATCAAAAAACAAATATGAATTTACGGGAAGAGAATTAGAAATTTTACGACTAATTTCAGAAGGCAAGAACAATGAAGAAATTGCAGAAAAACTTTTTTTAAGCATCCGCACTGTTGAAAAACATTTAACCAATATCTACAGCAAATTAGGTGTTTCAGGGAAATCTGCACGTACCTTTGCCGCTTCGTATGCAATTAAAAATAAGTTGATACTTACTTAGCCGAACTAATATTAACAATATCTTTACTAATGGTATTAAAAAATTCTGCTAACCGCCCTGTTGTTTCCGTGTTTATTGAGCAATAAACATTCTTTCCTTTTTTAATTGTATTTATCAAACCAGTGTGCTTTATTTCCTTTAAATGATACGAAACGGTTGAAATCGGCATATTCAATTGCTTAGCAATTTCACCAACACTGCAGCAGCTTTCTGACAAACTGGCATTTTGAGGATCCGAACATGTTAGCTGCTTATCTCTTATAATTTTTAGAATAGTAATTCTTGGTTCAGCTGATAAAGAAGAAAATGTGCGGGCTAAATTTGAAAATGATTGTTTTTTCATAGACTTATATTTTTATATTTCCAAGACTATGGAAATGTAAAATATCAAAAACTAAATTATCAAATACTGTTTGTAAAATTTATCCTGGTTGTAACAAAGAGTTTTAGAATGTAAAACCCTTTCGCTGACGAATTGTCCTATTAACAAATACGTAATAAAATTATTTAATTACGTAGTACCTCTGATTCTTTCATAAAAACCATTCCCTATTTTGTTTATCAAAAAAAGGAGAAAGATTATGTCTGACAAATTTCAAATTGAAAAACATAAAGTAATTGTA
>CAVVVS010000002.1:0-26710 GCA_963751355.1 uncultured Ignavibacteriales bacterium | reverse complement strand
TATGGGCACTTACCGGCTCTGAATAATAAAGTTGTTTACAAAAATGAAATTTGAATGAAATAATGGAAACCGAATCGAATTATTATAAGGAAATAATTAATAAACTCGAAAGGCTTACTAAACGTGAGTACTCTCTTTTTGCTGCTATTGGAATTCAAGCCGCAGTAATTATAACAATTTTAACCTATCTAACCTTTACCTTAGTAGAAACATTCGGTCATTTTTCTTCTACAATTAGGACTGTACTCTTTTTTGTTTTTATAATTCTAACCGCCGCATCATTTTTATTCCTATTCGTTGTTCCGTTGTTAAAATATTTTAACATATTCCGGAAAACCGATTATCACAAAGTTGCTGGAAAAGTCGGGAAGCAATTCCCCGGCATAAAAGATGATCTTTTAAACGCAATGCAACTTGTCTCAGAGGAAAGGAAACAAGAAGGTTATTCACCGGGTTTAATCGATGCAGCGTTTAAAAATGTATATAATCGTACTAAGTCAATTAATTTTGACACAATAGTTAATTTTCAAAAAGCCAAACAACTTCTTGCATATTTATCGGGCACTTTGGTGGTTTTTGCGGTATTATTTTTCTTGATCCCCGGTATTCAAGCGGCATCCGGCAGAATTTTGAATTATAATAAAGATTTTATCACACCTCCCAAATTTACTTTTAAGATTGAACCGGGCAATGCAACGGTAACTAAGGGTGATGATATTTCAATTTCGGTAAAAATAGCGGGACAAAAACCGGGAAAAGTTTATCTTGCCGTGAAAAGTTCTGATCAAACAAATTTTGAAAATGAAGAGCTTAAGCCCGATTCTACAGGCATATACAAATTTGTATCTCATGCTGTCCGAAATTCCTTTAAATATTATGCTACCGCACAAAATATAGATAGTAAACAATATTTAATAGATGTTATTAACCCGCCGATTATAAAAAATTTGGATTTAACCGTCACGCCGCCGACTTATTCAAAACTGCCCGAAATTAATCAAAAAGATAATGGAAATGTAACGGCTTTAGTCGGAAGTAACGTTCACTTAAAAATCACTTCCACAAAAAATCTGACTGACGCAAAGCTGCAATTTTCCGATACTACCGGTCGCCGGATGAAAGTAAATGCTTCGGAAGCATCAATTAATTTTAGAGTGAAGAAAGACAATAGTTATAAAATTATTTTAACCGATGAACGCGGAGATCAAAATTCTTCACCTATCACATATTCCATAAAAGCCTTGTTTGATGCGTATCCTTCGATAGAAATGATTTTGCCGGATAAAGATGTTTCACTGCCGAATGATAATAGGCTGCCTTTAGAAGTTAAAGTAACGGACGACTACGGGTTTACCAAACTCGTACTTCACTACAGATTATCCGCTTCAAAATATGAACCTACTCAAAAAGAATTTAAATCAATCGAAATACCGCTGCCTAAGGGACAGACAGAAGCTGATATTAACTATATCTGGAATCTAACACAGATGAATCTGGCAACTGAGGATGTAGTTTCATATTATTTGAAAATTTTTGACAATGATATTATCAGCGGTCCTAAGTCCACAAAAACATCAATGTTTAAAGTACGAGTTCCTACGCTAAATGAAATTTTATCAAAAGCCGATAATACCCAAAATAACAGTATAAGCGATTTAAATGATACTTATAAAGAAGCCGAAGATTTGCGCCAGACCATGGAAAATATTTCCCGCGAACTGAAGCAGAATAAAAAGGATATTACCTGGGAAGAAAAACAAAAAATTGAACAAGCGGTTGACAAATTTGATAAACTTCAGAATAAAGTAAAAGATATCAAGAAACAACTAGAAAAAATGCAGCAGGATTTGCAGCAGAACAAACTGTTATCCAAAGAGACTATGGAAAAGTACATGGAACTGCAAAAGTTATTTCACGAGATGACCAATGAAGATATGAAAAAAGCCATGGAGAAATTGCGGGATACTTTAAAGAGTATGCTGAGACAGCAAACCCAGCAGGCAATGGAAAATGTAAAGTTCAACGAGGAGCAGTTCAAAAAAAGTATTGAAAGGACGATGAACTTATTAAAAAGAATCCAGGTGGAACAAAAAGTTGATGAATTGGTAAAGAGAGCCGAACAACTAAAGAAGAGCCAGCAGGAAGTCAAAAAACAAACTGAAAACAATAAGTCGTCAAATAATTCCGATAAAAATGATCTGACAAACAAGCAGAATGAAATATCGAAAAATCTGAACAAATTTTCAGAGGAGTTGAAAAATCTTACGGAAAAAATGAGTGAATTGAAGGATATGCCGAAGGATCAGGCTCAAAAATTAAGTGATGAGTATAAAAAACAAGAAAATCAGAAACTGTCCCGACAGGCCTCTCAAAATATACAACAAAACCAGAATCAGCAGGCTATGCAAAACCAGAGCGAGGTTGCTCAAAATATGAGTCAAATGCAAAAGGGAATGGAGAATTTGCAAAAATCCATAAATCAGCAAAACCAAGTTCAGACTTTCAAGGACATGATGAAAATTACCGATAACCTTGTTACCCTTTCCAAGCAGCAGGAAGGATTGAAAAATCAGTCAAAGAATATGGATCCCAATTCCTCTTCATTTAATGAAAATGCTCAACAGCAAAATGATATTCAAAGGAATCTGCAAAAAATCATGCAGAGCATGTCTTCGGTTTCGCAGAAGACATTTGCAATAACTCCCGAGATGGGAAAATCTTTGGGTGATGCACAAAGAGATATGATGAAAGCGATTGAACAGATGCAGAACAGGAACGGCAGGCAGGCATCACAAAATCAGGGACAGGCAATGGAATCTTTGAACCAGGCTGCGGAGAGGATGAAAAATTCCATGCAGGCGATGATGCAAGGCGGCGGACAGGGCGGAATGATGTCGCTGATGCAGCAGTTGGGAAAAATGTCTTCCCAGCAAATGAATTTGAACAATCTAACCCAAATGCTGAGAAATGCACAGCAGGGTAAATTAACCATGGAACAACAGGCTCAATTACAGCGGCTCGCGCAGCAGCAAGATTTAATTGGTAAATCACTTGAACAGTTGAATAAAGAAGCAAAGCTTTCGGGACAGTCAAAAAAGATTCCTGCCGACCTTGAGCATATTGCAAAACAAATGCAGGAAGTAGTTACAAACTTGAAGAGCGATGATTTAAACGAAAAAACTACCCAACTCCAGGAACATATACTTTCCAAACTTCTTGATGCACAGCGTTCCGTAAATGAAAGAGATTATGAAAAGGAAAGGCAGTCCAAAGCAGGGGAAGATTTAGTGAGCAACTCACCAGCTGAATTAAACTTATCTTCCGAAAAAGGCAAGAGCCGTTTAAAAGACGAGTTGAATAAATCTGTTCAGCAAGGTTATTCAAAAGATTACGAAGACTTGATAAAGAAATATTTTGAAGCACTAGAAAAGCAGAATGTAAAGAATTAAAATGTTCCCTTTCAATTATTGGGTAGTATATTTTGATGTGTTATTAACAAATAACTTTATGAAAAATTTAGTTATTGCATTTAGTTGATTAGAGAAATTCGAATTTTTTACTGAGATATGTATTGAATATTTGTTAAGTTATCCAACATTAATTACACCGGATCGATATGCACAAAAACCTTACTAATCTCGGGCAGTTTAGAAATTTCTCGCTGTACACTCTTTCCAATATCGTGAGAGTGCTCGGTTGAAACATTTTTATCTACGTCAATATGAATTTCCACATGAAATCTATTGCCCACATAATGAGACTTCAATTCGTTTAATCCCTTAACGCCTTCAATCTTTAAGGCTATGTTTGCAATCTCCAGAATAAAGTCTTCATCAGCGGCTTTGCCCATCAGATAGTCAATATTTTCCTTTGCAATTTCGTAACCGGATTTAAAAATAAATAAAGCTATAATTATGCCTGCAATCCCGTCAACATAACGAAACCCTAGCTGCACTCCAATTAATCCTACTATGGAAATAGAAGATGCTAATACATCATTTAAACTATCAACAGCACTGGCTTTTAACGCAGGACTCCGGTAAACTTTCCCAACGGAAGATTGATAACGGGTAAGTATTACTTTTACTATTATTGTCACTGCTAAAATGATGTAAACCAATGGAGTAATATGTGTCTTGTACGGATTGGCGATCCGGGAAATTGACTCTTCAATTAAATTTATTCCTACAACCGCCGTAAACAGGGCAATCAAAAATACGGCGATTGGCTGTGCCGCTTGATGCCCGAATTGATGATCGCTATCGGGCTTTCTTAACGAAACTTTTACACTATACATTATTGCCGCCGATGCGATTATATCTGTTAATGAATTAATGGCATCGGAAATTACGGCAATTGAATTTGAAATCAGTCCGGCAAATGCTTTTATGAAAAACAATATTATATTTACTATAAGCGAAAGATAAGTCGCTCTTTTTAATATCTTTACCATATTATTCGATTATATAGAAGTTAAATTAAATCCGTTAAAAATTATTCCGTATAGAAAGGGATTATTGTTAGAGTTTAAAGATAATAATTAATTATAAATCATCTAACTCAAATCTGACTTTTTAATTATATTTTTGAATATTAAATTATTATAATGAGACAGATTCTTTTATATTTGGAGTTGAGAATATGAAAATAAAAACATTCCAAATTTATGATTATTTAAGTGGTATTATATTTAATTTCAAATTATTATATTACAATAATTAACAAGATGTTTTAATGTCTGAACAGATAATCCCCATACTTGAAATTCTGCTAAAAGTAAGCAATAGTATATCATGTTATCTTTTAAGAATGAATAGATTGAATTATGAGGTTGTTGCCTTAACGGGTGAAGATAACGGCGTATATGATGAGTTCAATACATCTCTTTTTGATTTGTATATCTCGAAGCAATTATCCTATGAAAATGCAAAAAGTTTACAAACTTATAAGTTAATGGTTGATAAGTTATCAATTAATTCTTTATATATAAAACTATTAACCGCAGATGAAACAAAAACGGATATATTTTATTTGGTTTTGCTATCAAATAGCATTAATAATTATAATGCCGCAAATGTCGGGAAGTTTTCGCAGTTAATAGATGAATTGAATAATAAAATAAAAAGTATTAATCATATTGCCGAAGCAAAAAAACCCAAAAAAAAGGTTAATAAAAGTGAGGATTTAATTCACCGCATGAAATTATGTGAAGATAAATTGAACATGTTTATGGAAACCTCGGAGGATATGGTTTTTATTTTGGATAAATACGGTACTATTTCTGAGATTAATAATTTTGGAGCAGCAATGCTCAATTATCAAACTGATGAATTAAAGGGCAGGCATTTCATAGAATTAATCTCTGCTAAAGATAAACCGCTGGTTTCGGATGCGTTTCAACGATTATTATCGGAGCATAAATTTATGTCTGTTGAGGCTTCATTACTTAGTAAATATGACAATCACATAATTTTTGAATTCAACGGCGAGACGTTAATTGAAAAAGGTAAAATTGCCGGTGTCTTAGGCGTCGGAAAAAATATTACTCAACTTCGATCATATGAAAATCAGATCCAGGATTTAAATACAAAACTAATTGAAGCCCGTAGGTTAATTTCAATTGAAAGAAACAGGTCAAAACATCAAAAATCATTTTTGGATGATTTAAACCGGTTGAAGAGTGAATTTGTCTCAAATATATCTCATGAATTAAGGACGCCGCTTGCTTCAATTATCGGGTTTTCCGAAACGATATTATCTGATCCTAATATGCAGAATGATATGAAAATAGAATTTAATGAAATAATATTTAATGAAGGTAAAAGACTGGCAAAATTGGTTGAGGATGTCCTGGATGTTTCTAAAATTGAAGGTGGGGAGATTGAACTGGAAAAAAGAGAATTAAATATTGTTGATCTGCTGAATGAAGTGATTGAAGAAAATAGACCGAATTTTGAAAAAAAGAAAATAACACTAACTACCGAAATAACATCTGATGAGGTAAAGGTAAATGCAGATAAAATTAGGATAAAACAAGTTTTCGACGGTTTATTAAATAACGCTATTAAATTTACCAATATTGGCGGCAGAATTACTCTTTTTGCTCAAAATTTATTCAGAGAATTTGAAATAATTTTATCTGATACAGGCTCTGGAATTCCGGAGAAAGATCTTCCTTATATATTTGAAAAATTTTATAGAGTTAGTAGACCAGGGATAGAATTGCCGGGAACGGGATTGGGTTTGGTATTTGTAAAACAAATAATAGATTTACATAAAGGTTTCATCAGTGTTGAGAGTGAAGTTAATAAAGGAACCACCTTTATCATCAAGTTACCTAAAGGTATAAAAGGTTAAAAAGGGAGGACGTTGGAGTGAATAAGTTAATTTTTATTGTTGATGATGAATTAGCAATTTCAAAACTGTTAACCTATTGGGTAAAAGATAAGTGGAAATATGACATTGAGGCTTTTAGCAATAGTGAAGATATGTTCGCAAAGCTGAATTTAAAACCCGATTTAATTTTACTTGATATAATGCTGCCGGGTTTAAACGGAATTGAAACTTTAAAAAGAATTAAGAAGATGGATGAACATCTTCCGGTTATAATTCTTTCTGCACAAGGCAGTATTGAAGTTGCTGTTGAAGCACTTAAATATGGAGCGTTTGATTATTTCCCGAAACCAATCGATATGCAAAGATTGGAACCCGCTATAAAAAATGCCATTAAAAGTTATGATTTAACCAAAGAATTGGAAAACCTGCGTGAAAATGTTAAAAGGGAATATAGCTTTTCCAACATAATATCTGCTGACGGCAAGATGCAGGATGTTTTCAAACTCGTATCAAAAGTGCTGAATAATGATATAACCGTTCTTATAAATGGAGAGAGCGGAACAGGCAAGGAACTTATTGCACGGGCGATCCATTTTAACGGGAAAAGGAAAAATGATCCTTTCATAGTTGTTAATTGTGCATCCATTCCCAGGGAACTATTAGAAAGTGAACTTTTTGGTCACGAAAAAGGCTCTTTTACGGGTGCTCATCAGCGGAAGATTGGGAAATTTGAACTAGCTAACAGAGGCACGTTGTTCCTTGATGAAGTTGGCGAATTAGAAATGCTGCTTCAAGCTAAACTTTTAAGAGTTATTCAGGAAAAGGAATTCGAAAGAGTAGGCGGTACGGAGTTAATAAAAACCGACGTTAGAATAATTTCAGCTACAAATAGAGATCTTAAAAAAGCAGTTGAAAGTAAGGAATTTAGAGAAGACCTTTATTACCGGTTAAATTCTTTTCCTATTTATATCCCTCCGTTGTGGCAGCGTAAAGGTGATATTTTAGTGCTTGCACAGCATTTCCTGGATACATTTAATAAAAAACTAGGAAAAAATATTAAAGGATTTTCAAAGAAAGCTTTACAATTAATTTATGATTACAGCTGGCCCGGAAATATAAGGGAAATGGAAAATACTGTGGAAAGGTGTTTGATAATCGCGGAGAAAGACATAATTGATGTCGATGATTTACCTCTGCACATTAAAGAAGATGAGAAATCAGGCAAGATGAATTACTCAGCTCCGTTGTTTACTGATGATAATATTGTGCCTTTCGAAAATCTAAAAGAGGAGGCGATTAGGCATGCCTTAAAGGTTACAAACGGGAACATCGTTGAGGCGGCAAAAAAACTTCAGCTCGGAAGAGCAACTATATACCGTTTAATGGAAAAATACGGTATTGAAAATCATTCGCAGGAGTAAAATTTTTTTTCAATAAATTAAGGTTTAATAAATGGATTTTATCAAAGAAACCTACGGTGATGTTATCGTTGAAATTGTGGACATTAGCAGGGCTACCTTAAAAGAGGCCGAAGAATTTAAAAAAATTCTTTCAAGTGAAATAGATTCAGGCGAAAGAAAATTGGTGGCAGATCTTTCTCTGTGTGAATTTATTGACTCTACTTTCTTAGGTGTCCTCGTGGTTTCACTTAAAAAGGTTACCGGAGTAGGCGGAGATCTTAAATTAGTCGGATTTCAGCCTGCAGTTCATTCTATGTTCGAATTGACTCGGTTGTACCGAGTTTTCGAATCCTTTAAAACCAAAGAGGAAGCTGTAAACAGTTACAAAAATAGTTAACCGTAATAATCTTTGTCGGAAAAAAGGATGTCTTAAATTAAACAGATCATTTAAAGGTTAGTGATATAAGTCTCGGCATTTTAATAATACTTATTTTTATAACCTTTTCAGTTAATATCTTTTTTTTGAACGAGGCTTATTAAATAATTTTTAATATTTAGACCAATTGTGGGAAGTTGAATTAGAGATATGCCAGATGAAAATATGCATTCGGTTCTAGTTGTAGATGATGATATCACGGTACGGAAATTAATTACTCATCATCTAAAAAAAAATAATTACAATGTACTGGAAGCAACAGGTGCAGGTGAAGGATTTGCAAGACTTGAAAAGCAGAAAATAGACCTGGTGTTGTGTGATGTGACTATGGATGAAATGGATGGCTTTACTTTTTGTCAAAAAGTTCGCGAAGATGAGAAGTATAGGACTTTACCTTTTATTTTTGTTACGGCAAAAAATTCACTTGAAGATAAATCAAAAGCCATGGAAGTGGGGGGAGATGATATTGTTACTAAGCCGTTTAATATCGATGAGCTTTTATTAAAAGTAAGAGCATTAATCAGAAGATCCGATATTTATAAGGTGTACGGCGTCAAAGAGAATCTTGAAAAATCTTTCTCGGAAACAACTCCTAAAATATTACTGGTCGATGATGATATTTCCTTAGCGAAATTATTCCAATATAATTTAAACAAAGCAGGTTTCGAATGCGAGATAGCCACCGGAGTGGAACATGCATTTAAAATTGCGAAAGGTTTCATACCGGATATAATTATTTCGGACATCATGATGCCGGAAATAGATGGATTTCAATTTAGAGAAATGCTTTTAAAGGATCGTATTTTAAAATCTATCCCTTTTGTTTTTTTGACTGCAAAGGGAGCGGAAGAGGATATATTGGACGGTTACGATTTGGGGATAGCGGATTATGTGGTAAAAACCGCAGGACCCAGAGTGGTTGTAGCAAAGGTTACTGCAATAATCAAAAGCCTGGGGAAGGAAAGAGAAAAAATTGTAACCGAACTAAATCAAGCTGCGGATTCAATGCGCGCAAAAGTTGTCCCGGAAAATCACCCCGAATTTGCGGGTTTTACAATTAATCATTGGCATCAGCCGTTTCAAGGTATACCTGGAGGAGATTTTATTGATTATTTTAGAATAGATGAAGATAATATGGCAATCATATTAGGTGATGTTATGGGTAAGAAGTGGGGAGCATGGTATTTTGCCTTTGCTTACGCTGGGTACGTACGTAGTGCAATGAGAATAGTTTTACAGGCCACAGATGAATATTCACCCAGCGAAATATTGCAGCGTGTTAATAAATCAGTTTATGATGATGCTAAGATTTCGGAAGTGTTCACTACGCTGTCAATAGTAGTAATCAACAATAAATTATTAACTTTAAAGTATTCCGGCGCGGGTGATCTCCCGATTATTTATAAAAAAAACTCTGACGGAAATGTGGAAAAATTAATTTCTAATGGTTTATTGTTAGGGTTTGCCTCCGAGGGTAATTATAGTGATATATCAGTTAATATTGATAAAGGTGATACATTTATAATGT
This sequence comes from uncultured Ignavibacteriales bacterium, assembly GCA_963751355.1. Lineage (GTDB taxonomy): Bacteria > Bacteroidota > Ignavibacteria > Ignavibacteriales > Ignavibacteriaceae > CAVVVS01. The sequence goes on along the minus strand of CAVVVS010000002.1, from coordinate 17,010 downwards.
TTACCGACGGAATAATTGAATCCAGGAATTCAGATGGTGATCAATTCGGTTCAGAAAGATTAATAAATATAGTAAAAAATATTTCTGCTGATTATGATGTCCTCGAAGAGATAAGAAAGGAATTTCAGAATTTCACCGGTAATAAATCTGAGGATGATATTAGTTTAATTGCTATCAAGAATGATTAGTTATTAAATTCATTTTGCAGTCGTTTATATCACTCCGAAAACACATAAATATGTTGGATAGATTAATTATGAACGTTTCGGTATAATCGCCCTCCCAAATTTTTATTAGTCTTATTGATAAAATTTTTAGAAAATTTCAAAGAAGATGGTTGATCCCGATTATTTAAATAGAGAAACAGTCAAAATTATTTGACTTATTAAAAAAAGGTAATGCAGAAATATATTTGAGCTTGTTTTAGAGGTATTAGACCTGAAAGTCGTTACTTTATGATTGAAATTATAAGTATTTAATTTTTATAGCAGTTAATGCTGTCGGTATTAGTAGGCTGGTAATTTTAAAAAATTACGACATTAACCTGGCAGATTTTTAATAATAAGTTAAGGCTAATATTGTTGAAACTGTATATGAATTATTGATGATAAATTAAAATTTAAAAAGACAATCAATTTTCATCAACTGCTTGCAGCTTTTCGGCTCTATCGGCAATTTTCAATTGTTCGATAAGTTCGGAAATATCACCCTCCATAATATTAGAAAGATTGTATAACGTCAGTCCGATTCTATGATCGGTTACCCGGTTTTGAGGAAAGTTATAAGTTCGTATTTTGTCGCTTCTATCCCCGCTGCCCACCATAGATTTTCGTTGAGCGGATATTTCATCCGATTGTTCCTTTTGTTTTAAGTCGTATAACCTGGCTCGTAATACTTTCATAGCTTTTTGCCGGTTTTTAAGCTGTGAGCGCTCATCCTGACATTGTACGACAATACCGGTAGGAATATGAATTATACGCACGGCAGTTTCAACCTTATTTACATTTTGTCCGCCTGCGCCTCCTGAGCGGAATATATCAATTCTCAAATCATTCGGATTAATATCAATCTGAACATCTTCAACTTCGGGCAGCACAGCTACGGATGCTGCTGATGTATGTACCCTGCCGCTAGCTTCAGTTGCTGGAACCCGCTGAACTCGGTGAACTCCGCTTTCGAATTTTAGTTCTCCGTAAATATTTTCACCGTGAACAGAAAACGTTACCTCTTTTATACCTCCCAGACCTGTGTCATTCATTTCAATTAAATCAATTTTCCAGGCTTTGTTTTCAGCATAACGGTTGTACATTCTAAAGAGATCACCTGCAAATAACGCGGCTTCTTCACCTCCGGTTCCGGCACGTATCTCCATAATAATATCTCTATTATCGTTGGGATCTCTCGGTAAAAGTAAAATTTTAATTTCTTCTTCCAGTGTTGATTTTTGTTCTTCCAATTCTTCGAGTTCTGTTTCTGCAAGTTCAGCCAATTCTTTATCTCCACCCCCTGCTATTATTTCTTTGTTACCCTCGATATTTTTTAATACCTCGTTGTATTCATCATAAGCAGAAATAATCCCTGTTAATTCACTCCTTTCTTTGCTTAAACTCACAATTTTTTCTCTGTCATTCATGTAAGTTGGATCAGAAAGCTGTTGATTAATATGCTCGAATCTTTCTTTAATCTTATTAAGTTTCTTTAATAATTCCATGTCGTTTTCTTTATTTATAAATATCAAATATAACAAAGTTATGTTTGAAATTCTAAGAAGTTTTGAAGTGTCATTAATTGTCACTACCATTCTATAAAAGTTTAATTTTTAAGTATATAAATATTTTTTACTGATTTTATTCTCAGTATCGTATGAAATATCATATTCTTTTTGTAATAATGTTTTTACCTGTAAGGATTTTTTCTCAGCAGTATTATTTTAAAAGATATACTTCATGGGACGGCTTGGTTCAGAATACCATTAGAACGCTTCATCAGGACGATATTGGAAGGATTTGGATAGGAACAGCAGAGGGTGTGAGTATATATGACGGAAATGAGTTCAGTAATTATTCAAAAAAAGAAGGCCTGGGCGGCAATGTTATCGAATGTTTTTTCCAGATTAATTCAACAACAATATGGGTTGGGACAGAAGGCGGAGGAATCTCCGTCTTGAGAAAACCTAAATTACAATCCGATACCGTCATCAAAGTATTAAAAGGTAAAAAATATTTAATAAATAACTCAGTAAACAAAATATATAAGGATTCCAAAGGGAGAATTTGGTTTTGCACAAACGGCGGAATTACCCGCTGGTCTAATTCTAACATTGATAGTTGTACAGTTACTAATTTTGATAAAAAAAGTGAGCCAGGGCATATTTTTATAAACACGGTCAGCGAGGATAATAAAGGAAACATTTGGTTCGGATCAGATCATGGTTTAATAAAATATAAGCATAGAAGATTTAATTTTATAAAAGGATATTCAAAAGATATTTGGGAAATAAAATCATTTTCAAAAGATAGTTTGTGGTTAGGAACAAACAGGGGAATTTTAATTTATTCAGAAGGCAAATTTATCAAGCCATTTAAAAATCCTCATCTTGCTTCAACCGAAGTAAATTATATAAGCAGAGACAAATACTCAAATATCTGGATTGCAACCGATAACGGTTTATTTTTATATGATGGTAAAAAATTGAAAAATTTCAGTCTCTCAAATGGTGCTCAAAATAAATTTATCCTTTCATTTCTTGAAGACAAGGAGGGCGATACCTGGATAGGTACCGTAGACGGATTATATCAGCTTTTAAATAGGAATTTTTATTACTATGATGCAAAATTTAAATACAGTTATCTTTGGAAAATCATTCCGCTGGGCAATGGAAAAGTATATGCCGCCACAAAAGACGGTTTTTACCGGATTAAAAAAAATAAACTTGTTTTAGCATCCGTAAGTAAAATCCTTCCTACCAAATCAGTTACCAACGCAATATTTGAAAAAGACGGAACAAGGTGGTTCAGTACTAACATAGGATTGTTTAGAATTAAAGACGGAAAGATAACATCATTTACTAAAAAAAATGGGTTCGACAGTAATTATATCTTATCTATGATTAAAGGAGGAAAAGATTCAATATGGGTCGGTACCAAAGGGTATTGGAAACCTCATTTAGGCAGGGTGTTTTTGATTAAGAGCGGTAAGGTTATTCAGCCCAATGTATTGAAAAAATTATCTCCCGATCCGGTCACATCTCTTTGCCTGGATAAAAGTCATAATCTATGGATCGGTTTCTACCGAAAGGGACTTTACGAGCTAACCGGAAATAAATTAAAAACATTTACATCTCAAGAAGGTCTTTATGATAAAAACATAAGAGATATTTTTCAGGACCGGGGAGGTAATATTTGGGTAATGACACGATATACCGGAGTATATATTTATAAGGACGGAAGATTTAAACACTTCGATGAAAAAGATGGTTTAACGAGTAATTGGGTAATGACAGCAATACAGGATAAATCCGGTAATATCTGGTTTAATACGGCAAAAGGAGTTTGTAGTTTTGACGGGAAAAAATTTCACAGGTTCAATGACGGTGGAAATTTAATGAGCGGTGAAATGTGGGCCTCTGCAATGGATAAACAAGGTAAGCTGTGGTTTGGAAACGCTAATTATATTTTTGTTTATAAACCGACAAAAGAACGCCGGGAGAATTGTCCATTGGTTTATTTTAAAAAATTTATACTAAACAATAAACAACCAAAGGAAATCCCTAAAAACCACGCTTTAAATTTTAATTATTACAATAACGCTGTTGAAATTGATTATAGTGATGTTAACTATAATAGCGGCAAAACCATTTATTACCAATATAAATTAGATGGCTTAGATGATAATTGGAATCCATTAACCAAAAGAAATTATGTGTTATTCAATCATTTGCCCGCCGGAAATTATAGATTTTTTATTAGAGCAAAATATGACGGCGGATTTTGGAGCAAAGTTAATTCTAATATTGCATTTACTATTGTTCCTCCTATATGGCAGAGATGGTGGTTTGAATTGTTTTCTGCCGTATTTGCTGTTGTCATAGTTTCTTTAATCACTATTTTGATTTACCGTTACCGGGTTAGTCAATTATTAAAACTCGAACGGATAAGGACAAAAATAGCTACTGATCTTCACGACGACATCGGGGCAAATTTATCGACAATTTCAATATTCGCTGAACTTGCAAACCAAAAAATAAATGATGCACCGGATAAAGCCTCGCAGTTAATATATAGAATAGGCAATATGGCTAGGGAACTTGTAGATTCGATGAGTGATATAGTATGGGCTATAAATCCCGAAACAGACTCACTGTCGGAAATGATTTTGAAGATGAAAAATTTCGCCTTTGAAATTTTACAAGCAAAGGGAATAAATATTTATTTCACACTCGATAAAGAATTACCGGAAGTTAAGTTTTCAATGGAAGAGAGGAGAAATTTATTATTAATATTTAAAGAGTGTATTAATAATGCCGCAAAGTATTCCGAAGCAAAGATGGTTAAGGTAACAATTAATATAATTGCACAAAAACAAAAGGCGAAAAGAAATTTCTTAAAGTTGAGCATAATTGATAACGGATGCGGTTTTGATCAAAATAATCATCCAAAAGGAAACGGTTTGAAAAATATTAATAAAAGAGCGAAAGAAATAAATGCCGAAGTTTCCTTGTTCACGAAAAACGGTAATGGAACCTCGTGGGAATTTATGGTACCAATCGAATTATAGATATACAACTCAAAACTTCACAAATTTTTTTAGCGGTTGATTAGTTGTTTATAATTAAAATAAAAATTGATAGTAAAAAAGGTAAAAATAATTAAAAATATTTTTTTAGGAACAATATAGCACAAATATGCGATTCGGAATAATAAATATTATTTTATGTTTACCGTGAATAATAACCGGATAGTATGACCGAATTTTTAAAATCAGAAGAAAAAATAAATGTTATAGTCATTGAGGATGATGACGGTACAAGAGAAGCTATTACAACATTAATAGAATTATCAAAAGAGTTCATTTGTGTAAATTCATTTTCGAATTGTGAAGACGCTTTTGGATATGTGGACGACAATCTTCCCGATGTAATATTGATGGATATTGTCCTCGATGGAGGGATGTCCGGTATAGAGGGCATGAAAAAATTTAAAGAACTTTATCCGAATCTGATCATTTTAATGTTAACGGTTTATGAGGATGACGAGAAAATATTTGAATCTATTAAATCAGGCGCCAACGGGTATATTTTAAAAAAAATATCACCACAAAAAATTTTGGAGGCAATAAGAGACGCATACAACGGCGGGTCTCCCATTACTCCGAGCATTGCAAAAAAAATATTGCAGGTTTTTTCGGAAAATTCAGGGAAATCGAATAAGTTTAATCTTACTCCGTCGGAAACAAAAATTTTGAAGCATCTAGTCGAAGGCTCAAGTTACATTACTATTGCAGAGAATCTAAATAAAAGTGTGCATACTGTAAGAAGTCATATCCGTAATATATATTCGAAATTATACGTTCACTCAAAAACGGAAGCGGTAGTAAAAGCTATAAAACATAAGCTAATCTAAGTACGAGAAAATTAAAAGTTCATATTCCGTAGGGAACTCCTCTTATTTTAAGAGAATAAAAAAATTAAAAACAAAAAAGAAAGGAGATGTAATATGATAAACTTAAAAATCGCAACAGTCGGAAAAATCTGCAAAGCTGGAGTTTTTTTCACCCTATCTTTATTGCTGTTCTTCACAGGCGGATGCAAAAAAAAGAATAATAATCCGGTCAGCAGTAATAATAACAGTACTTCTCAAGTTAGTTTTACGGTAAACGGAGGGGGATATAATAATCAGGATATCAATATAAACAACAGTGGAAGTTCAGGGGCGATTTATGTTACGGATAAAAATTTTACGCTGGGTACCATTAATGGTATAAGCAATAATAAAAATGTTTCTGTAATTATTGCTTTTTCGGGTAAAAGTACAGGAACATTTGCCTGGGACACTACTTCTAGCAGCATTGGTTTTGGCTTCACCTTCGGAGGTGTAACCTATTCCGGTATTCCCGGACAGGGTAAAACTACAGTAACCCAATACGGAGATGTCGGCTCTGCAATAAAGGGAACTTTTTCCGGTAATGTTTTCGGAGTTTCGGGAAGCACTATTGATACGATACAAATATCAAATGGGCAATTTTCAATGATAAGGGGAAAAGATCAAAGTACGATTCAAGGGAAAAAATAATTAAAGAGGTACAGATATAAAGATATAAGGGAATAGGGAGTAAGAAGATTACCGGAATTCAAATGTACTCTATTATCATTTCATTTGTTCTTACTTACCTTTATTCCCTTTCTGCCTCTTCATCTCATAAATTATCATTGAGCAAAATGACGATAAGGCAATCAAGTATATAAACATGGATATAATTTCCCAATTACCCGCAGAGTCAATTAAATAGCTCCCCATAAACTTAAATTATAAAAAATTTAACCGTATAGCAGAAATATTCGATTTGTAATAAATTAATTATCCATAACTAAAGGTCAAACAAATCAAAAAAGATGTCTTATTAATTCGAAAGCTGAAGAGGAAATAAACATCATCGTAACAGAAGACGATGACAATACGAGAAAGGCTATCACTAATTTGATAGTTTCATAGGAGGAATTTATTTGTGAACATTTGTTTTCAAACTGTGAAGAAGCTCTGTAGTTTGTAGACGATAGTCTTCCTGATATAATTTTAATGGATATAATCTTAAATGGCGGAATGACGAAGATGGATGGGATGAGAATATTAAAGGAAATGTATCCAAATCTAATCATTCTAATTCTTAAGGTCTATGAAGATGATTCCTTCGAAATGACAAATAAACTATTTTGCAGATAATCTAATTATTGTTGTTTGTAATTGTTTTTATTAAAAGCTTTTAATAAATAATAATTATAAATTTACAAGTACATATTAAAAAATTCCGGAGTTTAAAATGGATTTAAATGAAAGTTTAATTGAATTATCTCCACAAAATTTTATACAATTTCTTAGACAAAATGATATAAAAAGATTTTATTTCGTTTATGATTCAAAACAAAATAAACTAATCACTTCACATCCTCAATTGGTACCTGTTGCCAAATTTATTGAAGTTGATAAAAGAGATTTCAATTTTCATGAAGGATTGTTTTTTCAATTGGCAGAAAATTCGGATACACTGTTAGGAGCCTTTATTCATCGTACAAATAGAGGTCAAGCTGCAGGCGGAGTTCGTTATTGGAATTACAATACAATGGAAGATTATTTTCGCGATGGATTGAGATTGTCAAAAGGAATGACGCACAAAAATGCTCTTGCAAATCTTTGGTGGGGTGGTGGTAAAGGTGTAATAACGAGTAGCCCGTCTGTTGATAAAAAAGATAAAGAAGTGCGTGAAGCTATTTATAAAATGTATGGTGGGTTTATGTCTTCATTGAATGGGTGTTATGTTACCGCGGAAGATGTCGGCACAAACGTAAGTGATATGGCAAATGTCTTTTCGCAAACCAGATTTACTACTTGTATACCATTCAAATTGGGCGGCAGCGGAAATCCTTCCATTCCGACTGCAAGAGGAGTTGTTGCTGGTATTGAGGCTGCCTTACATCATTTAAATAATGATGGCTTAGACGGAAAAACAGTTACTGTTCAAGGAGCAGGGAATGTTGGGCGACCATTAATAAAATTTTTGTTTGAAAAAAATATCAGTAAAGCAATAGTGCATGATATTTCAAACGAAAATATCGAAAAATTGAAAAAAGAATTGCCAGGTAAAAATATCGAAACAAAAGTTGTCGAAATTTTTGACGATTCTATTTTAAAAATTGAATGTGATGTATTTGCACCCTGCGCAACCGGAGCCGTTCTTAATGCCGATACCATTCCTCAAATAAAAGCTAAAGTAGTATGCGGCGCTGCAAATAATCAACTGGAGGATGCTGAGAGAGATGATAAGTTATTAAAAGAACATGGGATCCTTTATATACCTGATTTTTTAACTAATAGAATGGGAATTGTAAATTGTGCAAACGAACAATACGGATATGTAAATGATGATCCATATATCGAACAACATCTAGACAAAGAGTGGAAGCATTCAATATATAACACAGCATTAAATGTTATTCAGAAGTCTTCGGAAAATGATTCAACCCCGGGTAAAATTGCACTGGATTTAGCAGAAGAATTATCTATGATTGATCATCCGGTATTCGGGCATAGAGGCAAATTAATTATTAAATCATTGGTCGATAATAATTGGATAAGAAAATAATCATATTATTAAAGTGATCTTACTTCAAAAAATTCTCATAAAAAAATAATTTTAATGCAAATATGTATATAAATTGACTTTTGTTCAGATAGTTAATACCTTCAAAAAATAATTAGGGGATATTAATTATTTGTAATCAAATCACTTTGTTACCGTTTAACTAAATTTTAAGCTTAATAAAGCATTAAAAAGTAAGGTAACTTTTTTCATATATCTTAAATTGCAATAATTTGTTGATTCTTATTAAAAATATAAAAGGAATTATAATTTTCTTTACAATTGTTTTATTGTATTCTTGTAGCGGTACAGCCCAACTGGGAAATAAAAAGGGCACTATACCGACTTATAAAACTATTGCTCAAGAAAAATACAATTCAAACTATAAATTGTTGTTCAATGATGATAGCTCATACGTAATTTGTCAGGAAATATTTAAATCATCTCCTGCAATGCCTCAACATCGGATAGCCTTTTTTGTATATGATATAAACAAAGCGCAACTAATATTTGAAGATCAATTCCCGGATGGTAAAATTGGTTGGATAAATCGACATCAAATTAAAATAGTAAGATTATCAGGAAATATTACCGGAGAAATAAAAGAGAAACAAAGCCAAACTTTAATTTATGGTGTACATAATAAAGTCCTTCGACCGGTAGGTGATCAAATGCAAATTGAATGACCTTTCACGGAACATAACTAATCAAGAACGATTATTTTATTAAATGTAACTTTTCCCTTGAAGCATTACAGAATGAGCAAATAAATAAAATCTAAGTTTAATAAATTTTATTATTTCATTTTGAATTACCAAATTTATCATTAATCAATTTTGCTGAATTGCATTTCTTTCATTTCTGACTTTCTGGGGAAACCCAATTAACTCAATTTCAATTGTTTACTAATTTCTTCTGAATAACTTGAATTTAAAAAGTGAAACTTGACTAAAAATTAATTTTATAATTTCTTCTGTAAAGTAAAACTATCCAGTAGTTTTACTTTATCCCCGAGTTTATTATTAGTCCCCTTACGGGGGAATGCTCCGTAAGTTTTAACTTCCACTTCATTATTTTTTACATGAAACAAAACATATACAAAAGCTCTTCTTCCTACAAAATCTTTAGATGCCTGCGCATTTCCGCCGGGACCGTAATTATAATGTAATATTTTATAATAGGGCAGTGCTTCGTTGTAAGTTAATTCCTGTCCGCTTAATTTTTTTATCGGATTGTCGCCGTAAGTTGAATTAAAATGATATAACGGAGCCCCGCAGCTGCCGGCAGTAATTTGGTATACACTGTCAATGGATTCTCTACCATACAGATGTTCGTGTCCGCAGATATAAGCGGAAACGTCATTCTCTTTTAAAATTTTCCAGAACTTGTCTCTCTGATTAATGTACCATTGTCTTGTTGAATCGAGTGGCAGAGTTAAATCTCTTCCGAGATTTGGGAGTCCGTCACGTATATGTCCACCGATTGGAAATGCAGTTTCATGGCTCATTACAAAAATATATTTGACGCCTCTTTGTCGTGCAGCCTCTAAATCATTTTTTAACCAATTAAGATGCTTTACATAATGCCAGTCTCTACTGCCGTTTTCGGAGTTTTCATCTGCTTCGCTGTAATGCCATCTATCGGTTGTTAAAAAGACAAAATGAGCTCTTTGGTAATCGAATGAATATGTCAAGCCTTTTTCATCAGCCGGACCGTTCATAAAAACGTCTTGAAATTCATTGTTGAAAATTTTCTCATCGGCTGAATTTTGTACTTCGTGATTACCGACGGAAAGCCAAATTTTAGGCCAAACCATATTTTTATCATTGTAGATCGGCGACATAACTTCTTTCCAATGCTCAAGCTGTTTTAAAGTTGCTTCGGGAGAATTTCTGCTTCCGCTTACCATATCGCCCGGGAAAACTACAAATTTGACACCTTTTTGTTCGGTGGTTAGATGATGAACTAATGCAGATAATACAGAATCATTAACTCCATTATCGGCGCCTCTGCTATCTGACATTGCTGCAAATTTAAAATCTTGTGCTGATAGATTTGTTGATATAAATAAGAAAAGTATTAACAAAAAAAATATTGGAAAACTATTTTTAGATTTCATTTTTATAACTCATTTCAATAATTGAGTCTCTACAAAATAAATATTTCCCTATAGTGTTATTTCATCCGGAGGGAGAAGTCTCAAAATTCTAAAAGATTCCTTAGTCGATGATTCCTTCGAAATGACAAATAAACTATTTTGCAGAAAATCTAATGATAAAAACTTTTATTTAATTTTCACTATTAAAAATATAATAGCTTTGAATAAAGGTAAAGTCTTTTTGAGGGAAGTAAATTTATTCAAAATAAAAATAAATTTAACAATTAATGTTTTTTTATATCAATCAAAAGTTATTATCGCTAATAAGTCATTTATTCTAAATATTGGCGATATAAGAAATGTTACTCGAAATTAGAATAGCATCAATACGTGAAATAACCTTGGTACTTGCATCGCAATCGTAAAATTATTTGCTGAGCAGGGCGTGACAAATGTAGTAAATTATAATAATAGTAAAGATTCTGCTAAAAATTGTGTTGAAGAAATAAATTCAAAAAGATGAAATGCTAATGATGTAAAAGAAAATATTCCCAATTATGAACAATTCAAATCGATGAAAGAAAACGTAAAAAAGCCCGGATATATAAACACACTCGTGATAAATGCAAGTATTCACTTTAAGCATGCTTTTTTCTCAAGCAAGAATGTAAAATATTGAGCAAAAAAAATAGGTGAAGTTAAATCTTTTTACAATCCTTGCGAAATTGTTCTCCACTGGATGAAGAAAAACATAACGGTTATATAATTAGCATTTGAAGCGGATTATCAAAAAAAACAGCGTGGAATTTATTGCTCACAGTGCTGCAAAAGCTCTATCTTAACATGCTTTCTATTTCACTTGCAAGCGAATTTGTCTAGTACGAAAGCACATAGGAAACATCTACCCCAAGTTATATGACCACTCATAATAGACCTTAGTTTAAAAGCGCGATACATGAGTTGATTTAAAATTTTGCTGATCGAGATTCACTTAATGGAAGTACTCTTTATTTAGGCAAGTTTGAATCAATCTATAATTTTTCAAATTAAATTTAATTGAAAAAGTAAGTCTCAACTTTTCCCCCTTATAGCATAAATATGCGATGCGCACTTATCTATTATTTCTTACCTTTCTATAAGCGGATAAAACCAAACTGATATTTCCAAGCAGCACAGGATAATTATCATTCTCTTGAAAAGAAAATAGAGAATTTAATCACTTTTACTAATTGTAATTTATAATGAGGAAATCCCATGAGAAGAGTTACTTTTTGTTTGTTAATTTCAATTTTATTTTTCCCTATATATTTGCAGGCTCAAGCATTATCGGGTTCATATACCATAGGTAGCGGAGGCGCTTACACAACAATAAGCGATGCCATTACAGCGCTTAAAAACAACGGCGTCTCAGGACCGGTAACTTTTAATATTTTACCCGGTACATACGATGAGCAGCTAGTACTTAATTTCAGCATTACAGGTTCCACCACAGCAGATACCGTTGTATTTCAATCATCAACCGGCAATGCTGCTGATGATACGCTGCAGTTTTCAACCGGAAGCACAAGCCCCAGGTATGTGCTGACAGTTGAGAATACCGCTAATGTTTCTTTCAAAAATCTTACGTTTCAATACACATCCAATACATATACGGTGCTTTCCATCGGTGGAACTCTCAATAATGTAAAATTTATTGGTAATATATTTAACGGCGACAATCCATCAAATTATCATGATTTAATGGTTACCAGCCCAACTATTTCGTCCTCATCCGGCGATATAGTATTTGACGGGAACACTTTTAATGATGCGTATGTTGGTGTATATCTTATTGCAAACAATACTCCCGGTCTTCAAATTATTAATAACACATTTTCAAACCAGGGCACTGCGATACAACTTAATAAAGGCAGCGCTTCGGTATCATTTGATGCCCCTATTATAGAATCAAATGTATTCGACAGCATATCATCATACGTCTTACAGTTAAGATATTGTTCCAATAATCTTAAAATTATTGATAATAAATCTACAAATTTGACGTGTACTTACGGTATCGATTTGGAAAATTGTACAGGTACATCTTCCAATTACGGTTTAATTGCAAATAATATATTGGAATCTGATGCAAGTCTTGCCGATACAAAATTAATTTATCTTTCTAATTCATCTTATCAAAAGATATATTTCAACAGCACCGACATTGAATTTAATACATACAATAGACCGGGATCGATAAATATTGCATTAGTCGGAGGTTCAAACATTAATATTGAAAACAATATTGCTGCCAACAGAGCAACAGGCAAATGTTTTTATACAAACTCTTCCACAAATGTTACGCTCTCGGATTATAACGATTATTATGCCAACGGTTCAACTTTAATTTCGTGGAATGGTACAGGCTACGGTGATCTCTCTTCTTTCCAGGGCGCAGTAAGTTCACAGGAGCAGCATTCACTTGAGGCAAAACCTTTTTATGCATCAACTGCCGATCTTACTCCCAACTCCGGCTGGATAAATAATAAAGGAGATAATTTAGTAGTTGCAGGAGACTTATTAAAAGATTTTAACGGTGCAGCGAGAAGCACAACCAACCCGGATATGGGAGCAATTGAATATACACCCAACTATTCTCCTTATACAGCTATGGGCGGACCGGTTTATACAATCGGAAGCTCGGGGGCAGATTTTACTACTTTAACGGATGCAATTCTTCAGATGGAAGAACGGGGTGTTTCCCGTGGATTAACATTTCAATTTTTAGACGGCAGCTATAATGAGCAGATTTCCTTCGATTATATACCGGGATTAAATCAATCAAATCCTTTGATTATAGAATCTCAATCATTGGACAGTTCAAAAGTAGATATCCACTATTCAGGAACAAGTGCAAATAATTATGTTCTGCAGCTTGCAAACGTAAAATATGTAACATTTAAGGATTTACGATTAACACCCGATGATTATACTCATTCGGTAATAGTAAGTATAGGCACCAATGCCAACGATGATAATTTTATAAACGATAATTTTTACCAGCCGAATCTTTCCGCATATAATCCTGATGTAAATTCCACCAGCGGAGTGTACACTGAAAACCTCATCTTTGACGGCTGTCAATTTAACGGCGGGAATAACGGAATTTATTTGCAGGGAAATGGTTCCAATCAGTCAAAAAATATTCAAATCTCAAATTGCACATTTTCAAAGTTTCCGAATAATGCAGTGTATCTGAAGTCTTATGATTCTCCATATATCTATAAAAATGAAATTTCAAATTCCGGTTATGGGTTAGATCTAATTTTTTCAGGCAGTAGCGGTACCCTCAAAATTATAAAAAATAAGATAACGTCTTGCGGTACAGCAGGGATAGATATACAAGGCGGAACTTTTTCATCAACTTCACCTGCACTCGTTGCCAATAATTTTATCGCTTCAAAAACAAATTATTATGAAGTTTATCTAAGTGGAAGTTCCGGTGAACCAAAGAATATTAATTTTTATTACAACAGTTTTAATTCACTGGCATTTTATAATAATGGTGCTGATAAAACTCTTTACATAGATAGCGGAACAAATATAAAATTGGTAAATAATATTTTTAAAGGAGATGACGAAGTATTAGTAGAACCTTCCGGTGCCGTTACAACCTCGGATTATAACGATTTTTACACAACCGGAACAAATATAGTTAAGTATAACGGTACGGATTATACATCATTATCCGCTTATCAAACTGCATCATCGAAGGATTCAAATTCAATCTCTGTTGATCCGGGCTTTACTTCATTCACAGATTTGCATGCAAGCACAGCTGCTGTTTCCACGGGAGGAACGCCTTCGATAAATACGGTTGTATCTGATGACATTGACGGTGAGTTGAGAGATAATTCTACTCCAAGTATAGGAGCGGATGAGTTTACAACAACAGCTTCCTCAGGCGCAATGGCTGGAACTTATAGTATCGGCGCAGGCAAAACTTATACATCCATAAGTGCTGCTATAAACGATTTAAGGTTAAGAGGGATTAGCGGTGTGGTAGATTTTAAAATTGACAACGGGACTTATTCAGAGCAATTAAATTTTCCGTCCAGTATTTCCGGCAGCAGTTCTTCGAATAATATAATCTTTGAATCCAGCTCCGGCAGTGCTTCGGATGTGGCAATTGATTATACGGCATCTTCATATTCATCTAACTATGTAATAAATTTAAACAGGGCAAGTTACATTACTTTTAAGAATGTTACTATTTCTGCTCACGGTACAAACTATGCTACTTGCGTTTTAATAAACAGCGGCGCAAGTAACTTAAATTTTATAGGCGATATTTTTAACGGAGTTTCCACAACACAAAGTTCATCCAATTTTGCATTGATATATTCTTCCGGATCAACATGTAATTCTCTTACTTTTCAAAATAATACTTTTTCAAACGGAAGCGAGGGAATTGATATTCAATCCGGCAGTGCTACGTATGCAACTGCAATGGATATAGAAAATAATACCTTTAACAATGTTTATGATCAGGCGGTATATGTATTTGACTACGGATCGCCAATAGTTAAGTCAAATAACATCTCAAACAGTAATATCGGCATCGATCTGGGCTCATGTGATAACAGCCTGAATGTGGAAAAAAATAAGATCAGCGGCATTTCCGACAGGGGAATTATTATCGACTTCTGTACCGGGACTAGTTCGGCGAAAGGATTAACCGCTAATAATTTTATTCAAAGCACCGATAAAGGAATTTATTTGACAAGCTCGAGTTATCAGCAAATATATTACAACTCCGTATCAATAAATGAGAGCCCTTCCGGTTCCAATACTAACAGCGATTGTTTTACATCGTCCAGTTCTAATACCAATAACTTTCTTGAGGATAATCTTTTTATAAATAACGAAAACGGTTTAGCTGCATTTTTTATAAACAATTCATCGTTCAGTACTACTGATTATAACGATTATTACAGCGGCGGCAGCAATCTGGTTTATTTTAACGGCAGTAACTATCAAAATATTTCTTCATATAAAACAGCCAGCGGAACGGAATCTCATTCGACTTCTAAAAACGTAACATTTACTTCATTAACAGATTTACATTTGTCCGGCAGTTCCGTTGGTAACAGTACTATTTCCGGAACACCATTATCAGCAATCACAACCGACATAGACGGCGACACAAGAAGTAGTACATATCCTTACATGGGTGCAGATGAAATCACCGCTTCGCCTCTCCCGGTAGAGTTGAAATCATTTAATGCCTTAGTATTGAATAATAAGGTAAAGTTAAAATGGAAAACAGCAACCGAAGTTAACAACTACGGCTTCCAGGTTGAGCGCCGTTCGCTTAGTGCTACGGTTAATGCAGGTGGCAAAGCGCAAAACACGGGGAGCAAAGTATGGACAAAAATCGGATTCGTAAAGGGTGCGGGGAATAGTAACTCTTCGAAGGGTTATTTTTTTATCGATAAAAACTTAACTCCTTCTTCATATTCTTACCGGTTAAAAATGATTGACAATAGCGGAAGTTTTAAATACAGCAAAGTAGTAAATATTACGATTAAAGCTCCCGATAAATATCTGCTTTATCAAAATTATCCTAATCCTTTTAATCCGACAACAACAATAAAATATAGTTTACCTGAAGCTTTGCATGTAACGTTAGATATTTATAATTCATTAGGCCAAAAAGTTAGAACATTAGTGAATAACAAACAACCCGCCGGTTATCATACAATTAATTTTAATGCAGAAGATTTAGCCAGCGGCATTTATTTTTATGTATTAAGAGCGGGAAATAAATTCACGGCGTTTAAGAAAATGATACTTATAAAGTAGTTTTTAGCTTAACAGTTTTCAGTTGAGATTCACTTAATGGAAGTACTCTTTATTTAGGCAAGTTTGAATTAATCTATAATTTTTCAAATTAAATTTAATTGAAAAAGTGAGTCTCAACTTTTTCCCTAAAACAGAGGGCTTCATTAAAAATAATTTTAAGAAAAAATTGGCCTGATGAGCAATCAGCATATCAATTATTATTCAGTGAACGATTATATAGTTTCAGAACCCTATATAATTGATGAAATTAATTATATAGCAGAAAAATAAAGATATATCATTGAGTAGTAATTCGTTTATAAATACAACTATGAAATTATGATGAAAGCTAATTTGTTACAAATTACTTACATATTTTTTGTCTTCTCACAAGCTTTACAATTATAATATTACCACAGCAAAAAACAAATATAAATTCAGACAAGCAAAAAGAATTGCAAATCCTAAAACAAAAACTGACAAATTAAAAAAAGGTGAACCTATCCAAGCGGCAAAATTCTATGGGTTGGGGGAAGAAGCCGTTCGGCATATAGTACTTTATAACACAAATTAAAAGCGTATGAATCTCATGTCTATTCAGGGACAGTACAATTCTCTCACTTGTAATTCTTTGGAACCGGACAATGCAGGCGAAAGAATAAGAATATAGTCGTTGCTTCCAATGATTCGGATATTTTTTATATCGGTGCTGTCGACAGCGGAGTGTAAGAAATTTC
>CAVVVS010000001.1:0-120668 GCA_963751355.1 uncultured Ignavibacteriales bacterium | reverse complement strand
GCCGCCGCGCGGATGCGCGCCTCGATCGCGCGCCACACGCGCGCGGGAGGACGCACCGGACGCACCGACTCGGAAAGCGGGCCGAGCCGCGCCGCCCACTCTTCGGTGCGCCGCGCGAGCGTCGCGTCGTCCTGCAGCCAGCGGCGGAAGCGCGCGCGAGCCGGGCCGCGCAGCGTGCCGAGCACGTATTCCGCCGCCAGTCTGTCCTGGAGCTCGGGTTTGTCGCGGTAGCGCATACGTGGTCCGCGCCTCAGGCCGCACCGGCGAGACAGGCTTTGAGCCGCAGCAGGCCGCGGCGAACCCATGTCTTCACGGTGCCGAGCGGCTGGCGCAGATGGCTCGCGAGCTCGGAATGGGAGAGGCCATCGTAGAAGGCGAGGGCGATGGCTTGGCGCTGTTTCGCCTCCAGCTCTTGCAGGCAGCGTGCAAGCGCCTGCGCATCCTTGCTGCGCTCGAGCTCGGCGAGCGGCTCCGGGTTGTCGCTGATGGCTTGGTCGATCATCTCGCCGTCGCTGTCACTCACCTCGAGCCTGGGCTTGCGCAGCCGGTCCAGGCAGCGGTTGCGCACGATGCTGGTCATCCAGGTCATCGGCGCGGAAAGACCGGGATGGTAATCCTGCGCATGGTTCCAGATGCTGACATAGCAGTCCTGCAGCGCCGCGCAAAACGCAAGAACCAAAAACCGGTTCTGATTTTTTCCTTATCAAATTTCAAAAATAAAGCAACAGCATTGGAAATTATTACACCGCAGAGACCGGCTAATCCCATTATGGGAATAATCATAGTTGATACCAGTGCAACTATTCCGAACCATCTTCTGTTACAGAAGAAAATCTGACTGTAGCTGTACAATATTGATTCTATGAAATATTTCATAAGGAAAATTCGGTTAACTTTTTCGGTAATTTTTCTTTACTCATTACATATTCAAGATCCTCCGATTCTCTGACAAGTTCAACGGAATGATCTTCCATTATCATAACTATATTGGGGCGAAGAGTAATAAACTGCATCCATTGTGTCATGTTATATGCACCCACATCAAAAATTACAACATGTTCACCTTTTTTAAGTGAAGGCAGTACAATATCTTCTCTTATACAATCTATATTCATGCATAAAGGACCGTATATTGATGTGTTTTCTGTGACCGTTCCGCTTTGCTGAGCAGGGGCGATTTTATGTTTATACCAGAAACTTGTAAATAATAAATTTACACCCGTATCCAGAATGATTGATTTTTTCCCGTCGGACAATCTTTTATTTGCTAGCACCGTTCCTATCAAATAACCTGCATTGTCAATAAGCGCACGCCCTGATTCTAAAATTAAAGTCGGCAGTTCATTTGCGCCGAGATTCAATGTAAACAACTCCGAAGTTATTGCGTCGGCAAATTCGTCCAGTGTAGGTAGTACCTGTTCTGCAGGCAGATATTGTCCTTTAAGGGTATTAATGGAAGGAAAGCCGCCGCCGATATCAATATATTCGAGCGATTTGTTGAAATTCGATTTTAACTCCGTTATAAGAGCTACTAATTTTGCTACGGCATTTTTATATGCTTCAACCGTCATCATATAAGTACCTATGTGAGTATGAATACCGGCAAGTATTAAATTTGGATGGATCATAATTCGTTTCAGCGCTTCCATTGCCTCGCCGTTTTCATAGTTGAAACCGAATCGATCCCATTTGGGATAAATGCCGGTATCCATATTTACCCTGATTGCAACTTGTGCTTTCAAACCGTTTTTCTCACTCAGTTCAATAATTTCGTACAATTCATCAAAATGGTCTATGTGAATCTTTGCTTTATCCTTCATTGCGGTTTCAAGCGCCCGTTTGTTTTTATCGGGACCATTAAAGATGATATATTTCCCCGGCACTCCTAACTTTTTTGCTCTTTCATATTCAAATTCCGAAACAACTTCTGCCCATGATCCCTCTTGATGAAATACCGAACAAACCGCATTTAAATAATTTGTTTTATAAGACCATGCGAATTGAACCTTGGGGTAACGTGTTTTGAAAATTCTTAACGCATTCCGTTGATTTTCCCTTATCTTTCTTTCGGAAATAACAAATAACGGAGAACCGAAATCTTCTACTAAACGGCTTACCGGTACACCTTCAATTTCTGTTTTGGGAAGTGTAATATGCGAACTGCCGAATTTATTCATAAAACCGGATTGCTGTTTCATTATCACGGGTCGTTCATATATCTGTTTAGGCATGACTATTTTCTCCTTTTACGCTTATTTGTTCAAAATCTTTTATATCAGTGATAAGGTCCCATGAGTAACGGATAAAAATTTTTCCTATTTCATATTCTTTCATTGAGTTGACTTTTTCACCCAATGCAAGCTGCAGCAGGGCATAAGGTAAATTTTGACCCGCTGCTACCGAAAGATAAACCCACGCTGGAAACCTTGGATTTATTTCAATCATATAATATTGATTAGATTTCTTATCCTTAACAAATTCCAACTCTGTTCCGCTTCTCCATTTTAGGATATTGATAATCTTTAAGGATAATTCTATTAACTTATTTTCATGAATTGTTACGCCTGCCCATGCCTTACCCTTATCGGTTATGTACAACTTTTTCATCGCCACTGCACCTATCATTTCTCCGGCACCGTCACCTAAGGCACAAACATTGTATTCGTCGCCATTGATATATTCTTGAACTATGACCGGGAGACCCCATTTGTTGGAAATTTTATGAAAAGCCGCCAGAGCTTCTTCAAAATTATTTGCAATGTAGGCATCATAAAATATTCCCTTTACCGCAACCGGGTACTTAAGGTCAGCTGGAATTTTATAAAGATCCTTTACAGACAAAGCAAGGATGTTTTTCGGGACATTTATATTATTCTTATCGCAAAACTCAAAAAGCTTGTCTTTAGATCTTAAATTTAGATTCTGAATGGTGGGCAGAAAAGTTTTGATCCCAATCTCCAACAATTGAGGCGCCAATTTCGTGAAAGCATAAAGCTCGGAATCGAGAGTGGGTATAATTACGTCTATTTTTTCTTTTTCCTGAATGAATTGAAGTCTCTCAAGGAGATTATCAATTCCGCTTGACGGGTAGGGAATCATATAATTACGTACGGAAACTTCTTTCATATATGCACCCGGTTCAAGTGCATCATATATCAGCCCGATAATTTCGCCGTCAAAATTACCCGAATCTTTAATAGCCCTGATAACGGGAACTCCCGGACCAGGACTATCAACATTGTTTAAGCCTGTTACTGCAATTTTCATAATTCTTCAACCAGGTTGTAGGTTTTTAACATATTTACGAAATCTGTGAAATCTCTCTCAAACGAAAATTTTTCTACATCGTACACTTCTGTAATGTGTTGGATAATTTCATCCGGTGGATTTCCTTTTTGGAGCATCTTAAAGATGTTCAGTCCGATTGTATTTAAAGTAAAAGTTTCTCCGGTTGAAGGAGAGAATAGAAAACCGCTTTCACTTACCGCAAGATTGCTGGGAATTTTAAAGTTTTTCATTTTTCACTCTTTTTATTTTGGGAGATTAACTAAGTATATTTTTTTACAGATTGTAAACAAATTATTCAGGTGGCAATATTATCGAATGTTTAATCGTATTTATTGTATTAAAAAGTGATATCTCTTTTTAGTTGTTTTTTTTAACCCCATTTTTTATGCCAGTGAATATAAAGGATGGAACAACTATAAATTAAAAGAGTTAACTTTTAAAGGTAAATTTTTAAATACCTGAAAACAAATACAAAATGCCTGGAATCATAATTGCCAGGCATAACCCTTTTTTCTATAAAGAATAAAAAACTTTACATAAAAATACCCTAAACCATTGAACTCGGCAATTGATTGTATTCCAAGAAAACTTATGAAAAGTTGATATGAAATCTTAAACGGGTTCTTAGATCTGAAATTTTATTTGGGAAAAATAACGGATAAATTAAATTAAATTTTTAGGAAGGATGATCTGAAATTTTGTGCCGATAGATAATTCACTTTTTACGGTGATATCACCATTATAATTCTTGATGATTCCGTAGGAGACCCATAGACCTAATCCAAGTCCGGTTCCGATCTTTTTTGTTGTAAAGAAAGGCTCAAAAATCTGTCCGATTAGTTTTGAAGAAATTCCTTTCCCGTTATCTTCTATAATAATGTGCAAATTATCTCTATCTTTAAAACTTTTAACTTTTATTACACCGGGTTTTATTAGAATTGCATCAACTGCGTTCATTAATATATTTACGAAGACCTGCATTATCTGCTCGTTGGCTATCTTAACTTCCGGCAGGTCATTAGCTAAATCAAAAATAAATTCGATGTTCTCAACTTCCTGCCCGAACCTTACAATATTTACTGCGTTTTTAAGCGCTTCATTAATGTTTGACGCTTTGTCTATATGCTGGACAGGGCGTGAAAAATCTACTAATTGCCGGATAATATCTGCTATCCTATTTATTTGATTTTTAATTAATTCGAGCTTTGATTTAATGAATATATCATTAGTACTTCTTTGAATCACCTGGGTAAGAGCAGAAATAGACGTTAAAGGGTTTCCCACTTCGTGAGCAATACCTGCCGCAAGTGTTCCGATACTTCCTAATCTTTGTGCACTCACAAGATGTTCTTCGAGCGATTTTTTCTGAGTAATATCGTGATGAACACCGAGGAACCCGACAATCTTCCCGTTCTCATCACTTATAGGTGAAATAATAGATTCCGCAATGAAAGGACTTCCGTCTTTCCTTTTATTTTGTATTTGTCCCATCCATACTTTACCGGTTATTATTTCATTCCAAACCATGCCCCAAAATTCTTTGGAATGTTTCCGGCTATTCAAAATCCTAGGATTTTTTCCTACCAGTTCTTCTTTTTTATAACCGCTGACTTTTTCAAAGGCAGGATTTACAAAAACCATTTTCCCGTTAACATCTGTTATCTGTATAGGGTTAGCCGCAAATTTGATTGCATTTGAAAAGCGAAGCAATTCAATTTCATAATTTTTCTCTTTTGTTATATCTTTGACGATAAGAATTGTGTAGGCACCTTCGGGAGAGTTTATTTTATAGATTTGAACTTTTGTGTTGAGCGGAGTTTCATCGTTCTTTATAAATTTAATATCGTGAATATCGGTATTTTTATCCTGGTTCAAAAGCTCATACAAATCATACCAGTGTTCTTTACCGATTAAATCTTTTATCGACTTGTCAATTAAATCATCCGGTTCCATTCCGAGCACATTAGTTGCAGCCTGGTTATAATTCAAAATATTACATTGATCATCGAGAATGAATACCATTTCATCGATAAGGTCAAAAATTGCGCGATATTTTGTACAAGCATTAAACATTCTTATTCATTTTGTAAAAGAGACCTGAAAAAAACTAAATTTGATAAATTTTCTTATATAATAGTTTATCTGTTAAAAAACCGGCGCATTATTATCATTGGAGGGTGAATAATCATTAAATCAAAAAACTAATACGCCGGTTACAAAATTTTATTTACACATTAATTGAACGGAGAAAAAAGCTTCCATTTTCATCCCCGCTCAATCAAATTTTCAATGAACTTTTCTATCAATTACTTAAGTACCGGATTAGCTTAGAAAGATACCGAGAACTCAGTTAATACGCCGTGGAATCTTGCGTTGCCTGCATATTCATTTTTTGCAGGATATCCTTTGTACTGCTGATTTACATATTCTAACTTCAAAAGCATATATTTAGTGATCCATACACCGGCACCAAGTTGAATCCTGTTAACGTTAATATCGGCTGTTTGTCCCTGGAATTTTTTCGATATTGCACCACTATATCTGCCTGCTACATATAATGCAGGAGTTAAATAATATGCAAGACTGGCATTGTAAAATGACCAGGCTTCCTCCGGAGAACCGGCAGCACTTCCGTTCATATCGGCATCCTTGGTATAACCGTACATTCCGTATACCTGCAAAGGTTTTAAGTTATAATATCCGTCAAACTGGTAAGCTGTTACATCCTGTCCTTTTTGAGGTGCAACTTGACCGACTTCAGGCTGATCACCGAAAATACCTGCATATTTACTGCCGCTTCTGTTACCGGCTAATAAATCACTTGTTGATCCTCCTGTTGGATAACCTGTACCGTTTGCTGAATGGTTTACCCTATAGACAGAGCCTGCAAGTTTTAATGCATCGTTATCAAGATTTAACCAAATCTTACCATGGACTTCAGTTCCTCGTCCTGTCTGAAAATCACCTTTAGTTGTACCCGTACCTAAACCGACTACCCAATTGAATAATCCGGGCTTGCTGCTTATTTCGGCTGCCGGTTCAACTGTATTAGGATCCACAACGGCGTTACCTATTAATGGATTAGTCTGAACTTGACCGTTATCGGAACGAATGAGGTGCCATATTCCATAATCAATTTCCATTGCACCGGCTTTGAACGTGATATATTTAAATATTGTATTGTTTAATCCCAAAACATCAACATCTTCAGGCAAGCTCGATATTTTTACATATCCTTCCCTGCTCATATAATAACCCTGATGATGCTGACTGCTTAAATAAGCTTCAAAATAAACATTAATGCCTGAAGCTATGTGAGCATTAAAAAATAGATTACCCTCTGCACTTTGAAATCCCCATGGTAATTTGGGAAGCGCATTACTGCCGCTTAGATCGTTTTCCTGTTGTAAGTACTGAATTATACCGGAAGTTTCTCCGGAAATTTTTAATGTAGGTCCGTTGTCTTTTTTTGAATCCTGTTTTTCCTGTGCTCTTGTAGTGAATGCCAACAAGAATATAGTTAATAAGGAAACAACTATAACATTGAATCGTTTCATGATTTATTCTCCTCAGAATAGATTATTGTTTGAGTAAAATTTTCAATTTGCTTCATCCGGCATTGCTGACCGTTTTAGCATTTGCTCCCCCTTTATTCAATTGTAGTGCCATCTCTCACTGCAACGGAACATTTTATTATTAAATTGTTATAAACAAAGAAGAAAGAGGAAAAGGGAATTATTGTCTCGTAGTTTATGTTCAAAAAGTATTGCAAATATGCAATATTTGCCAAATAACAATCATGCAAAATTGCATGGTTATATCCTGAATACCCCTCATTTTTAATTTAAATCTTTTGTAAAATATTGTTTTATAATGAAATACGGTTGAGTGAATAATCCCGGCACATTTATTGACTTTTGTTAGGCATAGAAATGCAAATTAAAAATTGGTGAAAGTAAAACTAAAGTTCATGAAAGGTAAAGCAAGATGAAAACATTAAAAAGAATATCCTTAATGGTTATTTTATTTATAGGGGCCGGATATATTAATATATCTGCACAAGCGAACAGCACAGTTAAGTTAACTATTGAACCGCAAAGCACGTTAACGATTGACGGCACTTCTACATTACATAGTTTCACAATAAAGGCAAAAGAGATTGAAGGATACTTAACTCTTGATAAAGCCAACACAGATGCTTCAAATTCGGATGTTTCCGGAAAGATTTCAGATTTATCTGTCGTTGTCCCCGTGAAAAAATTAGATTCTGATAAAAGTTCGATGAACGATAATATGGATGATGCATTAAAAGCCGACGATAATCCTAATATTACTTATAAATTATTGAGTGTTGATCAATCCGCTCTTCCAAAAGTTGTTGGAGATTCTGTTAATTTGAATACTACAGGCGAATTAACTATTGCAGGCAAAAAGAAGGATATTGAAATGACGGTTAAAACTACTCTTTTAAAAGATGGCCAATACGAATTTGCGGGCCAGAAAAAAGTTAATATGAAAGATTACGGAGTAAAGCCCCCTACAATGTTCTTCGGTACTATTAAAGTAGGTGCGGATGTAGTTGTGAAATTCGACATAGTAGCTTCCGTAAAATAATCGGAAATTATTATCGGAATTTGGCAGTGTGCCGGTCGGGCAAAATTTAATGATGAGAAGACAAAGAAAAATGAGATGGTTCAAAATATGAGAAAATTAAATGTTTATATAATATTTATTATCTCAATCTTAATTATTGGTTTAATGAACATGAAAATTAACGCCCAATCCGACACTGAAGCCAAATATAAAACTTTAACCGGCAGTAAAATTTGGATTGAAGGAACCTCAACTATTAATGATTTTACTTGTTCAACTACTCAGGTAGTTGGATACGGATATCTGGCAAAACGTAGTGTTCCGGCTGATAATTATCAAAATAATTCAGTCAAAGATTCCGAAGAAGTTGTGATTACTATTAATGTTAGAAGTTTTGATTGCGGAAGAACTGCGATGAATCATGATATGTATCATGCAATGAAATCAGACCGGTTCCCGGTAATTCGTTACCGGCTTGTTAGTGCAAAACTTCTCTCCGACCCCGATTCGGTCGGTTCAACTTTTACGATTGATTCGAAAGGCAAAATGACAATTGCAGGAAAGACGAATATAGTAAAAATAAAGATGAAAGTGCAGCAGTTGCAGAAGGGTGAATTTAAACTTACCGGAAGTGAACCGATTTCGATGCATGATTACGGAATAACTCCTCCTACAGCACTTTGGGGACTGATTAGGGCGCATGATAAATTAGTGGTGCATTTTGACTTGATGGCTAAAGTTGATAAAAATGGAAATGCCAACAGATTAAGTGAAACTGTGTATAATAGTCTCGAACACTGAATAGGTAATGAACAATATATCGTTGGTTAAAAGAATGCTAATCCGGTAAAGAGAGGTTGTCCATAAAGTAATTTTTCAATTAAAAAGATCTGCGCAAATCGTTTGAATATTTGTTATCCGTCTATTGCTCGAAAAATCATAACTTTTGGACAAGCTCGTTTTTATTTCCAGATACTATTTTCAATTATAAGAGCTAAGATATTAAAGTACCCACTTTACAGAGATTCACAAACCTAATGAGAATTAAGACCAAGAGGATATTGAGGATTTGTACTCAGTGATTTAACTAATAAGGTGATAGTCATAAACCACGTAGATTCAACATCCGATAATTAATTCCTCACAAAAAGTCTGCAGCTTTCCCAAAGCTTATCTATTATTCGTTAATATCCAATTTCATCATTTTGCGGTAAAGGGTTGAAGTATTTATACCGAGGAGTTTTGCTGTTTCCGCACGGTTCCAGCCGGTTTCTTCGAGTACGCTTTGGATATGCTGTTTTTCATAAGTTTCCAGGGCGGTGTTAAGATCTTTTGTGTGATGATTACTTCGATCTTCTTTAGGCTGAATATATGCGGGCAATTCATTTATGGTTATCATGTCTGATTCACACAAAAGCACGGCCCGTTCTATCATATTTTCCAATTCGCGAAGATTTCCCTTCCATTCATAGCTTAACAGAGCTTTCATTACTTTGTTATCAACACCCTTTATTTTCCGTTTCAACTCTTTGTTATAACTGTCAATAAAGTGTTGAACTAATAAAGGAATATCTTCTTTCCTTTCAGCTAAAGAAGGAAGCTTAATTTCAACTACATTTATTCTATAATATAAATCTTCGCGAAAATTTCCTTTTTGAACTTCTTGCAGCAAATCTTTATTTGTTGCAGCAAGTACACGCACATCAATCTTAAATGAAGAATTGGAACCTACCGGTCTTACTTCTTTTTCCTGTAAAACTCTTAACAGCTTAACCTGAACATGTTCGGGCAGATCTCCTATTTCATCAAGGAATAAAGTACCTGTATTAGCAGATTTAAAAAGTCCGTCGTGATCTGTGCTAGCACCGGTGAAGGCACCTTTTTTATAACCGAAAAATTCGGATTCGTACAGATTTTCTGGAATCGCACCGCAGTTTACCGGCACGAAGGGTTTATCCGAACGATCACTATTCTTATGAATCGACCTGGCAACCAATTCCTTCCCGGTACCTGTAGAACCGGTTATTAGCACATTAGTAGTTGAAGGACTTATACGCTTTATCAAGGAATAAACATCTTTCATTGCAATGCTCTGACCAACCAGGTTGCTGAAGTTAAATCTTTTATTAATCTGGGAGCGCAAGAATTTATTTTCGCTGGATATTTGCTTATTCTTAAGCAGTTGTTTAGTCCGCATAATTACTTCATCAAATTCCAGCGGTTTTAATAGGTAATCGGTTGCACCATGACGCAGCGCTTGGATGGCAGTATCTACCGAAGCATAAGCGGTCATGATTACTACAATAGTTTCCGGGGAAATTTTTGAGGCGGTATCAAGAACCTTCATACCGTCTGCTTTAGGCATGACAATATCGGTAATCAGAACATCATAGTTGGTTTTTTCTAATTCATTTATTGCGGCTTGTCCGTCCGCAACTGCAGTACAATTATAATCTTCACTTTCCAAAATAAATAATAATGATTCACGTATGTCTTTTTCATCATCCGCAATAAGAATATTTTCGTTCATAATATCGATAACTCTTTAAAAATTAACCTGTACCATTTATGGGGAGGGGTACCTAAACTTTTTATATATTCCTTTTCCCACCTTAGTAAAAAAATCGCATAACGGATCTGCTTTTGCACCTAATATTTGGCGTTTAGTCAGCAGATATTTAGCCGTTTTTAAATTCAGTGATTATCCTTTTAACCTCTTCTTCCGTTATTCCGTTTCCCAGAACTGTGGGTTTACCCGGCTTTATTCTCTCGGTACCGGGATGTTTAGTCTCCTTTTTATTAAATGAAGGATTTCCTGCTCTCGCTCTTAATCTTTCTTCTATCTCATGCATAAATGAGCTTTCCGGTCTATCAGAAGAAGTATAAGAAACTGCAGTAGTTGCAAATGCAGAAATAGATGTTCCTTTATTGATGGGATTCGTTTCAAATGCTAAGCTTTTTATATTCATCAAATGTTTGGCAGTAACATTATCCGAAATTATTGAACCGCCTATCGTTCCAGGACCCAGTGTCATAGAAGGCGATAAAGCGGTAGTATATCCAACGGCTCCCAATGAAGCGACGGTATTTACTAAAATTCTGAATGCAGGCTTTTCAAGTGCGAACTTAATTATTATATCCGGATCATTTGAATGAATAACCATCGTGTGTCCTATACCTCCGAATTGAAGTAAATCTATGCATTTATGACATCCTTCGAGCCATCCGTCAACAGTGTAAAAAGATAATATCGGGGAAAGTTTCTCCATGGATAGCGGATCGCTTTTTCCCACTTCACTACACTCGGCTACAAGAACTTTAGTAGACTCCGGTACTTGAAAACCTGCATAATTTGCAATAAACGTTGCTGATTGACCAACTATTACCGGATTAATTCTGAAATCTTTCTGTATAGCTGAAGCCAGTTTCCTTTTTTCATCCGGGTTCACAAAATAGCAGCCTCTTGACTTTGCTTCATCAATTACTTTTTCTTTTAAACCCGCATCTACTATTATAGACTGTTCAGATGAGCAGAGTGTTCCATTATCGAATGTTGTTCCATAAATGATATCTGCTACAGCCTTCTTGTAATCGGCAGTTTTTTCTATAAAAGCAGGGACATTTCCTGAACCAACCCCATATGCCGGTTTGCCTGCACTGTAAGCTGCTTTAACCATTGGGGTGCTGCCGGTAGCTAAAATAACAGCAATGTTTTTATCGCGCATTAAGGCTTCGGTGCCTTCAACAGTCGGAGCACTCATACACTGAATTAAACCTTTTGGAGCGCCGGCTTGTTCGGCTGCGCCGGAAAGTATTTTTAATGCTTCGGCTGTGCAATTTGCCGTCCGGGGATGAGGACTTGCAACTATTGCATTACGGCATTTAAGTGAGATTAAAGCCTTGAACATTGCTGTAGATGTGGGATTGGTAGAAGGAATCAGTGCAGCAACCACGCCCATCGGATCGGCTATTTTCACAACTCTTCCGTTTGCTTCAATTGCTATAACACCGACAGTTTTTAAATCCTTGATCGAATCAAAAACATTTTTTGTACTAAACTGATTCTTAATTATTTTATCATGCCATTTACCGAACCCGCTTTCTTCAACGGCAAGTTTAGCGAGGCGTTCAGATTCGGCATAACCTGCCTCTGTCATTGCTTTTATTATTTTATCAACCTGAGTTTGGTTGAAATGTTTAAACTCAAGTTGAGCTTCTTTTGCCGCTGCAGCTAAATCGCGAGCTTCCTGTACAGACTGCAAGTCTTTATCTAAATTCATTTTATCCCCGCCTTAAATTTGAGTTCAAATATAGTGATAGATTGCGGAAGATTCAATTAAATACCATGCTATAAAAACCAAATCACAACAGGGAGTTAAATAATTCGGATAAATAAGATAAGCTAATGTTACAAAAGGAGATAGAGCTATATTTGTAGCGATAAAAAACCTGCGGTAGAATATCCAAATCTATCCAATTTTAATGCAATCGCAATAAATTTTTGTTGGAGCTATATCTTTATATCAACAAGGAACCTACACGAAAGGATTTGACAAACATTACTAAGAAATAATCCTGGTTTGCATTACCTATTTTGTGATATATTTTTGTAATCTTATAATGTGCTAACCGTTAAGAATTTCCTTCAGTCTAGCATAGCCGGATTTACTTACCGGCAGTTTGCTTCCGTCCTTCATTTTTACTTGATAGGATTCTTTTTCAAGAAGCTCTATTTTATTTATTTCGGAAACAGATGCGATAAACGAGCGGTGTATACGGACAAATTCGTAAGGATTTAAGTGTTCTTCAAAATACTTCATGGTTTTTTGTTTTAAAAATTTACCCTGGCTCGAATGAATCATTACGTAATCATCCTGAGCCTCCAGATAATTAATATTTATTACAGGTACGATGGAGATGTTAGTTCCATCTTTAATTATTATTCTTTCTAATAACTCTTCCCTTTTTTCATTAGCTCCTTTTAAGCCGTTAATTTTATTTGTTTTATTTACCGAAGACGATTTGTTATTCAAATGGAGCAAAGCTTTGTCGACTGCTTCTTTAAATCTTTCTTCGGAGAACGGTTTTAGAAGGTAATCAACTGCATTAACTTCAAACGCTTTTAGGGCAAATTGATCAAACGCAGTTGTAAAAATAATTTCAGGAGGATCATCAATTAATTCAAGCATTTCGAAACCATTTATTTTGGGCATTTGAATGTCGAGAAAAATTAAGTCGGGTTTCTTTTCGGTTATTTCTTTTATGCCTTCAAATCCGTTTGAACATTCGGCAGAAATTTCGAGGTTAGCGAAATTGTTCAAATAATTTTTTATTATTTTTCTTGCTAATTTTTCGTCGTCAATAATAATTGTTTTTACTTTTTTTGTCATAATCAAAATAAAAATTAATTAACCGGAATTAATAAATTTACGATAAATTCGGAACTATTTTTATTTATTTCCAACAATCCACTCCTGTTATACAGCAGTTCAAGCCTGCTTGCTATATTCTTCAATCCAATCCCGGTGCCTTTCTTTGAACCAATTGAAGAATCATAATTATTTTGAAGTGAAAGTTTGAGATAACCGTTCTCAATTTTACCGTCTAATTGTAAAGTTATTTTCTTTAAGCTTTCATAAACAGAATGCTTTATTGCGTTTTCGAACAATGGTTGAAGTATCATACTCGGAACAGGTATATCATAACATTCCGGTGTAACATTTTCTACATATTCAAATTTATCCTCAAACCTGATTTTCTCTATATCAAGATATAATTTTATATTATTTAATTCTTCGAGAAGCACATTCTTTTGTTTCTCATTATTTGCCAGAGTATACCGGAGAAATTCGGCAAGTTTTAATATCATCTCCCTTGCTCGTTCCGGTTCAATTGTTGTGAGAGCGCTCATTGAATTTAAGCTGTTAAAAATAAAATGAGGATTTATTTGAAACTTTAGTGATTTTAATTCTGCTTCGGTTACAAGGGTTTTTAATTGTGATTCTTCCAGTGCTCTTTCCCTATATTCCTGATAATAAATAAATAGATAATAAAAAGAAGTAAGAAGGGAATAAAATAAAAAGCCCGTTAAAAATCGCCATGCGAGGGTGGAGATAAAAAAAGAATAAAATCCAATAATTGTGAAAAAATTTATAGTTATGAAATACCCGGTAATTAACCAAAGTGATGTTGCGAAAATTCCGCCGATAGCATGTTGAATTAATATCTTCGGAACCGAATTAGTCTCGAACGTGATAAATCTTGCCGGGTACCAAAAACCCAGTCCCAATCCGCACAGCAATAAATTGAAAACTATACTGTCAATTAATGCAGTATCTGAATTAATATTATTGCCATATGACAGCAGGAAAAAATAAATAATTGAAACTACTATCCAAAATGCCAAATAAAGGATTAAGCCTTTAACGCTATTTAATATAGGGTTCTTATCCATTTGCTAACAACAAAATTCCGGTCATACATATTTAATTTCACCGCCGCCGAAAATTGCGGTCCCGCTGATAGTTAAAGTCCTGGTATGATCTAAAATTTCATCCGGGTCCCTTCGCAGCTTATTTGAAAAGCCTCCGAAAATTGGGGTAACACTTACTTTTATAACCCAATCTTTAGGCACATAAAGTGTGGTCCCGCCGAATAGAGTTAGGACATCGATTAAATTATCCCCTTCGGCAAGTTTACATGATCTTAGGTCAATCTCGGAGCCTCCGAAAATAGCGGTAACACTTCCACCTTTAAAATTATTCGAAATTATAACTCTTTCACTTCCGCTGAATATTGCAACTTCATCCAAAATATCAAGGTCCACCGTTTCTTTATTGTGCCGCCGATGCCAGTTGTAAGGAATGGATTTTCGCCGTAACATAATGTACAAACCGAAAGCTATAATAAGTACCGGGAAAACAATTCCGCTATTAATTTCAATAAACGGGAATATTCTTGGGATTAAAAATATTAGTCCGATAAATGTAAGTAATCCACCGAATCCTATCCTTCTGGAATTAACCATTATAAGTATTCCAATTACAAATAGGAAAAATGGAAATGAAAAAATGATGTGCGGAATATCTATATTTAAAATGTTTAATGTACTTAGTAGAAATAAGCTCCCCACAAAAATTAAAATTAAGCCTAATACTATTCTCGAACTGAGAGTTTGTTTGTTTTCTTCCATTTTATTATTCCTGATTATATGATCTTTTTTACGATTCTAAATTAACATGTAATCTTTATTATTGAAACAAAAAATCGGTGAACTGTGGAATTATACCGGTTAATGATGGCGTAAAAAAAACCGATGAGTAATGCGAAGCTTCTCCTTTTAATTGATAGAGCAATCTAATTTCCGAAGTGAAATTATTTTTCTGAAAATATAAGTTCTAGTATACAACAAATGGTTCAAACCTATTATTTATCCACCCTTGATTATGGATGAATTGTCTCAAAATTTATTCTGAGTCCAATAATTATACACATACAAATTTGAATAGTTTGAAAATCGAATAAAATTTAATAAATATTCTGGTATAATAATTGTTGAAAATAAAAAGAGCTGTTGTTTGATTGATATCCGACGCCTCTTTAATGAGGATGAAATTTTTGAATTTCCGGATAATATTTTGCTACCAAACAACAGCTCAACGATTTTAAATCGTACAGTAAGATATACCCCAAATTCCCTTTAATTACTTCCTAAAAAATACTTATATTAAACATTCAATTTTTCAATAATTTACGGAATAATATTGGTTAAAGAGAAAATACTGGTAACTGCTGCACTGCCATATGCAAATGGACCGATTCACCTGGGGCATTTAAGCGGCGCGTATTTACCCGCTGATATTTATGTGCGTTATCAAAGGTTAAAGGGTAATGATATTATTTTTGTTTGCGGATCCGATGAACACGGTGTTCCTATAACCATAAGTGCTGATAAGGAAAAAGTTAATCCAAAAGTTATTATCGATCGATTTCACGAAAAAAATAAAGAAGCATTTAAACAATTCGGGATAGCTTTCGATATTTATTCACGGACAAGTCTTCCGGTTCATCATGAAACGGGAAAAGAATTCTTCATGGAATTTTATAACCGCGGACTGTTAAATGAGAAAAAATCGATGCAGTTTTATGATGAGCATGCAAAGATGTTTTTGCCGGATCGTTATGTAGAGGGCACATGCCCTAACTGCGGTTACGAAGAAGCCAGAAGTGACGAGTGTGAAAACTGCGGCGCGCTGTATGAACCGAATGAGCTAAAAAATCCCAAAAGTAAAATTACCGGTAATACTCCCGTATTAAAAGAAACATCTCATTGGTATTTCCCGTTAGGAAAATATCAGCCTGCCCTGGAAAAGTATATTGCAAAGATGGATGAAAAATACGGTTGGAAAGAAAACGTTCTTCAATATTGCCGTGGGTGGTTCAAAGACGGATTGCAAGATAGAGCGGTAACCCGAGACCTTGATTGGGGGATTAAAGTCCCGCTGAATTCGGCCGAGGGGAAAGTGATTTATGTTTGGTTCGAAGCGGTACTTGGCTATATTTCAGCAGCTAAAGAATTATCTCAAAAAAGAGGTGAAAAAAATCTTTGGCAAAAATATTGGAATGATCAAAATACAAAATATGTAGCTTTTATCGGAAAAGACAATGTTGTTTTTCACTGTATAATTTTTCCCTCAATGTTGATGGCATGGAATGACGGTGACAAGCAGAAATATGTTTTACCTCAAAATGTTCCAGCAAACGAATTCTTAAACTTCGAAGGGAAAAAATTTTCCAAGAGCAGGAATTGGGGAATCGATGTAATCGATTTTCTAAAATTATTTCCTCCGGATCCCTTAAGATATACTCTTGCAGCAAACTTGCCGGAATCTAGAGATACCGATTTTTACTGGAAAGAATTCCAGTTGAGAAACAACAGCGAACTTGCTGATATTTTGGGAAATTTTATAAATCGGACATTTACTTTTGTTCATAAACACTTCGGAGGCGAAGTTCCCGAACGAACAAAACTTGAAAAAATAGATACCGACATGCTCGAGGAAATTTCCAAATACCCACGGATTGTTTCAAATTTATTCGAAAAATATAAAATTAGGGACGGCGTTCTGGAAGTTATGAACCTGGCTAGGGCAGGGAACAAATATTTTAATGATTCCGAACCGTGGAAAACATTAAAAACGGACAAAGAACAATGTGCCAATACTCTCAACATTTGTTTACAAGCAATTTACACGCTCGCCGAGTTGTTCTCACCAGTTATACCTTTCTCGAGTGAAAAACTTTTTAAATTATTAAATGCCGAATCTACCGGATGGGATGACAGCGGGAAATCTAATTTACCTGCGGGGCATAAACTTAACAAATCTGAAATTTTATTTCCTAAAATAGAAGATGAATTAATTGAGAAACAAATGGAAAAATTAGAAAATCCCAAATCTGCGGAGCAAACTAAAGTTGAAGAAAAGATATCCATTGATGAATTTATGAAAATACAACTTAAAGTTGCTGAGATTCTAGAAGCAGAAAAAGTGGCAAATAGCCAAAAACTGATGAAGTTAAAAGTAAAACTTGATAACGAAGAAAGACAAATAATAGCAGGTATAGCCAAAAGCTATGAACCCGAACAATTGATTAACAAAAAAGTGGTAATTGTTGCCAATCTTAAACCTGTCAAGTTAATGGGACTGGAGTCTCAGGGTATGATTCTCGCCGTCGAAAATGCTGACGGGAAGTTGAACGTACTATCCGTAGATGCTTCAGTAAAACACGGAACAAGGGTGAAATAAAAATAAAAACAAAAAAACTGCAGAGGTCAATAATATATTCATGTTTTATTAATGACTTTAATTATCTTGATTTTGAGAGAGTCAATAACTAAAATTATTTGCTAAAAATGAATTAATAATGTGAGGAGAAATTATAGATGCGTTTACGGTTTGTAATATTTGTTTTCGTGGCATCAGCTTTAATATTAAGTTCATGCGCACCGGAAAATTCCCAGGTTGTAGTTGCCAAATTCGGCAATCAGAAAATTACAATGAAACAATTCGAAAATGCTTATAAAAAGAACGTTGGGGAAGTCGATAAAACTAAGCAGGACAGCCTTGCTAAGATGAAAAATTTCCTTGACTTATATACAAATTTTCGAATGAAACTTAGAGATGCTTACGTTAGAGGATTCGGGCAAGACAAAGAAATGCAGGATGAATTAAATGATTATAAAAAGAAGGTTGGCATAACATATTACCTGGAGAAAAAAATTGTCGATCCAGGCATTCACCAATTGTATAACCGAAGAAAATGGGAGTTAAGAGTCTCTCATATTATGATTAGACCAGATTCGGCTAACGATTTTCATGCTAAAGAACTTGCAGAATCTTTAATTGATAGCCTTAATCACGGTGCTAATTTTGCCGAGCTCGCGTCAAAATATTCTCAGGACCAATATTCTAAAAAAAACGGAGGGGATATATATTATGTAACTGCCGGACAATTACCGCCATCTTTTGAAGATGCAGCCTACAATACCGAAGTCGGACATATTTATCCCCATGTTGTAAAAACAAAATTCGGATACCATATCATTAAGGTAACCGAAAAGAGAAAAAGAGAGCCGGAAATAAAAGTTAGCCATATCCTGGCTCGATTCATGAACAATAAAGGGAAATTTGATTCTACTGCTGCGCGGCAAAAAATTGACAGTGCAATGACTGAATTGAAAAAAGGAGTCGATTTTGCAAAAGTTGCCCATCAATATTCGGACGATACTCAAAGCGCAAAACGCGGTGGTGACTTGGGGTATTTTCCCCGGAGAACGATGGTAAAACCTTTTGATGAAGCAGCTTTTAATCTAAAAAAGGTTGGAGATATTTCCGGCATTGTTAGAAGCAGATTCGGTTACCACATAATAAAATTGACTGCAATAAAACCCTATCCTTCATTTGAAGAAGATAAAGCCAAATTGAGTAAAATATTTAAGCAAACAAGATACCAGGGAGTTTATGATTCACTGCTCGCTAATTTGAAAAAAGAATATAACTTTGAGCTAAACAAAAAAACGTTTAATCAACTTGAAGCAGTTTCGGACACACTTACATTGGGGCAAAAATCTCCGGCTCTTAAACAACTCATAGATTTACCATTATTTACTTACTCTGGTAAAACTGTTGATGTGGGAGAATTCTTTAATAAGGCTAAAGGAAAACCTGAGTTAGAAAATAAAAAGATGACATCTAAATTATTAAAAGATGCAGTAGATAAAGTTAGTGATGAATATATACTAGATGAAAAAGTAATGAATCTCGATAAAACCGATCCTGAATTCGCATCCCTAATGAAAGATTATAAGGATGGAATTTATATTTTCAAATTACAGCAGGATGAAGTCTGGAATAAAATTAAATTGGACAGCACAAAACTTCATGCTTTTTACCAAAAGACAAAAGGGAATTATATCTATCCTGACCGTGTCGATTTTAATGAAATATTTGTAAGAAAGGTTGCAACTGCAAAAGTCTTATACGACTCTTTGGAGAACGGTGCTGATTTTACTAATTTAGCTAAAACGTATACTGAACGACCCGGATATAAACAAAAAGAAGGATCTTTTGGCTTGAAAGCTGTTAATTCTTCCGAGCTTTCCCGAAAGGCAAATGGACTTAAGAAACCAGGTGATTTTTCAGAACCATTCAAAACAAGCGGAGGATATTCAATCGTTGAACTTGTTAAAAAAGAACCATCGAGGATAAAAACTTTTAAAGAAGCTAAACCGGAAGTTTCCGCTGCTTATCAGGACGAAGAAAGCAAGCGGCTGGAAAATAATTATATCGAAAGCTTAACAAAGCTCTATCATCCCGTAAAATATTACGATAAACTTGAAGAAGCATTTAAATCAAATTAATACCATTCTGTTCATTTGTATTGCTGCATCTGTTTTAAGCGGGTGCGGCAATGAAAAGGAACACAAAAAGTTTGTTGCTAAGGTTAACAATTCTTATCTGACCCGGAGCGAACTGGAAGCGATGATGGATACTTCCGGTCACAAATATTTTAAAAATGAAATTATAAGAAACTGGATTGACCGCGAACTTTTGTATCAAGAAGCTAAAAAAGAAGGAATTTTAAAAGGAAAAGATTATCAAAGAATAATTGAAAATTCAAAGAAGGAACTTGCGGCAGCTTTGCTCGTAAAACAGCAATATAATAAACAAAAGATTTCTTTTGAGCCTAAAGATATCGAAGGATATTTCAATTTACATATGGATGATTTTAAACTACCCTATGATTCATATCTAATAAACCGGATTGATTTTACGAACGAAGATAAAGCAGTTCAGTTTCGCTCTACGGTTTTAGAAAGTGATTGGGATAAAGCATTAAATGTATTTGTCGGCGATACATCTATAGTTAAATCAAATACAAAAATTTTATTATATGATTATCAGATATATCCCCGAGAATTATATAAGGTAATTAAAGAATTAAATCAGACAGAGGTAAGTATAGTAATAAACTATCAAAAAAATGATTTCATTTTAGTACAAATGCTGAATAAGTTCGGCAAAGGAACCGTTCCTCCGCTGGAGGTAATTAGGGACAGAGTTACTAAACGATTTATAGCCGACCGGAAAAATAAATTATTGGAAGATTATATTAACGAACTTTATTCAAACAACGATATAGAAGTTAAAAATTAGGAATGTTATGAAATTAAAAATTATTTTGATCATGTTGTTAATAGCCGGATGTAATGTTTTTGCGCAAGAGGTAGCCGATAAAGTTGTTGCCGTAGTTGATAATGAGATTATTTTAAAAAGTGAACTAGATTATCAGGTAAAAATGGCAGCAGCTCAGCAGAAGATAGACCCGGGTACAAAGGGACTTGAAAGGCAGGTCCTGGATAAAATGATTGATGAAAAACTAGCTTATGCCCAGGCACAGTTGGATTCGATTCAGGTTTCTGATGATGAAGTAAATAATCGTTTGGATTCACAGATAAATTATTTCATTCAGCAGTATGGTTCAAAGGATAAAGTAGAACAAGTATACGGAATGAGCATAGAAAAAATAAAAAGAAATCTACGCGACGAAGTCCGGAAACAATTGATGGTGCAAAAACTTCAACAGAAAGATTTCGGAAATATTGAAGCTACAAGATTAGATGTAGAAGATTTTTATAACAGATTTAAAGACAGCCTGGGTGTTATTCCCGAAAAAGTAAAAGTGGCGCATATTTTCAGAAAACCTGAAATTACTGCTGAGGAAAAGAATAAGTTTAAAGTTAAAGCCGAAGCGATTTTGGATTCTATTAAAAATGGTGCGGATTTTGCTGAAATGGCAAAAAAATATTCCGAGGATCCTGGAAGTGCTTCTAAAGGGGGAGACTTGGGATGGGCTTCCAAAGGTGATTTTTATCCTGAATTTGAAGCTGCCGCTTATGCTCTGAAACCCGGTCAAGTTTCGAACGTTATTGAATCACCGGTAGGTTTTCATATCATTAAAATGATTGAAAAACGCGGTGAAAAAATTCATGTACGTCATATTTTGATAAAAATTAAAACCGGGGATACAGCGGATTTAAATTCTATTAAGTTCCTTTCGGCAATAAGAGACAGCATTAAGAAAGGTGATAGTTCTTTTGCTTATTATGCTAAAAAATACAGTGAAGACAAAGACTCGGCACCTTTCGGCGGAGACCTCGGTACCTTTTATCTTAATCAATTAGATAAATCTATGCTCAGTATAGTTTCGGACCTAAAGCAAGGAGAAATTAGCTACCCCAAAAGAATTGATTACGGTAACAGTTACGGTTATCATATAGTTTATCTTGAAAAACGCATTCCCCAGCATCAGGTTAGTTTGAGAGAAGATTACCCCGAATTGAAAAAATTAGCCGATCAATATAAAAGACAAAAACATTACGAACAATGGATAGATAAACTTAAGACGAAAATCTACTGGAAGATTATGCTATAATTTCCCGGATCTACCAATATTTAAGTTATACCGAATAGAATATTTCTGTAAATGTAATGTTGTGAAGGATAATTTTGATTTTACAAAATATCAAAATTTAGAAGTTAACATTTTTAGATATTTAGCGAAATTAATGAAATAAAATTAAGGGATATGATTTTGACAAGTAGCGAAATAACAAAAGACGACGTTAAACTTGTAGAACAGCTTAATGTTAAAATTGAGCAGATTAGAAAGGAAATCGCCAAGGTTATTGTCGGTCAGGATGTGATAATTGAGCAACTTCTCATTTCGCTGCTGGCGAGAGGGCATTGTTTGCTGGTAGGTGTTCCGGGACTTGCAAAGACGCTTCTCATTAAAACGCTTGCCGAAGTTATGGACTTAAAATTTAACCGTATTCAATTTACTCCTGATTTGATGCCCAGTGATATTACAGGAACCGAATTAATTGAAGAAGATCCCATATCGAAAAAAAGAAATTTCAGATTTGTTCCGGGACCCGTTTTTGCAAATGTCATTCTTGCTGACGAGATTAACAGAACTCCGCCGAAAACTCAGGCTGCTCTACTTGAAGCCATGCAGGAACATAAGGTAACTACCGCCGGTGTTACTTACACACTTAAGGAACCTTTTTTCGTTTTAGCCACACAAAACCCGATTGAACAAGAAGGTACGTACCCCTTACCCGAAGCTCAATTAGATAGATTTATGTTTAATTTATGGCTCGAGTATCCTTCCTTTAAAGAGGAAGTTGAGATCGTCCAGTCTACGACTAGTGAATATATTCCCAAATTATCAAAACTCGTTACTGCCGAAGAGATTATAGAATACCAGGACCTTGTTAGGAAAGTACCGGTTGCTCAGAATGTGATTGAATTTGCCGTTAAATTAGCCAATAGGACAAGACCGACTAACGATGACGCTCCGCAGTTTATAAAGAATTGGCTGAGTTGGGGAGCAGGTCCGCGAGCCTCTCAGTATCTCATACTTGCGGCAAAAACACGATCGATTATGAATGGGAGATATACTCCAAATATAGACGATGTAAAAACATCAATGATTCCCGTTTTTAGGCATAGAATAATTACTAATTTCAGTGCGGAGGCAGATGGAATTACTTCGGTTGAGGTTATAAAAAAATTAATGAAAGAATTAGATTAGAGTGTGGTCTTTTTACATTCGGGCAATCTTATAATTCTTAAATGCATAGTAAATCTCTTTGGAAAGAGTTCTTATCACCGTTGCCAGCGGAACTGCAATCAACATTCCAATAATTCCCATTAATTGACTACCTGCAAGTATAAGAAGAATTATAATTATTGGATGCATATCAACGCTTTTTGCAAAAACATAGGGTTGTACTACACCGTTGTCAACGGCGTAAACTGCAAGTACCATTAGAATGATGAGAGGCACTTGCGAAAAATTACCGAATTCTATAACGGAAATAATAATTGCCGGTATCATTCCTATCACAGGTCCAAAATAAGGCACAAGGTGACCTACTCCAGATATTAACCCGAGCGGTAAAGCATTTTTGATACCCAAAAAGTAATATCCTAATCCCGTAGCAACACCCACAAAAGTTGCGTCAAATATCCAACCTCTGACAAATCTCCCTAATTGAATTCCTACTTTTTTTAATATCCAATAAGACATTTCAAAATATTTATTGGGGACTATATGTAAAATTCCGTGAAGAATGGTGTGGCTGTCTTTTAAAGGAAAAATGTAATAAAGGGTACTATTACCAGTATTGCAATAACTGAAACGATACTAGTTAATACAGTTGCTATTTTATCTAAGGAATTTACAAGTCCTGATGAAATAAATTGTTCTATTCTACTTGAAAGATCACCGGGATTAAAAAACGGGAGATATTCGTGAATTTTATTTTCAAACAATACAAGTTGATCATGCAATGAATATGCACTGAGTGTACTGACTAACTGATTCATCTGAAAAATAAATTTAGGAATGAAAATTGAAAGTGCGAGGTAGCATAAAAATCCGACTATAACAAATGTTATCAAGGTAGATACTAATCTGTTGAAACCTTCCTTTTCTATCATGGTGACGACAGGATTGAAGATGAATGCAAGAAGGATGGAAATAGTAAGTATTATCAGTAAATCCGAAAGATTGTAAAGAAGATAGAATACTATTGCAGTTCCTACTAACCCTAAAAATATTTTTATTATTTTTTTTATTACCGCATCATTCATAAATAATTTTCAGCAATTTATGGGAGTTATTTTATATCTAATTTTCATATTTATGGGATAGAAAGAACTACTAAACATTTGATATTTAGATTACCGCTTCCACTCTTTTGATTTCGGGCACTTGTCTGAGGAGTGATCTTTCCACCCCCGCCCTTAAAGTCATTTGAGACATTGGGCAAATTTCACATGCACCCGTAAGCTTTACTTTTACAATAAAATCATCGGTTATCTCGATCAGTTCAATATCGCCGTTGTCTGCTTGTAGAAAAGGTCGCATCGAATCCAGAGCTTTTATCACCATATCTTTTAAATACAAATTCATAAAAATACCGGGTTAAGTCAAAAATATTGATTCAACTTTGAATTTCACGGGTGCAGCCATAGTACTAACTAAATTAACATTCAAGCAATTAAAAAGTTGTTCAAAGTACCAAAATAAAATTTTGAAGTCGAAAATGTATCGTTTATGTACCATCTCGGCGAATGCACTAGATGTTCTATTAGAATATAAGGGGAAAATCATTAAATTTCGTTACCCTTAATAAGGTAAATTAATTAATCATCGTCTCCCAGCAAAATTTCTACTTGCGAGGAACCCTGCTTCACATTTCTAATATTTACCTGCTCGGCAATTTTTCTTGAGATATCCATAATAATATTGGCATGCTCGGTGTCCGGTATATCATAAACAATAGGAGTGCCGTTATCGCCTCCTATCCTGATTCTCGGATCAATCGGTATACCACCCAAAAACGGTGTACCAAGTTCTTCTGATAATTTGGAGCCGCCGCCCGTTCCAAAAATATCGTATTTCTTACCTGTATCCGGGGCAATGAAATAACTCATATTTTCTACAATTCCCAA
Organism: uncultured Ignavibacteriales bacterium; assembly: GCA_963751355.1. GTDB lineage: Bacteria > Bacteroidota > Ignavibacteria > Ignavibacteriales > Ignavibacteriaceae > CAVVVS01. Next base: position 95,703 of record CAVVVS010000001.1, on the reverse strand, counting down.
TACGGGTACGTTGACTCTTGTAAACATTTTTAATGCTTTTCGTGCATCGATTAATGAAACTTCCTGTGGGGTTGTCACAATAACTGCACCTGTTAACGGGACAGTTTGAACCAGCGTTAATTGTATATCACCCGTTCCCGGAGGCATATCGAAGATAAGATAATCAAGCTCACCCCAATCAACATCAGTCATAAATTGTTTTACGGCACCGCTAGCCATTGGTCCACGCCAGATAACGGGAGCATTATCATCCACCAATAATCCGATTGAGATTAGTTTTAGACCGTAATTTTCTAGTGGGATGATCTGCATGGTATCTTTATTTTGATAAACCTGTGGCTTACCCTTAATACCAAGCATTAAAGGTATACTCGGTCCGTAAATATCCGCATCCAGAAGTCCGACAGAATAACCGTCCTTGGCGAGAGCCACAGCAATATTAACTGCAACAGTGCTTTTCCCTACGCCTCCTTTACCGCTTGCAACAGCAATTGTATTTTTAACGGAGGGAAGTAATGTGTTTTTTTTCGTATCGTTATGAGTAGTAACTTTTGATTCTATATTGATAGATACGTCTTTAACCGAATTAAATTCATCTGTTATAGCTTTAGCAAATTTATTTTTTAATTCATCATTTACTGATGACGGGGGGAGAGATAAGGAGATATCCACCGTTAATTTATTACCTGATAAATTGAAATTCTTAATAGAGTTTAGAATTAATAAATCTTTATTGAAATTTGGGTCGTCAACTTTTTTCAATGCACTTAGAATACCGCTTTTCGTTAAATCAGTCATGTAAATCCTTTAAATAATTTTTATTTATTACCTAAATTAAAAAAATAAACCATTAAATTGAATTGCTATAACATACAATTATTTAAAAGAAAATATGCAAGGCATTTGAAATATTTAAAATTCAGAGTTTGGGCTTTGAAAATTTTCCCGTAGCTTTAATAGCATGGTTCATCAGCCATTCTTGCGAACTTATATGGTTTTCACCGTCCTTGGGGATGATCATTTTATAACTCATATCGGGCATAAGTTTTCTGGCTTTTACATTATCTTTTAGAGAAAATTTAAGCAATGTTTTAATCAGCTCATTTTTAAGTTCGGGGTCTTCCAGCGGAAAAGTAATTTCTACTCTCCTGTCTAAATTTCGCTGCATCATATCGGCGCTGCTTAAATATATTTCCTCTTTCCCATTATTATAAAAATAGAATACTCGGCTGTGCTCAAGATATCTTCCAACGATGCTGATTACCCTTATATTTTTACTTACATCTTTTATTCCCGGAACCAGACAACAAATGCCACGATCGATCAAATCTATTTCGACCCCCGCATTTGATGCTTCATAAAGAGATGCAATCACTACCGGGTCGACTAACGAGTTCAGCTTCAATAAAATTTTACCTTGATTACCGGCTTTCACATTTTTGATTTCCCTCATTATAAGTGAAACAATTTTTTCGCGCATATTAATCGGGGCAACGAATAATTTTTTAAATTCCGTTTGCTTTGAATAACCGGTGAGATAATTAAATATATCGGACACATCGGAGCAAATATCATCGTCATCGGTGAAAAATCCCAAATCGGTATATAATTTAGCTGTTGACGCATTATAATTCCCGGTTGAAAGGTGAACATATTTTTTAACAAAATCAGCTTCTCTTCTCACAACAAGCGTCATTTTTGCATGAGTTTTCAAACCTACCAATCCGTAAACTACGTGAACGCCTACCTTTTCCAGTTCTCTTGCCCAAAAAATATTATTCTCTTCATCGAAACGAGCTTTTAGTTCCACTAATACCGCTACCTGTTTTCCTCTTTCGGCAGCCTCAATTAAATACTTAATTATGGGTGAATCTGAACCAACCCTATAGAGCGTTTGTTTTATAGCAAGTACATCGGGATCTTTTGCAGCAATTTTAATAAAATCGATAACGGGCGTGAATGAGTGATAAGGATGATGCAGAAGAATATCTTTCTTTTTTATGGATGTGAATATATCTTCATCTTCATCGAATACTGCTGGAATTACAGGGTAATATGCTTTTTCTTTTAGTTGGTGCAAGGGCAGATCGTACAGATTAATAACATCGCTTAAACCTAGAGGTCCTTCAAATACATGAACATCTTCAGAGGTGATTTGAAGATTTTCCATAAGTGTTCTCAGCATGAATTCAGGCATTTGACTTTCAACTTCCAATCGTACCACGCTTCCGAATCTTCTTTGCCTTATATTTTCTTCTATTACTCTCAACAAGTCATCAGCTTCATCTTCCTGAAGTTCTATGTCGGTATCGCGCGTAATTCTGAACCGATGAGCTTCCACCACCTCCATCCCGGGGAAAAGTAACGGCAGATTTGCTTTTATCAAGTCCCCAAGCCAGATAAACTTTGCGGAAAAATTTCCGTTTGTTTGGACTTGTTTGTTCGGGTGTATTATTTTATCAATTTGCATCAGCCTCGGAAGAATGCTCGGCACTTTTACCCTGGCAAAGTGTTTCTCGCCGTTTGGTTTTTTGACTAAGATTGCCAAGCTTAAACTTAGGTTCGAAATATACGGGAAAGGTCTTCCGGGATCGAAAGCCAGCGGAGTTAAAACAGGATAGATCTCTTTTTTAAAATCTTCTGTTAATATCTTTTTCTCATGTTGGCTGAGATCATCATATTCAGTAACTAAAATTTTATATTTTTTTAACTCCGGTACCAACTGTCTTTTCCATAAGTTCGATACTTGTTGAAGCATCGGTTTGAGAGTTTTTTCAATTTTTTGGAGCTGTGCAAGCGGTGTTAGTCCATCTATTGTAGGTTCAAGTACATTTGCGACAATCTGTTCTTTCAACCCCGATATGCGAATCATATAAAATTCATCCAGGTTTGTATGAAAGATAGAAACAAATTTTACCTTCTCAAGTAACGGAAGATCGCTGTTCAGCGCTTCATCCAACACTCTTCTGTTGAACTCAACCCAACTCAAATCTCTATTAAAAAAATAGTTGGGATCGTTATATTTTTTTAGCAGTTCTTTTCCGAACATATCCATAGTCCAATAAATGGGAAATTAATATAACCCTTTTTTACCTTATTTTCCGCACAAAAAAGGATAACGGGCATTTCTGTATTTCTCCCGATGAATATATTATAAAGATAGTCTTAACTGAATTATTGTATTGACTAATTAACCGATAAAATAAATCGTTTTTAAGAAATCATTATTTCTTCCAAAAAGCGGGAGTAAAAAGAATAAGTATTGTAAACAATTCCAGCCTTCCGAGGAGCATAAGAAAACTTAAAAACCATTTCCCAGCATCAGGGAGATGAGCAAAATTATTAATCGGACCAACTGTGCCGATTCCCGGACCAACATTTCCCAAACAAGTAGCAACTGCTCCAAGTGACGTTATAAAATCGAGTCCAAGCAGTGAAAGAACGATGGAACCCAAAACAAATATCAAGATATAAAAAATGAAAAATGCTTGTACGTTAGATATAATATCAAATCCGATTGCCTGCCCGTTTAATCTAACAGGTATAATTGCTCTTGGATGTACAAGTCGTTTAAGTTCGAGAATACCGTTTTTAAAAAGAAGAAAATGGCGAACAATCTTAATTCCGCCCCCCGTTGAGCCGGCACAACCTCCGATGAACAATAACGTGAAGAAAACCATCCTGGAAAACGGTGCCCATTTTTCGTAATCCGAAGTTACATAGCCCGTAGTGGTAACAAGTGAAACAACATGGAACATGGAATTTCTAAAAGATTCTTCGATTTTAAATTCAACATGAGGCTGATGAATTAGCGCAATAATAATGGAACATAAAACGATAAAAATTAAATAATATCTGAATTCGTTATTGTTCTTAAAGAAATCGAATTTACCGTGCAAGGCATAATAATGAACTGTAAAATTAGTTCCGGCAAGAAACATGAAGAAAATAATAACATACTGAATGAAAGGTGAGGTGTAGTAGGCAATGCTGGCGTTCTTGGTGCTAAAACCTCCAGTTGCCATTGTAGTGAATGCATGATTAACGGCATCGAAAAAAGACATCCCTCCGAGATACAGTAATATCATTTCGGTAACGGTAAAAATAAAATATATCCCCCACAATCTTTTTGCGGTTTCCTTTATACGCGGGTGAATTTTATCTTTTGTGGGACCCGGAACTTCAGCGACAAAAAGCTGCATTCCGCCGATGCCTAATATGGGTAAGATAGCAATTGACAAAACAATAATGCCCATTCCTCCTAGCCATTGAGTTAAACTGCGCCAGAAAAGAAGTCCCGGTGCAACTTTTTCAATATCGGTTAAAATGGATGCACCGGTTGTGGTGAAGCCGGACATTGTTTCAAAAAAAGCATCGGTATAACTTGGAATGACACCGTGAATAACAAAAGGTAAAGCACCGAACAAGGACATTGCAATCCAGCCCACGGAAACTATTATATATCCCTCTCTTTTGCCTATCTCTTTATTTTTGTTTTTTCTGCTGAGGAGCCAAAGAACGAATCCTGTAAGAGAAGTACCTAAACCTGAAATTAAGAGTGCATTAATATCATCGCTCTTGTAATAGATGGAAAAAGGTATACCGGTGAGCATGAAAAGTCCAGTGAGAATAAGTAAAAATCCCGTGATATTTATAATGATTTTATAGTTCATTATCAGAGGAAAAATTTTTCAACTTTTTTTACTGCGCTCGGTAAAGTAAAAACTACAACTCTGTCACCGGCATTTATATTTGAATCACCTACAACTATAAAGCTTTCCCCGTTCCTTATTACTCCGCCTATTATAGCATCTTTTGGAAAAGAGAGCTCCTTGACTTTCATCTTGGTAATTAACGAATTCGGATGCGCCACATATTCCATCAGCTCGGCATCTATTCCTTGGAGACTAGCAACTGCCACTACTTCACCTTTACGTATAAACCGGAGTATATTATTTGCGGCGATAATTTTTTTATTGATGAGTGAATCTAAACCGATTGTTTGGGTTAAAGGAATGTAATCTGCTTTTTCTACATGCGCAATAGTTTTTGTAACTCCAAGATGTTTTGCCATTAAGCAAGTGATGATGTTGGTTTCTGTATCATCCGTGACTGCAATAAAGACATCTGTATCTATTATCCCTTCTTGTGCCAGAAGATCAATATCCCGGCCGTCGCCTTGTATTACCAATGTTTTTTTTAAGTAGTCGGCTAACTCAAAACTTTTAACTTTATCGGACTCAATTAACTTTATACCTACAGAATCTTCAAGCAGCTTTGCAGTCATTCTCCCGATTTTGCCGCCTCCTAAAATTATAATATTTTCAAATTTTTGATTTTCTTTACCTGCAAGTTTTAAAATAGTATCTATACCGGAAGGAGTAGTAACTACGAAAACCTGGTCGTCGGGTAAAAAGATGTCCTGTGCTCTCGGGATGATGGTTTTGAAGTTTCTGTATATTGCAACTATTCTGTAGTCTACACTATGATATTGCTTTGCTATGTCGATTATTTTTTTATGAATTACCGGGGCATTTTTGTCTACCCTGAGACCGATTACAGAAAGCTTCCCCTGTTCAAACTCAAAAACATCAGTTGCCGCCGAACGTAAAATTAAATTGACGGTTTCCAGAGCAGCCAATTCCTCGGGATAAATCATAAAATCAATTCCGAGCTCCGTAAATCTATTGTAATTTTCAGGTGCAAGGTATTCGTCATTAGCAATTCGGGCAATTGTTTTTTTAGCACCTAATTTTTTCCCTATAATTGCGGTAGTCAGATTAACTTCTTCCGAGGAAGTAACCGCAACCAAAAGGTCTGCTTTTTCAATTCGAGCCATATTAAGAACACTAATGGAAGTTGACGTACCGTTTATAGTCATAATATCGGAAAGTGAATCTGTGTACGATAGTCTTTGTTTATTGACATCTATCGCAACAATATCGTGTTCTTCCGAGGATAAATGTTTTGCAAGATGGAGCCCTACATCCCCCATCCCGGCGATAATTATTCTCATAAGAATATACCCGGTTTCCCCTTAAAAGATATGGTAGCAAGATAATATATTAATTGATAATTGAAAAATTTATGAAAAGAAATGGGGAAGAAATAAAAGAAAACCCCGGCTCAATTGAACCGGGGTAATTTTTATTTAGGCTACGGTTTTTTCGGATAAAAATAATTTTTGAAATTCTTTCGGCTTCCTTTCTTTCCAGCTTCCCTTATGGTAAGCGTAACCGGCTACCAGGGGCATCGCAATTGTTGCTTCGGAATAAACCATTTGTTCGAATGTTGTTTCTACTTTTCCCCACGAACTTGCTTCTTTCAAAGTTGAGCTGGAAAGAGCTCCGTCGCGAACATCGGCTACGGTTATTTGAACAGCGTATTTGTGCATCGGTGCATCTTCCTGCAGAATATCCGCCGCAACTACTATGTCCTGTGTAAAATTTTTAGGAACTCCACCGCCAATCATAAAAATACCGGTTTCGTTAGAGGCAAGTTTAATCTTGGTAAGTTCCAGAAAATCTTTAGCAGAATCTATTGATGCATGTTTTTCAGGATTTTGAGTTTGGTGAATAACAAATCCGAACCCTGCCGAACAATCGGAGAATGCAGGTACAAAAATAGGAACATTCTTTTTATAAGCTGCATAAATTACGGAATCATCAACCTTAGGACCGCCGTTCTCATCAAGATATTTTCCGAATTCCCATAATAATTCACGTGATGAATATGGTTTTGGTTCAAGACTATTAAAAATCTTTGCCGTTGTTTCATCGCATACTCTCAATTCATCTTCATCAATGTAGGTATCGTAAATTCTATCGATATGAAGATCGCGTAATAAATTATCGTCATTAAAAGGAGTTCCTTTATAATGTTTAAATCCTAAAGCTTCAAAGAAATCCTGATCAACCATAATTGCACCTGTAGAAACAATTGCATCAACCATATTGTTCATGATCAAATCATATACAACTTTTTTTAACCCCGCACTGAACAAGCTTCCTGCCAACGTAAGAATAACACCGCATTCAGTATCTTTCAGCATCATATCATAAATTTTGCTTGCACGATTTAAATCCCTCGCTGCAAAAGCCATATGTTCCATTGCATCAACAATCGGAATAACATCGTGCTCTTTAATATCAATATGTTTAATCGTGTCCTTTAAAAAATCCTTTTTGGAAGCCATTTTTATCACTCCTTAGAATAAATTTTAATTTTTGATAAGACAAAATAATAATATTTAAAGGGAAATAGATATTATCAGTTAAAGAATTTTATACTTATCTAAATTCTGATTAACCGTTTCTTCCTTTGATAGGGATTGATAATTTGGGAGTTATTCATTTTACTGTGAGAATTGTGGACAAAATTGAACACGGTTAGAAAAACTAAACAGATTTTTGTTGATGTTAAAATAAATCAAATAAGATTACCGGAAAACATTAAATTTTTTAGGGTAATTAATAAAATGAATACCGGTAATAAATTTCTTATTTCAATACTCTTGCGTCCGCCTCAAGAAATTACGAATTTAAGATTGAACGATTATCTAAAAGAACATTTTGGCAATTTTCAACATGCCCTGCTTCCATGGAACACGGTGTGAAACACCGCTCTTGTTTTCGAATTCATCCAAATGTTCTACATACCAATTATAGTTTTTTATTAGTGCGTCTTTGTTTGAATATTTTGGGGTAAAGCCCAAAAGGACTTCAGCTTTTTCGATTGAAACAAATGAATCTTTAGATGCGGTTTCGTAAACCCATTTATAAAGTGGTGAAAGTTTAAAAGCCTCTAGGATTTTCAGAATTGCTATTGCAGGTTTTTCAGGGAGACCCACAATTTTTTTACCAAACCCGGCCTGGTTAAGTACAGCCTGGTAATCTTCACGCATAGTAGTGAATTCTTTAGCACCGATATTAAAAGTATTGTTTACGGCTTTTCTGTCCAATGTAGCACAGAGGAGAATAGCTTCACAAAGGTCTTCCACATCAAGCAGTTGATAACGGTTATTTCCTTTCCCGATCATAGGGAATCCTTTCCCGTCCTTTGCCCAGTCATATAATAATGCGAAAACGCCTAAACGCTCCGGTCCTATAAATGATTTTGGGCGCAGAATGGGTACACATAATCCTTTTTCTCTAAACTTCAAACATTCTTCTTCTGCCTTAATTTTTGCCTTTCCGTAATAACCAACTCCATCCAGCTTGTCATCTTCCTTAATAGGGTGATGATCGGGAATGCCGTAAACTGCTGTGGATGAAACATGTATGAACCTTTTAATACCATTTCTCTCTGCGGCTTCCAGCAGATTCTGAGTTCCTCCTATTTCTGTTGAAACGATATCCTCAGGTTTATACAAAGGTAATGCTGCCGCGGTATGAACTACAACATCAATTCCTTTCATTGCTTCATCGACTAATTTTTTATCGCGTATGTCTCCGGTAATAATGTTTATTTTGTCGTTAATATCGGGATAATCGAATTGAACTATATCCAAAGAGCTAACTTCATAATCGTGTGAATGTAAATATCTGACTAAATTAATTCCAAGAAATCCGGCTCCGCCGGTTATTAAAAATTTCATATTATTACTCGTTTTTTATCAATATGTCAAAAAATACAATTAATTAAGTTAATAAAATTGTCATATTCATCAAAAAATTTAACATTGGATTGTCCTGATTTATTTATGAAGTAATGTATATCATATTTTTAACTTTTCTCAAAATGGAACCGGAATCTGATGATCGTCAATGGCATAGGTTAGTACTTTGTTCAAACTCTTTAAATCGTTTGTATTAAAAAGCACATTTATAAGGTATGGCGGTTCAAATTTTTAATTATTATCTTAAATTCAAAAAAGGAAGGGAACTCATGAGAAAACTTAAATTAAGTGAATTATTAATTTTAGCAGTTCTTCTAATTCTCCTGACTCCGTCATTGATCATTTCTCAGTCAAAATTTGAGGGAAAAGTTATTTTTGCCTTTAAAGATAATGAAGGAAGCAAAGACATGACTTATTTCGCAAAGGACAATCAATTTAGAATGGAATTAAGCGAAGCCGGTCATCAAGGTACGGTAATATATAGTCCTAAAAAAGAGAAAATGCTGTTGCTGATGCCCGAGCAAAAGATGTATATGGAATTCCCGTTTAATATGATGAAAAATCAAGAAGGTAAAATGAAAAAGAATGAAGATAAAACTGACTTCAAGAATACCGGGGAGACAAAAAAAATTAACGGATATAAATGTGAAAAGTGGATATTTAAAGATGATAATGAAGTATCAGTTGCCTGGATGACTAAGGAACTCGGTGGTTTTGTATTCATGGATAGTCCAATGGAGGGAAACAGTCAGAAACCTGAGTGGCAGCAAGAGATAGAGGCTGCGGGTTATTTTCCTATGCTGGTAATCAATAAAAATAATTCGGGTGATGAGATTAGTCGTTTGGTAGTGAAATCCATTCAGAAAGAAAAATTGGATAGTTCACTTTTCACTGTTCCCGAAGGATTTACTAAAATGGATATGCCTATGATGAACCCGGATAAAAAGAAATAACTATCCCGGGAAAATTCTAGCCGATTATCTTGGGTAAATTTTTGACGACGGAGAAATAATTAAGACCCAATGATATTGAGGTCGTGAGTGTGAGGTTGTTTGAAACCGATTCAATCTCAGGGATTTCTAATGCTGAGTACAACCTTGCTGCCGTAAAATTTTCAGGTCAACAATTCTTACCGATGGTTTTTTATCTGCTCAAGTGTCGAAATCAACATTAATTATTTTGTGCTGTGTGTCGAACAGGGATAATCTATGTTATTATATTTAAATAAATAACGTATAATTACTTCAATTTCGCTGTTGATTTAGCACTAATTAAATAAAATAGGATATTTGGGGCTTTGAGGCAATTAATTAAGTCACTTATTTCTTGACTTTTTTGCAGGTTAGAATTAAATTTCAATTCTTTATTGAAATAGATTTGACGTTTCGGAGGATAAAAGCGTGAAACAAGAAAAAATGACAAAATTTATCAGCACTGAAAATGCAGATAGAAAATGGTATGTTGTTGATGCTCAAGATCAAGTGCTTGGAAGATTAGCTTCCAATGTGGCAAAGGTAATTCGCGGAAAAAACAAACCTACTTTTACTCCAAATGCAGACACGGGTGATTTTGTAGTAGTGGTAAATGCGGATAAAGTTAAGGTTACCGGTAAAAGAGGACTTCTTAAGAATTATACCCATTATTCCGGATACCCCGGAGGTTTGAAGACGAGGAGTTTTGAAGAACTAATGGCTAAGAAGCCCGAGTTTATTATTGAAACTGCTGTTAAGGGAATGCTTCCGAAAAACAGGCTGGGCAGGAAACTTATTAAAAAATTAAAAGTGTACGCCGGTGAAAATCATCCGCATGAAGCTCAGAAACCGGAATCACTTAACTTAACGGAGAGATAATGGCTGATCAAATTTTTATTGGTAGAAGAAAAACATCTGTTGCGCGTATTATATTAAGAAACGGAAACGGTAAAATTACTGTAAACGGTAACGAATTTGAAAAAGCTTTCCCGCAGCTTCTGAGCAGAGAAGATATTCTTGCTCCCTTCAAAGTTACCGAAACGGAAGGTAAATATGATGTTTTAGTGAATGTTAACGGAGGTGGCACAACCGGTCAAGCACAAGCTATTAGATTAGGAATTGCCAGAGCTTTAGAAAACATAAACCCTGAATTCAGACCCGGTTTAAAGTCTGAAGGGTTTCTAACTAGAGATCCAAGGATGGTTGAGCGTAAAAAATACGGACAGCCAAAAGCAAGAAAAAGATTTCAATTTTCAAAAAGATAATTTATTTAGTTTACTATTTATAAATAATCATATCTCCCGATTTACTGCCTGTGTCCCAATATAGGGATTGTAAGTAAAAACGAAGGAGGTAGAAGTTAAACAGGAGTACAAATGCAAAAGCTAGATCTAAACCAGCTTATTGAAGCAGGTGCACATTTCGGACATTTAACCCGCCGTTGGAATCCCAAAATGAAACCATATATTTTTATGGAAAGAAACGGGATTCACATAATTGATCTTAAAAAATCACAGCAATATTTAGCCGAATCGGGCGACAATTTAGCTCGTTTGGTATCGGAAGGAAAAAGAGTCCTTTTTGTCGGTACAAAAAAACAAGCAAAGAATATTATAGAAACCGAAGCTAGAAGATGTAACGCAAATTGGGTTAGTGAAAGATGGCTCGGCGGTATGTTAACCAATTTTGCCACCATTCGAAAAAGTATTAAGAGGTTGAACAATATTGAAAAACAAGAGACAGATGGTACATTCGATCAAATTACAAAGAAAGAAAGATTGTTTTTAACCAGGGAAAAGGATAAGCTGAAAAAGGTTTTGGAAGGTGTAGAAACTATGTCACGGATTCCCGGTGCTATGTTTGTAGTTGACATAAAAAAAGAATCGATTGCTATTAAGGAAGCAAAGAGACTAAATATCCCGGTATTTGCAATTGTAGACACAAATTGTGATCCGGAGGATGTTAATTATGTTATCCCGGCTAATGATGATGCAGTTAAGACTATCGAGTTGATTACAAAATTTATGGCGGATTCGGTAATTGAAGGCAATAACAAAGCCGAACAAATTAAAGCTGAAGAAGCCGCAGAAAATGAAAGATTGAAGAAAGAAAGGGAAAAAGAGAAAGAGGAAGAGGCTCAGAGGAAAGCTGAGGATGCTGCAAAAAAAGCGGAAGCCCGGGCAGTAGAAAATGAAAGAAAGGCTGCAGCAAAAGCAGAAGAAAATGCAAAAAAGGCTGAAGCTGAAAAAAAAGCTAATAAAAATGAGGCTGAAGCTGAAAAAGATACTGATACACCGGAAGTAAAATCCGAATCCAAAAAAAATGAAGAGAAAACGGAACAGTCCTCATCTGAATCATAATTAAAAAAAAGGAAATTTTGAACTATGGCTATTACTGCAGCACAAGTTAATGAATTAAGAAAAAAAACCGGCGCTGGTATGATGGACTGTAAAAAAGCCCTAACAGAAGCCGAGGGTGACTTTGAGAAAGCAATTGAATTACTTCGAAAAAAAGGTGCAGCGGTTGCTTCTAAGAGAGCCGAAAAATCTGCTAATGAAGGATTGGTATTAACAAAATTATCGGATGATAATACTAAGGGTGTAATTCTTGAAGTTAACTGTGAAACCGATTTTGTGGCGAAGAGTGAAGATTTCGTAAATTTCGCTAATCTTGTTCTTGAAGCTGTTGATAATGAAAATCCTTCTGATGTGGATGAGCTTTTAGAAAAAAATCCGTCGGTGAAAACAAAACTCTCTGAAGTTATGGGAAAAGTCGGTGAAAAAATGCAAATTTCACGATTTGCAATTGAAAACACTCAAAATGGTTTAATTGTAGACTATGTCCATTTGGGCTCTAAACTCGGTGTGTTGGTAAAATTTGATAATGTCAATGCTGCAAAAGAGGAATTGTCCGGGATTGGTAAAGATATTGCCATGCAAGTTGCTGCTATGAAACCCTTATATGTTAAACGGGAAGAAGTACCACAAGAGACAGTTGACAAGGAAATTGAAATCTACAAAGAAGTCTCGCGGAAAGAAGGTAAACCCGAGCAAGTACTGGAAAAAATTGCACAAGGCAAAATAAATAAGTATTACCAGGAAAATTGCCTGCTTGAGCAAATCTTTATTAAAGATAATTCTAAAACCATCAATGATTTAATAAAGGAACTCAATTCAAAAAAAAGCACTGGGGTTACAATTAGTCTTTTCCACCGATTCCATCTGGGAGATGAAAACAAATAAATTTATTTCAAGGTCTTAATTTTAATTAAGACCTTTTTTTATATAAATTCAACTTCTTATAAAATCTAATTATATTTAAAATACTGTTGTAAATACGAAGTGGAAAATATTTAAATATGCGAAATGAATTTTATTAATTAAGTAATTTAGAGTAGAAAAAATGAGTGAATTAAAATATAAAAGAGTTCTTCTTAAACTGAGTGGTGAATCCCTAATAGGTGAAAAGGGATTTGGGATTGATCATTTGGTGCTTGATTTTTTCGCTTCCGAAGTGAAAAAAATTCATGATATCGGAGTCGAGCTTGGAATTGTGATAGGCGGCGGAAATATTTATAGGGGATTGAGTGCAGATGCTCAGGGTATTGACAGGGTCACCGGGGATCAGATGGGTATGCTGGCTACCATGATTAATTCACTTGCACTCCAAAATGCTATTGAACACGTAGGAATTGACACGAGGTTAATGAGCGCAATTAACATGGAGGAAATTGCAGAGCCGTATATTCGCAGAAGGGCGATTAGGCATCTCGAAAAAAGAAGGGTGGTAATTTTAGGTGCCGGAACAGGTCATCCTTATTTTAGCACCGATACCGCTGCTTCATTAAGAGCTGTTGAGATTCAAGCAGATGTTATTATTAAAGGAACTCGTGTGGACGGCGTTTTTGATTCTGATCCAGAAAAAAATCCCACTGCATTTAAATTTGAGAACATTTCCTACCTTGAAATTTTAAAAAATAATCTCAAGGTTATGGATCTTACTGCTGTAAGTTTATGCCAGGAGAATAGTTTACCTATGGTTGTATTTAATATGGATGTTGAAGATAATCTGCTAAAGCTTGTTAAAGGAGAAAATGTGGGTACGGTTATATCTCATTAATTCTTATAAAGCGAGAATCTACAGCTGAAATATTGATTAAATATCCATGCAGCATATCTAAAAAGGTCGAATTACGAGTTATAAATTTAGCCCATATTTGTAACTTTTTAAGTTCAAAAATACCTTTTTAGTACAGACGCATCCATATTTTGCAATACTTATTAATAAATAATACAGGTCAATAATATTTGCGTTGGTAATATTTATCACCCGAGTTACTTATTAATCCTGATTTTTTTTATTTTTATGAATCTAAATTAAAAATCAAACATCACACTAATAGTTATTTTATGGCTCAAAAAAAAGGTAAACAGCGAGAACGACAGATTGGGAAAAAACAGCCTGAGAAGAAACACCTTATCGATCCAAAGTATAAAAACACAGTATGGACGATAATTATTTTGGTTATTTTACTCATCTTCTTCATTGTAAATAATACTAGAAGCGTTCCCAAACAAGGTCCTTATCCGCCTAATTATAATATTTCCAACGAAAGAGGACCCGATACTGCAATAAACAAGAACTTACAAATGGAAACACACATAAACGATTCAAAAAAATAATATGCAACAAGGAGTTTTTACATGATAAAGAAACTGGCATTCATAATGTTGTTTTTATCAACAATGTCTTTGTTAGGATGTACTAAATCTGACGAGGGGAATCAGCAAAATGTTAAAGCTGCGGATAAACAGGAAGCAATTACACAGGGTAATGAAAATAAAGCTCCAAATTTTACGTTAGTGGATACTAAGGGTAAAAAGATTTCTTTAGCCAACTACAGAGGCAAAGTTGTAATTATTGATTTTTGGGCTACATGGTGCCCTCCTTGCCGTAGAGGTATACCGGACTTAATTGATATACAAAAAAAGTACAAAGATGATGTTTCAATTATAGGTATATCTCTTGATACCGATTCAAAAAGCGAAGTTCCAGGATTTATTAAAAAGTTCGGAATTAATTATCCGGTGGTTTTCGGCACCGGCGAAGTAGTACATGAGTACGGTGATATCCAGGCAATTCCGACTTCATTTCTTATAGATCAAAAGGGGAATATAGTGGATAAACATATAGGCTTGACTCCTAAAAGCGTTATTGTTAATGAAATCAAAAAACTTTTAGGAAAATCCTAATGAAGTTAGTCTGAAACGTTCCTTTTTAGGGAGAGGTTCAATGCTTATTTATATAGGTTTTATTTTCTTAAACTGAACCGCTGATTTATTAAAATATATTTAAGAAATCATATCTCAATTTATTTCCGGAAAACATATAGTAGGATACTGATAATGATACTTAGAATTATTGAGGTAACGATGGGAAAATAGAAGGTGAAATTTTTCTTTTTAATATAAATATCTCCGGGAAGCCTGCCAATGAAAGGAATTTTATCACCGAATAAAAATAAAATCCCAATCAGTATAATGATTACACCAATTAAAATTAATAATTTCCCGAACGGTTGAAATTCCTGAAACATATAACTCTCTTTAATCACTCATCAAAAAGTAAATAATATTGTTTATAAGATATTTAAGAACTTGCTAATTTCTCTATATTATTTTCAATAGTATAATAACTCAAAATCAAATAATAATTTTGATTTTTATCAATTCATTTTAAAATATATGATTATTTACCTGACTCAGGAATCGATTCAGATAATTTTAACAGATAACTTATATTTGTAGCAAATTCAACAACCTGTCTAATTCTCCCTGAAATATTGTTTTTATTCGAGGCATCCTAAAATTAATTTACAATTTATAAATATTTGATTATTCACTTTACTTCGAAATCATATGGATGCAATCTTGTTACAAATCCTATACAAGTATTTGGGTGAATTGGTCAACTTTATTTTACAATAATTTGATATCTGCTGCCAAAGCCTTCCTGTATTTGATGTGGGCAACGCTTTGTGAGATATCATATACGTTTATGCCTCTGTAGGCTGTTAATTATTACAGGTAACTAAAAAGATAAATCTTCAACATCATTGTAGATGATGGTGTCGGATTTAATCCCGAAAAAATCAGATCAGGGAAGAACAAAAGAAACAGTATGAAATTGATTAACGTAGCTGAACGAGTTTTATCATTTAACGGAAGATTAATCACCGATTTAAGATCCGATGGAAATGATTAAAGAAAAAAATCCGGATATCAATGTTCTGATCCTTACTATGCATGAAAATGAGGAATATTTTTATAACTCGCTAAAAAAGGAGCATCCGGAATTGTTCATAAGAATACTAGTAAAGAAGAACTAATATTAGCTATTAGAACCATTGCAAGCGGAAAAAAATATTTCGGAAACAGTATGTCACGATTAATTCTCGACACGCTAATCAGTAAGCATGAAGATGAAGGGCAGGATGTTAAAGAACAAATAATACTAACACGAAGAGAAAAAGAAGTATTACACTACATCGCTAAAGGATTCTCTAATCAAGAAATTGCCGATACACTTAAAATAAGTTCAAAAACAATCGACACACACAAGAGTAATTTAATGCAAAAAATGAATATCAAATCCTCGGCAGCTCTAGCCAGGTTCGTTTTCGATAATGATTTCTTATTGGGTGAGGATTAACTTCAATCCCTTATCTTAATTTTTTGCTGCTTCAAAATCGTATAATTCAATCATTCCGATTTTAACCCGTTTAAATAAATCGTATCTCATAATAAAACACTTTACAGGTTTTATCTCTAATAACTAGGAAATCTTCCTAGATTAAATACATAAAATTACTGATTTTTTTCGTTTTCCGATTTATTATATTAAGCAGTGTTTTTTAAGTTAAAAGGCAGGGACTTTAAGGGAGTAGGGATTATATGCCGTTAATCATATAATTCCTATTTTTTTAGGATTAATAGCATTATTTAAATACTCTAAAATCATGAAGAAAATTAAAATAATGATTGTTGAAGATGATCCGGATACTGAGATTTTCTTCAAACTATTTTTAGGCAAAAACTTTTTTTTGAAAATATACAATTCCGATGAAACAGCTGTTGATGATGTGATGAATAATAAATTTGACATCATAATTATCGATGTTTCAATTAAGAAGAAGGAAAACGGTATCCGGATTGTAAGAGAATTGAAAAGCCCCGGTATTCAAAATGGAATACCTATAATATATTTATCCTCGCATGTCATTAAGGGAGAAAACCACTGGGTAAACCAAAAGGATGTCGATGTATTCTTGGAAAAACCGGTGAGTAATGAAACCTTGCTCGAACATATTTTGGATTTGACTGATGCTATGTCAAATTAATATTGACTCTTATTAGGATAGTTGTTTATTTACATATAAATTAAAATCCAGCCTATTCATATACCGGTCGAATAATTATATTCTATGTTTAAACCAATTCTGACAATTATATTTCCAGGAATATATTTTAAAAATGTTCTTCTAAAAAAACAATTATTCTTGAACCAATAGGCCGCATTTTTACTTACGTAATTCTTGCAAATATGTTAACTTTTTGTAATTAAGTTATTTAATAAAAGGAGAAAACCCTAGGATAACTTTTAAAATGTGTTAAATAACATTCTCACCTTATCAAGAGTATTATAACTATGGATTAATCTGTGAATTGTTCTATCCTAATTAATGAATATTAAGATGAATTTTACATTCCCCTTTTTATTGGTATACATTGATATAATAGTTTTGCTTATTTTTTATGTAATCTTAAAGGATTTCATAATGAGGTTAATGAGCGAATAAGTTTTTAGAATCTTTTTGCTTCTATTGGTTCTTAATGAAAAATTGATTGTTACCTAAAATCTTAGTTTACTTACAGGCTTTATAAATAGCTAATTTTATTTTTTTCTAACTACAGGTTTTGATATTCTTATCGAGCTCTTTTTCTGCATGTTTAAAGAGGATGACTCTATAACTGAAGTAAGTCTTGACAGATAATCTGAAATTTTCTCTTTGTACCAAATTCGATTTGTTATTTATGAGTCCATTCTGAAAAGCTCAGTCGGGTCATTCTGACCCCGAATTTGACCGGGGGAAGAATCTCTAGCTCAGTATAATGATGGAGATTAATCAGTCGCTTCACTTCTTCAGAACGACATTTATACCCTTTTTAGAGTGGACCCATTTATACAATAATCATCTTTACAGGCAAGTGATCTCTTATTTCTGATTAGTAAAATTTTGGATTTAATGGTTTACATTTTTATTTTAATGAACACACTTAATTATTTAATATTGATTATCATATTATCATAGAGAACGATGAACGAAAACAATGTTATCGATTAAAAAATTATTAAGATCTTTTTTATTATACTATTATTAAGTGAGATAAGTACAATGATAGGCTAATTAAATATCCTTTCAGGATTTACTATTGTATATAAAAATTTTGTGATTTCCAATTGCTTTTCAAATCCTTATTGGACTCTTCTACTGCATATTTAAAGAAGAGGACTCCGGAATTATTTTTAACAATAAACATTATAGTCCCTTATTTTAAATGTTCTTTTGTATCAATAGCGAGTAATGTTAAAACCTTAAATCTAAATCACTTACCTGTAGAATGCGGGCAAGAATAATTATTAACATCCTTGAAATATTTTAGTATTTTAATATTTGTATTATTTCTTAAAGTGACAATGGTAGTCAAAAATTCCTTAATATACTATCCGGATTGACAAATGCACACATATATCTTATCCTTACCCCAGTTCTTCAAATCCTTATCAGACTCTTCTTCTGCATATTTAAAGACGACGGCTAAAGATTCTTTTTTCAGGTTGGATAATCCTATAATTTATTCTATTTTATTACTGGTATTTATTATTGCGGTTATGTTTATCTTTTATAAATATATAATAGCTCCGATGCGGGGACATTTTGTACTGGGGAAAAAAGATATTAAGGCTAAACAAACACAGCTAATGGCTGCGTTTGCGGAGCTAGATCCCGACCCGGTTTTCCAGTTTGATGAGACCGGGAAAATTTTAATAACAAATAAAGCAGGATCTGAACTTTGCAAAAATATCTATGTAGTGGGAAAGAACCTAAAGGAATTGATTAAAGAGATTGATCAAATTGACCTGCATGAGTCTATTGAAAAGGGTAGAAATATAGATTTAATTTCTCAAATAGACGATAAGTATTACAAGTTCACTATTACGGGTCTGCCTGAAATGGGTATCGGACAGATTTACGGAAGTGATATCACGGATCTCAAACTTGCTGAAAATAAGCTGAAAGCGGCATTAAAAAAAATTGAAGATTCAGAAAAAATAAAATCTTATTTCCTCGCACAAATGTCTCACGAAATTCGTTCCCCTCTTACCGCTGTTCTTGGTTTCAATACACTGATTAAAGATGAAATCAAAGAAAAGATTTCTCCCGATTTGGAATACGCTTTCATGGCAATTGAAAATAGCAGCAGAAGATTGACACGCACTATAGAACAATTACTGAATATGGCTCAATTGCAAACGGGTAAGTACGATTCAAAATTTGAAAAAATAGATCTGAATGAATTAGTTCGAGGTCTGATTAGCAAATATGATTCCGAAGCTAAATCAAAATCCCTCGATCTTTATTATGAAAATTTAATTGCTGATGCAGTTATATTCGGTGACAAATATGCATTGAATCAAATATTATTAAATTTAATTGATAACGCTATAAAGTATACCGAAAAAGGTATCGTCAAAGCGGTGATAGACAGAGATAAAAACAATAAAATATTTGTTTCAGTTTTGGATACAGGGATAGGTTTGTTGAAGGAATATATTGAAGATATATTTAAGCCGTTTACCCAGGAAGTAATGGGTTACAACAGACCTTTTGAGGGAAATGGACTGGGACTTGCTTTGTGCAAAAAATTTGCTGAATTAAATAACGCCGATATATTAGTATCAAGTGAGAAAAATAAAGGTTCAAATTTTACACTCATTTTTAACGAATAAGGAGATAAAAAATGCCGGACAACGAAGACCCCAAGAAACCAAGGATATTGATTACGGAAGATGATTTCGAGAATCAGAAATTTCTGGAAATGTTTTTGAAACATGAGTTTGAAGTAGAAATTTGTGATTCTGAAAAATCATTTTATGAACATTTAAATAATTCCGATTTTGATTTAATTTTAATGGATATTTCACTCAAAGGGGATAAAAACGGGTTGGAATTAACGCAGGAACTTAGAAAATTACAAAAGTACAAAAACATACCTGTTGTATGTTTATCCGCGCATGCCTTTAAGAAAGATAGAGAAAATGCCTTGCATGCCGGGGTGGATGTATTCCTTACAAAACCAATTGAAAATAGGGTTTTGATGAGTACACTGCTTGAAACCCTTGGAAAAAAGAGGGGGGAAACGGGAACTAAATAAAATTGTTCGAATAAGTTAACTTTTTATTATGATCCGGACCTTAAAAATTTAGGCTCTTCAAGTGTTAGAATTAATGAAATCCTATGAGTATCTGGAAGTCTTTCTGTCTCCGAACCGCTAAATCGAGCGAAAGAATAGTCGATATTCAATTTTGGCAATTTAATACCTGCACCAATGGTAAATTGTTTTACGTCATTATATCCCGCCCTGACCGAGAACAAGTTATTAAAGTTATACTCTAATCCCGCATGCATATCAAAACTAACAGGACCTAAGTTAAAATTCGATGCAAATCTCCTGTTCTCGAACCTGATGTCAAAATCTAAAGCAGGCATAACCGTTCCGCCTAGTATATGAAGCTGGTAAGCAGCCCCAACTTTTGCGGTGGGAGTAATAAGTTCATTTCTACCGGTGCTCCATGCGACTAGAGTTGTAGTAACATCTTGAACGTTTCCGCCCAGGGAAAAATTCTCAAACGGCATGTACCATGCACCCACATCAAAACCGATACCATAAGCAGAATACCCTGCCAATTTTTCGTAAATGAGTTTTACATTCGCACCGTAATAGAATTTATTGGAATGTCTTTTTGCAAAAGATAGATAAAATGCCCAATCCTGGTCGCTGAATTCCGTTATCTTGCTGTAATCCAACCTTGCAGAAGGCTGATTGATATCGTAAATAGGCTGACCTGTATTTTTATCTATCAAAGCATCTTTTGTGTATGGTATTCCATCAATTCCTAATCTAATAATACTGACACCAAAACTCATATCTTTACCATAAGGAAAGGCAACTGCAGCATAATCATAATTAACCAAACTTCCGAATCTTTCATCGTGCATTAAAGAAATTTGAGGATAATTAAGATGTGCTAACCCGGCAGGATTATAATAACCTGAAGTAACATCATTGGCAACAGCAACATATGCGCCGCCCATGCCTAATGCTCTGCCGCCTACTCCGATTGCCATAAATTCGCCTGCATATTTTCCAAAAACTGTTTGGGCTTTTAATTGTGGAATTATTAGTATCAGGATTGTAAAAAGAAGGATAAATTTTTTGGGCATTAAAAACGGCTCCCTATTGAGTGTTTTTCATTAAAAAAGTGAAAGAAAGATTGCTAAAATGATTCTGAAAATCAAGTCTAAATTTATGCTTTGTAGGCAATTAATTCAAATATGCCGGATCCGGGGCATCATTAAATAGATTGTTACGTAGCGGTATACTGTTTTATTATCAAAAACAGTGTAAAGTTGTTTACGGTGCCAATAGTCTCTTATTTTATTATAGGGGCATATTATTATTCATAAAGTCTTAAATGCACATTGCATGAGCCTGTCCGAAAAGTAATTGTAAAATCAAGAATCTATAATATCAGCATTCTATTTTTTTAAAATATTTTACTTTTGGACAGTCTCATTCAATAATTCGAACAACCACTCGTTTTCTCATTCCGCTCATTTTATACGAATTATTTTGCAACCTTGTTTTTAACTTTTTTGCCATACTGTCCGGGAAACTTCAAATTTAAAAATAATCCGGATTTACATCTTCAGGGGGCAAAGTGTTACGTTTGTCTAAAATTAGTAATCATTTAAATGAAATCAGAGACTCATCATAATCTTCAACCTTTTTGTATCCTAATAGATTAAGAATTGTTGAAGCGATATTTGTAAGTCCGGGATTTTTTATCCCAGCCATCTTGTACTCTCCGTTGTACCCCGGATCGTAAATGATAAAGGGAACCGGATTCAGAGTATGCGATGTTTTCGGGGTTTTTTTACCGTCTTTAACAGTGAACATCTCATCGGAATTACCGTGGTCTGCGGTGACTAGTGCAATTCCATTCAATTCATCGATAACCTCTAATAATTCACCTACGTATTTATCGGTAGTTTCCACAGCTACAATAGCAGC
Organism: uncultured Ignavibacteriales bacterium; assembly: GCA_963751355.1. Classification (GTDB taxonomy): domain Bacteria; phylum Bacteroidota; class Ignavibacteria; order Ignavibacteriales; family Ignavibacteriaceae; genus CAVVVS01. The sequence goes on along the minus strand of CAVVVS010000001.1, from coordinate 73,699 downwards.
TTCCAGATTCCCGGTGTGTCCAACCATATCGCCGTTAGCAAAATTTAATCTTCCAAATTTATATTTCCCGGATTTTAATAATTCTTTTGATTTCTCCGCAATTTCATGAGCTTTCATTTGAGGAGCTTTATCAAATTCAATTTTATCGGATGGGATCTCAATATAAGATTCCAATTCTTTATTTACATAACCGGATTTATTGCCGTTCCAAAAATAAGTGACATGACCGAACTTTTGTGTTTCAGAAATTGCGAATGAAGTGATCCCTTCCGCACAAAGATATTCGCTGATGCTTCTATCGATAACGGGAGGTTGAACCAAATAATTTTTGGGGATATGAGTATCACCGTCGTATTCCATCATGCCGGTATAATATACATTGGGAAATTCTACTCGGTTGAATTTATCGAAGCTTTTATTCTCAAATGCTTTTGAAATTTCAATTGCTCGGTCACCCCGGAAATTGAAAAATACAACCGCATCGCTATCTTTTATTTTCCCGACCGGGTTGTTGCCGGAATCGACAATAACGAATGGATCCAGATATTGGTCAATCATTTTTTCATCTTCGGCATACATGGTTTTAACAGCTTCTTCGGCAGATGAAAATTTCCTTCCTATACCTCTAACATGAGCATCCCATCCTCGTTTTACTATTTCCCAGTCTGCGTTGTACCTGTCCATAGTAACCTTCATCCTTCCGCCGCCCGATGCTATTTTATAATCAAATCCGTTTTCGTTTGAAATTTTATCAAGCAGTTCAACTGTCGGTTTAATATAATCCAATGCGGTTCTGCCCGGAACATCTCTGCCGTCGAGCAATGTATGAATACGAACCTCTTTTATCCCTTCTTCGGCACATTTATTTATCAACGCAAAAAGATGTTTAATGTGTGAATGAACATTTCCGTCGGAAAGCAGACCAAGAAAATGTACTGTTCCACCGTTTTTGCCTGACTTTATAACATTTTTCCATACATCCGATTTATAAATATCACCTGATTCAATTGACTTATTTACCAGTTTTGCTCCCTGAATAAATATTCTTCCAGCACCCAATGCATTATGTCCCACTTCACTATTACCCATGTCGTCATCGGAAGGAAGACCAACAGCAGGACCGTGAGCTTTTAATTTAGTAAAAAGGGGAGACTGAAATAGTTTATCCAGTACCGGTGTTTTCGCTTTAAATACTGCATTACCTTCATATTCTTTACCGAGTCCCACTCCATCCATTATAATTTAATAAGAGCGGACCTTTTCTACCATGAAAATTTTCAAGTTTTTCTAATTTTAAAGACATCGTTATCCTTACTTTTTATATGAATAATTATAAACTAAGTTAATTATTATTTTAATCTATTATTGTAAAAATAACAAAAATGCAGGTAAATTAGTGATAGCAGGAGCATTAGAATAAATTTAAAGACCGGGCATGAAACATGGATTTAAGTTTGTGGGACTATAGTCTGAACTTTTAATTTTTAAACAGATCCGGGGAAATTATTCTTCAGACTTTTTTTAAGCAAGACAAAACTGACAATCCCGGAAATTAATGATGCTGTAAGAATTCCTATTTTAGCAACATCTAATAATTCTTCTGTATTAAATGCTAAATTTGTAATGAAAAGCGACATTGTGAATCCTACGCCTGCCAAAATACCTGCAGCATAAATTTGTTTCCAATTTAAAGCACCAGGTTTCTCAGCCAGTCCGAATTTAACGGATAACCATGAGAAAACAAAAATTCCAATCTGCTTTCCAAAAAAAAGACCGGTAATAATGCCAAGGCTAATGGAATTAGTGAGTGAATTAAAAATATCACCTTTCAAAGAAACTCCGGCATTAGCTAAAGCAAACAGCGGCATAATGAAAAATGAAACCCAGGGAGTTAATTCGTGTTCAAATCTCTGTAGCGGAGTCATCATTTTTTTGAAGTTATTTTCAATTTCTTGAATAATAGTTTGACGTTCTTCATTATTCAGTACATTTACACCTTCTTCACCGGCATCGTCGAAATCATCCAGTAAATTTGAAGTGCTTTCAGAAAATTCAATGGTATTTATCCTGGATTTTGCCGGTATTACAAGGGCAAGCAAAACCCCGGCAACAGTTGCATGAATACCCGAGCTTATAAAGCAAAGCCAGAGTCCGATTCCAAGCAATGAATAAACTAATAAATTTCTTACACCCATGAGATTAATGATTATAAGGAAAGTATAAATTATCGCTGCTATCCAGAGGCTGCTCCATGAAATCTGAGCTGTATAGAAAAAAGCGATAACGATAACCGCACCTATATCATCCACAATTGCCAGAGCGGTTACAAATACTTTTAAAGAAATGGGGAGGTTTTTTCCGAGCAATGCCAGAATTCCTATAGCAAATGCAATATCGGTTGCCATCGGAATGCCCCAGCCTGGTTCACCCACACCCCCGGAATTTAAAATAAAGTAAAAAACTGCGGGGAATATCATTCCGCCCAGAGCAGCAGCCACCGGTAAAGATGCTTTTTTTATTCCCGATAATTCACCGACAAGTAGTTCCCGCTTAATTTCGAGACCGACAACGAAAAAGAAAACCGCCATTAATCCGTCGTTTATCCAATGGTGAATTGAATAATCTAAACCTGTTTTTCCGAATGTTAACGATATTTTTATATGCCACAAATCGAAATAATAATTTGACCAGGAAGAATTTGCCCAGCTCATCGCTATAACAGTGCATACTAAAAGAATTATCCCACCGGCTGTTTCAGCTTGAAAAAACTTATTGAAGGGACGTAAAAGAATTTCTATTGTAGGAGCAGTCGTAGATTGCTTCATACACCTCCCCTATATTTACAAATAAAGCCTGCTTCGCACAAAAATGATTAGATGTCTTAGTATAGTGAAATTTTAAAGTATTTCAAAAATTATTTTCATGAAGTTTAAATTCACTATCTTAATATTTTATGCTTAATTATTAAGAATAAGATTTTTTTACAAATTATCACTCAAATTCATTAATAATAAAGATTATCTAAATGTTATAGAAAACATCCGATATTGTAAGAATTAATATATCATGTACGCAAAAAATTTTTCTTATTCTTTTTAAGTAGTATGAAAAAGTTTCGCATGATGAAGTTTATTCGCAGAAATTTTTCTTCGTGAATAATGGAAGACTTTGTTATTAAACCTTATAAATATTGGCATTATAGTTGTAATTTGAAGAACAATAGGCGAACAGAATTGGAAAATGTTTTTAAGAAGGTCAAAAAAAAAATTAATATATTTTCTGCAGAATAGTTTATTTGTCCTTCCTAAGGAGTTATCACTGAGTTTTCTTTTAGAATTGAGTGTTTTTCCGTTAAATCGAAATGACAATTAAGCAAAACAATTACTTTCAAGAGACTCTAAAAATAAAAAATAAGTTCAATTTATTAAAATGCTCTTAGTTACAGATTGTCCTTCAAATGAATTATAATGCATCACCCTTTTATACTCCGGGTAAAATCAGTAACTGTTGATGTAAGTATAAAATATCATCCTGCTTCTTATCAAGAGGGCAAATTGGTGTTGAAGTAAGTGATTTGATATGATGTGGCACAGCTTGGGTATGGAAGTAATATTCGATAGTTATTACCCGGGGTATATATTTTATTTTTACAGACGTTTATTATCTTTCGTTTTTTCAACATATATTTTTCTATTCAGCATACGGGGGTTAATTTTTTTTAACAAGCACTTGTGAGCAAACTTAAAGTAACTATGTAATTGTTGCTCCGCAAAATGGACAATTAAATTTGTTAGACCAAAATTATCCCGGTTTTAATTTCGGCACATTCTAAACACATCCTAAAAATAATAACCAATCAATTCTTTCGTTACTGCAGCTCAGAATACCAATCAGTGTCCCATGCAGAAAGTATTTATTTCCCTTTTTGTTTAGACCAATATTTTATTCTTTAGTGTTAGAAATTATCAAACTTCGGTAGTTGTAACCATTAGCAGGGGATTGTCGTCTTTAAATTGTCACATTAATTTTTGTAATTTTAGGTCCTGAAATGAAAAAGTGCATTTTCATCTTTTTACTAATCTCAAATTACATATTTGCACAGACGGGGGAAATCAGAGGTAAAATTGTAGATTCGGAAACGAATAATCCGCTACCTTATGCATCAATTTTATTAGCCGGAACAAATTCAGGCACAGTCAGTAATCTCGAAGGAAAGTTTTCATTTAAACTCGAACAAGGTTCGTACAAACTAATAATAAGGTACGTCGGTTATAGGCGTGATACAATAACAGTGTCAATCCCACAAGATAAAAACATTGAAATCTATCTTGTGAAACAAGCGATTACGCTGCCAGATGTACTAGTCACTGACGAGGATCCTGCTTACCGCATAATAAGGGAAGCGATCAAACGAAAAAAATTAAATAAAAAAGGGCTGAAAAATTTTGAATATAACGCTTATTCAAAAAAAGTAGTTAAATCTGCCGGAGAAATTGCGCTTGTGGAAGAATCGTTTCTAAAGGGCTATAACAAACCCGGTTCATGGGAAAAGGAATTTATACTTGAGACTCACAAGACGGAAAACAGAAAAAAAACATCTCAAAACATGAATATGGATTTCACCAAAAGATTTATAGTCGATTTTTCTGCCGATACAATTAATGTTCTTGCGAATGAAGTATACTTGCCGCTTTGTGATAATGCTTTTGATTATTATAACTATAAATTAATTAACACCATTAAAACTTCATCTGCTCCGTTATATCAAATTAAGGTTATCGCCCGCTCCAAAATACAACCTTTAGTGGAGGGCGAGATTTACATTGATGGTGATAATTATGCTATTTGTAAAGTGGATTTACACAATAGCAAGGGTTTAAGGTTTCCATATATCCATAATTTAAGTATTAATTTCAAGCAAACTTTGGGGAAATACGACGGTTATCGGCTTCCCGATTATGTTGATATGAAAGCTTCCTTTGAATTTAATTTTGCAGGGTTAATTGGAATTGAACCATTATCGTTTCAAATAGTTAACAGCATTACCGGATATAAAATTAACAGCTCGGTACCCGATTCTGTAAAAGACGCCGTAAAATCGAAATACGGTGGATTTACAAACGATACTTCTAAAAACAATAAACCTCCGGTTGAAATAACAAGTGAAAAAATAGAATCTCTTCGCCCCATTCCTCTGACAACTGCCGAAACCAAAGCGTTTGCTACACTGGATAGTACAATGACCCTTCAAAAGTCAATAAAGTTTAAAGGTGCACTTGCTGGGCTCATTCCTGAATCGCCGGAACATCAGAATTCTTCCGGTTCCAATATCGTCTCAAAAATTATGGATTATGCCGGAAGTTATGTTTATTTGGACAATAACAGAGTCGGATATATAACTCCTGGAGTTAAATATAAAGCCGATATTTTTACCAAAAAAAATTATGTAAATACTTATGCGGGATATTCATTAGGTATGAAAAAAATGGTAGGTCAATTTTTGTTCGGATACAATACTCCATCTTCCTTCTTTTTCGACGGAGTAGAATTAGGAATATTTAATACTCTTAAAGAATGGCAGCCAATAAATCCTTATTCTCGTATTCTTAACTCGGCAATCGGTTTTCCTCGGATTTCAAGACCAATTTAATTATTACTTATCGACAGGGATCAGCCTATCGTTCATTCAAAAATTTTCAAAAATAATTCTTGGTAAATTGAAATTTGTTTCTGAAAAGCAAACTTCAGTTGAAGCGGACAAATACTTGACTGTCTTCAACCGTTACCGTATAATAAGACCCAATCCGCAAATAAATTACGGTTTCGATAGAAAGATCGAACTTTCATTACAATACAAAGACTCACCCATGGAATTACAAATAATCCCGGAGAGCGGCTTCTTAACTGATATTGAACTATCGAACTATAATTTTAAAAGTGATTTTAATTACGTCAAAGTCTTTTTTGCCGGTCAATTTAAAACCAAAACATTTTATAACGAACTGTTCGTCTCACCGTATTTACTTATAAACGTAGAAGCAGGATATATATCAGGGAGTTACGGGATACAGCATATTTTTTCACCGGTAGTGTCCATGGGATTTTATTCCCCCGTTACTTCATTCAGGGGATTAATACCGTACTCGTATGCAGGCGACAAAATGCTTGCTTTGCATATTGAACATAACTGGCGTACGATAATATTCCAAGCCTTGGGATTAGATTTTCTGACAGACCGGGATATCGATATTATTACTGGAGCAAGTGCAATGAGAATAATAAATGATTCCAACTATTTCCCAAGTATTTCACAACATAAACCATATTGGGAAGTTTATGCCGGAACTTCAAGAATCCTCGGATTACTTAGGCTGGATTTTGGATACAACTCGTTCAAGGATTTTACCCTAACGTTGTCGACTGCGGCAATCTTTTAGGATACGGCCGGAGCCAACTTGTGCAAATTGCGATCATCTTTTATTACACTTGCCGATTGTTAAATGATTTTCAACGTAAAAATACATATCTTAGCAACAACATCGATTATTTTAACTACACATAAAATAAATTCCTCAATTCTCCGGTAAAATAAAATATTGATTTTTAACAATATCATAACATTGTTTATTGCTAAACATACTCATGATTGTTAAATTAATATTCTGTTTTTAATTGAATTATGTATAACATGAAAGAATACGGCGGTAATTAATGAAAGTATTAGATTTGTTAAAGAAAGAATTTGTAATTGCTGACCTTAAAGGAGACAAAAAAGAGGACGTAATTAACGAACTCATTGATTTATTTCAAAACGATTCCAGGGTACAGGATATTGATAAGGTTAGAGATTGTGTGTTGGAACGTGAACAAATCATGTCGACCGGTGTAGGTAAAGGATTTGCAATTCCGCACGGTAAAACAAATGCTGTTACCGATATTCTGGCTGCATTCGGAAAAACTAATAAACCGGTAGAATATGATTCCTTAGACGGTCAGCCTGTTCACTTAGTCTTTCTTCTTGTAGGCAAAGATAACCTTGTAAGTAAACACATCAAGCTTCTCAGCAGAATCTCAAGGATGATGAATAAAGATGAGTTTCGTGAAAAACTTTTAAAGTCGAATTCTGTTGATGAAATTTTAGAAATCTTCCGTGAAGAAGAAGAAAACTATTTTGAAGTATAAAATAAATTAAATTTTTTACGTTAATTTTAACTGGATGTTTTTATTCTTACAGGATGAATTTACCCGGATTCACTCTTTTAAAGTTTATCGATAATTAATTTTTACCGTGCATATAAATTTCATTCGAAATCACTTACCATTAAACAATAAGCGATATAATGATTAAAGCTATTACAGGTACAAAAGATATCCTTCCATCCGAAATTAATAAGTGGAAACATTTAGAAAGCATCGTTCATAAAGTTTTTTCCAATTTTAATTATAAAGAAATCAGAACTCCTATTTTTGAAGACACATCGCTTTTTGCAAGAGGAATCGGCGAAGAAACGGATATTGTCAGCAAGGAAATGTACACTTTCCTTGATAGAAGTGAATCCAGCATTACGCTTAAACCCGAGATGACCGCTGGTGTGGTTCGTGCATTTATAGAACACTCACTCGGTGCACAGCAGCAGTTGAACAAATTATTTTATATCTCTCCGATGTTTCGCCAGGAAAGACCTCAGGCAGGCAGACTAAGGCAATTTCACCAGTTCGGCGGAGAAGCTTTAGGCAGCACATCACCGTTACTCGACACCGAAATGATTCAGATAGCCTACATGATTTTGAAAAGTCTCGGTTTGAATGATTTATCCGTTAAGATTAACTCACTTGGTATTCCTTCATCTAGGGAACAATACAAAAATATTTTGAAAAATTATTTAGCGGATAAAAAAGATAGATTATCGGAAGACAGCAGGATAAGGTTTGAGAAAAATATTTTAAGAATTTTCGACAGCAAAGTTGAGAGCGACCAAGAGGTAATGAGCGAAGCCCCTATCTTGTTAGATTATCTTGATGAGGACAGTAAAACGGATTTTGAACTCGTAAAAAAATTGCTTTCTAACTCGAATGTTCCATTCGAAGTTGATTCAAAACTTGTGCGCGGTTTGGATTATTACACAAAAACCACATTCGAAATTGTCAGCGGTAAAGTAGGTTCGCAAAGTGCATTATGCGGCGGCGGCAGGTATGATCTTCTAGCTGAGCAGTTAGGAGGTAAACCTACTCCTGGTGTAGGATTTGCCGCAGGCATAGAAAGGATTCTTCTGGCTTGTGAAAACGAAAATTCATTAAACTTACCGGATGATAAACTCGATCTTTATATAATAAAAATTGATAAGGAATTGACTTCAACAGTATATGGTGTTGCATTAAGTTTACGGCAGCAAAACTTAATTGTTGATTTTGATTATCTCGAACGCAGCGTGAAAGCACAAATGCGGGAGGCTAATAAATTAAATGCCCGGTTTGTTCTTTTCATTGGAGGAGATGAATACAAGGAAGGCAATTTTAATTTGAAGAATATGGAAACCGGTGAACAGGAATTAATCGGGAAAGATAATTTAGAACTGATTATAAATAAAATGAGGTAGTTATGCCTCTTAAAAAATCCGGTTCGTCCCAAAATGATAAAAACAGTGGAAAAGAAAATATAGACTCTTTCAAAAAAACAAATCTGCCGGATAAAGAGTCGGAATTTGAATATATATGTAAAGTTTACTTTCATTATAACACTGTGAAAAAAAAGCAGGAATACGCTATAATGCTGAAAACGGTCAAATTATTTTCTACGCTTAATTATATCCTAAGTGTGGAAGCGAAAAAAGTAAAGAATTCTATCGACATAGCTATTTTGGGAATTAAACCGGAAACAAAATATTTAAACGAGGCAAACCATGCCGCTATTGAATTATTCTTCAATGATCTTTACGGCAAGCACACTATAAATATTATAAAGCAGGACGGCAGTATTAACAGTGCAATTTTTGATTTTAACGTGTTTAAAAAAAATATAGTTCTGTTGGAAGAATTTCTTAAAGAAAGAGAAAACAACCGTAAGTTTTGTAAATTTGAAGTTGATAAAGAAAAATTCACATTTTCCCGGGAAGGGCTTTCATAATGTATCCTGAACTATTTAAAATTGGACCTTTTACGGTTTATAGCTACGGATTGATGCTGGGTATTGCTTTTATTATTGCCAGTTATATTCTTACAAAAGAATTTGAGAGAAAAAATCTTAATCCAAATGCAGCAACCGAGATTACCTTGCTTGCAATTGTTTTTGGAATAATAGGCAGCAAGCTCCTGGATTTAATCGAAAACTGGCATGCTTTCATAAATGATCCGTTAATCGCATTTTCTCCCGGCGGATTAACTTTTTACGGCGGACTCATATTGGCTACGATTGCAATTTATATTTACATTAGAAAGAAGAAATATTCTTTCTTGTATATCACTGACGGAGTTGCACCTTCTTTAATTTTGGCTTACGGGATAGGGCGTATCGGATGCCAATTAGCAGGCGACGGTGATTACGGCATTCCAACTTCTCTTCCCTGGGGAATGAAATACGCTAACGGAACGGTAAAACCTCACGAAATTCTCGGTACTTTTTATCAGAATCATCCTGCTCTCGCTGTTAAAGATCATTTTTACCAGTTGTCTTCTCAAGTTGTAGGGCAAGATCATTACGGAGCTATTACCAAATTTGATGAAGTAATCAGGCTTCACCCAACTCCCATATATGAATTTCTCGCCTGTGTCATTATTTTCTTTATTCTGTGGAAGCTAAGAAAGAAAGACTGGCCTGACGGAAAACTGTTCATGGTCTACTTGATGTTTGCCGGAATAGAAAGATTTACGGTAGAGTTTATTAGGTTAAACCCGAGGCTTCTTTTCGGTCTTTCCGAAGCGCAATTAATATCTATTGTTTTAATGGCAGTAGGATTAGCCGGATATATATACTTGACAAAAAATAGTGATAAACTTCCGAGGTTTGTTCCGCCTCCGTTTAAAAAGGAACCCCAGAAAGCGAAAGGTTAATATTAAAAAGATAACTAAATAAAAACTGCGGCAGCATGAAATTAATTATCGGACGTAAACCTGTATTGGAAGCGATCAACTCAGGTGAAGAGATTGAGCAGGTGAATATATTATTCGGACAAAAGGGAGGAATAATTACCGCAATTAGAATAGCCGCGAAAAAACGAAAAATTAAGTGTACTGAAATACCCGCCGATAAATTTAAAAGCATTTCCGGTCAGGCAAACACGCAAGGTGTGGTCGCCGTTAAGTCAGATCAAAAATATTTTTCTTTGGAAGAAATTATTAGTGATTCAAAAAAATCAGAATACCCTCTCATTCTAATTTTAGATTCAATTCAAGATACGCACAATCTTGGTGCAATTTTAAGAAGTGCTGAATGCTGCGGTGTGGATGGAATCATTGTAACCAAACATAACAGCGCGCCCGTAAATGAAACCGTTGTAAAAACCTCAGCCGGCGCAACTGAACATTTACAAATTTGCAGAGTGAACAATCTTTCGCAAGCCTTTGATACTTTAAAAAATAATGGATTTTGGATTGTAGGTTCTTCGTTAGAAAATTCAAAAAATTATACCGAAGCAGATTATAAAATACCCGTAGCATTAGTCGTTGGTAATGAGGAAAAAGGCATCAGGAGGTTGACCGCAGAAAAATGCGACATACTGGTGAAGATACCAATGAAGGGGAAAATCCAATCATTAAATGTTTCCGTCGCCGCCGGGATATTATTGTTTGAAATAATGCGGCAGCGTTTAATATAATCTTTTATGTTGATATTCATGCTATAACTTATTATAATTTAAGGCGATTATCATCTTATTGGGGATTATATCATGAATATTTCTAAAAAATTCATTTTCATTTCAATTTTCCTTTCTCTCAAAATAATTCTATTAAAACAAATTGAATATAAGTATGATTACATTGGTAAATTTTAAACCAATAATCATTAAGAAGAAATAATGAAATTACTTCAAATTTTGTTTACCAGTCTTATCTTCTTCTCGATTGCTTTTTCGCAAAATCAAGACAGCATAATTACACATTTATACGGTATGGAAGATCAGCATCAAATGACTCATTTATTCTACCGGATTTATTGGATGAAAGGGAGTAACGGGTATTCTTCGGAAAGTAACAATATTTATCATTTAGATCTTTCAACTAATATTGATACCGTATTCTTGTATGCAGGTGGATTCAGTCAACCTGTATTTAACAGTGATGAATATATATTTGATTTTGATTTTTGGAACCATGATCCTTCAAAGTTTATTTATACCGGAGCAGGCTGCGGAATGGACTGTGCCGGGTATGTAGAGAGGTTTGATTCAGATTATTTAGGATTACACGAATTTTTTTTTGGTGAGAACTCACAAATAAATATTTCGCATCAAGATGATAGTCTGCTATATTCTTCTGCCGGAAATCAAATTTTAAAAAGTACAGACGGCGGATGGAACTGGTCCGTAGTAGATTCAGGGAATTATTATCATTTTTTATCTCTGTCACCTTTTAATGATAATATACTTTTCGCTTTGAACCAGGAAGGCAATCTTGCCAAATCAGAAGACGGTGGATAACATTTTAATATTGTTGACACTAATAAAATTCAGTTATACTCAGATATAAAGTTTCAATATGATAAAGATTCATCACATATTTACATTTCTGTTGAAAGTCATGTAAAAACCGATAAAAAATATTTATTTGTATCCGGTGATAAAGGCAACGCTGGCTCATGGGAAATGAAATATTCTAGTAAAAATAAGCTGTGTATTTCATTAGATGATTCAGTCTCCGGTACAATTTACATGAGCGATGGGAAACAAATAGAGTTTTCAACTGATTATGGAAAGACATTTCATGATACTGTTCAACTTATATCTGCCGTAACAGGATTATACAAAAAGCCGGATTCTGATAAATTATATGCAACTACTCAGAGTGATATTTATGAAATAACTCCTTCATCCATAAGATCTATAAAACACTTAATGGTATCCGTGAACGATGAAAAAAATAATATACCTAAGAATTTTATTCTTTATCAAAACTATCCCAATCCTTTTAATCCTACTACAACAATAGAATATCAGATACCAAAATCAGAATACGTAACATTAAAAATTTACGATGTGCTGGGGAGGGAAGTAAAAACTTTAATAAATCATGAATACAAAAATGTTGGGAGTTATAAAATCAATTTTAACGGAAGTAATCTTTCGAGCAGTGTTTATTTCTATCGGATTAGAGCGGGGAATTTTGTTTCCACTCGAAAAATGTTATTCATAAAATGATAAACTTACATAAAAATCCCTGCGGTAGAATATCACAATTTGCCCCATGGGGAATTATCACGGATTAAATTTAAATTTCAAAATAAATTTTTATAAACTTAAAAAGTGAGGACAAAATGTTTCACAAAACAAAGTATTTTTATTCCCTTTTATCCGCTTTCTGCTTGCTCACCATTTTCACAATTTACCCAACAGTAAGATACGTAAGCCAAAGCGGCAGTAGTACACCGCCTTATACAAGCTGGGAAACTGCAGCGGACAGTATACAGAAGTGCATTAATTTCGCTGATGCCGGAGATACTATTTACGTTGCAAGTGGTGTTTATAAGGAAAAAATAGTCGTGGAAAATAAATTTCTTACATTGATAGGGAGTGGTTGGGATAGCTGTATTGTTGATTCCAGAGACTTAGAAGTACCAACTGGCTTTTATGCGTTTAATACTACCGGTGATATTATAATAAAAGGATTTGATGTAATAGTCTCTTATAGTAATAATGGTACCGGTATTGCTATTAGTGATGCAAGTTATCTATCTGTTATTGAAAATAACAAAATTGAAAATTGTTATAAAGGTAGCGACATATTTAACTCAGATGCTACTCTTAAAAATAATATAATTAAAAATGTAAACATAGGTATTCACCTTGAAGCCTTTAATGAAAATTACTACCCGGTAATAGACAGCAACATAATAATAACTGCTTATAACATTTCGCGCGGTATCGAAGGTTCCTATGGTACTGCAGCTACTATAAGAAATAATTTAATTATATTGGAAGACGGCGGAGACGGGCTCCATATAATTTTAAACCCCAAGGATATAAGGAATAATATTGTGATAAAAAAGAAGCCTTATAATTCTTACGGCTATGCATTCTCTTTAGGTAATGGAATAATAGCTGATAATTTAGTAGTAGGTAAATCAAACGGTACGGGTTTTAATTTATTCAAAGGCAGTAACAAGGTAGTAAATAATAACATTCTGAATAGTGCAAGCGGTTATACTGCGGATAAAGTAGACACATTAAAGTTTCATTATAATAATGAATGGGATTGCGGTAAAAAATATACGGGCTTTACCGCCGATAGCACAAATATTATAACCGACCCGATGTTTGTGAATAAGGACAGCTCTGATTTTCATCTACAGAAATATTCACCTTTAATAAATAAAGGAGATCCTAATATATTGGATAAGGACGGCAGCAGAAGCGATATAGGAATATACGGAGGTCCTCTCGGAGAAAGCTATACTTATTTAGATTTGCCACCCCGCCCGCCGGTTAATTTATCTGCAACAGTCGATTCCGGTTATGTTAAGATAAAGTGGAATAGAAACACCGAAGCGGATTTTAATCATTATAAACTTTACCGTGACACCACAGCGGATTTTACAGCCGATTCGGCAAATCTTATTTCAACTCAAACAGATACGTATTTTGTACAAGTTATACCTAATGGAATAGACAATCTGTATTATAAGCTAACTGCAGTTGACAACCAGAACAATGTATCCGGATTTTCGGAAGAGCTTCCGGTTGGTTTGACTTCCGTAAAAAGCAGACAGCCTTATGTTGTTACCAATTATAAATTGTACCAAAACTATCCTAATCCATTCAATCCTTCAACAATAATATCCTACAGATTGAAAGAAAGAGGGTATGTGAAGTTGGCTGTTTACGATATAAAAGGAGCATTGGTAAAATATCTGGTAAACGGAGAGAAGTCTGCCGGTTATTATGAAGCTGAATTTAATCCAAAGGGATTGGCAAGCGGAATATATTTATATCGTATAGAAATAATAAATCAAAATCGTATACCGGTTTATACCGAAATGAGGAAGATGGTATACGTAAAATAATTAACTTACTTAATATAAATAAAGAAAGGGGTACAAAATGTTCAGCCAAACAAAAGCTTTTTTTAAAGCAGAGATTAAACTTTGCTTTTCTCTGGTTCTGTTGTTTTCAGCCTTCATATTTCCGCAGCAGAAATTTCGTACAGGTGTCTATTCAAATCTTTCACCAACTGACAGCAGCAGACAAAACCTAAAACAAGTAAATGAGATGGGTCCTAATACGGTTATCAACCAGGTGAGCTATTCAAATAGGGACTCGCTTCAAGCATTGTTTGACAGCGTAATAGCTATAAATGCCTATAAACAGAATGATTATATTTACCGTTATTCCTCAGGTTACTATACAAAATGGCAGGCTGAGGATAGTATGGATATAAATGCAGTAACTCCTGGAATAAAGCATCAGTTCGGTACAAACAGCGGCGCTTACTGGTACAGCGGAACCGACAGCACCAATATTGGAAAGCTGCTCGTAACCGGTCCGGATTATATACAGGATAGAAGGTACAAGTTCTGGTATAATACCTATCCAATTAATTATGTTGTAAATTTTAATATGAAAATAGACGGTGCCTTAACCCCGGGCGTTCCGGTTTGCGAGATATCGGTTAAATATACAACAAGTAATGGAAATGATACCGTTTTAAATAAAAAAATATTATACGCAAGCGACCTATCCAATAGTTTTAAAGATACTTCGCTTAGTTACACAATTCCCGATACCATAAAAGGGAAACAATCCGGCAGCCCGGTTGCAATGATAGATGGAATACCCAAATACACTGAAGCGATGCAACAAACCGCAGTATATGACAGTGCATACGGTGTACAATTTAATGTCAAATGGCTTGGTAGCAGAAATTTATATGTGGATTATATTGAAGTTTATGATCAGGATATTTGGGGAGATTACTTGCTTGACCCAAATACAGCTCAGACAAGAATTTTAAATTATGCATCCTCAGCCGGCACAAACAATACGGAATACTGGTACAGCCTGGACGAACCGCAGAGCATAGACAATTATGAGCCGTACAAAGTAGTAGACAGTATTTTAACCAGCCACGGTTACCCGCCGTTGATAACCGCTTTTTATCCTGCCTGGAACGGTAAAAGGAACTATGAATGGACTATAAAAAGATTTCTTGAAACAGTACATCCGAAAATGTTAATGTATGACTACTACCCTTACTATCATGATCAACCGGGGAATCCTTATCCTGATGAAAAATGTTTATATTTTTAGAATGCTTTAATGCAATATCCCTTTGAGTATAATTTCCCGTTAGATGATTATTACTACGTAGCCCAAACTTTTGGATATACTCCAGATTGTACTTCTGGGTCTAATAACCACTGGAGAAAACCGGATTCGAGTGAATTGAGAGCAACAGTTATGCTTGCATTGGCACACGGTGCAAAGGGTATTTTCTTCTGGCCTTATTATTCTTATACATTCTATGATACTGATTGTAAAGAAACAGTCTTAACCGATGCAATTGTAGATACAAATAATAGTCCCTCCGATTTGTATTTTGAAATTAAAAATAATCTGTTTCCCCGATTAAACGGTACTCTTGGCAGCACATTATTAAAACTAAAATATACCGGGAATTATATTTACATTACTAGTACAACTAATGAGAATTATGTAGAAAATTCTTCGAATGATTATTTAGCAATACCGGATAGCGGAACAGATTATAATTGGGAAGCCGGTTTCTTCACCGGTAAAGTAAACAGTGACAATAAATACTTCCTTCTGGTAAACCTAAAAACCGGGGAAAGCAGAACCGCGAATTTAAATTTTAACAATACCAGCGGCAGAGCTAATTTAAGAATTAGAGATGTTGAAGATACTACTGTTGATTTTACAATAAATACAACCTACAATTATTCTCCCACATTACAAGCCGGGGAAGGTGAATTATTTCAAGTTGTACCGGTAACTAAGTATGGCGGTAAGTTAAAATATGATGAAACATTAAATGGAACAAACTCCTTACTCGGTGAAATGACCATAAAATCCGGTGCTGCTTTAACGATAAATGGTACTTACAATATTTATAAAAATATTACGGTTAATTCTGGTGGCAGTTTAAATATTAGTTCCGGTGCAGTGCTTAATTTTTATAACGGAGCTTCGTTAACAGTAAATGGCACCCTAAGTGCTCAGAGTACATTACCAAACAAAATCACATTTAATTTTAGTTCCCCTAATTATTCAACACAAAACGGAATTAAAGTAAATTCAGGAGGTACGGCTTCAATATCAAAAAGTATTATCAAAAATGCATACAACGGTATAAATATTGTCCCTAACAGCAATCAATCAACAATAGAATATTCAACCATTCAAAACTGCCGCAACGGAATATATGTTGAATACGGTTCTACTATTTTTTTTCTAACAATCAGCGGCAATACAATTGAAAATAATTCATACGGAATACAGGTAACAAATTCGCTCTACGGTGTGTACGACGAACCCATTATTTCAAATAACAATTTTTCCGGCAATACAAATTGTGCTATACAATCAAATACAAAGCTAACCATTACTAATAATGATATTCATACAAGTGATTACGGGATATATCTTATAAATACTGATGGTTCTTATATATCCGGTAATACTATTCACAATAATTACTATGACGGGATATTACTTAGCGGAAGCGGACCTTATCTATTTAATAATCATATTTATAGTAACGGCAGTTATGGTATAGACGCAGCAACATTTTCGGCACCACAGTTTGGTTATTATACACATGCAGGAACAGGTAATAATGTTTTAAGCAATAATTACGATGAAATTCTAGCTGAATATTATTCGCATCCTTTCTTCGGAACATACGATAATGCAAATGAGTATTCGCTTGGAGGTTATAACAGTATTTACGGCAACTACCTGGATATACTAATTGAAGCAAATAATAATACAATAGTGGATGCGGAGTATACTTATTGGGGAAGCGGTCCGTATAATTTCTTTAATGACGGAACATCAACGATAGATACAAATAATTCTTTGTCTTATGATCCTAATGTTCCTCCAAATGCGCCCTTAAGTTCCGGCATGATAACTTCCGCTAATATTGTTCAAAGCAGCGATAACTCTACGGGCTCTGTTATGACAACTTCGTCCGAAAACGTTCAGCCTCTCTTTACACAATCTTTTGATTCAACTACAAAGACATGGAGCAAGCAGCATTTACTTCTGTATGCCGGTTCTACGCTGCGCTCGCAGCATCATTATAAAGATGCGGTAAAAATTTATAAAGAAATAATAAGTTTGAATCCGGCAAAAAAATGGGCTGTATATGCTCTTAAGAATTTGCAGGAAGTTTACAGCGAAGCAAATAAAGATACTGTATCAAACGAAATATTGTCTGTTAATGACCTTATTAATTATTGCAAGGGAATAGCAGACAGCAGCTGTAATCAATCATTAAGGACTCTTTCTTATTTGATATTAGGTGAAAAAAGTGTGCATGGTGGTAAAATCAAAGATGCCGTTGCTTACTATAAATTATTAGGTAGCCTGGATGCTTCCGAAAGCAAACTTCTTTCTTCATGGGAATTGTTTAATGTATATCACTCCATGTTTCGGGATTCGGGTTCTGCGAAAAAATCGTTTAATTATATGCAAGCTAATTTCTCGGATAATCATTTAACAAAGGTTGCAGCAAGCTTATTAAATCCGGGTAGTAAAATAATCAATCCAAAGAAAAGCGCTGAAAATTTGAGTAAAACCGCTGATAAGGAAAAAGAAACAATTCCTTTGAAATATAATTTATATCAGAACTATCCTAATCCTTTCAATCCTTCCACCACAATAAATTATACTTTGAAAAATCCGTCGTACGTTACATTAAAAGTATATAATTCACTGGGTCAGGAAGTATCGGTACTGGCAGACGGATTTCAGCGGGAAGGTTATCATTTGGTTGTATTCAGAAGTAAGCATTTATCTTCCGGTATTTATTTTTACAGATTATCGGTAAAAAGCAGCGGCGGTGCAGAATTGTTTAATTCGGTTAAGAAGATGTTGTTCTTGAAATAGTCTAATCAATTCAACGTAACTTTCAATGTTTGCGGTGGGTAAAACAGCGGGCAACATTGAAGGTTGCTTAGTGATTAACTTTACCTGAGACGCATGCTATGCGTCTCTACAATTAACGTTTTTATTTATTGAATATTATTAGGATATGAAAAACCGTAAGAATTTTTTTATTAGAATCTTTTGTTTACTATTTCTATTTAACTTATTATTACTCGACAATGTTAAAGCACAAGGACTTAGTAAACTTCAATCCACTCACAAGGATATTTATTCAAGAGAAAAATATATTATTTCTGCTGCGCATGATTTTAATATTAATCCGAGAATATTAGCGGTAATAATATTTACGGAAAGATACTTAAACTATACTTTCATTGATAAAGAACTGGATTTCCTTCTTCTTGATTTCGGTATAAATGCTTCGGTCGGATTTGCTCAGGTTAAACTAAAAACAGCGGTATGGATTGAAAAACAACTTAATAATCCTAATAAAAAAGGATATCTCGGAAAAGATTATTCTTTAAAGCTGCCGTTAAGCAAGAGTGTAAACGAGCTAAAGATTAAACTGCACAGCGATTCGCTAAATATAATGTATGCTGCAGCATATATTGCTATTTTTATAAAAATTTGGAAAGATGACGGTAGCAATATTCATTGTAACATTGCCTACCTTGCCACTTTATATTCACACGGATATATAAACCCTAATAATTTTAAGGTTAATTTCTTCGGTAAAGAAGCTTATAAATTTTATTACTCTAAGACATTATTGAAAAATATAGTTCGGTAGAATTTTGCTGTCTGTACGAAACTTTAGAATTAAATATTAAATGTTTTCTAATAATTTTTGTGAGCTTCCTAATAACAGATTTGCAATTGAAGGCTCCGGAAATAAGATATTGATCTACATCAGGAAACTGTTATGGCGAACTTCTATTACAATCTATCGTCTAAAAAATAATAAGTATAATAGTTATCTTTTTTCGATTTATTATTATATTAAAGCATTAATTAAATTCAAAATGAGCATATAACATGAACTGCCCAGTGTGCAAAAGTCCTCTTGTAATTCTTGAACTCAACAAAGTTGAAATTGATCACTGTACAAACTGCGACGGAATTTGGCTCGATGGAGGTGAACTGGAAATCCTTCTTGAAGATGAAACATACAAAAATGAATTGTTAGCTTCATTCCATGATGATAAAGACAGTTCCGAGAAGAAATTAAAATGCCCTATCTGCGGCAAGAAAATGGAAAAGGTCCTTTGCGGCAAAGATGAAAATATTTTGATCGACAGATGTAAAAAGCATCACGGACTTTGGTTTGATAAAGGCGAACTTGAACAATTACTCGAGTCCGAAGGTTTGGATAAAGACAACAAAGTTTTGAATCTAATCAAAGAAATGTTTGGACATAAACTCAATTTAAACCAACCGGGAGAATAATATGGCAGTTTTAATAATTATTTTAATATTAATTGTAATTGGCATACTAATCATGGTATCCATGTACAATTCACTAATTAAATTACGGAACCAGGTTAAAAATGCCTGGTCTCAAATCGATGTTCAATTAAAAAGAAGACACGATTTAATCCCTAATTTGATCGAGACAGTTAAAGGCTACATGACTCACGAGCGTGAGACCTTACAAAATATAACAAACGCCCGGAGCCAGGCAATGAATGCTTCCGGAGTAAAAGACAGGGCAAAGGCTGAAGGTGAATTAAACGGTGCAATGAGCAAATTTTTTCTTGTTGTGGAAAACTACCCAGATCTTAAAGCCAATCAGAATTTTTTAGCTCTTCAGGAAGAGTTAACTTCCACCGAGAATAAAATATCTTTCTCACGCCAAAATTATAATGACCAGGTACTTTTTTATAATAATAAAATTCAAATGTTCCCGACAAATATTATGGCAGGAATGTTCAACTTTAAGGAAGAAACCTTTTTTAAAATCGAGGATAAATCCGATAGGGAAGTACCTAAAGTCAGCTTTTCATAAAAATAAACGAACATCAATTTTAATATTTTTTTCCGATTTAGATTATGTGGGAATTAATTCAATCAAATAAAAGAAAGACGATGATTTTATTCATCGCAATGGGTTTTGCGCTTGTAATTCTGGGATACTTGGTAGGCAGTTATTTCTTCCCCAGTGGCGGGGGAATTTACGGGATAATGTTTGCTCTGTTTATCTGGTTCATTTTGTCATTGGTCAGTTATTCGGCAGGCAGTTCCATCCTTTTATCCGTCAGCCATGCCCGGGAAGTTACTCCGGATGTGCATCAACAGTTATTTAATGTAGTTGAAGAAATGCAGCTTGCAGCTAATCTACCCAAAATGCCGAAAGTGTATATCATCAACGAAGAAGCACCGAATGCATTTGCAACCGGTATTAAGCCCGAGAACAGCGCTATTACAGTTACGGCTGGATTACTTTCAAAGTTAAATCGTGATGAACTTCAGGGCGTTATTGCCCATGAAATGTCACACATAGTAAACAGAGATATTCTGGTAATGACTTTTGCAGGGATCATGCTGGGAAGTATTGTATTAATTTCTGAAGTTTTTCTGAAGGGACTTTGGTTTTCAGGCGGTTCATCGGTGCGTTACCGCTCAAAATCTTCATCAAACAGCGGTCAGGCACAATTGGTAATTATGGTAGTTGCAATCATTTTCGCAATTCTTGCACCAATTATTGCACGATTGCTTTACCTTGCCATTTCAAGACGAAGGGAATACCTGGCTGATGCGAATGGTGCAAGATTAACACGCTATCCCGAAGGATTAGCTTCCGCACTGGAAAAGATTTCTTCAACGGATCTGGATTTGAAATCGGCGAATAAAGTAACGGCGCCTATGTTTATTATTAATCCTTTGAAGAAAAAGGGGATGAAACTTTCGGATTTAACCAGCACACATCCGCCAACATCCGAAAGAATAAAAATATTACGAAGCATTTCGGGCGGAGTTAACTATATCAATTATCAAAATGCCTTTAATTTTGTTAAGGGGAAAAGAACAGGACTGATGCCTACTACAGCATTAGGAGATCAAACAAAGATTGATATTCGGAAACCATCGGCTTCAGCGAAAACTCAAACTAAAGTTCAGCAAAAAAGAACTCTTGGCGATTTGATGATGACTGTGAATAAATATGCATTTCTTGTCTGCGCCTGCGGGTTAAAAATGAAGGTCCCGCCGGATTATAAAGAGAAGTCCATTACCTGTCCGAAATGCGGAAGGAAAAATGAAATTCCGCTTGGTGATATTTCAACTATTGCCAAGGCTACGCAAGGAGTGAAAATTAGTTGAAACATTTGTCAGCGAAGTGAAAAACCCGGTAAATATAATATCAATATAAATGTGAGGATTTTTCAAGCGGAGTATATATTTACAGGCAACTACTGCAAAACAATGAAGATACTTCTACTAAAATAATTCCGAATCAGGACCAGCCGTAACTCAAAACTTATTGTATGTGTAACTTTCATTTTAAAAGTCTTGTTTTTTATTAACAAAATATTATTAAATTAAGGATAGAATATTTCCAGGCAATAGTTTACTCATCAAAAATAAGGGGTCATGTGAAAAATAAAAAATCCGTTTTCATGATTGTAATCATTTCTCTAATCTTTTTCGGCTGGGGGAGAATAGGACATAACATTATTAATAAAAATGCAGTTTTGTGTTTTCCTCCTGAGATGAGTGCGTTTAAAGACTGGCAGACTTATCTAGCCGATCATGCTTCGGATGCGGATAATAGAAAAGGGCAGGACCCGAGTGAGTCGCCTAAACATTTTATTGATATTGATAGTTATTCCGAGTTTGTTTCCAACGGTGCAATTACTCAAGATTTTGATTCTTTAGTAGCTATGCACGGATACAATACCGTAATTAACAACGGAGTTTTACCGTGGGCTATAATTGCATCTTTTGATTCATTAACACAGCAATTCAAAAGAAAAGACTGGGATAAAGCAAAACAAACTGCTGCCGATCTTGGTCATTATGTTGCCGATTCACATATGCCTTTGCATTTGACAGAAAATTATAACGGGCAATATACAAATCAGCGTGGTGTACATTCGAGGTATGAGTCGTCAATGATTGAAAAATTCGAATCTCAGATTACGTACTCTCCGGATACGGCTTTCTATATAACAAACGTACCGGATTTTGTATTTAAATATATATATCAAAATTACAATTATGTCGATTCGGTTCTGAATGCAGATAAAACAGCATCTTCTCAAACCGGAAGTACAAGTAGCGATGCATACCTGAGTGAATTCTGGAACTTAACCGGAAATTTTACTATTCAATTATTTAAAAGTGCTTCCGGAAAACTGGCGAGTTTAATTTACACTGCATGGAAAAATGCAGGAGAACCTCTACCGGCTGCTTCAGATGTGAAAAGCGAAAGAAATCGACTCGGGGAATTTAATCTTTATCAAAATTATCCGAATCCGTTTAATCCCTCTACAATTATTGAATATTTCGTATCCAACAAAAGCAGGGTTGAACTATCCGTTTATAATTCTTTGGGTCAACAAGTATCCGAGCTTGTGAATAGGATACAGCCGGCAGGTTCTTACCGGACAGAGTTTGAAAGTGGCAGCTTGCCCAGCGGTATTTATTTCTATAAGCTTTCGGCAGGTAATTTTATCCAGGCAAAAAAAATGGTGATTTTGAAATAATTTGAACTATCAAATGTTGAAATTTTTACTATTTTAAAAAGTAAACTTTCGAAACAAAAAAGGTTCGCTAAATGAACCTTAAATTATTACCGGTATTAATTATTTGGGGAATATATCCGGCTATCCTTGTTTCCCAATCATTTCAGTTTTTAAGGGAGAAAATTGAGATAGAGGTTCGCGGAAACTATTGTTTACTTACCGGTAAATATTATTTCGAAAATCCCGGTTTTAATGATGCCCGCGGAGGAATTTATTATCCGTTCGTCATAAATAATCAGTTGCCTTACCCGGACAGCATTGATGTAACGGACGTAAAAAATAACTCAGATGTAGAATTCAGTAAATCCAGGACGGGTATTACTTTCCCCGTAAAAATACAACCAAATTCCATTTCCGAGTATAAGGTATTTTATAAACAGAAAACATCTTACCAAAAGATGGAATATATTTTAATCACTACGCACGCATGGAAAAAACCGCTTTCTTCCGCTGAGTTTATTATAAGAATACCGGATAAATTTGTATTAACTTTTTTATCTTATAAACCGGACAAAATTGAACGTAACGGAGATTTTCAAGCTTACTTCATTTCTAAAGAGAATTTTTTACCGGGGCATAACCTTATTGTACAATGGAGAAAAAAGGGTGAATGAAATGAAAGCTAAATTAGTTTTAATCCTATTATTTTTCTCATTTGTAAAAATATACTCAAATCCTGTAAGAGCCTTATACTTTAAACAACTGATGTTTAGCATGTCAGGTTGGAAATTAGAACTAAACCGAGGTATATTCCCTTCATCGGATAACTTAGACGGCTGGTATTTAAAAACGACTTACAGCAAAGCGTATTTTAATGATGGATTAAATCTGAATAGTTTGAATTTTATAATTACTTATAAAGAATTGAATAATCCGCTATCCATTAATAGAAAAGGTGAAAGGTTGGAACTATATGACTCGGCTGGATATTTGAGAGATTGGGTGACAATCGGAAATATGGAAGGAAGCGAAATTTCCGAATGCCCTCTTGAATGGTCAATTTCATCTGCCTATGGATGGCAGGGTGAAGTATTCTGGTATTTTGATAGCTCTCCAACATTCAATGTACAATTTGATACTGTGGGTATATATGGATGGATCGAAGGGTATGTAAAAGATTCTACAGGTACGCCTGTGGACAGTGCAAAGGTTGTTTACGATGAAACAGGACTGTTCGTTATGCCGCAAGATATATATGTACTGACGGACAGCACCGGATTTTACCGGTTCAGAAATATATCAAGAATAACTTATATAACTGTAAAAAAAAGTGGATATAGAGACAGTACATTTTCAGTTCAAATTTGGCCTGACAGTACTGTGTCCGTAAATTTCGAACTGCATAAAACAGTAACATCGGTATCCGATAATTCTATTTCTTTGATGAATTTTAATTTATCCCAAAATTATCCAAATCCTTTTAATCCGGAAACTACAATTAAGTATACTATAAATGCAGGCTCAAAGGGAAGTGTGCCGGTTTCTTTAAAAATTTATAATATACTGGGAGAAGTTGTCACTATACTTGTAAACCAAAATAAAACTACAGGTGAATACCAAGTTAAGTTTAACGGAATTGTTGGCGGAAAAACTTTTCCAAGCGGAATTTATTTTTACCGGTTGAAAGCGGGAGGCTTTTTTCAAACAAAGAAAATGATTTTATTGAGATAGAGTTCTGTGAAAGTTAAATTATAAAGACAATTTATACTAATAGGATGATAGTGGCATTGGATAGAGTTCGCTTATTTTACGAATGACTCATGATTTTCTAAATTTCTTCTTCGTTCAATTAAAATATTACTAAAACAATTAAGAAGGAGTGGGAAATGTTACTGGGTTTAAGAACGGTTATTTACGGTGTAAACGATCTGGAAAAAGCAAAAAGGTGGTATTCCGAAGCCCTGGGTATTATACCTTATTTCGATGAAGCATTTTATGTCGGTTTCAATGTAGGCGGATTTGAATTAGGATTAGATCCGGGTGCTGCACCCGTCAAACCTTCAAGTGCCGGTGTTGTTGCATACTGGGGAGTCAATGATATAAAAGCTGAATTTGAAAGACTGCTTTCAATCGGTGCTGAGCAGCATTCACCTATTACAAATGTTGGGGGCAAGATTGAAGTTGCTACAGTACTTGATCCGTTCGGGAATATTTTCGGCTTAATATATAATCCCGAGTTTAAGATTCAGTAAATTTGAATTTGGACTCCGGTTAAGGAAACAGTCAAAAATATTTTCAATTTTTTGATCAGAGAAAAATATTGTTTTCTCAATCTAAAATATATTCGGTTTCTAATACACTTTATTCGTGCGGAGGTTGTTGAAATTAATTATCCTTTTAAATGTAGAATATTGGAAGATAACCTTAAAATTTTACTAGATTAACAAGTTAAGTGAAAGATTGAGAAATTGATAAAGATTTTCCTTTTGAAGGAATAATTTAATTCTCGATTAAATTAATAAATAATCAGGGGGTAAAAATGGATTACAAATTTAAAAATCTGATTTTTGAGGGCGGCGGAGTTAAAGGGATTGCTTATGTCGGCGCACTTCAAGAATTGAGAAAACGAAACATTATTTCCAACATAGAACGGGTTGGAGGAACTTCGGCGGGAGCCATAAATGCAATCTTAGTCGGTCTCAATTACACGGAAGAAGAAACAAAAGATATTTTATGGAAGTTGAATTTCAACAATTTTATGGATGATTCATGGGGAATGGTTCGGGATACGGAAAGGTTGATTGAAAAATTTGGCTGGTATAAAGGGGATTTTTTCAGAAACTGGATAGGTACGGTTATCCGAAACAAAACCGGCAATCCCGAATCAACTTTTGCAGATGTGAAGGCATTACAGAGCAAAAAAGGATTTAAAGATCTTTACCTTGTCGGGACTAACCTTTCAACCCACTGTTCTGAAATTTTTTCATGCGAACATACTCCCAGGATGTGTATAGCCGATGCTGTACGAATTTCGATGTCGATCCCGTTGTTCTTTGCGGCAGTCCGGAGTCCGAGAAACGATGTTTATGTTGACGGCGGTGTACTATCCAATTATCCTGTGAAATTATTCGACAGGGAAAAATATGTTAAAGAAAATAAAATAGAAACTGGGTACTACAATAAGCAAAACAAAGAGTTTGAAAATTCTGAAAGAGAAATATCCAGATATGTTTATAACAAAGAAACACTGGGTTTCAGGCTCGATTCAAAAGCTGAAATATCGCAGTTTAGAGATCATGCCCAACCCCCTGTTGATGTAGTTGATGATTTTTTCTCATATCTCTGGTCATTAATCAGAACATTTATGGAAGCTCAGACTAATGAACATCTTCACAGCGACGATTGGCAGAGAACAATTTATATCGACAGTTTAGGGGTAAAGACGACAGAGTTTGATTTGCCCAACGAAAAAAAGGATGCTTTAATTGAGTCCGGTAGGAAAGGTGTAAATGAATACTTTGAATGGTTTGATAAATCCGATGCGGTGAATAAATAATCTCTTTGTAGTCAAATTTTAAATATATAGAAAAGGAATTGTTTTATTGATTAATTGTTGAAAGAATAAAATAATATAGCGGTTAATTGGTCTTCTATAACCGGTTTAAGGATTGACAAGAAACTTAAATCTGAATATTAAAGTCAAAAGTCATATTCAAATGATTATAAAAACCGTAAATATTTTAAAGGATCACTATCTTCAGGTAAATAAAAAAATCATTAACCTGAATGTACTTCTTTCATGCTTTATTTGCCTAATCCTCATAATAATTGCGATAACCAGAAATTTATCCTATTCGCCGAACAGTTGGTTCGTTCAAATGGTTAAAGATACTCCGCTCTACTTCTTTACCTATCAGCCTGATAATTATTATAATGTTCAATTTATTAAAATACTCGCTACTCCTTCCATAATAGCTATTTTGTATTTTTTATTTCGTGACATGAATAATCAATATATAGGAACGGGTAAATTTGTAACATCAGAAGTATGGCATAAAATTGATTTTTCTCCGGTGTGGTTTAGGGTTATACTTACTACTGTTATTACCGTTTGCTGGATTCCAATGGAAGCTATAAAATTTTATTACCGGGAAAATTTCTATCCCTTCTCCGTTTTAGAAGATCAAGTAGTAAATATAATTGTATTATTATGCGGACAATTAATAAGTATTGTATTTATGCAGCACCTTTCTTTTAAGCAGTTGATTGTCCCGAAAGAAAATTTTTCCTTTTCTCGATGACTATTATTCCCTGTGGAGTGAACTTAATAACTCCATGTGCGAGCTGAAGGTACTACTTAAAACACGGCGGTAAAAACTGAATTGAATCAGTTAAAGAAAGAAGCCGGCTAGCCACATGTTATTTCAAATGAATTCATAATTACGGGACTATAACCAAAACTACTTCTTTTTATATGAGAAAAATTTTCCTCCTTTAAGTAATTTTTCCTTTCCGTCAAATTTTTAGTATAAAAAATGATTCCTTTTTTAAGAGATTAAAAAAATAATATGTGGCATGATAATGGATGTGCATGTATCTCAATTCTACAGAAATTCAAGAATATATATGAGAAAAGAAAATAACTATCACAACTGGTCTATTAATGACGGTGATTATGTCAGGGAAGTAACTGATGAATTGGATTTTCAAGACATTAAAGAACGCGAATCAAAAAAGAAAAAAATTTATTATATCACTCTTGTAGTCCTTACTTTAATCATGGAAATAATTATTTTAAATTTTATTTCAAAAATGTAGGATTTAATTGCCGCACCCTAAATTGAATCCACGGATGATGCTAGTGATAGTTTTCTCAAGATATAATCCATAAACAAATATCATGGGTTTATTAGGATAATATTTCTCCAGAAGCCCGGGGTTAACGAAAGAAATTTTAATACAAAATTTTTGATTAGGCGAAGTACTTCCTTGAAAATGAGAATATTATAAAAATAAACCTATTCTTAAGTATCTCTTGCATTAAATTTATATCCTATTTCCTAATATCTTGAAACTCATTAAATAAAAGTTCGCAATTGCCCATTATATAAATAGTTTATATCACTCATTCCTATTTCGACGCCCGTCAATCTACTGCCTCTTTCCTTGACTACATATAGCCATTTCTCTATATTTGGAAACGAATTTTTTCATCATTTTACAGTAAAAACGTCATTTAACTTGAGTAATTATAATAAAACAATCCTTCCCGGCGGAACTATAATTTTAACCGAGAACATTCCTTACGTGGAATCTTTTTCTCTCGGGTTTTGGTTCAATGTGGGTTCGAGAGACGAAAACTTCAAGAACAACGGAATTACTCACTTTATTGAGCACATGCTTTTTAAAGGTACCAAAAAACGTTCGGCAAGAAAGATTGCAAACGACATAGAATCTTGCGGCGGTTATTTAAACGCTTTTACTTCTAAAGAGCATACTTGCTACTACGGCAGAGGTCTCGCAAACCATCTCGGTAAAACATTCGAAGTATTAGCCGATATGATTCAGAACCCTACCTTCAAATCTTCGGAAATAAAAAAAGAAGCTAGTGTTGTAATTGATGAATTGTATGATATTGAAGATAATCCGGAAGAGCTAATTTTTGATAAATTTGAAGAGATCCTTTTTGCAGGTAACCCGTTAAGTCTGCCTATAATAGGAACAGAAAAAAATATTAATGGATTTACTCAATTTGACCTTTTTAATTTTATAAATGATAAATACGGGTTTGACAGGTTAATTATTGCTGCGTCCGGTGCAGTTGATCATGATGAGATTGTTAAATTAACCGATAAATATCTTAAGAAGGACCTGGGTAATTCATCAATAAAACGGAAAAATTACAGATTCAATCCTCAGGCAGCACGTTTTGAGATTATTGAAAAGGAAATTCAGCAGGTACATACAATTATCGGAAGATCAACCTGCGGCTACAAGGATGAAAAGCGGAATAAAGCGGCGCTGCTAACTCAGATTTTAGGAGAAGGCAGCAGTTCAAGATTATTCCAAACGCTGCGTGAGAGAAACGGGATAACTTACCAGGTAAATTCTTTCTTAAACACTTTTTATGATGTTTCATCTTTCGGGATTTATTTTTCGACAAATGAAAAAATGCTGGACAAGGCTATAACATTAACTTTAAAAGAATTTAAAAAAATCAGAGAAAATAAAATATCGGATCGCGAATTAAAAAAAGCGAAGGAGTCGATCAAGGGGAATATGTTATTAAGTCTCGAGAGTACTTCCAACCGGATGATTAGAATGACTCAGTCTGAATTATATCATGGCAGAGTAAAATCAACCGAAGAGGTAATGAAAGAAATAGATGCAGTTTCGCGGGAAGATGTCCTTGAGATTGCTAACGAATTGCTCGTAGAAAATTCCTTCATTAAATTAATTATAAAATCAAAAAATGCATTACTAAAATCGGCAGCATAGCCGGCAAAAAACTGAGGTGTAAAATGGTTATTGGGGTACCTAAAGAAATTAAAACAAACGAAAACAGAGTAGCATTACTACCTGTCGGAGCATCAACATTAATTAAAAACGGTCATACAGTACTCGTTGAAACAAATGCCGGTGTAGGCAGCGGTTTCTCGGATGAATCATACAAAGAAGTGGGTGCGGAAATTATTTCTACTGCGAAAGAGGTTTTTGAAAAAGCGGATATGATAATGAAAGTTAAAGAACCTATAGCTCCGGAATATGATTTGATTCGTGAAGGACAGGTTTTATTTACGTATTTTCACTTTGCCGCAAGCCAGGAATTAACCGAGGCAATGATGAAATCAAAATGTGTTGCAATAGCGTATGAAACAGTTCAAAAAGCAGACAAATCTTTGCCTCTCCTTATACCTATGAGCGAAGTAGCCGGCAGGATGGCACCTCAGGAAGGCGCTAAATATCTTGAAAAAGTAATGGGAGGTTTTGGGGTCCTTTTAGGCGGTGTTCCTGGTACCGGTCCTGCCGAAGTTATGGTGCTCGGCGGTGGAATAGTAGGAACCAACGCTGCTAAAATTGCCGCTGGTTTTGGTGCAAAAGTTACAATTTTTGATAACAATCTTTACAGGCTCAGGTATCTTGATGATGTAATGCCTAAAAATGTAACCACAATGATGTCGAACGAATATTATATAAGAGCTAATTTACCGAAAGCTGATCTTGTAATCGGTGCTGTTCTTATTCCGGGCGCTAAGGCTCCGAAACTTGTAACAAAGGATATGTTAAAGTTAATGAAGGAGGGTTCTGTAATAGTTGATGTTTCGGTTGACCAGGGCGGATGTATTGAAACCTGCAAGCCTACTACACACGAGAACCCTACTTTTGTTATAGATGGCGTTGTTCACTATTGTGTAGCTAATATGCCGGGCGCAGTGCCTCATACATCTACCCTTGCATTAACAAACGCAACTCTGCCTTATGCGGTTGAGATTGCTAATAAAGGTTTTAAAGCTGCCGTTAAAACAAATCCTGAAATCAAATTTGGATTAAATATGATTGACGGGAAGATTACTTACAAAGGTGTTGCGGAAGCTTTCAATTTCGAATACCATGAAGTTGATTCGGTATTAAATTAATTTTAATGGATGTGTGCTGTTCGTGTTTTTGCTGCCCTTCGGCGAACCGGGAATAGCACAGAGAGTTTATTCTTCTAAATAAGAATGTGATTAGGAAACAGAAATGCCAAAATTAGTAATAGATGGAAAAGAAATAGAATTTAATCAGGGACAGACAATTATTGAAGCCGCGAAAGCAAACGGAATTACGGTTCCTCACTTTTGCTGGCATCCGAGTTTAACAGTGTCCGGAAATTGCCGTGTATGTTTGGTGGAAGTTGAAAAAATTCCGAAGCTGGTTATTGCATGTTCAACTTTGGCATCGGATGGAATGGTAGTCCATACCGAGAGTGAAAAAGCGCTTAGTGCCAGAAATGCAGTAATGGAGTTTTTGCTTAT
This sequence comes from uncultured Ignavibacteriales bacterium, assembly GCA_963751355.1. GTDB lineage: Bacteria > Bacteroidota > Ignavibacteria > Ignavibacteriales > Ignavibacteriaceae > CAVVVS01. The sequence goes on along the minus strand of CAVVVS010000001.1, from coordinate 42,724 downwards.
AAATCATCCGCTCGATTGCCCGATCTGCGACGAAGCCGGTGAATGTAAACTTCAAGATTATGCATACCAGCATAGTGTAGGTGAGAGCAGGTTTACGGAGGAGAAAAATCATAAAGATAAAAGAGTTCCGTTAGGACCTAATGTAATGTTTGACGGTGACCGCTGCATTTCATGTTCCCGCTGTATCAGGTTCTGTGATGAAATTGCAAAAGATCCCGAATTAACTTTTGTTAAGCGAGGCGACAGGGTTACAATTGTAACCTATCCCGGAGAAGAAATGGATAATCCTTACTCGATGAATACAATTGATATTTGTCCTGTGGGTGCACTTACCAGCAGGGATTTTCGTTTCAAGGCAAGAGTTTGGGATATGTCGGCTACCAACTCTATCTGTTCCGGATGTGCACGTGGATGTAATACGGAAATCTGGGTCAGAAATAATGAAGTATTAAGATTAACTCCGCGGCAGAACGATGAAGTAAATAGTTACTGGATGTGTGATCACGGAAGATTAAATACTTTTAAAAATATTAATGCTGAGGATAGAGTTGACGGACCTTATCTGAGAAGAGACGGTAATCTTGTTAAGGCGAGCTGGGATGAAGTTGTTGTTGCAGCAGTTTCCGAGTTAAAAGCATTTTCCAAAAACGAAGTCGCGTTTATTGGTTCGGCTTATGCTACTTGCGAAGATAATTATATGCTGGCTAAATTTGCTCATTCGGTTATCGGAACGAGAAATATTGATTTCGTTCGTCACACCGATCCGGCATTTGGTGATGATATATTAAGAAGAAATGATGTTACTCCAAATAGTATGGGAGCAGAATTAGCAGGTGCTGTTCCTTCAAAAGGCGGTCTTAATATCGAAGGCATCTTTAAGGGAATTAAAGAAGGTAAAATAAAAGCTCTTTATGTAATTGAAGATGATTTAATAGCTGCTGATCCTGAATTGGAAACTTTATTATCCAAACTCGATTTATTAATTATTCACGCAACAAATTTCAACAAAACAACTGCTATGGCGGATTATGTTTTCCCAGCCGCGACTTATGCCGAGAAGAACGGAACCTTTATAAACTTTAATGGAAGAATTCAGCGTTTAAGACCTGCAGTTGCTTCGGTTGAGATGGACAGGGCTCTTGAAGGAATGTCTATGAGCCGTTTAGATAAGTTTGGAACCGGGTTTGACAGGTGGGCAAAAGGGAACAAACGTGACGCCCGTTCAACATGGAAAATTATTTCTGCTTTATCTTCGGCAATGGGACAAAAATCAAAATTTAATTTGGCTGAGGAAGTTTTCGCTGACATGGCAAAAACAATTGAAGCATTCAAAAGAATAGACTACGATGACTTAGGTGAGCTTGGAGCGAAACTTAATGTCAATATAGAAGAACCGGCTTAATCAGAAATGGAGTTTGAAATTAAATGAGTATTTTACAGATAATTATTTTCAGCCTGGTGAAGATTGTTATTGTAATCAGCGTAATGCTACTGACAGTATCTTACCTGGTATACTTTGAAAGAAGGGTAAGTGCATGGGCACAAAACAGGCTTGGTCCGAACAGGGTTGGTTGGGAAGGTGTACTGCAGCCCTTTGCCGATGTTTTGAAACTTCTTTTGAAAGAGGACATTGTACCGGATTTTGCGAATAAAAAAATCCATACACTTGCACCTATTATCGCACTATTCGTGGCATTCACAACATATGCCGTGATTCCTTTCGGTCCGGAAATAACTATTTTTGGAGTTAAAGTTCCGTTAGTTGTCGCAGATATAAACATAGGTATTCTTTATGTGTTAGCATTAAGTTCGTTAGGTGTTTATGCAATAACACTCGCGGGCTGGTCATCCGGAAGCAAATATTCGCTTCTGGGAGGAATTCGTTCCTCTGCTCAAATGATTTCTTATGAAGTTTCAATGGGCTTTTCTATCGGCGGAGTTTTGTTATTAGCCGGCTCATTAAGACCTATTGATATTGTACAAGCTCAATCGGGATGGATGTGGAATGCGATATTGCAGCCTATCGGGTTTATTACTTTTCTCGTTTCGGCTTTTGCGGAAACAAACAGGCTACCTTTTGATTTACCGGAAGCAGAGCCGGAGCTTGTCGGTGGATTTCATACCGAGTACAGCAGTATGAAATTTGCAGCTTTTTTCCTGGCTGAATATGCAAATATGATAATAGCGAGTGCACTTATTGTTACGCTTTACCTGGGGGGATGGCATTTCCCTTATCTTGAATCATTCGGATTATCCACAACTCTTTTTGTTATAATTTCCATACTTACGTTTTGTATAAAAATGGCGGCACTGTTGTTTTTCTTTATTTGGGTGAGATGGAGTATACCGAGATTCAGATATGATCAATTGATGAATTTAGGCTGGAAAGTGATGTTCCCTTTGTCACTCATTAATATTATTTGGGTTGCTTTCCTGATAATGGTTTTTAAAATTTAGTAGTTTCATATTCAGAGCACAATTTATTATTAGATTTGAATACTAGTTATAATAAAAATTTTTAATAAAGGGCAAAATTCACATATTTAAGATGTAATTTTAATACACGGAGTTTTGATGGCTGTTAAGAAGAGAGAAAAAGATTTAACCTTACTCGAGAAAATATACGTACCTGAAATCGTAAAAGGGTTGTCTCTAACTTTAAAAAATATGTTCAAACCCAAGTTTACGATGAAATATCCCGAAGAAAAATTTATTCCGCCTGCATCCTACAGGGGCAGACCTGTATTGGTACAGGAAGAAAACGGTGAAGAAAGATGCGTAGCCTGCGGTTTATGTTCAAGGGTTTGCCCGGCATTAGCAATTGAAGTTCAAGCAGCTGAAACAGATCGCGAAAAAGAAAGGTATCCTGAAAAATTCGAAATTAATATGATTAGATGTATCTTTTGCGGATTTTGTGAAGAAGTTTGCCCCGAAGAAGCGATAGTGATGAGTAAAGATTACGAACTGGCATTCTCGAACAGAGAAGACGCTATATATGGGAAAGATAAGCTTTTAACACCGATTAGCCAGCTTCAGGATAGAATAGAGTTTCTCCGTAGTTATAAATAATACTTGTGTCGTAAGCTTTTTGTCCCTATCTTGGGAGCCCGATGCTTAAAACCTTTATTATATTGTTGTTCGGTTATATAACCGGTATTGCAGCAATTAGCAATAACGGTGATAGTTATAAACTTGTTTACCCGGAGTTTATTCCGGTCAATTCCTCGTATGATGTTTCAATACTTACAACCAATCCATATTCCGATGCAGATCAATTAATTCTTTACATTATACCACCTGATGGGATTTCCCCCAATAGTATAAAACTTAACTCCGTTAGCGGAATTTTGAATCTCGATTTTACCCCGGCAGTATTATCTAAATTTAATCTCTCTGCTTATAAAACAACTATCGATTTATCGGATACAACTCTGTCTATTGGTACATATTTCCAAATTCTCTTAAATTTCAATTCTAGTGACAGGCTTAAATCGGAGTTAAAATTATACGGAATTTATATGAATGCCGACTCTGTAGTAGGATATCTCGAAAATGATGATGAGAATGGTTTTACAAAAACAGAGGGACAATTATCGAAAACTTCGCTAAAATATTACAAACCGGAAAAAAGCGCAGGGAAGTCTCTTTTAATCGGAAAGAATTCTTTTTTCAGGATTCCACTAAATAGTTTCTCATCAAATAATTTATTGACGGAATTTTGGATAAAGCTGAATGAAAGCGGAACACAAATAATAAAAGTGAATAATAAAAGTAATGCTCAAACAATATTTAATATTTCCACAAATGCATTTCAAACTCTTTCGGTAACTTCCGGTATTGCTGTGCAAAAATTTCTAAATCCTTATTTCATAGGGAAAAAATCATGGTATCATATTTCGATTTTATTTTCATACAATACCAATGAAGCACTGTTTTACTGCAACGGAAAGTTGATATCGAAAAATAATTTGCCCGGTTTATCTGCACCGGAAAACCTGGAGCTTAACTTTGGAGATATTAACCAGCAAAAATCATTTCAAATAGATTTATTAAGATTTATAGATTTACAAAACTCTATTATTGCTTCATTCAAGAATAAAAGCTACCTCAATTTTTTATCTGACAGTTCTACTGTTTTGGCACAGTTAAATTTTGACGAATCAGAAAACCTTGTCTCGCAAAAAAACAGGTTAAATATTTACTCAAGCGGTACACAGTTGATAAAATCGGATGCACCTATTTTCGCGCGCGCGCCCGAACTGAATATAAATTTACTCAGTAGTTCGTATGAACTTGAATGGAACGGTGGTGATTTTGAACAGGCCGATAAATACGTACTTCAAAAGTCTACCAATAATTCAAAATATCGTGGTGTCTTTACGATTGATGCCGATAATACCGAGACAAAAAATTATTCTTTCTTGGATGCTAAAGATAACAATTCTGATATAGTTTTTTACAGGGTAAAACAGGTGAACATAGACGGAACTGTTGTTTATTCTTCTTCGGTTAAAGTTGGACAGGGGAAGATGCAGCCATTTATACTTGAACAGAACTACCCTAATCCGTTTAATCCAAAAACCAGTATAAACATTGATTTGGTGCATGATTCCGAGGTACAGATTACAATTTATAATCTTGAAGGGAAAGAAATAAATAAATTGTTCAAAGGTCATTTGGGTAAAGGCACCCACAGTTTCTCGTTTGATGCTACTGATTTACCTTCGGGATTATATCTTTACAAAGTTTCAACCCCTGATTATACGGAGACTAAGAAAATGATTCTAACTAAATGATAATGAACATCGACCTTGATGTAATTTTAATACGAAAATATCAATAACTTTCATACTTTTGATTAATCTGTAATAAATTATAAATAATTATTAATTCTCCTCGTTAAAAAGATTTTATTGCCGAAATAATTTTTAATTTCTTCTACAGCAGCATATTTTTAAATATAAAATACTTTTTTAATCATTAACACTTATTTAACCTCTGAATTTTCAATTCTTACGAAATTAATTAAATTCAAAAAAAAATAGTAAATCGTATTCGCTTTACTAAAAAATTTCTTATCTTTAAAAAAATCAGTACTACCCAAAGGATTAAATGCTTGCTAAAATTTATTCGAGTGCTACTGTAGGAATAGATGCCTACCTGGTAGAAGTTGAAACAAACGTTGAGAAACAAATTCCCGCATTTACGATTGTAGGTCTGCCCGATAATGCGGTAAAAGAAAGCCGCGAGAGAGTGACCGCTGCAATTAAAAACAGCAGCTTTGAATTTCCTAAACGAAAAATCACCGTAAATCTTGCACCGGCGGACATTAAAAAAGAGGGAAGTGCATTCGATCTTCCGATTGCAATAGGTTTATTGGCTGCTACCGAGAAGGTAGATAATAAATTATTGGAGGAATCGGTGCTGTTAGGTGAACTTTCACTTGACGGGAAACTGCGGTCAATAAAAGGTGCCTTACCAATTACGGTTGAAGCTAAAAAGAAAGGACTAAAAAGAATTATTTTGCCTGCCGAATCGGCGAAGGAGGCTTCTATCGTTGATGGTATTGATGTGTACGGAATAGATAGCCTCGGAGAGGTTATAGAATTTTTAAATACCGGTAACGGCAAAGGAAAAATTGTTACAAACAAAGAAGACATTTTTGCAAACGTAAATAGTTATCATCTTGATTTTTCGGACGTAAAAGGACAGGAAAATGTAAAACGTGCACTTGAAGTAGCCGCTGCCGGCGGACATAATATATTGATGATAGGGCCTCCCGGATCCGGAAAGACAATGCTTGCAAAAAGAATTCCGACCATACTTCCACCGATGACTTTTAACGAGGCATTGGAGACGACGAAAATTCATTCTGTTGCCGGAATAAATCCTAAAGATCAAGCACTCATTACGGAAAGGCCATTCCGTAGTCCTCACCACACGGTGTCTGATGCGGCGCTCGTAGGAGGCGGATCATTTCCCAGACCGGGTGAAGTCTCTTTTGCACATCACGGGGTTTTGTTCTTGGATGAACTTCCTGAATTTAAAAAAAATGTCTTGGAAGTGTTGCGTCAGCCGCTTGAAGATTCACGCGTGACAGTGAGCCGTTCAAAATTATCACTCGAGTTTCCCGCCAATTTTATGCTTGCGGCTGCTATGAATCCTTGTCCGTGCGGTTATTTTACTGATCCGAATAAAGAGTGCACCTGCGCTCCACCGCAAATTCAAAGGTACATGGCAAAAATATCCGGTCCGCTGCTCGATAGAATTGATATTCATATTGAAGTGCCGGCAGTAAAGTATAAAGAACTTTCAGCAGAAACAAAAAGTGAATCATCTTCTGTAGTGCGTGAAAGAGTAATCAAAGCCAGACAGGTTCAGTATGAAAGATATTCCGACGTCTCTTATATTTATAATAACGGAGATATGGGCTCTAAGGAAGTCAGGCAATATTGCAAACTCGATTCCGCCGGAGCTGAATTGCTAAAAATGGCAATGACTAAGCTCGGATTATCAGCCCGGGCATACGATAGAATTTTGAAAGTCAGCAGAACTATTGCAGATCTGGAGTATTCGGAAAATATTTTGCCGCAGCATATAAGTGAAGCAATACAGTATCGAAGTTTAGATAGACAGTTGTGGCAGCACTGAGGGCAAGTCTATAGAACCTTTCCGCTCTTATTCTAATCACATTTTGAGAAATAATCACACGACTCATCATTTATAATAAATGCAGAAACCAACATAAATCCGATCGTAACCCGCATAGCAAAGCTTTTTATAAAAAAGACACGCTGGAGAACAAAGAATATTTGTGAATTTATCAGAGTATACACACTTAACGGCTCCTGATAATTATTGTTAAATGAAAAAGCTTTTTTCCCAAATAAAATAGTAATTCATACTAAGTTCTAAATATGTGTTATCCTATATTTCCAATATGCACTCCTTTTATTAACTTTGCGGGAATAAATAATTGAAAAAATTTAATTACGAATAACCGGAAAGCAAGATGCAAGAAAATGAAGAATTCAAACTTTTTATGCAGCATTTGGCAGATTTAAGCGGCAGAATTATCGCAAGCTATTTTAGAACGCAAATATCAGTAGACCTAAAACACGACGACTCCCCTGTTACAATAGCTGATAGGGAAGCCGAGGAAATAATGCGTGAAGAAATAATGCGCGAATTTCCCGGGCACGGAATTTTGGGCGAGGAGTTCGGAAACTATAATGAAGGTGCCGAATATGAATGGGTACTGGATCCAATAGATGGTACAAAAAGTTTTATATGTGGGGCGGTAAGCTTTGGAACTCTCATAGCCCTATTAAAAAACGGTGAACCGGTATTAGGAGTAATCAATCAACCTATCCTAAATGAATTCTTGATTGGCGATAATAAACTTACCAGATTAAACGGAGATATAGTTAAGGTTCGCGAATGTAAAAATATAAATGATGCTGTACTATTAACAACGGATCATTTAAATGTTGAAAAATATCAGGATCTAGAAAAGTTTAACAAATTGATCAGGGAGGTTAAGCTTTACAGAAATTGGGGAGATTGTTATGGGTACTATTTGTTGTCGACGGGATTTGCAGATATCATGATAGATCCAGTTATGTCGGATTGGGATAAGATGGCACTCATCCCAATAATTAAAGGTGCTGGAGGCGTTATTTCTGATTATCATGGCAATGATCCGGTTAAAGGTGATAGTATTATAGCCGCTTCTCCGGGAATACATAAGCAAGTGATTCGCAGTCTGGAATAATTTACAGACATGTGTTTCCTATTAATGTCTTTAAGGGAAAACTCGAATTAACCAAAGTCAATCATCTACATAGATTTTAGATATTAATTGGTCTGTCGATTTGCAATTGAAAAAGTACAATATTTTTAATTCCAGCCTTCAGAAACCATATTAAATCTTAAAACTTGTAAGAGTTAATGTACAATTGTAAGGATTATGTTGGAATTCAATTATAGATTGTAAGTATGTATATTAGAACATGACGAGTAAATCATTTTTATCTCAAATGTGAATGATTTAATTTACCAATATCGAATTATTGATTATGGTGAATATCTTGAATCATGTTAAAATAAAAATAGTATTTGTTTTCCTTTCTTATATAATCTTTCTTTCAGTCAAACCAACCTTTTCTCAAACCTATCTCGGAAATTTTTCTTCCTACAAAATTGAGGGTAAAACTGTGCGGGTTTCTGCAGGTTCATCCTCACTTAAATTTGTCTTTTATAAACCGGATATATTACGGGTAGATTTTCTTCCCACTGATACAACTAAATTTGATTCGTCATTTGTAGTTATCCGGGATACTTCGGATGGTATAAAACCGGTTGTAAATAACAGTGATTCAGAATTAGTCATAAACTCACCTGAAATAAAAATTGTTTGCAGTAAATATCCTTTGAGAGTGTCCTACTATTCAACAGAGGGAAAATTATTACTTTCAGAACCTAAAAGCGGCGGAGTTGCAGCAGACGGAATAAATCGTGTCCTTAATTTTAACTTAACTTCCGGCGATCATTTCTACGGAACCGGGGAGAGGGGAACCGACCTCGATAAAAGAGGAATGGCTTTCGACAGTTTCAATCATCAACAAGGCGGCTATACATATCCGCTCTCGGAGATGAACATAAATATACCTTTTATTGCTGATCCCAAAGGATATGCATTATATTTTGAAGATACATATCCGGGTAAATTTGATCTTGGAAATTCCGATCCTTCCGAATTTTCATATACAGCTGAAGGAGGAGAAATTTCGTATTATTTAATTGTAGCTTCTTCAGTTCAAAAGCAATTGAAAGAATATATATGGCTTACGGGAAGACAACCTTTACCTCCTAGATGGGCTTTCGGTTATATCCAGTCAAAGTACGGATACAAAAATCAAAGTGAAGCTGAAGATATGGTTAGAATAATGCGTTTGAAACATATTCCTTGTGATGCAATTGTACTTGATTTATACTGGTATAAAAATATGGGAGATCTCCAGTGGGATCAGACAAATTTTCCTAATCCTTATCAAATGATGGATAACTTTTACAGCCAGGGGATTAAGACAATTACTATTACCGAACCATATTTTGTTGAAAGTTCAAGTAATTATTCCGAGGCATCCGCTGACGGTTATTTTGCTAAAGATAATAACGGCAAGACCTACACCATAAGCAATTGGTGGTCATGCGAAGGCTGCAATGCAGCATTGCTTGATATTTCAAACCCGACAGCGCAAAAATGGTTTTGGAATAAATATATAAACTTTATGGGATTGGAAGTTGCCGGATTATGGACAGATCTGGGCGAACCGGAAAAAGATTTTTCCGGTATGAATTTTTATATGGGAAACAGAAATAAAATTCATAACATTTACAATTTGCTTTGGGCTAAAACAATTTTTAATGGTTTTAAACAATATAGTCCAAATCAAAGATTGTTCAACTTAACCAGATCGGGATATGCGGGAATTCAAAGATACGGTGTTATTCCGTGGTCTGGTGATGTTGGAAAAGCTTTTGGGGGATTAGCTGTTCAGCTTCCGATGCTGCTGAATATGGGTATGTCGGGTTTAGCTTATCACAATTCGGATATAGGAGGATTCTGCTGCGGTACAACAACACCGGAGCTTTATGTTCGCTGGATGGAGTACGGTACTTTTTGTCCGATTACAAGAGCGCATGGAGTTGTTCAGCCCACCGAACCCTGGGGATATGGTTATGAGGCGGAAACAATTGCAAAAATATATATTCAGCTTCGATATCAGCTTTTACCTTACATCTATACAATGGCATATGAAAACTATTTTACGGGTATGCCGCTAGCACGTCCGTTGTTTTTCGATTATCCCGATGATAATAATTTATATAATAATAGTTCATCATACATGTGGGGAGACGATTTTCTGGTTTCACCTGTTGTTAATCAGGGACAGACAAGTAAATCTTTTTTTCTGCCGCAAGGGAAATGGGTCGATTTTTTTTCTGATAAGGTTTATTACGGAGGCAAAAATATTACCGTACAGACTCCACTGGATAAACTGCCTTTGTTTGTTAAAACAGGAAGCATCATTCCAATGCAGCAAGTGATGGATTATTCTAATGAATTTCCACTCGACACGTTGATTTTAAGAATATATCCATCATCAAAGGAGAAAACATCTTTTTCACTTTATGAGGATGACGGATCAACGCTTGACTATCAAAAGGGCAGTTTTGCGAAAACAATCTTTTCTCAGGAAGTAAACGGATCGCAAGGAAATGAACAAATTAATGTTAATATTGGTACCTCAACCGGAATGTATAATGGGAAACAGGCTGCTAGAATTTATTTGGCGGAGATTCATCTCGTTTTCGACAAACCTTCTGAAGTAAAGTGCAACGAAAAATTGCTGATTAACAGAACCTCGTTTGATAATTTAAGATCAGAAATTTCAGGCTTTTATTATGACGATGTAAAGAATATTTTGTTTATTCAAATAAAAACAAATCCGGACAGCAGTTATCAATTATCAGCAAATGGTTTGATTGTAAATGATGTAACTAATGATGTCAGCAGTATTAAAAATTTTAGGCTTTTCCAGAATTATCCCAATCCTTTTAATCCTGCAACAAAAATTGATTTTCAAATAGGCAGAACAGCATATGTTACACTAAAGGTTTATGATATTTTGGGGAAAAAAATTAAGACACTTGTATCGTCAGAAAAACAATCCGGCTTTTACGAAGTTGAATTCAATGGTGCAGGGCTTTCCAGCGGGATTTATTTTTATAAATTGGAAGCTGATTATATCGATAATCAGGGAAAATTTTCAGATGCTAAACAACTTATCCTGCTAAAATAGACACTGTACATCAATGATTATTTTTAAGTTCAATTCAAATTTTTACGCTTCAAGTAAATGATCATATCGACCAGTATGTTGTTTTCAACTTTGTTAAAGAGAAATGAAGGCTGTTCAATTTCATAATCAGAAAGTTTTATATTGAACGAAGAAATTATTTTATAAACTCTGCCGTATTTAAAAAATTTTCCGTTTATCAACATTGTCCTTTTTACTCCGTGAAGTAAAAAGAATCCATTTACAAATACGCTGCTTTCTAATGTAGAAATGGAATCAGCGGATACAACATTACCTCTAAATTTAGCTATTGGATATTTATATGTTTCTAAATATTTTTCACGCATGTGGCTGTTCCTTAAACCGATCCCCGTATCAATTGAATCCAGATAAACATAGAAATTTAAAGAGTCCTTTGGAACCAAATTGTCATTGTTTAAATAGATAGTGCCGTAAACCGCATCTGTAGTACCCTCAAAATTTCCGAAAGTAGCCTTAGCAAAAAATCTTATATTACTTTGCAAAGAATGATCTGTCACTAACTGCTGTGCGAAAATATGAGATACGAACAATAAAAATGAAAATACTAATATCCTCTTTATCATAGTTTTAACTAAAAATGTCTGTGAACCAAATAAATTTTATTGTAAGCGTCTCCGAATTACTTCAAACAGAATGAGCAGACTCAGATTATATGATTTTGATTACGCGCATACGGGTTATTTATATTTCTGAAGAAAATTCTCATAGACCGCTAATCAGAAAAACTGCCATGGTAGCAAGTGCTCCGATAGCTCCCCATAATTTGGTCTTCTTCGTATTAAAAACTAGAACAAGGGTGACAACCCAAATAAGAAATAGAAGCACGGAAAAAATCGGAAAAATTGACGATAACGGAACCGCATTTGAACCAATAGCATTTAATTCATAAGTCCTTTTTATGGGACAGAATGCAAAAGTAAAACAGAAAAAAAAGAAAGCGGTAAATATTGTGTACATCTTAGTACGGTTTCTCGGCTTGTCATGAAAATACTCCCAGCCTGTCCTTGCCGCTAAAAGTATCCCGCCCATCAAAGTTAAAAAATAAAACATTGATATTTGGGGAGACACTCTGCCGAAAAATTCAAGTGTTACAAAATTTGTCTGCGGCAAAATATATTCTTTTCCTATATAATTAATCTTTGCCCGGTACTCAACTTTACTTAACGGCGGGTGTGGGGGAATTTCAGCAATAAATATTCCATTTGAATCTACTAATGTTTCATTGTTCCACGTTGAATCTTCACCCTGATCTCTCCATTGAAGAAATCCGGAGATATTTTTAACTTGGGGTTCGATCCAAATTTTATAACCGTCGTTTCCATGGTAAACCTTATCAAAGATGTAAGAAATATATTGACCTCCAACATCTACCTTCGCCATCGCAGGATATTCCGTACTTAACGTACTTTGCAGATACCCAACAATGATAGTAACGACAATAGCTCCGAACCAAAGTATTATAGCTTGTTTCATACGCTTCTAATTATATTTCATTTTTAATTTAAGGTGTGTGAATTATAATTTAATCCCACTAACAAATTTAGTGAAATATTAAATCAATTTTTTACAAGGGAAAAAATTTTTACCTAATATGAAATAGAACACGGCTTAAGTGTATAAAAAAATATTTGACTATTTCGTTAACTCCAGCAAAGTGATATCTTTGGCAGTAGATATTAAATAATTGTAAAAAAAATTGATCAATACAATCTAATCCTAGTATAGTAATTATAACAAGATTTAATTCACATGATTCCAGAGTAAAGTTAATTATCATCAAAAATATTTTGAAGTGATTTTTTAATGTAAGCGATTTGCTGCAGTTCATTATTGAAAAAGATCCTTTAAAAAATCAATCTTGTGATCTTAACCTCTGCATCTAGATATTAAAAAGATTACTTTTTTACAGATAAAAAATAATTTTGGTTTGTCATGAATGATAACGTTACTATATATAATTCACCCGAAGAATTAGCCAAAAATACATCAGAAAGATTAAGAGAAGCAATTAATAAATCAAAAGATAAATTTTTTCTTTCCGTATCGGGGGGAAGTACGCCTGAGGTATTTTTCAGCAGGTTGAGCCGTTCGCCTTTTAAAGATACTATACAATGGGACAAATTAAATATGTTTTGGTGTGATGAAAGGTGTGTACCACCCGAAAATTCCGACAGTAATTATGGAATGACAAAGCGATTGCTTCTTGATCATATTTCGATAATGCAGAAAAATATACATCGGATAAAAGGCGAAGCTAACCATAACGAGGAAGCAATAAGATATGCCAAAGAAATTGAAGAGTCCCTTCCTTTAGATGAGAACCGATTCCCCGTGTTTGATTGGATATTGTTAGGTCTTGGTAACGACGGACATACCGCATCTATTTTCCCGGATCAGAATTTTATTTTTGTATATTCCAATTTTTGCGGAGTTTCTTCACATCCGGAAACGGCACAAAAAAGAATATCTTTAACCACACAAGTAATAAATAATGCAAAAAGGATTAGCTTCATCGTAACCGGTAAAAAGAAAGCAAAGATACTATCAGAAATTATTAAGCGCTTTCCCAGAAGTAAGGGTTATCCTGCTTCTGCAATTAAGCCTGAGGACGGAATTTTAGAATGGATAGTAGATAAAGATGCCGCTTCGTTTTTGTAACATATATTCGTGATACGGTTAATGGAGGAATATCCTGATGTAACTACTAGAGCAGGATATTCCCACATCTTTTTACAGGGAAGTACCTACTTTTAATCTTACATTAAGAAAGATGGAGATTAATCCGAATTTTCCGCTATTTGTTCTAGAGAGAGTAACTGATGGACCCAGCGCCAGTGCGCTAAATGCCCAATCGCTTGCAAATTTTTGAACTAGAATACTTGCTGTATATTGAGGTTGGCGAATATCACTCTTCGGCATAGCATCAAAACTAAAGTCAAAAGTACTGCTTGCTAATGAAAGTTCTCTGCCTGTATAACCCAAATGCCACTCATTGAGATATCGAGCAACATAAAATTTGCCCCGGGTAGATCCCAAAAAGCTAACAGGGTATCTCAATTCCCAATTTATATAGGAACCGTCAAGAACTTTTGCTGTGTATCCCAGAGTATCATATTTATGATATTCTAACAGTTGTGTAGCCGATGGCTTTTGCGTGATTTTCATATAACCGAATTTTAAGAAGTTTCCGAAAGGAATAACATAAGATAATTGAAAGCCGTTTGTTACATATAAGTTATTTTGATTATTTACTTTTTTTATTTGCGTAAGAGCGTCAACGGAACTTATGATACCGCCTGAGAAGCCCAGAATATGAAAATCTGCTTCAACAAAATTGGTTTCCAGCGGACTTGAATATGGCGTACCTGTGCCGAAAGAAAGTCCCAAATCTCCTTTAATCGGAATACCGAAACGTTCGCCTCCAAATAGTTGCAGAAATGGATTTATATATCCTAAAGTAGATGAAATTTCATACTCGGTTGGAGGCGAAAATAGTTTACGAAAACTCATTTTATCAAATACACTTGTGAATACACTTGTAAAAGTAATATTGTTAGCCAGATCGAGTTTAAATGGGTAAGTAATTATTTTTGCTCTTGTTTCCGGACTAAATGCTAAAAAAGGATACAACGTACCTTTTATGGAAACGGTTTGATTATTTGGATCTCTGAGGTCAACAATAATTTCGGCTTTGGGATCAGGCGGTTCAATAAATACTTCTTTTTGAATTTTGATAAACAAACTGTCATTGAGCGGTTCCATCTGGAAATATTGTATCTTTTGTTTTTCCTGGTTTTGCGCGAATGATGCATTCGAAGCTGAAATTATTAATAAAAGTGATAAGAGATAAAATATATTGAATTTTTTCATAAGAGATGTTTTTTCGTTTTAGGGTTTTATTTAGAAAAATCAGTGAAATAGAATGATTCCCCTGCTTGTACATGGGCTTTTGAAATTGTGTCGTCTACAGTAAAGAAAAAATTAACTTTATAACGACCATTGGTTTCTGTCTTATCACCATATTTATCTACCCACGCATCAAAGCTGTTTTGATTGGGAGTAAGATTAAGTGAGACGTTATAAACCGGGTTGCCGTCGCTATTTTTGAACGGACCGCTGACAGAGATGGGCCCTCTATGAGTTACTTTTAATTGTTTAGGACGGTCATCAATTATTGTTACGGTAAAAGCTGTTATACGCTGTAAATCCCGCACATAAATATCCTCTCCGTTCATTTTGGTAGTAACTTTTTGAATTTGAATTTTCGGAATTTTGTTAGGTACAACATTTATCGTTTGTTCTTGATTACCATACTTAGCAATGACCTTTGTTTGACCCATTAAGTTAAACCTTTTCTTAGTCCCCGGAGGAATTACAACAATAGGTCTGTTCATATCTTTAGGATCGTAAATACTGGTAGGCACACTACCTGTGTTGTTGGCAACATTCCATGTATATTGTATGAAAGTTTCTTCTTTTGAGATGGGTGATTGAATTACCGTTTGCTCTTGCGGTTTTGGTTTCTCTTCCGGCTTTTTAGGAGTAGTTTTCTTTTCTATTTCTATAGAAGTAGTTAGTTTTTGAACTTTTTGATTTAATGAAGCCAGTTTTTCCTTTAACTTCAAGTTTTCTTCTTTTACAGGATGAATTTGGATATTAAACTTTGTACCTTGAGCGTACAATGAATCTATTAGTGTTACCAAAGAATCGCGCACAGTCATAGAAACTGATTTGTCTTTGGATACTACGGCATGCAAGTTTAAATCGGCACCCTTAATCGCCAGAACTGTTATAACAAAAATATATAATACCTGGTATATTATAAATTTGCTGTCTCTATTTTTTCTTACCATAACTATTCATCACCTCTTGACTACCATTGATTCTAAATATTTTAGTCCGGTTACGGTCTTTTCATCATTAAGAGAATTAGCTGCCTGGGTAATAGATTGCGACAGACTCTTTAATTGCTCTATTTTTTCGGTAGTAATATTCTCCATATTATTGATCTTTTCAATAACTTGATGGATAGAGTTGTAGTTCTTCAAAATAGCTTCATTTATCTCATTGGTTTTTCTCAACTCTTGATTATAAACTTCCAGGTCTCTGATGGAATTTTCATCAATATCGGATGAAATACTCGAATTTAAAGCCCCTAATTTATTAGAGATATTTGCTGAATTTTCTGCCTGAACTCTGGAAAAATATCGGTCTTTTATATCTTTAACATGGTTAACCACATTTTGATATTCAATTCCCATTTGATCCAAAATTGGTTCAAACAATTTACCAAGTGCCAGAACGATTAATGCTTTTATCTCAAACGGTACCGATAAGCCAAGAAATACATCTTGACCCAAGCGTATACTTAAAAGCAGAATTGCAGCGCCGATAAGAGGGAGAGCCGTAGAAATGCTATCGATTACGCCCGTATAAGAAGTCATAATCCTATCAATAGTTTCAGATGCTGGGGTTCTAACAAGTTCAATTTTAAGTTTCCTGAATGCAAGGTATGAAAGTAGAATATAAAGTACATAAATTACAAGGGGAAGCCACCAAAAAGAAAAAGGGGTTACTGTTTCGGCTGCAGGATTCCAAGTCGGAAATATATAATGCGCAATATTTTGTGAAATGTTACCGAGAATCGGTACAGATGAGACATCGATGAAAAAAGAGATTAGTAATGCCACAAAAGAAATTATCGCAGGTTTTAAAATAATTTTAAACCTGATCTTATTTATAGCATCATTGGAAAATTTTTCAATCTCTTCCTCAAGTCCATTTTTATTGAACAAGTGTGTTATAGTACTTTTTATTTCCGATATTCCCTTCAAATCTTCCGTCTTTTCAGTCATACAATACCTCTGAGATTTGTATAGTGGTTCTTTAATCAGACAGTTTTACGTTTCTGATTTTGTTATTTTTAACGGGCGTTATTGTTCTGATTCATGATGAAATAAGGATAGCGCAATAATTATACCAGATAACTCTTAACGAATATTTATTTTCGGTGCCCAAACAAACCGATATAAATATTTGATTCTAGGATGTTAAAATGTTAAGAACAAACAAAATATAATAATTTTACATTAATAATTCTAATTAATTTGTATTGGATTGTTTGAAGAAATACAAAACACTCAATTTTTATACGTAAAAAAATCTTTAGTTGTGTAATATTGTACCTTACTATGTAAAATTTACACGGTAAGTTAACATTTAATTCATTTTTATTGAGAGACAGTTCATAACCCATCTCATATATACATAAACTTAATTATATTTTAGTTTGAATGAAATTTAGTTATTTCCAATTTTCTCTGTTACTCTACTAATAGACATGCTCATTCACATCAGTTGATTTTAAACCGTCTACCATTCTCATTGGATTTAATAAGTTTAATATTACTTAAGAGTAATCTAAGATTCTTTATTTCCTAATCTGTTCCTTATAAATTCGCTTTATATTAGTAAGTAAGTGCTAATATATTACAAATAAAATTCGAGTTAGTAAATAGGCTATTAGGATGAATAAGTGATTAATCCTAATGTTAAAATAAATTTTTCTAATTTGATATGAATGCCTTAATAAAATAAAATTTTTGTGTTATTTCTATTGACAGGTTCCGAAGAGAGAAAATTTATCCACGAATTACATGAATTTTGCATATAATTATATTTGAATTTATGCAAAATAACTTTTTTTGTATTCTACTTCCCCTAACGGGAGAAACTCTTGAAGAAATATTATATTTAAGGAAGATTTTGCATTCGTTTGCAAGAAGAATTTAGAGAAAACTCCTTCTTCCTTGAAAATCCAGAGCAGAAATCAATAATAAATTATTTTGTAGGAATTATTTTAAACAGATAAAAGAATTTTAATAGTAATTATTATTCAATTTAATGATGTTTGTATGAATACTAAATTATTTGAAGTTAATGCCAGGGTTTGGGTAAATAACTTTGGTGGAAAAAACGGTTTGAATGGGATACCCAAGGATTATTTTACTAATCTGGTTGAAAAAGGAATCGAATCCATTTGGCTAATGGGAATTTGGAAAACATGTGCTGACCTAATCGATTCATGTTGCCTACAGGAAGATCTGATCGCCTCTTATTCTAGAAGTCTAAAAGATTGGAAAAGAGAGGACATTATAGGTTCACCCTACGCTATTGATGGTTACGATGTTAATCCATTGCTGGGAACTTTGCAAGATTTGATGAGATTAAAAAAACGGATTAATGATGAGGGGTTGAAATTGATTCTTGATTTTGTTCCCAATCATTTCGGGGCATCTTCGAAAATCATAAAAACTCATCCACAGATCTTTTTACAAGGAACAGAAAATCAATTAAAGAATGATCCTTCCACTTTTTTTAGACCTTCGGTTGACCCGCAGAAAATTTTTGCCCATGGTAGGGATCCCTTTTTCCCCGCCTGGACCGACACAATCCAGATCAATTATTTTAATCCGGATGCACGAAAATTTATGTTAGATACATTGCTTTCCATTAGCGATCTGTGCGATGGTGTAAGATGCGATATGGCAATGCTTAATTTAACCAACGTATTTGAAAATACATGGCTGGGATGTCTTGAAGAGAGTATTCAGTATAAACCCAAAAATGAATTTTGGGAAGAGGCAATAAAAACAATTAAGCAAAAATCACCCGGATTTATTTTTATTGCCGAAGCTTATTGGGATCTTGAATGGCAGCTTCAACAGTTAGGTTTCGATTTCACATACGACAAACGGCTGCTCGACCGGTTGTTAATTAACGATCCACAGGGAATTATGGAGCATCTTCAAGCCGATGAAGATTATCAATTAAAATCTGTAAGGTTTTTGGAAAATCATGATGAGAACCGGTCAGTAGCCAAGTTTGGCAAACATAAATCAATGGCAGCAGCAACAATCATTAGTTCACTGCAAGGAATGAAGCTTTATTATGATGGTCAATTCGAAGGAAAGAAAATAAAACTTCCCGTACAACTTGGAAGGAAACCGGTCGAAAAAGTATCACAGACTATTAATAACTATTATGATCTAATTTTGAAAATTACGAAGGATGACATTTTTAAATACGGTGATTGGATACTATTAGAACCAGAAACATCAGGGGGAGATAACATATCCTTTAAGAAAATACTGGCTTGGCGGTGGAAACTTAAAGATGATAACCGGATCGTGGTGATTAATTACTCGGACAACACCACCCACTGCAGATTAAAATTTGATGTATCAATTAAAAAGGAGCTTCTACTTTTAACCGATTTATTAGACGGTAAGGTGTACAAAAGATCGGCCTCAGAAATAACAAATAAAGGCTTGTTTATTGAATTAAAGAACTTTCATAGTCATATCTTTTCATTTAAAGATTAATTCTCAAGTTTAACTTTTATCATTTGTAAAAAAAATAATTTAATGAATTCACTTGTAATTATTCCAGCTTTCAATGAAGAAAAATCTATTGACAAAGTAATTAATGATATACCGCGAGACCTTATATCGGAGATAGTTGTTGTTGATAATAATTCCACTGATGCAACAGCTAAAGTTGCCGCTAATGCAGGCGCCACCGTTCTAACCGAAACAATTCAGGGGTACGGTGCATCATGTTTAAGAGGTATAGAGTATGTTAAACAAAGAGGATGTGATATTATTGTGTTTTTAGATGGAGATTACAGCGATTATCCGGATGAAGCATATGATTTAATTAAACCTATAGCTGTCGACGGATATGATTTTGTAATCGGTAGCAGAGTGATGGGAAAGCGGGAAAAAGGTGCTCTTCCCTTTCAATCGAGAGTGGGGAGCGTCGTTTCGTCTATCTTGATTAGTTTATTCTGGAATGTTAGATACACCGATTTAGGACCCTTTAGGGCAATTAAATTTTCTAAACTGCTTGATCTTGATATGCATGATATTTGGTACGGATGGACCATTGAAATGCAAATAAAAGCAGCGAAAAAAAAATACAAAATTTTAGAAGTTCCCGTCAAATACCGTAAGCGAATAGGAAAATCAAAAGTAACCGGGACGTTTAAAGGAACAGTGATGGCAAGCGTCATTATTCTTAAAACAATTTTTGTACAAATATTCAAAAAGTAAACAAAACCAAGTCTCCCCTCATGTAGAGACAATACAATAAGATCCTATTATGAAAAATCATAATGCAGTTATCATTTTTGCCCGATATCCGCGAGAAGGAATGGTAAAAACTAGATTGGCGAAAACATTAGGCGAAAATTTCGCATTAGAGTTTTATAAACTATGTGCTGAACATACATTTTCCGAATGCAAAAAATTATTCGCTTCAGAAGCGGAAGGATACTTGTTTTTTACTCAAACGAAAGATAAAGCGGATATAATTAAGTGGACAAAGTCTATGTTTTCCACTTATGAGCAGAAGGGGAAAGATTTGGGTGAGAAAATGCTAAATGCATTTACTACTGTATTCCGGAACGGCGCAGTAAAGGTGGTAATAATAGGAACGGATTTACCCGATATTTCATCAAAAATAATTAATGACGCTTTTATTGCCTTAAGCCATTATGATGCGGTGCTTGGTCCAACAGACGACGGCGGTTATTATTTACTTGGGTTAAAAAATAATTATCCTTACATTTTTAAAAATATGAATTGGAGTACTCCCACAGTATTTCAAGAAACTCTGGAGAGATTTAACAGCAAAAAAATATCTACCAAAATTTTGAGAAAACTTTCGGATATAGACACTGAGGAGGATTTGACAAAATGGGCGATGATAAATAAAGATTCAATGAAATCAAATTCTTTGCTTCAATTTATTAATAATGCGGCTCAGATAAAAAAATAAAAATCATATTAAACCAATTTTACTACAGTTAACCGAACCTACTAACAGCTCAGAGAAAAGTTGCCATAAGTAAAAGTTATTAAAACTTTTTCTCATTACAAAAGAACATATAATCATTAAATTTCATGTGCAATGATAAGACATTAAAAAAATATTTTGGGATCTTACACCAAAAAATATCACAATTCTCATCGACGAAGCGAGTGATTTATTTTTAACTTATTCTTTTGGTCATGTTTTTTATTTGTCGGAGGCTCATATATCGCTTACAAAATCAAGAAAAAATCATGACTTGAAGGTATATTAGCTTAATTACTTTATTTGGGCTTTAAGAAGATTCAATGGTTAACTTTTATAAGCTGTCGAATCTTTTTTGTTTTAAATTGAAATTTTTAAAAAATTGTTTCTGTCATAATTACTACTTACTTTTAAAATACTTATCTTTCTATTACTTAATAAAAAATAACATTATTAGAGGCAGCTATGGAAGACATAATTAAAGATGCTAGTTCTAGAATGGATAAATCGTTGGATTCACTTCGGGGGGAAATCAACAGAATCCGATCTGGTAAGGCGACTACCGCTTTACTGGACGGCATAAAGGTTGAGTATTATGGAAATATGACGCCTATTAATCAATTGTCTAATGTTACGGTTTTAGACCCTCATACTTTGTCGATAACTCCATGGGATAAATCTGCGGTACCTGCTGTAGAAAAAGCCATTCTTGAGGCAAATATTGGATTTAATCCCGTTAGCGACGGTACAAATCTAAAAATTCCGGTACCACCATTGAATGAAGAACGAAGAAAAGAACTGGTTAAGATTGTTAAAAAATTCGGAGAGGACTACAAAATTGCTGTACGCAACATAAGAAGAGATGCAAATGATCATTTAAAAGAGAGGAAAAAGAGAAAAAAATATCAGAGGACCAGTTAAAAGATGCCGAACAAAGGATACAGGATTTAACGGATGAACACGTCAATAAAATTGATGAAATTCTTAAACACAAAGAAAAAGAGATAATGGAAGTTTAGCATGTGATTTTTCTTCATCAACCATTGTAAGCTCAATCACAAATAATTTAATTGATTGAGCTTTTAAAATTTATTCAAAATTTTTCGGCATTGTTCTAAAGGTTTTGAATGTTTCCGGTACTTTAACACGTTTAAGAGAAAAGTGAGTGTTATTTATATTTAATTTTGAGTAAAATGTAATATATGGAGGTATATTAATAATCCTCCTCAGAATTTTTCCTTCACTGCTTAGAAAAATATTCGAATCGGGAAAGTCTTCCAAAATCAATTTATTAATTATATTAACTGCTCCTTTATAATTATCGAAATACGGAATTCCTCGTCCTCTTTGAATTACCGGTATAATTTCTCCGTCAACAAAATTACCGTTAGAAGAATCAATAACAACGCTGAGAATAGCCGAAATTCCATTAATCCCCGCTATATTAATGTTGCCGTATGTAAGAAAATTCCCCATTGAGTATGCGATCAACTTATTTTTGTAAAGATGTAAAGCTCTAAGCACGTGCGGACCGCTGCCTATTACAAGATCAGCCCCTGCATCAATTACCGTTTTAGCGAAGGCGATTTCATTTCCTCTATTTTCATTGAGATAAATTTCCGTATTGTTTCTTACATGAGTTGCATTCTTACCTTCTGCACCTCCGTGGAACATTACAATTATAATCTTATATTTCTTTTTCAAATTTGAAATAATTTGAGATGCTTCGGGAAGATCCGAAATTTTATATGAACCGCCGGAAAAACCAAATGCTACTAAAGCAATATTTTTATGTCCGGAATGTATCACCGATAATTTTCTTTTTTGAACCGGAACGATGCCTAACTGATTAAGCCTTGAGATGGTAAATTCATAACCTGCAATTCCATAATCTTCGGAATGATTATTGTCAAGATCGAGTGCGGTAAAGCCAAGCATCTTTAATCTTTTCGATAAATAGTCAGGCATTCCGAACTCGAAACAAATTGCATTTGCACGCGCTGAATCAGAACATTTAACCGGCTGCATTTCACCGGTAAAAAACGTTCCTTCAAGATTACCTAGTACAATATCGCTTCCCCTTAAATATTTTCCTATGGATCGCACAAATACATACCCACTATCCTTAGGTATTATTTCCCTGGGTGTAACGGAACCAAGCATTATATCTCCAACTGCCTTTATTGATATTTGGGAATATGAAGTTACCGCAAATAAAAGGGAAAAAGCAATGATTTTTACAATCGGAATTTTATTAATGTGCAATTTCATTTAGATATAAAATAAGAGTAAAAATTGAATTATGTATTAAAAAAAGTGCTGTCATTCTTAAATGAAAAGCTGGTACGTAAATAATATACACTAATTTCAATTATTAACTCAATCTTTGTTAAATAATTAACTTAAAAATTAACTTTTTTTTGATTAAATTTTAATTTAAAACAAAAGTAATTATTACTTTTGTGCTCTTTATTAAATATAAATATTGATGAAAAATATCACTTCACAACTGCCTAAAACAATTTTCAAGCTTTTAAAAGCTTATATTAATCCGAATTTAATAAGAAATACTATATTTTTTAGCGGTGGAATAATTTTGTTCATTGCAGGCTGTATTGTGTATGGTGTTATACTTAATTTACGTGAAGTGCCCCTTTCCAAAGCCATGGCGTTAAAAGGCTTTACGAAATTGAATGATGTATATATAGTTGTGGATAGAAAAACTTATTCCCTTAATCTTTTCCAGGATACTGTGCTCATTAAAACATACCGGTCAAGTTTTGGTATGAATATAAACAATCCTAAAACAAGGCGGGGTGATAACGCTACCCCGGTGGGTGAATATAAGATTTGTAAGATTGATACAGGAGTAAAATATCATAAGTTCTTCGAACTTAATTATCCTAATTTAAATGATGCTGCCGAAGGATTACGGAAAGGATTGATAACACAAGATGAATTTGACAAGCTAAAATTTGAATATTATTACGGAACATGTCCTGATGATACTACTACCCTGGGGGGAGATATAGGCATTCAAGGAATCGGGAAATTTGATTTTATTTTTAAATATTTACCTTTTGTATATAATTGGACGGATGGTTCGATTGCTATTAGTAACGAAGATATTGATGAACTTTATTCAGTAGTGAAGGAAGGAACAAAAGTTGTTATCAAATAAAAGCATACTTTCATTTTTGATTATTTTTACTATTTTAGTCTTTTATTCATGCGGGGGAAATGTTAAAGAAAAAAATAAAGAAGAAATAATTGCCAAGTACAAGGATTCTAAATACGCCCTAGCGCAAGCAAAAAAGATTTTGGGAAATAATGTTAAATTTGCTTATTCGGGGAAATTTGATAGCGGACAGGGGCTAGAAGTAGCAGCGGGCACCGAAATAAAGAATTCAAATAAGTTGGGAATTAGGTTTTACTTGCTAAATTTGCAGGGTGACAATCTGGTAACATCCTTTCAAACTAAAATATTGAATGGTTCATTCCAACAATGTCTCATCCAAAAAATAAAATTTCCATGGTTCGATCATGAATTAATTTATTATAACTCTCAGGATTTTTTTATGGGGAGCGGTGGAGGTGAAATAATTTCATACGTTATAAATTTTACATCAAAAGAAGTATACTATGCTCATTTAATAGTCCGGAAAAACATACCCGTATCCCTGTATTTATCTAACAATATAAAAATACCGGGGTTGAAGAGCTTTTTTATAAGTAACTTTAAACGTGATTTTCCGAAACTTGCATTGATTCAAGATGATATGAGTATTAACAATTAAGTTTTATCTTCTGCTATGAAATTCGGAGAACCGTTTCATTAATCACAGTGATTAATATGATAAAAAGGCTTCTAATTATTTTCTTTTTGATATTACCTGTAACGACGTTGTATCCCCAGCATGGGGTACAATATGAGCTTAATTCTATTAATTTTGAGGGGAATAATACATTTTCTTCATCAACTCTTAGAGATGTTATTTATTCTGTTGAAACTCCCTGGTGGTTCTGGAAATTTTAAATACTTTCACAAGTTTCGGCAAGTCCGCTGTTTATTTTGATTCTGCTTACATTCAAATTGATATAAATTCACTTAAACAATATTACAACGCTGCCGGATTTTTTAACGCTAAATTTTCTTATAAATATTCTATTGATACTGCCGGGAAAGAGGTGAACCTGACATATAATATTACAGAAAATTCACCTGCTACTTACGGAAAATTAAAGTTATCCGGACTGAAAAAAGTACCACCTGATATAATATTAAAAATAAATGATGAGATGCAAGTTGATACAACAAAGAGATATAATCAATCAGATATTCAGCAAAAAATAGACCAGGTCGTTAATATTCTGCACAATACGGGGTATATGTTTGCTAAATTTGACAGCACAATTATTATAAAAGATACGGTAAAATATAAAGCTGATCCTAACATTTATTTCACAACCGGTAGACGTTACCGGATAGATACTGTTTTGGTAGACAAACAAGGTAAAGGTGCACCTTTAGTAAAAAATGAGCTACTGAGAAACATTACCGGAATAAAAACCGGTTCAATATATAATCTTGAACAAATTAGAAGAAGCCAGCTTAGGCTATATAGAACAAGCTTGTTTAATACGGTGTTGCTTTCCGGTGCGGCGAGTGATACCACTGATGGAAAAGTCCCTTTAAAATTGGAAGCTAATATTGGACTCCTTAATGAATTATCGCCCGAACTTATATTGAACAACCAGCAAAAGGCTTTTAACGTAGGTTTAGGTGCATCGTATATCAGGAGAAATTTTTTAGGCTCTGCCAGAAAATTGACAATCGGTTCTTCATTCGGTGTGCAGGATATAATTAATGTAGATTTTGCCAACCTTATCAATAAATTCTCTTTCAGGGATACAACCTTGCTCGGTTATTTTGATTCGCGTATTACTATAGAGCAGCCTTACATTTTTAACCGTCCTATTTTTGCAACTTGGGAAACTTATGCTACTATAAACAAACAAAAAAATTATAATAATACTTTATATGGATCCAAAATAACTTTCGATTTTGAATTACCCAGCTACACTTTTATAAATCATGTCAGTGCATCTTATAATGTAGAGCAATCCAACGAAGTTTACAGAATCAATCATGACAGCCTTTCAACTAAATTAATCTCCGCAATAGGAGGCGATTTTGGCTCAACCACCGCCGATAATATCTTGTTTCCTACCAAGGGTTATAATTTAACGTTTCATTTAGAGGAAGCTAATTCACTCCCTTATTTGATTACCAGGCTTGATGGAAAAACTTATAATGGTTCAATGTTTTACAAGATTGTGTTGAATAGTTCTTTTTATATTTCGCTCAATCGTAAAAGAGATAAAATTTTTGCGGTCAAATTTAAGATCGGTCATCTCAAAGCGTTTTACGGAAATTTTGCTGGAATTCCGATTAACAGAACTTTTTATGCCGGGGGAAGCAACTCCGTAAGAGGGTGGCGTTCGAACCAATTAGTTCCGGAGGTGAGCGATAGTGTCAGAGGTATTAATGGTGTAAGTGTTAAAGGCGGCGGCTTCTTGCTGGAAGGCTCTATGGAATATCGCTACCGCTTCTTAGAAAATTTCGGTGCTGTGTTATTTGG
Source organism: uncultured Ignavibacteriales bacterium (assembly GCA_963751355.1). Lineage (GTDB taxonomy): Bacteria > Bacteroidota > Ignavibacteria > Ignavibacteriales > Ignavibacteriaceae > CAVVVS01. Next base: position 16,317 of record CAVVVS010000001.1, on the reverse strand, counting down.
GGATTACGGTAATACGTGGCTAGATTATCATCAATTTAGATGGGATGCGGTTGCGTTGGCTGCCGGGGTGGGTCTCCGGTATTATACTCAAATTGCTCCATTCAGAATTGATTTCGGCTTCAAATTTTATGACCCTCACAAGAAAAAATTTATCTGGGAAAATTGGAATCCGAATTTTTTCAGCAATATAGAACTTCATTTCGGAATTGGTGAAGCTTTCTGAAACTATCCATCAGGCATTAACTTTGTGCGCGTGTGTAACAAAAAATGCTTGCTTGATTTATGAATGATATTCTCAATCTTATTTTTGTCTTTTATAAAAATATTTGCAAAGCAAGGATGCGCCCTGCACGCAATTATGCCCATGTGCGGTTATGTTTTTATATTAGTTGACAGTTTGGCTTAGGTAAGATGTATTGTGTACGATTATCACTAAAAACCGGATAACCACTGTTAACTTTTAAACTTATAAATTTTAAGCAAATTTAATACTGATTTATCGGCATATATCAAATAAAGGTAAGGCGATGATGATTTATATTGTTTAGCAACTTAAAAATAATTATTTTAAATACTCTTTTATTTTTGGAGTAGTATGATAAGCAGTATGACCGGGTACGGCAAAGGAACTGCCGATAACGGGAAAACAGTTATTGATGTTGAAGTGAGAACAGTTAACAGCAGGTATCTCGATATTTCATTAAAAATCCCTTCCTCTCTGTTGGGTAAGGAGTCCGAACTTCGAGAATTAGTTCGAAACAAAATAAAGCGAGGCAAACTCTCTATTTTAATACAAAGCAAACGAAACGGCGGGAATGAAGGAGCTTTATTAATCGACAAAGATAAAGTAAAAAGTTATTCGGCTTTAATTAAGGAAATAAGGAAAACAGCCAAATTAACCGATAAAATTAAACTTGAACACTTTCTTAATAATAAAGATTATTTTATAGCAACCAACGGTGAATACTCGGAAGAAGATTATGAACTGATAAAAAAAGCATTGGGAAATGCTCTGAATAATTTGATCAAGATGAAAAAGAATGAAGGTAAGGAACTGGCGGCAGACCTTCGAAATAGGGTAAAGATGATGGAAGAAAAATTGGCTGACATCGAAAGTGAACGGGAAAGCAGCGTTAAAGAATATTTTGAAAAACTCAAAGACCGAGTAAAATTATTAATAAACGATAATAACCTTGACGAAGGAAGATTGGAACAGGAATTAGCTGTCATTGCCGAAAAAGCCGATATAACTGAAGAATGTGTCAGGCTGCGAAGTCATATTAAATTTTTTAATGATACTGTAGAGCGCGATTCGGAACCCGGAAGAAAGTTAAATTTTCTATGTCAGGAAATGAACAGAGAAACCAATACCATCTCGTCTAAATCTATTTCGACGTCGATAACGCACAATACAGTCCTGATTAAGGAAGAAATCGAAAAATTACGTGAACAAATTCAAAACATTGAGTGATATTTGGAGAAGAAAAAAGGTGTAATTTTTGCAGTATCTGCACCTAGCGGAACCGGTAAAACTACCATTGTAAGACAAATTTTGAAAGAATTCCCTGATCTGGTTTTTTCCGTTTCAGCAACTACGCGCAAAAGAAGATTAGATGAAAGTGACGGAATTGATTATTTTTTTATAAGCGAAGAAGAGTTTAAGAGAAAAATTGAGAACAACGAATTTGTTGAATGGGAAAAATTTTACGATTATTATTACGGTACATATAAAACTTTTATTGAAGATAATATAAATAACGGGAAGCCGGTAATTACGGAAATTGACGTTAAAGGTGCTTTAGAGCTTAAAAAAATTTATCCCGACGCAGTTCTAATATTTATTGTACCACCGAGTTTTGATGAGCTGGTAAACAGATTAAAAAAGCGCCAAACCGAAAATCATGATGATTTATTAAAACGAATTGAGCGGGCAAAGATGGAATTGAGTTTAAAAGATAATTTTGATTATCTTATAGATAATTCTAATTTAGAAAATGCAATTGAAGACACAAAGAATTTGATAAGAAAAATAATATAACAGGAGTGAAATAATAATGGAAATAGAACCGGTTGATTTAAGAGTGGTCGATCAACGTGCTGCAAACGTATATGAAGCTATAATTGTTGCAGCAAAAAGAGGTCGAGTTGTGAACGATGAAAATAAAATTGAATATAATGCTTTACTCAGCACAATTCCTACTGCAGGACCGGAAGACGACAGCGAGGATGTAGAAAATCCGGCTCAACTAAAGATATCGCTTGATTTTGAAAAAAGAGACAAACCGCATATACAGGCACTACACGAATTCCTTAATGGTGAATTAGAGTTTGAGTATAAAACAAAGTAACTTGTAGAATATAAAAGACAGTCCGATAAGTAATATTTCCCCGGGAAATAAAATATTGATGATACAGATTCTCAGGATTTTATAAATTTTTATTTCATATTACTTTTGGACAGCCAAAGCAAATGTGATTTGAATTTTAGGGGAAGAATTAAATAAATTTTTCAATTTAAACCTCACTGCTAAATCAAATGCGCAATGAAATCCTTAACGGCAAAAAAATTATTATTGGCGTAACCGGATGCATTGCTGCATACAAATCCGCCTTCCTTGTTAGGGAATTGATAAAGCTCGGTGCAGAAGTAAAGGTTGTAATGACTCCTTCTGCAACTCAATTTATAACACCGCTAACTCTTTCTACTCTCTCCAGGAACGAGGTGATGGTTAACTTATTTCCCAAATCTCAGGAAGACGGTGCCCGGTTAACTACCTGGCACATCGGTTATGCGTTATGGGCGGATCTGCTGATAATTGCCCCGGCTACGATAAATACGGTTGCTAAAATCGCTAACGGCTTTTCGGATAATGCACTTACAACACTTGTATCCGCTTTACGATGTCCTCTTATTATTTCACCTGCCGCAGATCTTGACATGTATGAAAATACTGTTACTCAAGAAAATTTGAAGAAACTTGCCGCAAGTGGAGTACATATTATTGATGCAGAATTTGGGGAACTGGCTAGCGGACTGCATGGACGGGGAAGATTTCCTGAAATTAATAAGATTGTCGATTCCATTGAATTTGTATTAGAGGGTTATTCTAAAGACTTAGCAGGTAAAAATATTCTTATTACTGCGGGACCTACTTATGAAGATATTGATCCCGTTAGATTTATCGGAAATAGATCTTCCGGCAAAATGGGATATCAGCTTGCCAAAGCGGCATATTTACGCGGAGCCAAAGTAACTTTAATTTCGGGACCATCTCATGAAACTATCTATCCCGAAATTAAGCTCCTAAGAATTCGTTCGGCTGCTGAAATGAAAGTTCTGGTTGAAAAAGAAATCGATAATAACGATATTTTAATTATGTCTGCAGCCGTCTCGGACTTTAAACCTACCAAGCGGTTTGATAAGAAGATTAAAAAAGAAGAAAAATTATCATCTATCAGTTTAACTGAAAATCCTGATATACTTGCTTCATTAGAAAGTAAAAAAATAGTGAAAATAGGATTTGCCCTGGAAACGGATAATGAACTAAAAAATGCAGTTAATAAACTTCGATCGAAAAAGTTAGATTTAGTCGTCTTAAATTCATTAAAAGATAATTTAAGCGGATTTGAAACTGATACAAATAAAATTACAATTATTCATAAAACAGGTAAACAATCGGAATTTCCGCTCCTTTCAAAGTTCCAGGCTGCAAATAAAATTTTGCACGAAATAAATAAAATCTCTTCTTAAATCCGGATACTTTAGAATTTGTGCGACTGTGGAAAATTAAAACATAAACGATGAGTGATAATTTAAAAAGCCAAATAATTGAAGCATTAAAAGATCAGAAAAATATATTTGGCGATGAACTGTATGAACCCGCAAGTACCCGGAGAAAGACCATCATCCAAAAAACAGGAAATTCAAATAATAAAAATAAAGAAATAAAAGAAATTATGGTTGAGAAAGTAAAACCGGAGGGAGAAGATAAAGAAAACGGACTTTTTATCAAACAAAAGGAAAAATGGGAAAAAGCTAAAAGCCTCGATACGCTGAACAAATTAATTTGTGAGTGTCAAAAATGTCCTCTCGGAGCAACCAGGAATAAATTTGTATTCGGTTCGGGTAACCCCGACGCAGATGTAATGGTTGTTGGTGAAGGACCCGGTGCCGATGAGGATGCCCAGGGATTACCTTTTATAGGTAGAGCTGGTAAACTGTTAACAGATATTCTAAAAGCAATTCATTTTGAACGTGATGAAGTGTATATAGCAAATATTGTTAAGTGCAGACCACCCGGAAATCGAACTCCACTCCAATCCGAAATGGATACTTGTTTACCCTATTTAAAAAAACAAATTGATTTGATAAAACCGAAATTAATTTTATGTTTAGGACTAACAGCTGCGCAGGGTTTGTTGAAAAAGAGAGAATCTCTCACAAAAATGCGGGGTATAGTTTTTGAGGTAGAAAATGTTAAAACTATGGTTACCTATCATCCTGCCGCACTACTCAGAAATCCTAATTGGAAACGCCCCTGCTGGCAGGATGTTCAGCAGTTCAGAAAATTATATGACGATATGAATAAGTGATGTCTAAAATAAATAAGCAAAATATCATACTTGATAAAATAGTTCCTGCCGATGTAAAACCGCCTTCGGCACCGGAGATTGAGGCATCTGTTTTGGGTGCCATGATGATTGAGAAAGAAGCTGTTCCTAAAGCACTTGAGCTTTTAACACCCGATAGCTTTTATCTTAAAGAGCATCGATTAATTTTTGAAGCTATGATTTCGCTGTTCAATGCCGGCGAACCTATTGATACGGTGACACTTTACGAAGAGTTGAAGAAACGCGAACAAACTGAAGAAGTGGGCGGAGCGGTTTACTTAAGTAAGCTCTCTCAAAATATCACCTCAGCTGCGAATATTGAATATCATGCAAAAATAATTCTGGAGAAAGAAATTCTTCGCGGTTTAATTACCAATTCGCACGAAATCGCAAAAGCCGCTTATGAAGGCACAAGGGATGCATTCGAAATTCTTGATGATGCGGAGAAAAGAATTTTTGATATAACCGAGTCACATCTTAAAAAAACATTTCAGGGAATGGACAGGGCCGTCCGGAATGCCCTGGAATACATTGAAGCAATTCATTCAAGTTCACAGCGTAAATTTTCAGTGCCTACCGGTTTTTATGAATTGGATGAACTCTTAGGAGGTTTTCAAAAATCTGATTTAATTATTCTTGCCGCCCGACCTTCTATGGGAAAAACTGCACTCGCACTAACCCTGGCGCGCAATGCCGCAATTGATCATAAAGTGCCGGTCGGTATTTTTAGTCTTGAAATGTCAACTATGCAGTTAGTAATAAGGCTCTTGTGTGCAGAAGGAAGATTGAACGCTCATCTAGTACGAACCGGTAAGCTGCCCCATGAAGAGGGAATCAAATTAAGTAAAAATGCACACAAATTAATTGAAGCCCCGGTTTTCGTCGATGATACTCCTGCGCAAACTGTTTTGGAGATTAGAGCAAAAGCCAGAAGACTGAAGGTTGAGAACAAGATCGGATTGATTATAATTGACTACCTCCAGTTAATGCAGGGGCCCGCAAAAGTGGAAAGCCGGGAAAGAGAAATTTCTCACATCTCTCGTTCTCTAAAATCACTTGCCAAAGAGCTTGATATTCCTGTTATCGCTCTTGCACAGCTGAATCGTGCTGTTGAAACGCGTACTGATAAAAGACCGCAACTATCAGATTTACGTGAATCCGGTTCCATTGAGCAGGATGCCGATGTGGTCCTTTTCCTCAATCGTCCCGAATATTACCAGATAATGAAAGATGAGCATGGTAATTCAAACGAAGGTGTGGCGGAAGTTATTATAGGCAAGCAGAGAAATGGTCCCACCGGTGAAGTCCGTTTGGCATTCATAAAAGAATATGCCCGGTTTGAAAATCTTGCCCATGCAAGGCAGATTGAGGAGTACTCTTCCGTACCTACGGATGAAGATATCATTTAATTAACAGTTAAGAATTATAAATTAACAATTTATTGTAGATGAAATCGTTCATATTATTTCGAATGATTACTCCAACTATTACAAACAAAAATATTATGAGAAATAAATTTTTAGCATCATTAGTTCTAATTATCATTTATGCTTCTGCAGCAAATGCACAGATATATACTCAAAAAGATGTTCAAGTCTGTAAATCAAAATTTAAAATGGCTGTTGATAAAAAACTGGAAAATGAACCAATCAGTGATGTAATTGCTGCAATTGGGAAAAGTTTTATAGGAACAAATTATGCAGCCCACACACTTGAAAAAGGGGAAAAAGAAACCTTAGTAATTGATTTAACCGGACTTGATTGTACGACATTTTTAGAAAATGATTTGGTATTTGCAAGATGCATAAAAGAAAAGAAGACTTCATTTAAAGATTACCAGGAAGAATTAACCAAAGTCAGATACCGTAACGGAAAAATTGACGGCTACCCATCGAGACTTCATTATTTTTCCGATTGGATTTATAACAATGAACAAAAAGGAATTGTTAAGAATATTTCTAAAAAGATTGGTGGAAGTCAATTAAAATTTCACGTCGATTTTATGTCGACCCATCCTGAAGATTACAAACAGCTTAAAGAAAATCCGAAGTTCATTACTGTTATAGAAAAACAAGAAGCAAAAATTAACAAAAGAACTTACTACTTCATTCCTAAAAACAAAGTCGCAAAAGTTGAAGCCAAAATTCACAACGGCGATTTGATTGCAATTACTTCCAATTTAAAAGGACTGGATATAAATCATGTTGGAATTGCTGTAAAAATGAAAGACGGCAGAATACACTTCATGCACGCACCGGATGTGGGATATAATGTTCAAATCACAAGCGAACCGTTAGCAGATTATTTAATGAAATTTAAAAAAGATACCGGCATAATGGTTTTAAGAGCGCTGGAACCGTAAAGTAGTTGTTTGTGTTTGACTTAAATTTTTAAGAGCCGTTTGCTCTCGATAACAACAACTCGTCCCTTACATCAAATGTCTTAGTCCCCTAAAGGGCATAATAGAGTTCACCCGGGAGCCTTTATTAAGCCATGTTTTAGTTAGCTCGAATGAATGCATTATAAAACCTCCAAAGTGAAAGAAAATATTTCCTTTACCCAAGATCCATTTGGATAGAGAACATAGGGTGTAAAAGTAAGGATGAATAAAAAAGTTAATTACGAAAACACCATTTTTATTCTTCCTATATTAGAACATCTTAAAGCAAAATATAATTTTAAGCACCGTGAAAATTCGAGCAATCTGTGTGTTCGCATTCTATTGAGTCTGCAAAACTGATAACATTTTTTTGATTAAGGTTTCTTTTATTGTTATGAGATTTTTATTCCTTTATCAAACTTCCCAAAACTTTCAGGTTCTCCAAATCTTCGATATACTCTTTCCCTTTGGGTGTCTCCAGTATTTTAGGAATTTTCTCCAGCCGTTTATCGTTCATAATATTTCTGAATCCTTGCTTTCCAATGAATCCTTTCCCGATATGTTCGTGCCTGTCGACTCTGCTTCCTAGTTCCTTTTTACTGTCATTCATGTGGAAACATTTCAATCTATTTAAACCGATTATATCATCAAAATCTTGAATTACTTTTTCGTATCTCTTCTTATTTTTTATGTCATATCCTGCGGCAAAAATATGTGCGGTGTCTATGCAGACGGTCATTCGTTTTTTGTCTTCAATCAAATCGATTATTTTTTTAAGCTGTTCAAAAGTATATCCGAGAGTAGTTCCTTGTCCCGCAGTAGCTTCCAGCATACTCGAAACGTTATAACCTTTCGTTTTTACGTGCGCAATATTTAACGATTCCGCAATAACTTTAATGCCGTCTTTTTCTCCTTGTCCGCCGTGTGCACCAGGGTGAAAGTTAAGATGATGGATACCGAGTTGCTCGCATCTCTTAAGTTCTTCAATGTAGGCTTCGCGGGATTTATTAAGAATATCATGATCTTTTGCGCATAGATTGATTAGGTAAGAATCGTGTGTAACTACAAATTTTATATGTGAAGTTGATAAACGGGTTTTAAATTTGTTTATATCTTCTCCGGTAAGTGATTTGGCTGCCCAGCGATTGTTGTTCTTTGTGAATATCTGCATTGCGGTAAATTTTAACTTCTCCGCTAGCGGAACAGATTCAGCTACACCGCCCTTAATTGAAGTATGTGCACCAAGTAATTGATTCAAAATAATATACCTGATAGATTTTATGATAGTGTTTTTTAGTTTGTAAAACTTTGTGGCGCTCTGTGTTCCCTTTGTGTACTCTGTGTAATGGTTTTTGTTACACAGAGAGCCACCGAGAATTCACAGAGAACCACAGAGAATTCACAGAGAACCACAGAGTTTCAATATCCATTATAATTTATTTGCTTCTAGGATTTCCGCAATAGATTCTCTAATTGATTTTGCCTTAATATTGTAAGATTGAAGTTTGTCAGTATTCATCGAAACATCGGCAACCTGAGGATAGTTAGGAATTTCACTCATGGAAATTTTATCAATCAGATTTTTATCAAAACCGGCAGTATCACAAAGTATAGCACCCAATTCTAATCTTGAAACTCTTTCTCTTCCACCGAAGTTTATGATTTCTTCTTTCACTTTCAATTTGCAGATTTCATTCATCATTCTCGCTGCATCAATTAATGACAGAGGAGTTCGAAATTGATCATCAAATAATTTTACGTGATTACCCTCTTTCAAACTAGAATACATTTGCTGAAAATGACTTCTCGATTCATTCAAACCAAAACCATATAAAAGTGAAGTGCGCAGAATTAAATAATTATCAAAAACCTCGCGAATTTTAACTTCACCCATTAATTTACTTTCCGCGTATAAAGAAACCGGAATCAACTTTGCGTCTTCATTCAGCATTGAGCCCCTATATCCTGCATAAACAAGATCGGATGAAGTATAAATCATTTTTGTTTTATATTTTTCGCACAATTGCGCTATAAACTCTGTAGTATTTACATTGGTTTGATAAACTAACTTTGCGGGAATGGAACTTGTTACTTGAGGAGTAGTAATTGCTGCAGTATGAATAACAATGTTTGGTAAAAACTGTGTGAAAATATTTTCAAATTTTTCATGGTAGTTTATATCGATTAGAACAGAATTGAAATTTATGCAATTTCCGCTGTGAGAATTATAAATAGTCAAAATCTCATTTTCTTTAGAAAGGCTAATATTGAGAAATTGTCCGAGTAAACCGCTGCCGCCAGTTATTAAAATTTTCATGGCAAACAAATCTTCCCTAAGATTGTACTTCTTTCTGCTCCTGTTACCCGTGGTAAATTCGAAGGATTTCCGGAGATTGTTTCATTTGCTAATACGGCAAAACAAATAGCTTCCTTTGCATCCGGTGAAATACCCAGATTTTTTACATTACTGATTTTAATATTTCTTCCGAAATAACTTTTTAAACATTTAATCAGGTACTTATTTTTTGCGCCGCCTCCGCTGAGGAATAATTCTTCAATTTCGGTTTCGCTTTTAACAAACTTTTCATAATTCCTAAAAACTCCGTATGCTGTAAAATTAGTTACTGTTGCAAGCCAATCCTCAGGAGAAACTCCTTTTACTTTTTTGAAAATAGGAGTTAAAAATTGTTTGCCGTAATATTCCCGTCCGGTAGATTTAGGTACTTCTCTTTCAATAAATTTATCTTGTTTAATTAAAGCTTCAAATAATCTTTGATCAACTTTTCCTGAAGATGCGATAGTTCCTTCCTTATCATAATCTTTATTAAAAAATATCCATGACAGTTGATCGATCATCATATTACCCGGACCGGTATCAAAAGCTAAAACGGAAGACGCATTTCCTTTTTTATTCAGTACGGTGATATTCGCAATCCCGCCGATATTTAATAATGCCCGGTTCTTTTCATTTGAATGGAACATTATATAATCGAAATAAGGCACAAGCGGCGCACCTTCTCCGCCGAGTGCAACATCGCCGGTCCTAAAATCACCTACAGTTATGACACCGGTTTTTTTTGCAATTACAGAAGGATCACCAATTTGTAATGTTGAACCGAAAGAATAGCCGAAGTAATTGCTTTTGTTTGGCAGGTGGTGAATTGTTTGTCCGTGGGAGCCGATTAAATCAATCTTTTCGAGAGGGACTTTACATTTTTTACAAAGCGAATTTATTGCATCAACATAAATCAGGGGTATCAAAAAATTTAGCCTGCATAAATCAGTTACATTACCTTTTTTAGTTGTTGAGTTCACGAGTATTCGATCTTTTAACCCTGCCGGGAAAGGATAGGTAATGAATCCCAATTGGTTTAATTTTGTGTTTGAGCCGTTTCCCATTACTTCGACTAAAACAGCATCAACTCCGTCCAGGGATGTGCCGGACATAAGTCCGATTATGTATTTTGTGTTTTTCGAAGATAATTTGTTAAGTGTTTTTAAGTTCATGAAGTAAATATATAAAATGAGCCGGAATGATTCATATATAATTCTAAAATGTAATTAAATAGTTGAAAATGAAAATTAATAAAATGTTCATAGCGAATTAAATGAGATAAGATTAAGAACAAAATTAAGAAAGTAAAGTTCAAATCACGGGGGATGAATTATTAATAATTGAAATTTCTATTTGTTATATTTGTACAACATACAATAAAAATTTAAATATCATGAAAGAATTGTTTTTTCTAATGCTTGCAGTAACACTTGTAATCCCGTTATTTGGACAAACGAAATATCCCGACATCAATAAACAGATTCAGCAAGGCAATTTTACAAAAGCTTCGCAAATGATAAAGGAAATTATCGGAAAAGGAGATATTTCTGAAAACGAAAAATACAATCTTCAATTTCAAATTGACAAGATGCATAGAATTAGATTGGATTTTGACAGGGACGAAGATTATGTAATAAACGCGTTAAAAAAATATTACCCGGATGTTGACACAAAAATGCTTAAAAATTGGGAAGAGGACGAGTCATTGGAAATGAAAATAATAGACGGTAAAAAACGGTTTTTTCATAATGCGGTTCCAAATCTTTTTAGAGTAAACAAAAATGCAAAAGCTAGAAAAGAAGAAATAGACGGAAAAACAATCAGCAAACTGGATACTTTTTTAAGTAAAGACATTCCGGATGTAATAAAAGAGGCAGAGAAAACCGGGAAGAGATTAGTCAATCCGGTTAGAATAAAAATTAATTACACATTAACCGTGGACAAAGATGCGGTAACATCCGGTGAAGTTATTCGCTGCTGGCTGCCTTATCCTAGAGAAGGGCACAAACGGCAAACGGACATTAAATTACTTTCGGTTAACTCAAAGCATTATATCATTTCTCCAAATGATGATTATTCTCAGAGGACACTATATATAGAAAAGAAAGCGAAAGCCGGAGAGCCGACTGTTTTTAATTATTTACTTGAATACACGGCTTATGCAGAATGGTATAATTTAGATCCGGGAGCCATAAAACATTATGATAAAAACTCGGAATTATTTAAAAAATTTACCGCTGAAAGACCGCCTCACATAGTTTTCACTGATAAGATTAAAAATTTATCACACAAAATTATCGGCAGCGAAACTAATCCTTATAAAAAAGTAAAATTAATATTTAAGTGGATTTCGGATAATATTCCATGGGCGAGTGCGCGAGAATATTCAACAATAAATAATATATCAGATTATTGTTTAACAAATATGCACGGCGACTGCGGTATAAAAGGATTGCTGTTTATAACTCTCTGCAGGTTCAGCGGAATACCTGCAAGATGGCAGAGCGGCTGGATGATGCATCCGGGCAGTGTAAATTTACATGATTGGACTGAAGTCTATTATGAAGGTTACGGTTGGATTCCCACAGATCCTTATATGGGAGTAAGAAATTCGAATGATCCAAAAGTTCAATATTTTTTCACTGATGGAATTGATGCGTATCATTTAATTGTTAATGATGATTATGGTCGGTCTCTCTATCCCGAAAAAGTTTATCCGCGCAACGAAACCAATGATTTTCAAAGAGGGGAAGTTGAGTGGAAAGGCGGTAATCTTTATTTTGATAAATGGGATTATCATATGGATGTTGAATATTCGAAACCGGCTGATAAAAATTAAATTATTATAAGTCCTTAAATAAATGACTTAAACTATCTGGTTGTAATTTTTAAGTTTCTACCTTCAATATATCACAATCTTAGGTCATTGAATTCTTTGCTTTTTCATGCCTTCATTGGTAAATTTATCAAATATTAATTAAAGATTTATGAAAAAAATAAAATTAGTACTCAGCTTTCTAATAATATTATCCATATCACTCTATGCACAAGAATCCACCTATTTTGATGCTCCATTCGGAGGCGGAGGAGGATACACTCCCGGCTGGTATTTTCCTAATATGGATGCTGTAAATACACAGCTGGCTTCATTCGGTGTCCCCGCATTATCTAATAGTGGCTTTTACACTTCTGGAGGTGCCGGATTTATTTATCTGGGATTCTTAGAAAATTTTAGAATCGGAGGAATGGGCTTTAGCGGATCCACATCAACATCTTCAATGGTGAATGGTACAAACAGGGAGGTAATCTATTCCCTCGGCGGTGGCGGCTTGACTGTTGAATATACTCTTCCCTTTATTAAAAATATTGCTGTTTCGGTTGGTACCATAATCGGGGGCGGAAGTATGGATATTGAAATTTATAATAACAGCAGTTCATTTAATTGGAATACAGTTTGGTCAAACGCCCAAAATGCTACTTCAAAAAACATCAATAAAAACATTAAAAATAGTTACTGGATGATTTCTCCTACTTTAAATGTTGATATCCCCTTTTATAGATTCGTTTCGTTTCGAATCGGTGCAGGTTATCAAATTGAGTTGAGTGATAGCTGGAAAATTGATAATGGGCGCGAATTGACCGGCGTACCTTCCAATCTTAACGGAAACAGCTTTTTCATTCAAACAGGAATTTTTATCGGCTTATTTTCATATTAGGGAAAATTAATGAAAAATATTCTAGTTACAGGAGGAGCCGGATTTATCGGCAGCAACTTTATTAATCACATTCTCACTGAAAGAGACGATTATAATATCATCAACCTGGATAAATTAACCTATGCAGGCAACCTTGAAAATCTAAAATCAACTGAAAATAAGAAGAATTACCAATTCATAAAAGGTGATATAATCAATTCCGAATTGGTGCGCTATATATTTGAAAAGTACAAAATTAAATATGTAATAAATTTTGCTGCAGAATCGCATGTAGACAGGAGCATTCTTGGTTCGGAAATATTTTATCAAACTAATGTTATCGGTACGAACGTACTGCTTGAAACAGCCCGCAATTTTGAGGTGGAAAAATTTCTTCAAGTATCAACCGATGAAGTTTACGGCAGTCTTGGAAAGGACGGTTTATTTACCGAAAATACTCCATTATCACCCAACAGTCCATATTCATCCAGTAAAGCGGCATCGGATATGATGGCGCTGGCATTTCATCATACGTACGGGATGCCGGTAGTGATTACCCGATGTTCCAACAATTACGGACCCTATCAATTTCCGGAAAAACTAATTCCTTTAATGATTATAAATTCGTTAAACAATAAAGAACTACCTGTGTACGGCGACGGAATGAATGTAAGAGATTGGATTTATGTTATCGATCATAATAGGGCGATAGATGTTGTTTTCGAAAAAGGTAAAACAGGGGAAGTCTATAATATCGGCGCAAGCAACGAAATGCCGAATATTAAAATTGTGAAATTAATCTTGCAGCATTTGGATAAATCGGAAGATTTAATTCAGTATGTAAAAGACCGACCCGGACACGACAGGCGGTATGCGATTGATTCCACAAAAATACAAACCGAACTTGGATGGGAACCCGAATTCCCTTTTGAAGAGGCAATTGCCCGCACTATAGATTGGTATAATGGTAATAAAAATTGGTGGGAAAGAATCCTGTCGGGTGAATATCAAAAATATTATGCCGAACAGTATAAGAATTAAATATCAATTAAAAATATAGATTTAACTACATAAGGTAAAATTAAATGAAGAAATCATTCTTTTTGCTCATAGTGTTTATTATTTATTCATCTGCAAGGGCTCAATTGGATACAAAAGGATCAGGCTCAAGCACCGCTTCACTGTTACAGGCAAGCGCTATCAGTGTGACGATTGGCGGGGACTTTTTTATTACAGGTACATTCCCGGCATCCATTACTGAAAGAGTAGATCAGTTTGTAACGAGGATGTATAATGAGGCAAGGGAAAAAGCTCTGAGGAATCTGACAGATCCCCTCCTTTTAGAAAAAATAAATAAAAAGCTAAAGGATTTCTCATTAAGAAATATAACATTGAAACGTGCCGACGGTTCCGCCATGAAAATTGATTTGCTCAAATTCAGGATTACCGGCGATTTTAAGGACGATCCGTATTTAAAAAATGATGATGTAATAATCTTTCCGCCGGCGGATTTGAAACATAATTTTTTCAGTATTTCGGGTGCAGTTAATCATCCGGGTAAATTCTTATTTGTTGATGGGGATAAACTTTCTGATGCTCTTTTATTTGCACAGGGGATTAACAAAGCCTACGTGAATGTAACCAAAGCAGCAATTTATAGATTGAGTTACAATGGCGATACTATGAATGTTGATACGGTGGATATTAATAGTGACGTCAATCTTCAAAGAGGAGATAGGGTTGTTGTACTTGCAAAAGAGACGGAGAAAAAGGAGTTTAGCATTTTAGTTGCCGGCGAAGTTAATTCACCCGGCAAAATTCCGATAACAAGAAATAACACAACACTTAAACAGGTAATTGAACGCGCCGGCGGACTTAAATCCGACGCTTTCTTGCCAAAAGCGCGGCTTTACCGGGGTAATGCTTTGCCCTTATTATTGGAGACAGAGTACGGTATAAAACTCCAGGATGAAACAGAGCCGCTTAATACAAAAGTTTCGTCGCTACTGCTTCATTTAGACGATTTTGAGATGTTAAGATTGTCTAATCTTACGGAAGAAGATACGATGTATTTCAATCTGGAAAATCAATTAAGAAATTTATTGGGTGGAAGCGGAATTAATTTTACAAAAATAAACGATGATAACTCCGAAGCGTCCAAGTATATTGTACATGACGGAGATATAGTTATAATTCCCCCTCAAAATCATTCCGTTTACGTTTTCGGGCAAGTTGTTAAGCCGGGCAATATTCCTTATGAGCCGGGTAAAGGTTACAAATTCTATATTGAAAAAGCAGGGGGGCTGGGTAATAATGCCCAAAGTGATATCATGGTAATTAAAGCCGGGAGCAGGGATTGGCTGCCTGTAGAGGATAATAACGTTAAGATAGAGGCGGGAGATTATATTTATATACCTCAAAATCCTGTACGCTCATTCCATTATTATGTGCGTGAAGTAGGAGGTTATTTAGGTATTGTAAGCAGTTTTGCTACCATTCTATTGCTGTTAATACAATTTAGTAAACTCTAATTTATTATTTCGTCATTTTATGCAGAAATGTTCATTCTATTAAAAATTGGAGGAAATTTTAACACGGAAGGGTTGTGTGTGCAGCGAAACTAAGTTATAATATCTCTGCGCAAGATGGGTTATTAATTGAAGAATACGGTAGTTTTACTATACCATTTTATCATAGATCGCTTAAGAATTGTATCTGTCTGAGAGTAAAATTATTACTTTGATAAAAAGTTAAATTAACGTTAAAATTCATTTGGGGAAAAATAATATTATTTTAGAAAATATTTGATTATTTAAATAAAAAGTATTTAATTAGGTGCTCTTTGATTTTTAAGTTTGCAAAGTTTTTTGACAAGATGAGAACTAAACAAGAAAAAAAATGTCAATTATTGATAGCAATCCTTGACAATAAAAATTAGAATCTTATATTAGTAAGGCTGAATTTTAATTCAGTTTTTGCAATTAAAAAAAACGAAAAATAAAATTTAAGTATTGAAAAAAGGCTCTTGACTTTAGATAAAAGAGCCTGTAAATTTGAAGTCTTTCTTAAATGAAAGTTTATGAAATTTAGAATGTTCTTTGACAGAGTGAGTGCATTTAACCAGTCAATGTTAAATGGTTTCAACTAAGCGTCTCGACGCCAAGATTACACAAAAATTAAACTCTACAACGGAGAGTTTGATCCTGGCTCAGGACGAACGCTGGCGGCGTGCTTAACACATGCAAGTCTACGAGAAAGAGATAGCAATATCTTGATTAAAGTGGCGCACGGGTGCG